>DATJUQ010000045.1:0-114067 GCA_035502235.1 Allosphingosinicella sp.
CATCGCCCATGCCATGGCGCCGCCCGCCTTCACCGGCAAATGGCAGAAACTGGCGCCCGCCGAGCGGCGGCTGACCGGGGTACGCGCGCTGGAGCTCGCGGATCCCGCCGCCGAGGCGCAGGCGATCGCGCTGGCGCTGCGCGAGGCGCTGGAGGAGCCGGGGCGGACCGCCGCTTTGGTGACGCCGGACCGCAACCTCGCCCGCCGGGTCTCCGCCCATCTTCGCCGCTGGGGCATCGAGGCGGACGATTCGGCCGGCCGGCCGCTGTCGCAGACGCCGCCCGGGACCTTGCTGCTCGCCGCCGCCCATGCCGCGGCGGAGCGGTTCGCGCCCGTGGCCCTGCTCGCTTTGCTCAAACATCCCCTGGTCATGGCGGCCGGCGACCGGCTGGGCTGGCTGGACGGTGCCCGGCTGCTCGACCGGATGCTGCGCGGCCCGCGCCCGGCGGCGGGGCTGGACGGCATCGCCGCCCTTCTCGCCGGTGGAGACGAAAGGGACCGCGACCTGCGCGCCGACGCTGCGGGCTGGTGGGCCGACGTCGCACCCCTCTTGCGTCCGCTCGAACGCGCGGCGGAAGGCGAGACCGGCCTTGCCGGCCTGCTCGGCGCGGTCCGCGACGCCGCGACCGCGCTCGCCGGCGACGCCGCCTGGGCCGGGGCGGCGGGCCGCGCGGCGGCGCTGCTGCTCGCCGAGCATGAGCAGGCGGCGGCGGAGGGCCCCGCGCGGATGAGCGCGCTCGAGCTGCCGGCCTTGCTCGACCATCTGCTCGGCGCCGAGGCGGTGCGGCCGCCCTTCGGCCAGCATCCGCGCCTGTTCATCTGGGGCCTGCTCGAGGCCCGGCTGCAGCATGCGGACCTGCTCGTCCTCGGCGGACTCAACGAGGGCACCTGGCCGGCTTTGCCCGCGCCCGATCCCTGGCTGGCGCCGCGGCTGCGCGCCGAGCTCGGCCTGCCGTCGCTGGAGCGGCGCATCGGGCTTGCCGCGCACGATTTCGCAAGCGCGCTCGGGGCGCCGCGCGTGCTCGTCACCCGCGCCCGCCGCGACGCGCGCGCCCCGGCCATCGCCTCGCGCTTCTGGCTCAGGCTGGAGGCGATGACCGGCGGCCTGACCCGCCGGCCCGAGCTGCGCAAATGGGCGCAGGCGATCGACCGGCCGGTGGACTACAGGCCCGCGAGGCGGCCGGCGCCGTCGCCCGCGCCGGAAGAGCGGCCGCGCACCATCTCGGTCACCGAGGTCGATCGGCTGAAGGCCGATCCCTATGCCTTCTACGCCCGGAAGCTGCTGAACCTGATGGCGCTCGATCCGGTCGACGCCGATCCGACCGCCGCCTGGCGGGGCAGCGCGGTCCACGCCGTGCTCGAAGCCTGGATGAAGGAGGATGATTGCGATCCGGCGAAGCTGCGCGCCCGCGCCGACGCCCTGCTGGAGGCGCAGGCCGCCCACCCGTTGATGCGCGCGCTCTGGCAGCCTCTGCTCAGCGAGGCGATCGACTTCATCGCCGATCAGGTCGAGGCCAATCAGAAGGAGGGCCGCCGCCCGCTCGCCGCCGAACTCTGGGGCGCGATCGACCTGGCCGGGGTGCGGCTGGGCGGCAAGTTCGACCGGATCGACCTGATGGCCGATGGCGGCCTCGCCATCGTCGACTACAAGACCGGGCAGCCGCCGCAGAAGAAGGCGGTCGGCGCCGGCTATTCGCTGCAATTGGGCCTGCTCGGCCTGATCGCCGAACAGGGCGGGTTCAAGGGCGTCGCGGGCGCCGCCGCCTGTTTCGAATATTGGTCGCTGGCGCGGGCGCCGTCGGGCGAGCGGGCCGGGCAGCGCGGCTATGTCGCGAGCCCGATCGGCGGCCGCAACGGGCTGGACGCGGCGGAATTCACCGCGCTCGCCGCCGCCCATTTCACCGCCGCGGCCCAGAGTTGGCTGACTGGATCGGAGCCCTTCACCGCCAAGCTGCACCCGGAATATGCGCCTTATGGCGATTACGACCAGCTGATGCGGCTCGACGAATGGTATGGCCGCGACGGCTGAGGCTCAAGCGCCCCGGAGCGAGGTGTAGACGCCATAGGCGCTGGTCAGGACCAGCACGATGCCGACCAGGATCAGCAGGCCGCGCGCCGGGATCCTTTTCGCCGCGAAGCCGCCGAGCGGCGCCGCCGCCAGGCCGCCGAGCAGCAGGCCGACCATGGCCAGCGTGAAGGTCTCGGCGCCGAGCGTGACGATGAAGGTCGCCGAGATGGTCACGGAGAGGAAGAATTCGGCGGTGTTCACCGTGCCGATCACCTTCCTGGGGTGAACGCCCTGGACGAGCAGGTTGGAGGTCACGATCGGCCCCCAGCCGCCGCCGCCCGCCGCGTCGAGAAAGCCGCCGACGAAGCCGAGCGGGCCGACGATGCGCGGCTTCTTCTCCTGATGGGCGTGCCTGAGCCCGCGCCAGAGCAGATACAGGCCGATGCAGACCAGATAGGCGAGCACGAAGGGCCGCGCCTTTTCGGCCGCGAGGGTCAGCACATAGGCGCCCAATATGCCGCCGATCACGCCGGGGATGACGATGCCGCGGAACAGCCGCCAGTTCACGTTCTTGTGCAGGACATGGCTGATGCCCGACGCGCCGGTGGTGAACACCTCCACCGCGTGGACGCTCGCCGAGGCCGCCGCCGGCGGTACGCCGAGGCTGATCAGCAAGGTGCTGGAGATCACGCCGAACGCCATGCCGAGCGCGCCGTCGACCAGTTGCGCGGCGAATCCGATCAGGATGAAGGGGAGGATGTCGGCGAGATTGATCTCGGGCAAACAGGGCTCCAGGGTGGGACGGCGATTCCCGTCCTCCATAGAGATGCGCCGGGCGGCTGCAAATATGCGCCTTTCTGCAAGCCATTCGCCGCAGGCTTAGGGAATCGTAAACCTCCGCGAGCGGAAACTACGACGCACCGGGTGGCGGGGGCAGCCCATCGGCGAGGAAAGCGCGCGTGGAAACCATCTATTCCCTGTCCGGCGACGTGCCGCCGGTGGACGATGCGGTCGGCGCCGATAGCGTCGGCCTGTGGCCCGGCGCGCTCACCGTGGGCTCGATCCGCCAGGTCTGCTCGATCCGCAAGCTCAGCGCCGGCGGCGCCATCGTCCAGGTGGACGGGCCGGTGACGCCCGGCGACCGGCTGGACCTGGAGCTGATGACCGGCGAGCAACTGGTCGGCACCATCGCCTGGCAGCGCGGCGAGGAGGTGGGCCTGCGCTTCGACGCGCCGATCGACGTCTTCGCGGTGATCGCGCAGGACATCGTTTCCCAGCCCGGCGAGCGCCGCCGGATGCCGCGCGTCGAGCTGGTCGTGCAGGCGCTGCTGGAGACCGCCGCCGGCACCGAATTGGTGACCACCCGGGACATCTCACAGGGCGGCGCCAAGCTCGACGTTCCTTTCCGGCTGAAGGCCGACGAGCGGGTGATGATCACGCTGGACGGCCTGCCGCCGCAGCCGGGCGTGGTGCGCTGGTCGGAAGATCATCTCGCCGGCATCGCCTTCCTGCCGGAACTGCGCTGGCAGGAACTGATGGTCTGGCTGAAGGAACGGCGCCGCAAGAAGCGCGAGAGCCCGCTCGCCGCGCCCGAACCCGCGGCCCCGCCGCCGCCCGAGCCCGAGCAGGAGGAGGGCATCCAGCTCAACCTGCCGGCGCGGGTGCGCGAGGGCACCAGGCGCTGGTCGATCGACGTCAATGCCATCACCACGCGGACGGTGACCTTCGACAGCTTCGCCGCCCTCGGCATGGGGTCCTTGCTATGGATCGTGCTGCCGGGCCTCGAAGGCTGGCCGGCGCGGATCGTCGCCGTGGACGGCTATTGCTTCACCTGCGAGTTCACGCAGCCGCTCCATCCCGCCGTGCTCGAGCGGGTGCTGAAGCTGGCGAAGGAAGATCGGGACTAATTACGGCCCCTTGGGGGCCGGCCTCGGCGCCGGCCCGCGCGCGCTTCAGGTCCCGTCGTTCCGGCGCCGGTTGGCGTAGAGCAGAGCGGCGACGAGGGCCGCCGAGCCGATGCCGATCGCCGCGCCGGTCAGCAGCCGCTTGTTCCGCGTGCCGTCCTTGGTCTTGTCCGATGCGGGCCTGCTGGCGGAAGTCGGGTGTTCGTCGTCGTTGTCGTCGGCCATCATGCTCACTCGTCTGTTGACACCGGTCCGACCTTAAACGCCGGCACGCGCCGCTGCCAAGCTTTCGCGGCAAAAAACGGGACGCGCGCCGGCCGTCCGATCGGCTAGGGTGATGGTCATGTCAGCGCCCGGATTCGCCCTGTTCGACACCGTCCTCGGCCGCTGCGCCGTGATCTGGAGCGAGCTCGGCCTGATCGGCGTGCAATTCCCGGAGGCGAGCGAGGCGGCGACGCGCGGGCGCCTGGCCAAGCGATTTCCCCGCGCGGTCCCGGCCCCGCCCACGCCGGCGGCCGCGGAGGCGATCGCCCGGATCGCCGCCTTCCTCGCCGGCGCGCCGGACGATTTCGCGACCTTGGCCCTGGACGAGAGCGGCGTCGGGGATTTCGAACGGCGGGTCTATCGCGAGACGAGCGCGATCCCCGCCGGCGAGACCTCGACCTATGGCGCCATCGCGACCGCGCTCGGCGACATTCGCGAGTCCCGCCGCGTCGGCCAGGCGCTCGGCCGCAACCCCTGGCCGATCGTCGTGCCCTGTCACCGGGTGACCGGCGCGGGCGGCTGGATGGGCGGCTTCTCCGCGCCGGGCGGCGTGAACACCAAGCTGAAACTGCTGGAGCTGGAAGGCGCGCTCGCCGCCGAATCCCTGCCTCTGTTCGCGCCGCCGCGCGGGTCTTGAACCAACTGCCTTAGTGTATTATATCGGCAATACACAAGGCAGGAGGTCCCGATGGACATCATTCGCAATCTCGAAGCGCGCGACTGGCTCGTCGCGGTCATCGGCTTCATCGCGGGCGCGATCATTTTCTGAGCGCCGGCGATCGGCCGAGCCCGGGCGCCCTCACGCCGCGTGGGCGTTCGGTTCCTCGGCGCGGGGCAGGGTGAAGCGGAAGGTGGCGCCGCCGGCCGCCGCGCCCTCGGCGCCGATCTCGCCGCCATGCGCCTCGACGATCGTGCGGCTGATTGACAGGCCCACGCCCATGCCCTCGGCCTTGCCGCTGACGAAGGGCGTGAACAGGGCCTCCCCGCCGGCCTCGCCCAGACCGGGGCCGGTATCGGCGACCGCCACCTCGATGCTGCCGTCGCCAAGCGCCCGCGAGGAGATGGTGACCCGCTTCTGCGCGCAGCCCTCCATCGCCTCGATCGCGTTCCGGACCAGGTTGATCAGCACCTGCTGGATCTGGATCGCGTCGACCCGGACCCACTTCGCATAGCGATCCAGCGCGAAATGGATCTCGACGCCGTGGCGCTGCGCATGGGGTAGCATCAGCACGCAGGCGTCCGCGATCACCACCTGCAGATCGTGCACCTCCGCCTCCACCTGCCGGCGCGAGACGAAGGAGCGCAGCCGGCGCAGGATCTCGGTCGCCCGGCGCGTCGCCGCCCCGGCGAGGCCGAGCGCCCGGCCCGCCTCGCGGATTTCGCCCTCCCGGTTCGGCCGCAGCAGCCGCTCGGCCGTGTCGATATAGTTGGAGACCGAGGTGAGCGGCTGGCTGAGCTCATGGGCGAGAGTCGAGGCCATCGCCCCCATGGCGCTGATCCGCGAGGCGTGGATCAGCTCGGACTGGGCGCGCCGCAGCTCCTCTTCGGATCGCTTCCGGTCGGTGATGTCGCGGTAGAAGACGGCGATGCCGTCGCCCGAGGGGAAGCCGCGCACCTCCAGCCAGATCGGGTCGCGATAGGCGCGGACCGACAATTGCTCGATCAGCATCGGCACGCGGCTGCGCATCACGCTGAGCCACAGGCTGCCGAGCGGACTATGGGCGTCGTATTGCGGCCAATTGTCCCAGGCCGTCCGGCCGACCAGCGCGCTTGCCGGCCTGCCGTCGAGACGGACCGCCTCCGCATTGATCTCCGTCACGACGAACTCGGCATCCATGAGGACATAGCCCTCACTGATGTAACGCAAGATCTCCGTGGCCCGATCGTCTGACGGCATGGCGCGCTGGGTCCGTGCTTCTCTTCGCCGACATTATGAAGCGAAGGTCACCGAAGCGTGAAGACCGTAATGTTTCCGTAGCGGCGGAGATTGCGGCGCGCTTGCGCCGCCCGCGGCCATGAGCGACACGAGGCCATGGCCCATCGCCTGAAGCCGCTCCAGCACCTCGAAGGCGCCCAGAAAAGCGCCTCGCACCCGCGGGGCCATGCCGCCTTGTCGGCCTCGGCCGGGACGGGGAAGACGCATGTGCTGACCGCGCGGGTGCTGCGCCTGCTTCTGTCCGGCGCCGATCCCGCGGCGATCCTCTGCCTGACCTTCACCAAGGCCGGCGCGGCGGAGATGGCCGGGCGCATCCACGAGCGGCTCACTTATTGGGTCAGGCTGCCGGATCCGGCGCTGCGCAAGGAGCTGTTCAGCCTGGGCGAGAAGACGGACGACGCCAGCCTGGCCCGGGCGCGGACCCTGTTCGCCCGGGTGCTCGAATCGACCGGCGGCGGCATCCGCATCCAGACCATCCATGCCTTCGCGCAGAGCCTGCTCGCCGGCTTCCCCTCCGAGGCGGGGCTCGTCCCGGGCTTCCGCCCCCTGGAGGGCCGCGAGGAGCAATTGCTCGCCCGCGCCACGCTCGCCGAACTGCTCGTCGGCGCCGAGCGGGAGGGCGATCACGGCCTGATCCGCGACCTGCAGGCGCTCAGCCTGCGCCTGGGCGAGGGCGGGGCGGAGGCCTTCCTGCGCGCTTGCGCCCGCGCTCCGGCGGGGATGGCGGCCCTGGGCTCGCGCGAAGCGGTGGAGCCGCGCCTGCGCCATCTGTTCGGCCTGCCGCTTGGCGACATCGAGGCGGCGATCGCCCGCGAGTGCGCCGACGAGCTGTTCGACGTCGCCGGCGTGCGCCGGCTGGCCGCCGCCAACCGCGCCTGGGGCACCGCCACCGGCCTTACCGCCTGCGACGCCCTGTCCGCCTGGCTGGCCGGTGGCGGCGACGAACGCGCGGCCGGGCTGCAGGCGCTTGCGCTCGTCGTCCTGACCAAGGCGGGCGAGCCGCGCAAGGCGGCGGCCGGCCTGCTCAAGGCGGCCCCCGATTATGAGGATCATGCCGCGCGTCTCGCCGAATGCTGCCGCCGGCTGCTCCTCCTGCGCCGCACCGCGGCGATGGTCGGGCCGCTCGCTGCGGGCCTGCGCGTGGGCCAGGCTTATGCCTTGGCATATGCGGCGGCCAAGCGCGCCGCCGGCGTCGTCGATTTCGACGACCTGATCCGCGAGGCGGAGACATTGCTGCTGACGCGCGGCATGGGCGACTGGGTCCGCTACAAGCTGGACCGCCAGACCGATCACATCCTGGTCGACGAGGCACAGGACACGAACGAGCGTCAGTGGAACATCGTCCGCGCCCTCGCGCTCGAATATTTCGCGGGGGAAGGGGCCTCGACCGGTCCGCGCACCATCTTCACCGTCGGCGACTACAAACAGGCCATTTTCGGCTTCCAGGGCACCGATCCGCAGAACTTCGACATCGCCCGCATCTGGTTCGCCCGCCAGGCCGAGGCGGCGGAGCAGGACTTTCTCGACCTGAGCATGGACCGCAGCTTCCGCTCCTCGCCCGAGATCCTCGCGGTGGTGGACCGGGTGATGGCCGAGCTCGGCCACGGCGCGCTCGGCCTCCCGGCGCCGCCCAATGCGCACGAAAGCCATCATGCCGGCCGCCCCGGCTCGGTCACGCTCTGGCTGCCGCGTTCGGAAGAGACCGCCGAGGAGGAGGGCGAGGAGGGTTGGGTCAGCCCTGCCCGGCTCGAATTGGCCGGCAAGATCGCGCGCCAGATCAGGACCTGGCTGGACGCGCCCTTCTGGCTGGAGAGCAGGCAGCGGCCGCTCCGGCCCGAGGACATCCTCATCCTGCTGCGCAGCCGCGGCGAGCTGGCCAGCCTGATCGTCGCCCGCCTGCACGCGCTGGACGTGCCCGTGGCCGGCGTCGACCGGCTCTCGCTGTCGGCGCCGCTCGCCGTACAGGACCTGCTCGCCGCCGCCCGCTTCGCCGCGCAGCCGCTCGACGATCTCAACCTCGCCGGCCTGCTCGTCTCGCCGCTCCTCGGCTGGAGCCAGGACGACCTCTATCTGGCGGCCCGCGGACGCAAGGCCGCGCTCTGGCCGCATCTGCGCGCGACCCAGCCGGCCGAGCGGCTCGCCGGGCTGCAGGCGATCCTCGCCATGGCGGATTATGCGCCGCCCTATCTGTTCTTCGAGACGATCCTGTCCGGCCCGCTCGACGGGCGCCGCAAATTGCTGGAGCGGCTCGGCGCGGAGGCGCGCGATCCGATCGAGGAATTGCTCTCTTCGGCGCTCGACTTCGAAGGCCAGGCGGCGGCGTCGCTGCAGGCCTTTCTCGACTGGTTCGTCCGCGGCGAGGTGGAGATCGTGCGCGATCCCTCCGCGCCGGCCGATGCCGTGCGGGTGATGACCGTACACGGCGCCAAGGGCCTGCAATCGCCGGTGCTGATCCTGGCCGACGCCTGCGCCGATCCGGACCGCGCCGGCAATCCGGGGCTGCGGCTGGCCAGCCTGTCGCTGGGGGAGGGGGAGCCCACCATCCCCGTCTTCCGTCCCAAGAAGGAGGAACTTGCCGAGCCGCTGCGGAGTCAGGTGGAGCGACAGGACGCGCTCGACCGGGAGGAGCATTGGCGCCTGCTCTACGTCGCGCTGACCCGCGCGGAAGAACGGCTCTATATCGGCGGCGCGCTCGGCTCGCGTGACCGGGGCGGTCCGGCCGAGGCGAGCTGGTATGCCGCCGTCGAGAAGGCCGTGGCCGGGCTCGGCGCGGCATGGGGCGAGGCGCCGCTCTGGGAGCGGTCGCTGCGCTTCGGCGCGCCCGAGGGCCCGGCCCGCGGCGTTCGCGCGCCGGTCCGGCGGGAGACGGCCTTGCCCGCCTGGCTGCATCGTCCCGCCCCCGCCGAGGAGCGGCCGCCGCGCCCGCTCGCGCCGTCGTCGCTCGGCGCGGACGATGTCGCCGATCCGCCGCCGCTCCCGGCCCAGCGCGCCGCCGCCGAGCGCGGCAAGTGGCTCCATGCCCTGTTCGAGCGGCTTCCCGGCGTGGCGGCGGAGATGCGCCGGCCGCTCGCTTTGCGCTGGCTGGAGCATTCGGCGGGCATCGCGGACGAGGCCCTGCGCGCGGGGCTCGCCGACGATGCCTGCGCCCTGATCGCCGATCCGCGCTTCGCCGCCCTGTTCGCGCCCGAGGCGCTGGCGGAGGCGCCGGTCGCGGCCGTGGTCGCGGGCGGGACGGTGGTCTCCGGCACGGTCGACCGGCTGCTGGTCGCGGACGACCGCATCCTCGTCGCCGACTTCAAGACCGGGCGGAACGCGCCCGCCAGCCTCGACGCGATCCCCGCGGCGCACCTGCGGCAGATGGCCGCCTATCGTGCGGCCCTGCGCGTCATCTTCCCGGACCGGCCGGTCGAGGCGGCTTTGCTCTACACCGCCGCGCCCGTCCTGCATCCGCTGCCGGACGCCTTGCTGGACACCTATGCCCCCATGGGTGGTTGAGCAGCGGCGCGGTGCATCCTACATCCGGTGCAACCTCTTTCAGGAGACAGAGCATGGCCACCACTTCCGTCACCGATTCCTCCTTCCAGGCCGACGTGCTGAGCGCCGACAAGCCGGTGCTCGTCGATTTCTGGGCGGAATGGTGCGGCCCCTGCCGGATGATCGCGCCGGCGCTCGAGGAACTGAGCAACGAGCTGGGCGACAAGGTCCAGATCGTGAAGCTCAACATCGACGAGAATCCCGAGGCGCCGGGCAAATATGGCGTGCGCGGCATTCCGACCATGATCCTGTTCAAGAACGGCCAGCCCGCCGCGACCAAGGTCGGCGCGGAGCCGAAGAGCCGCATCCAGGCCTGGCTCGAGGGGGCGCTGCAGAGCGCGGCCGCCTGAGCCCGACGGGCCGGACCGGGGGCGGGGCGCCGGCATGGGCGCGGGCATCGTGCGGATCGTCACCGACGCGTCCTTCGAGCGGGACGTGCTCGACTCCGGCCGCACCATCCTCGTCGCCTTCGGCGCCGTCTGGTGCGGCCCCTGCCAGTTGATGAAGCCGGCGCTGCGCGCGCTCGCCGCGACGCATCGGGACCGGCTGGTCGTGGCGAAGCTCGACGTCGAGGACAGCCCGGCGACGGCCGACCGCTACGGCGTCGAGACCTTCCCGATGGGCATCCTGTTTCGGGACGGCGAGGAGCTCGCGCGGCTCGACGGCTATATGCCGCTGCGCAAGATCGAGGCGCTGCTGGCGCCGCATCTCGAGGCACCCGCGTCCTGATTTCCCCACCTTTGCGCGCGACATAACTGGACCTGGCGCGCGTGCCTCACTATGTGACGGCGCGATGGAATTCCTGATGATCCTGTCTGCGCTGCTGAGCGCGGTGACCGGCGCCTTCGCCGGCACCCGCCCGGCCGAGGCGCGGCTGGATCAGCCGGCGGCCACGCAGACCATGTCCGTGCCTGCCGCGCAGGCGACGGTGGCCGTGCCCGCCCTGCGTCCGATCCAGGCCATTCCGGAGCAGGCCGCCGAGGCCGTTCCCGCCCCGGCGCCCGCCGCGCCGCTTCCCTCCGCGCCGATCGAGACGGACCGGCTGCGCGAATAAGCGCGCCCCGGCGCGTTTCGGCCCCGCGCGGGCCCCGTTCTCCCATAGCTTGCTTCGCTCCGGCCAGACCGCCGGGCGTTTCGATAAAGATCAGGAATCCCAACATGTTCGGTGGATTTGCCAAAGCCATTTTCGGGTCGTCCAACGACCGCTACGTCCGCTCGCTCCGCAAGACCGTGGAGAAGGTCAACGGCTTCGAGAGCCAGCTCGAGGTGATGACCGACGAGGGGCTGCGCGAGCAGACGCAGCTGTTCAAGGACCGGCTGGAGGCGGGCGAGACGCTCGACGACATCCTCCCCGAGGCCTTCGCCACCGTCCGCGAGGCGGCCAAGCGCACGCTGGGCCAGCGCCATTATGACGTGCAGCTGATCGGCGGCATCGTCCTCCACCGCGGCGAGATCGCCGAGATGCGCACCGGCGAGGGCAAGACCCTGGTCGCGACGCTCGCCGTCTATCTGAACGCGCTGGAGGGCAGGGGCGTCCACGTCGTCACCGTTAACGACTATCTCGCCAAGCGCGACGCCGAATGGATGGGCCAGATCTACCGCTTCCTCGGCCTCACCGTCGGCGTGATCGTCCCGAACCTGCCCGATCACGAGCGCCGTGCCGCCTATTTCTGCGACATCACCTACGCGACCAACAACGAACTCGGCTTCGACTATCTGCGCGACAACATGAAGTACGAGCGCGTGCAGATGGTGCAGCGCCCCTTTAATTTCGCCATTGTCGACGAGGTCGACTCCATCCTCATCGACGAGGCCCGTACCCCGCTGATCATCTCCGGCCCGACCGAGGACAAATCCGAACTCTATCTGTCGCTCGACCGGATCGTGAAGGAGATTCCGTCGGACGATTACGAGTATGACGAGAAGGACAAGCGCGTCCTGCTGACCGAGGACGGCACCGAACGGATGGAGCGGCTGCTCGAGGAGCTGGGACTGCTGATCGGCTCCAACCTCTACGATTACGAGAACACGCAGGTGGTCCACCACCTGAACCAGGCGCTGCGCGCCAACATCGCCTACAAGCGCGACATCGATTATATCGTGAAGGACGACAAGGTCATCATCATCGATCCGTTCACCGGGCGCATGATGGACGGCCGGCGCTGGTCCGAGGGCCTGCACCAAGCCGTGGAGGCCAAGGAGGGCGTCGAGATCGAGCCCGAGAACCAGACCCTCGCCTCGATCACCTTCCAAAATTATTTCCGCATGTATCCGAAGATCGGCGGCATGACCGGCACCGCCGCGACCGAGGCGGCGGAGTTCTACGACATCTACAAGATCAACGTCGTCTCCATCCCGACCAACCTGCCGGTGCGCAGGAAGGACGACGAGGACGAATTCTACAAGAATATGGGCGACAAGTTCGCCGCCATCGTCAAGGCGATCAAGGAGAAGCAGGAGACCGGTCAGCCGATCCTGGTCGGCACCGTCTCGATCGAGAAGTCGGAAATGCTGTCCGACTATCTCAAGAAGGCGAAGGTGAAGCACGAGGTGCTGAACGCGCGCTTCCACGAGAGCGAGGCGCATATCGTGGCGCAGGCGGGCCGCCTGAAGGCGGTCACCATCGCCACCAACATGGCCGGCCGCGGCACCGACATCCAGCTCGGCGGCAATGTCGAATTCCGCATCGAGGACGAGCTCAAGACGATGGAGCCGGGGCCGAAGCGCGACGCCGCGATCGAGAAGATCAAGCAGGAGGTCGCCGAGGAAAAGGAGAAGGTGAAGGAGGCGGGCGGCCTGTTCGTGCTCGGCACCGAGCGGCACGAGAGCCGGCGCATCGACAACCAGCTGCGCGGCCGCGCCGGCCGCCAGGGCGATCCCGGCCTGTCGCGCTTCTACCTGTCGCTCGACGACGACCTGCTGCGCATTTTCGGCTCGCAGACCATGTTCGCTCGCCTGCTCAACAAGAATCTAGAGGATGGCGAGGCGATCATCTCGCCCTGGATCTCCAAGGCGATCGAGACCGCGCAGAAGAAGGTCGAGGCGCGCAATTACGACATCCGCAAGCAGGTCGTCGAATATGACGACGTCATGAATGACCAGCGCAAGGTGATCTACGAGCAGCGCGCCGACATCATGGACGCCGCGACGGTCGGCGAGGTCGTCACCGACATGCGCGCGGAGACGGTGAACGCCTTGGTCGGCGAGGCGATTCCGCCCAATAGTTATCCCGAGCAGTGGGACATCGAGCGGCTCAAGGACCGCACCGACCGCGTCTTCGGCCTGCAGCCGCCTTACGAGGATTGGGTGAAGGAGGAAGAGGTCGAGCCGGAGATGTTCGTCGAGCGCCTGCAGGCGCTCGTTGACGCGCAGATCGACGAGAAGGTGGCCGAGGTCGCCAAGGTCAATCCGGAGGATTGGATCTATTTCGAGAAGCAGATCCTGCTGCAGAGCCTCGACCATCACTGGAAGGAGCATCTCTCGATGCTCGACGCGCTGCGCCAGGTGGTCCACCTGCGCGCCTACGCCCAGAAGAAGCCGATCGACGAATATAAGCACGAGGCGTTCGCGATGTTCGAGCGCATGCTCGCGGTGATCCGCGAGGACGTCACCGGCATCCTCGCCCGCGCCCAGGTCGCGCCGCAGGAGCAGCAGTTGCCCGTGCTGCCCTCCTTCCTCACCACCCATATCGATCCGTTCACCGGCGACGACGACACCGCCGACATCGATGCGGGCACCGGCGCGATCCTGTCGCGCCTGCCGCCGCTGCAGGCGCCGCAGCCGGATTATCCGGCGCCGGACGGCGAGGTCGTCGCGCCCGCCAGCCGCAACGCGCCGTGCCCTTGCGGCTCGGGCCGCAAGTACAAGCACTGCCACGGCGCGGCGGCGTAAGCGCGGGGACAGTTATTCGTAACTGTCCCCGGCTCGCTCAGGCGAGCTTGAGCCCTTCCTTCAGCATCGCGGCGCTGAGCTTCGCGTTGCCGGCCTCGTCCATCGCGGCCTTGAGGGCGGGGAAGACCTCGTCCTCCTCCATCCGGATATGCTCCTCGAGCATCGCCCGGAAGGTGCGGACCCTGGCGAGCCAGTCGGGGCTGGCCGCGGGCATGTTCTCCAGCTCGTAGAGGAAGGTCTTCACATAGCCGTGCTCGCCGTTGAGCGCGTCGGCATCATGCGCATTGTTGGACTCGCGCAGCGCCGGATAGACCGCATTCTCCTCCTCCAGCGCATGTTTGGCGAGCGCGTTCTTGATCTTGCCGAGCAGGTGCATGCGGGCATGGACCTGCTTGTCGGTCGTCGCCTCGATCTGGTCGAACAGCGCCAGCACCAGCTGGTGCTCCTGCTTCAGCACCTCGTCCCAGTCGCCTGCCTGCGCGGCGATGGTCTGGACGACGAACTTGCGGCCGAACGTGGCGGCGAGGCCGACTGCCGCACCGGCGACGGCGGCGAGCGCGAGGGTGCCCGCCTGGCTGCCCCAGCCGGAGGCGGCGGTGCGGGTTTCGTCGGACGGAGCGCGCTCAGCGGCGCGCGAACGGGTGCGTGTGGCCATGTTCGTCTCCTTGCGAAATTGCTTGTCCGGGCAACCGCCGATGCCGGCCGGAGTTCCAGCCAAATATCTCGTTTCAAAGGCGTAATAGCGCGCTCGGGAGCGTTGCGACGGGCCGGCGCCGCCTCGGGTTTTCCCCGCCGCCTGCTTTTGCTACGCTCGGTCGCAAAGGGGAAACCGGGTGAGCGACGTCTTCATTTCCTATTCGCGCGACAATCAGGAGGTCGTGCGCCGCCTGGCCGAGGCCGTGAAGGCCCTTGGCTATGATGTCTGGTGGGACGATCAGCTGCCGCCGCACCTCGCTTATGGCGACGTGATCTCGCAGAAGGTCGGCGGCGCCAAGGCGGCGATCGTGGTCTGGTCAGCCAATGCCGCCGCGTCCGAATGGGTGCGCGCCGAGGCCGACATGGCCCGCAACCAGAAGAAGCTGATCCAGACGACGATCGACGCGGCCGAGCCGCCCTTGCCGTTCAACCAGCTTCATTATGTCTCGCTCGCCGACTGGACTGGCGAAGCGGACCATCCGGGCTGGGCGAAGGTGCGCGAGAGTCTCACCGCGCTCGCCGGCACCGCGCCGGCAGCCCCGGCGCCGACCGTCCCGCCCGCCGCGCCGCTCGCGACCGCCGCGGCGGTGCCGCCGCCGCCCTTGCCGCCCGAACCCGCCCCACCGCTGCCTCCGCCGCCGGTGCCGGTGGCGCCGCCGGAGCCCGCGCCGCTTCCGCCGCCGCCCCCGCAGCCCGTGCCGGCCCCGCCGCCGCCACCTCCGCCGCCCACGCCGACGCAGCCGCCGCGCCGCTCGGGCGGGGGCAACAAGCTGCTGATCATCCTGATCGTGCTCTCCGTGCTGGTGATCGCCGGCGTCGGCGTCATGGCCTTCCTCAACCGGGGCGGCGGCGCCTCGGGACCCGGCGGCAACGAGTCGAACAGCGCGGCGGAGAACAGCGCCGTCTCCGCCGACGAGCAGTTCACCCGCGAGGCGGTGCTGCAGGGCGACGACGAGTTCGCCAATGTCCGCGCCGGCCCGGCCGCGGACCAGCCGATCGTCGCCCGGATCAACGCCGGCGAGACGTTCAACACCTATCAGCAGGACGGCATCTGGTGGCGCGTGCGCATCGCCGGCGGCCTGACCGGCTATGTCGAACGCGCCCGCATCCGGCTGCGCGAGCCGGTGGGCGTGCCGCCGCTGACGCCCGAGCCCGGCAACGAGGCCGCGCCGGCGCCGGGCAATCAGGTCGCGCCCGTGCCAACGCCCGTGCCCGTGCCCGTGCCGACCGGGCCGGGCCAGCAGCAGCCTCCGCAGCCACAGCCGCCGGGCCAGCAGCAGCCGCGCCCGCGGCCGCGGCCGGAAGACCGCCGCCCGCGGCCCGATCCGCGGATCAACCAGGAGAATGCCGGCGTGATGTACGAATTCTGCAAGGGCGCCGGCGCCGGCACGCCGCAATGCCGCCGGCTCGGTCTCGGCGGCCGCCGGCAAAGGTGACGTTCGGTTAAAATATTCCGGTTAAGGGGGTGGAGATGGTCGACGTCTTCATCTCCTATTCCCGCGCCAACCGGGACATGGTGCGCCGCATCGCGGAGGCGATCGGCGCGCTCGGCTATGTCGTCTGGTGGGACGAGGAGCTGCCCGCCCATCTGACCTATGGCGACGTCATCACCGAGAAGATCGGCGAGGCGAAGGCGACGCTCGTCGTCTGGTCCGTCGAATCGGCGGCGTCCGAATGGGTGCGCGCGGAGGCCGATCTGGCCCGCAACCAGAAGAAATTGATCCAGACCGCGATCGACGATTGCGCGCCGCCCTTGCCGTTCAACCAGATCCAATATGCCGCGATCGGCGACTGGACCGGCGAGGCGGACCATGCCGGCTGGCGCAAGGCGAAGGCGAGCCTCGTCGCGCTCTGCGGCCCGGCGCCAGCCGCAGCCGAATCGCCGGCCGCCGCGCCCGTGGCGGCCGCGCCGATCGTGTTGCCTGTACCGACGCCGGCTCCGGCCGCCGCGCCCGCCGTCACCTCGGTCGCCGCCGGCTGGGCGGTGCCGAAACGGCAGCGGCGCGCGAACCGGACGACCCGGCTCGCCTTCGGCGCCATCGCCGCCTCGCTGCTGACCATCCTGACGGTCGGCGGCCTCGTCCTGCTCAAGGGTCCGCCCACCGCGCATGCCGAAGCAGGCGCGCCGGCGCCCGCGGCCGCGGCCGTGCCTGCCCCGGTGCCCGCGCCGACACCGGCGCGGACCACGCTGCCGCCCAAGGCGGTCGTCGTCGACGTGCCCGTCCAGGCGCAGGCGGAGGAGACCGAAGGCGACGCGCTGTCCGAGGTCGACAACCTGCCGGACGTCCGCGACGATTTCTGACGCGCCGCCGAGGCGACGCGGCCCCCGGAAGGGGGTGGCTCTCGAAACTGGAAGAAAGTGGCTCCCCGGGACGGATTCGAACCATCGGCCGTCCGATTAACAGTCGGATGCTCTACCGCTGAGCTACCGGGGAACACGGTGAGGGCGCGCCTCTAGCACGGGATTTTCGCATTGCGCAACCCGTTGCGTCGCCCCCGATTTTCAGACCGCGAACTGCTCCATGGTGATCCGCTCGTCCAGCGCATGTTCCGGGTCGAACAGCAGGGTCAGCACGTCGGTCGGATCGACGCAGACTTCCACCGTGGCGACGTCGCGCACCTCGATCTGGTCGGCCACCGCCGAGACCGGCCGCTTCTCCGGATCGAGCACCCGGAAGGAGATTTTGAGATCGTCGGGGATCAGCGCCCCGCGCCAGCGCCGCGGGCGGAAGGGGCTGATCGGGGTGAGTGCGAGCAATTTGGAGTTGAGCGGCAGGATCGGGCCGGCGGCGGACAGATTATAGGCGGTGGACCCCGCCGGCGTCGCCACCAGCACGCCGTCGCAGACCAGTTCCGGCATCACCACCCGGCCGTTCAGGGCGATCTCGATCCGCGCCGTCTCGCGCGTCTCGCGGAGCAGGGAGACCTCGTTGATCGCATGATGGCTGATCGTCTCGCCATCGTCGGTGATCGCCTTCATCTCCAGCGGCTTCACCGTGAAGCTCTTCGCCCGCGCGATCCGCTCCATGAGACCGTCGAGCCGGAACTCGTTCATCAGGAAGCCGACCGTGCCGCGATTCATGCCGAAGACCGGGCAGACCTGGCCGAGATTGAGCCGCTCGCGCAGGATGTGCAGCAGATAGCCGTCGCCGCCCAGGGCGACAATCAGGTCGGCCTCCTCGACGGGCACGAACGCATAGCGCTCGCGCAGATACTTCTCCGCCTCCTGCGCCGCGGGCGCGTTGGAGGCGTACAGGGCCATCTTGCGTTCGGGAGCCGACATGGCCGCACGCTAGGGGGCCGGATGCGCCGCCGTCAATGTGCCAAGGCGGGAAGTCCGTTCCGAGGGGCGATTGGCGCGACGGGCGGGCCGCGTTAGACCGCGCGCATGGGGGCGCCGCTTTTCATCCTGTCCTTCCGCCACCGCGACGAGCTGACCCGGCTCGCCGAGGGCGCGGGCTGGCAGCCGATCGCGGCGCGTCGCGGCGCCAATGCGGAGGCGCGCTTCGTCGCCTCGGGCGCCTCCGTGGCCCTGGTCGACGCGCGCGGCGCGCTGGACGAGGGGCTGGAGGCGGTGCGCGCCATCGCCGACGCGGTCGAGGCCAATGCGGCGGCCCTGCTCGTGCTCGTCTCGCGCAAGGACGGCAAGGCGCTCGACGCCTTCCACCAGCATGGCGCGACCCATTTTCTGGTCAGCCCGTTCAGCGAGCCGCAATTGCTCCACGCTTTGCTGTTCGCCCGCCGCCATGCAGAGCGGGCCGGCGGCGATGCGCGCCGCCGCGACGAGGGGGAGGGCGCGTCCTGGCAGTGGCAGCCGGGCTCGCGCAGCGTCGAGCTCAGCCCCGCTCTGGCCCGCCAGGCCGGGCTCGGCGAGGATGACGGGCGGCGGATCAGCCTGATGGAGCTGTTCCGCAAGCTCGACCCGGACGGCCGCCGCGCCGCCCGCAATGCCGTCGACCGGCTGCTCGAGACCGGCCAGGCCACCGCCTTCGCCCATCGCGGCGAGGCGGGCGAGGGGCGGATCGCCCATCATATGCAGGTGCGCGGCGGGGGCGGCATCGTCGGCCGCGCCGAGACCATCGCCCCGGCGGAGCGGCTGCCCGCGGGGCGCGATCCGCTGACCGGCCTGCGCGACGGCCGGGCGGCGCGGGCCTGGCTCGCCGAGCAATTGCAGGCCGGGGAGGGGCCGGTCGCCCTCCTGCTCTCGGTGAACCGCTACGACGCGATCAACGCCGCCTTCGGGCGCACCACGGGCGACGCCGTGCTCCAGGCCGCCGCCCGGCGGATCGAGCGCCATGTCGAGGCGGACGGGCGCCGCCGGCTGGTCGCGCGCATGGCCGGCGCGGAATTCGCCGTCCTGCTCGGCGCGCCCGCCAGCCTGGACGAGGGCAGCTTCCTCGCCGGCGAGCTGGTCGAGGCGATCGGCCGGCCTTTCGCGTCGGGCGACCATGTCATCGCCCTGGGCGCCAAGGCCGGCGTCGCCGCGGCCCAGGCGGGGGACGATCCCGCCGCTTTGCTGCGCCGCGCCAGCGCCGCCCTGGCCGAGGCGCGCGAGGTGGACAGCGCGCCGGTGCGGGTGCTGGAGGAGGGCGCGGAGAGCGCCACCGAGCGCGGCGACCGGCTGGAGGTGGATCTCAGGCGCGCGCTCGACCAGGACGAGATCGAATTGCGCTACCAGCCGCAGGTCTCGGTCACGACCGGCGAGATCACCGGCGTCGAGGCGCTCGCCCGCTGGATGCATCCCCATTATGGCGAGCTCGGCGCGGGCACCCTGTTCGCCGTGGCCGAGGGCTCGGACTATCTGGTCCAGCTCTCCGACCATGTGCAGCGCAAGGCGATCGAGGAGGCCGCCGCCTGGCCGGAGCCGCTCCGGGACCTGCGCCTTTCGGTCAACATCACCGCCGCCGACATGCTCCGCCCCGGCTTCGCGGCGAGCTTCCTGAAGCTGGTGGCGGAGAGCGGCTTCGATCCCGGCCGGCTCACAGTCGAGGTCACCGAGGGCGGCCTGATCGACGATCTCGCCGCCGCCGCCGACCTGCTCGCGGCGCTGCGCGCGGGCGGGCTTCGCGTCGCCATCGACGATTTCGGCACCGGCTATTCGAACCTCGCCTATCTGAAGGCGCTGCCGCTCGATTATCTGAAGCTCGACAAGCGGATCAGCCAGGACATTGCCGGCTCGACGCGGGACCGGATCGTGGTGCGCAGCGTGATCGACATGGCGCGGTCGCTGGGCCTCGACGTGGTCGCGGAGGGCGTGGAGACGGAGGAGCAGCTCAGCCTGCTCGCCCAGGAGGGCTGCACGCTCTACCAGGGCTTCCTCTGCGCGCCGCCGGTGGCGACGGCGGCGCTGACGGCGCTGGTCGCGGCCCGGCGATCAGGCAGCAATCAGGCGTAATTCACGCCGCATTCCGGGCGATAAGGTGACAAAGGTCCCGGTACGTGCGCGCGGAGGTGCGACGAATGGAGGCGCGGTCAGGCGGAGCGAAGCGGCCGAACGTTCAAAGAGCCCGCGACGCGCCGGAGCTAGTCGCGAACGAGCCTGACAGGCGAAATCCTATTTGTATCCAACAATAAGCCGGGTTCAGCGAAGCGCGCCGACCGAGGTGATCGCGGCCGTGGCGGCGGCGGCGATGGTGAGCCTCGGCGTGACGGCGGGCGCCGCATCCGGGGTCTCGTTGTAGATGAAGCCGAAGACCGGGTTGGTGCGGATGCCGAGCGAGCCCTGCGGCGCGTACCAGACGCGGACATTGCTCCAGTCGCCATTCTCCGAGACGTCCACGGCGAGGGCGCGGCGCTCGATGCGGCCGGGGCCGGACCAATTGGCGTGGTTCAGATAGATGGTCCGCTCGTCGACGATCTCGGCGACGACGGCGACATGGCCGATCGGCATGGCGCGCGAGGGCTGCAGCACCATCACCGCGCCGAGCCGCGGCTCGTTGCCGCGATTGTAGCGGCCCTCGGCCTGCGCCCACCAGGTGCCGGCATTGCCGCGGATCTCGATCCCGGACTGGGCCCGCGCATAAGGCACGCACTGCAGCACAGCGGCGGCGGCGGGCGCCGCGACGGCGGTCGCCAGGCCCAGGGCCAGCAGGGCGCGAACGACGAAGCGCGGAACGAACGATGACATCGACAGGAATCCCCCCGGATCGGTTGAGCCCAACCTACAGGGGACGGCTGAAGGAAATAGCCATGGGTTGCTCGGCGCACCCCGCCGGCTGAACGGTTCATCCCGCGGAAAGGTTGGGAGACCGCCCGACGGTTAACGAACGCGCATCGCGGCGGGCATTTGCGCCGCCGGGCAGAGCCGCATCGGCGGGCCCGTGTCCTGGATCTCCGCCTGGATGCGGTTCGGGCCGAGCACACGGATCGCCATGTCGTGGTCCGCGAACACGAAGAACGCGCCGCGCCGCCGCACCGGGCCGATCGGCCGCACCGTCTCGGCGCCGCTCGTTTCGCCGACCATATAGGCGAGCCTGCGGCCGTCGTAGAAGATCGCCTCGATCGGCGCGGAGCAGGGGGTTCCCTCGCCGACATAATAGCCGGCGGCGACGTTCAGCGGCGGCACCGGCCGGGTCGCCGCCGCCGGCGCGTCGCCCGCAGCACTGGGCGCGCCGGCGGCGAGCGTGCAGATGCGGCCATTGTTTGAGGTGCCGCCATCGACATAGTCGCGGCCGTTCCAGCGATAGAAGGGGACGCAGCCCAGGGGCTCGTCGCCCGAGGCCAGCATGGCGTCGAACACCTCCACGTCCGGCCAGGCGAGGCCCGGCCGGGGTCGGAATTCATAGCCGAGGAAGCGATGCTGGAATTCGGCGAGCTGCCGCCAGCCGCCGGTCCCGGCCTGGGTGAAGATCAGCAATTGGCGCTGGTTGTGGCCGTAGCATTGGTCCCCGTCGGTCTGGACCAGGGCCTCGCGGCGGCCGTCGCCGTTCAGGTCGCGCATCTCGGCGACCTCGCCAGAGGCGTCGCTGCAGCCGGGATTGCGCCATTCCTCGCCCCGGCGGGTGAAGCCCGCGGCGGCCATGATCGCCGCCTCCTCGGACGGGGCGGGGCCGGCGGCGTTCGCGGCGGCCGGCGCCGCCGCATTCGCCTCCGCCGCGCCGGCGTTGTTGCCCGCCGCGTTCGCGGACGCATTGCCGCCGCCACCGCCGCACCCCGCCAGCGCCAGGGCCGCGCCGATCCACCAAGGCCGAATCCTCATCATTTCCCCACGCATTTGCTGATCCAGATCAGCCGCATGATTTCGAAGATGAGGTTTGCCGTCAATCTCGACGTCTATATCGTTGTTGCAAAAAGAGAAATATTCTCCTGGTCCAGGCGATTGCTTTTCCCGCGCCACGGGCCGATGCTGCCGGCGGGCTGCACGCACTCTCGGGAGGAGTGGCGATGAAGCCTGTCTGGACCAAGGAACAGATCGTCGCCCAGCTCACCAACTGGGGCGCAAGCTGGGACAATCAGGGCCCGATCGCCTACACCTTCCTGACCCAGGCCTACAGCTATCTGGGGCCGAGCCCCAATTTCAGCGCGTTCAGCACCCCGCAGCGAGAGGCGCTGGCGCGGCACATGCAGCTGATCGCCGACGTCGCCAATCTGAGCTTCGTCGAGGTGCCGGACAACGGCCTGACCGGCAGCGAGACCAACAACCGCATCGGCTTCTACAACGTCAATCACATCAACGTGCCCTATTGGGGCATCGCCAAGGATTATGTCTCGGCCAGCGAGGTCCTGCCTTATGGCGAGATTTACGCCAACAATTCGGCGGTGAACCTCTACCGCGCCAACCAGCAGGGCGGCTGGGGCGCGGGCGAGTCCAATCCGCGCAAGCTGATGCACGAATTGCTCCACACGCTGGGGCTGGACCATCCCGGCACCTATAATGGCGACAGCGCGGACTATGAGAGCCAGGCGCTCTTCCAGCAGGACAGCAACCAGTACACCGTCATGTCCTACTGGACGGCGGCGGTGACCGGCGCGGACCACCAGGCGAACGGCGTCACGATGTGGGCCTCGACGCCTTTGCTCTACGACGTCGCCTCGCTCCAGCATCTCTACGGCGCGAACCTGGCGACGCGGACGGGCAATACGGCCTACGGCTTCAACGCGACGGCGGATCGCGCGGTGTTCGATCTCGCGCTCCATCCCCATGCGGTGTTCACCATCTGGGACGCGGGCGGCGCCGACACGCTCGACCTGTCCGGCTATGCGACGCCGTCGCGGATCGACCTGCACGAGGGCGCGTTCAGCGACGCCGGCCAGCTGACCGGCAACATCTCGATCGCCTTCGGCGCCCGGATCGAGAATGCGGTGGGCGGCGCGGGCGACGACGTGCTGGTCGCCAATGCCGGGCAGAACCGGCTGAGCGGGGGCGGCGGCGGCGACGTCTTCACCTTCACCGAACGGGACGCCCAGACCGGCTGGCTGCGCGCGGACGGCAAGAAGCTGCTGCCCGACACGATCGCCGATTTCCTCTCGGGCAGCGACCGGATCGATCTCTCCGCGATCGACGCGGTGCGCGGGACCGGGGCGGACGACGCCTTCGCCTGGATCGGCGCCGCAGCCTTTTCGGGGCAGGCCGGCCAGCTCCGCGCCGAGGCGCTCGGCGGCAAGACGATGATCCAGGGCGATACGGACGGCGACGGCCGGGCCGACCTCGCCATCCTGGTCGCGTCGCCCGCGATCCTGGCGGGCGACTTCCTCTTCTAGAATGTGATCAAGTGGGGTTGGACCACTCTCCGTTCGCCCTGAGCCTGTCGAAGGGCCTTCCTTCTTATAACCGAAAGGGAGGAGAGGGCTTCGACAAGCTCAGCCCGAACGGTTGTGGGATTCAAACCTGGCGCATTCGATTCTAGCCCAGGATCCGCGCCAGGCCCTTGGACAATTGCAGCGCGCCGTTGAGCCGCCCCTCCGCGTCCGGCCAGGCGCGAGTGATGACCAGCTTGCTGTCGGGCCGCAATTTCGCCGTGCCCTTCAGGCGCTCCACATAGGCCAGCAGGCCGGGCAGATCCGGGAACTGGTCGTTGTGGAAGGTGACCAGGGCGCCCTTCGGGCCGACGTCGAGCTTGGCGACCATCGCCTTGCGGGCGTTCAGCTTGATCTCGATGACCTTGAGCAGGTTCGCGGTCTCGGGCGGAAGCGTGCCGAAGCGGTCGATCAGCTCGGCCGCGAACGGATCGATCTCCTCCGCCGTCTCGAACTCGTTCATGCGCCGGTAGAGGCCCATCCTGAGGTCAAGATCGGGGACATAGGCGTCGGGGATGAGGATCGGCGCGTCGACCGTGATCTGCGGCGAGAATTGCTCGGCGCGCTTCTCCAGCCCGCCCGCCTTGGCCTCGAGGATCGCCTCCTCGAGCATAGACTGGTAGAGTTCGAAGCCGACCTCCTTGATATGGCCGGATTGCTCGTCGCCGAGCAGGTTGCCGGCGCCGCGAATGTCGAGATCGTGGGTGGCGAGCTGGAAGCCGGCGCCGAGGCTGTCGAGGCCGGCCAGCACCTGCAGGCGCTTCTCCGCAGTCTCGGTCAGCAGCCGGTTCGCCGGCGTGGTGAAATAGGCGTAGGCGCGGGTCTTCGCCCGCCCGACGCGGCCGCGCAGCTGGTAGAGCTGGGCGAGGCCGAAACGGTCGGCGCGGTGGATGATGAGCGTGTTGGCCGAGGGGATGTCGAGGCCGCTCTCGACGATCGTGGTCGAGACCAGCACCTCATATTTCCGGTCGTAGAAGGCGGACATGCGCTCCTCGACCTCGGTCGGCGCCATCTGGCCGTGGGCGACCACGTAGCGGACCTCGGGCACCTCGTTGCGCAGGAACTCCTCGATGTCGGGCAGATCGGCGATGCGCGGCACCACGAAGAAGCTCTGCCCGCCGCGATAATGTTCGCGGAGCAACGCCTCGCGGACCACGACCGGGTCCCAGGGCATGACATAGGTGCGCACGGCGAGCCGGTCGACGGGCGGGGTCTGGATGACGGAGAGCTCGCGCAGGCCCGACATCGCCATCTGCAGCGTGCGCGGGATGGGCGTGGCGGTCAGGGTCAGGACGTGGACGTCGGTGCGCAGGGTCTTGAGGCGCTCCTTGTGGGCCACGCCGAAGCGCTGCTCCTCGTCGACGATGACCAGGCCGAGCTGCTTGAACTCGACGGTCTTGGAGAGGACCGCATGGGTGCCGATCACGATGTCGACCTTGCCGGCCTTCAGGCCCTCCTTGGTCGCCTTCGCCTCGGCGGCGGGGACCAGGCGGGAGAGGCGGCCGAGCTCGATCGGGAAGCCCTGGAAGCGCTCCCTGAAATTCTGGAAATGCTGGCGGGCGAGGAGGGTGGTCGGCGCGACCAGCGCGACCTGCTGCCCGGCCATGGCGGCGATGAAGGCCGCCCGCAGCGCCACCTCGGTCTTGCCGAAGCCGACGTCGCCGCAGACCAGCCGGTCCATCGGCTTGCCCGCCGCGAGATCGGCGATCACGTCGTCGATGGCGCGGTCCTGGTCCTCGGTCTCCTCATAGGGGAAGCGGTCGGCGAAGGCGGCATAGCCGGTGTCGGGCTCGGCCACCGCGCCGGGGCGGAGCGCGCGCTCGGCGGCGATGCGGATGAGGTCGCCGGCGATCTCGCGGATCCGCTCCTTCATCCGGCTCTTGCGCCGCTGCCAGGCCTCGCCGCCAAGCCGGTCCAGCGCCACGCCCTCGCTCTCCGCGCCGTAGCGGGAGAGGATGTCGATATTCTCGACCGGGACGTAGAGCTTGTCGCCGCCCGCATATTCGAGCGCGACGCAATCGTGCGGCGCCTTCTGCACCGGGATCTGGGTCAGCCCCTCGTAGCGGCCGATGCCGTGATCGGCATGGACGACGAGATCGCCGGGGGAGAGGGTGGCGAGCTCGGAGAGGAAGGCGTCGGCGCCCTTGCGCTTCTTGCGGCGGCGGACGAGCCGGTCGCCGAGCATGTCCTGCTCGGTGAGCACCGCGATGTCGCGGCCGGAAAAGCCGTGGTCGAGCTGGATGACGGCCAGGGCCACGCCCTGCGCGCCGAGCGCTTCCTGCCAGGAGCCGGCCTCGACGGTCTTGCTTAGGCCGTGATCGTGAAGCAGGCCCTTCAGCCGCTCGCGCGAGCCGCCCGAATAGGAGGCGAGGACGACCTTCTTTTTCGCGCGGCGGAGCGCCGTGACATGCTCGACCACCGCCTCGTAGACGTTGACGTTCTGCGCCCGCTCCGGCGCGAAGTCCCGCGCGGCGTCCATGCCGAGATCGATGACGGACGCGCTTTCCGGTTCGTGAAAGGGGGTGACCTGGTGGAGCGGGCGGTCCGCGGCCAGCCCGTCCCATTCCTCCCGGGAGAGATAGAGCGTCTCGGGCGCGAGCGGGCGGTAGGAGCCGGGGTCGCTGGTCTGCGCGCGCTGGCGATTCTGGTGATAATCGGCGATCGCCTCGAACCGCGCCTCGACCGCGCCCGCATCGCCGGGGTCGCGGACGATCACGTCCTCGTCGCCGAGATGGTCGAACAGGGTCGAGAGCCTTTCCTCGAACAAGGGCAGCCAGTGATCGACGCCGGCGATGCGGCGGCCGTCCGACACCGCTTGGTAGAGCGGGTCGCCGGTCGCGGTGGCGCCGAACAATTCGCGATAGGCGGCGCGGAAGCGCTTGACGCTGGCCTCGTCGAGCAGGGTCTCGGAGGCGGGCAGGAGGGTGAAGCCCTCGATCCGGTCGACCGTGCGCTGGGTGGCGGGATCGAAGCGGCGGACGCTCTCGATCTCGTCGCCGAAGAAATCGAGGCGCAGCGCCTGCTCCTCGCCGGCGGGGAAGAGATCGACGAGGCCGCCGCGCACCGCGAACTCGCCGGGATCGCGCACCGTTTCGGTGCGGCCATAGCCGTTGGCCTGCAACAGGGCGGCCAGCCGCTCGAGATCGATCCGCTCGCCCGGCGCCAGCCGCGCCACGAGCTGGCGGATGCGGAAGGGGGTCAGCGTGCGCTGCGTCGCGGCGTTGACCGTGGTGACCAGCAATTGCGGCTTCGCCGTCTGGCGCTGCAGCGCATGCAGGGTCGCCAGCCGTTCCGACGTGCTGCGCAGCGAGGGCGAGGAGCGATCGTAGGGCAGGCAGTCCCAGGCCGGGAAGGTCAGCACCTCCAGCTCGGGCGCGAAATAGGCGGCGCTGTCCGCCAGCGCCCGCATCGCCGCCTCGTCCGGCGCGACGAACACGGCGCGGCCCTTCGCCGCCCGCGCGAGATCGGCGGCCAGCCAGGGCATGAACCCGCCCGGCACCCCGGCCAGGGTGATCGGCTTCTTCGCCGCCAGGATTTTCTGAAGATCGTCGCTCATGTGCCTAGGGATGCTTGATGTAGTCGAGAGCCTGGAGGCGGTTCATCATCTCGCTCCGCCAGCGCGCGGGCACGGCGGCGGTTCCGATCGCCCAGGCGAGAATGTCGACGTCCTGCTCCTCGAGCAGGGCCTCGAACCAGGCCATCTCCGCGTCGGACCAGCGTTCGTGCCAGCGGTCGAAATAGCCGCCCACCAGCATGTCCGCCTCGCGCACCCCTCGGTGCCAGGCGCGGAATCTCAGGCGTTTGAGGCGGGCGTCGCGGTCCATTGCATCCATGCACGATTGGCCGACGGGCTTTTCAGGGCCAGTCGGCTGGTGGGTCGGAGAGGCATTTAGTGCCGCGCCTCCCGTTCGTCACCCCATGCATTTGCCGAAAATCGACGACGCGATTGAACCGGCTCCCTGTTCCGGGCCACCTCTCTGCGTGAACGGACAAGGGGCGGTGGGTGTCGGGCAGGGTTTCGCGAGTCGTCGACGAATATCTGCTGGTCGCGGCCCGGACCGGCGACCGCAAGGCGTTCGACGCGCTGGCCCGGCGCTGGCAGCGCAAGCTGCTCGCCCATGCCTGGCGCCTGCTTGGCGATGCCGAGGCGGCGCGGGACGCGGTGCAGGAGGGTTGGGTCGAGATCGCCCGTGGCCTGTCGGGGCTGCGCGACGAGCGGGCCTTTCCGCTCTGGGCCTACCGGATCGTCTCGCGACGCTGCGCCAGGTCCGTCGGCGCGGCGGTGCGCGGCCGGCACCTCGCGGCGGAGCTGGCGGCGGCGGGTGAGCCGGAAGCGGCGGGGGGAGAGTCGACACGGGACCATGACCGGCTGCGCGCCGCGATCCGTGCGCTTCCGGAGGAGCAGCGCGCGGCTATCGCCCTGTTCCATTTCGAGGAATTGAGCGTCGCCGAGGTGGCGGTCGCTCTCGACGTTCCGGCGGGCACGGTGAAGACCCGCCTGATGCACGCGCGCCGCAAATTGCGGGCCGCGCTTGGAGGAGACGAATGATGCGTGACGTGGATGAACTGATCGACGAGGCGCTGGACGCCGAGGAGCGCGAATTGCTCCGCACGCTCGATGAGCCAGGCTTCTTCAGTCAGGCCTTCGGGGTGTTTCGCGGGCCGACCGGCTGGATGAGCATGGTGATGATGTTCTGGCAGGCGGTCATGTTTATCGCCGGCGTCTGGGCGGCGTGGCGGTTCTTCGCGGCGGCCGATCCGGTGACCCAGTTGCGCTGGGGCCTACCGGCCATGCTTCTGCTGATCTTCGCCGGGATGCTGAAAATGGCGCTGATCCCGCGTATGGAGAGCAACCGCCTGCTGCGCGAACTGAAGCGGGTCGAGCTGCAGATCGCCCATCTCGCGCGGCGCTGAGCCCGCGGGGGGAGGATTGTTGCGCGGCGCTCCTCCCCCTGCGAAAGTGCGGGCATGCGCCCGGACGTCCTCAATCCCCTGTTCGCCGAAGTGGAGGTGCTGAAGGGCATCGGGCCGGCGCTCGCCAAGCCGCTGCACCGGCTGAAGCTCGACCGGGTGGTCGACATCCTCTTCCACGTGCCGACGAGCTGGATCGACCGCAAGCGCGTGGCCCGGCTCGACGTGGCGGACGTGGGGCGGGTGATTACCGTCGCGCTCACCCCGCGCGACTATCGCCAGAGCGGGCGCGGCCCCTTGCGCATCTATGCCGAGGACGAAGGCGGCGACTATGTCACGCTGACCTATTTCAACAATCCGGGCTGGGGAAAGAAGCAGCTGCCGCTCGGCGAGACCAGGATCGTGTCCGGCCGGCTCGATCGCTACGGGCAGGAGCTGCAGATGGTCCATCCGGACCATGTCCTGCCGCCCGCCGAGGCCGCCGCGATCCCGGAGCGCGAGCCGGTCTATCCTTTGTCCGAAGGGCTGACCAACCACCGTCTCTCCGATCTCGCCGGGCAGGCGCTCGGCCGGCGGCCGGAGCTGGGCGAGTGGATCGAGCCGAGCCTGAAGGCGCAGCAGGACTGGCCGGACTGGGCCGAGGCGCTGGCGACCGCGCATCGCGATCCCGCCGCCGCCAAGGCGCGCGAGCGGCTGGCCTATGACGAGGTCTTCGCCAACCAGCTCGCGCTCAACCTCGTCCGCGCCTCCTCGCGGCGGCGCAAGGGCCTGCCGCTCCGCGGCGACGGCGGCCTGCGCGACCGGCTCCAGCTGCCCTATAGCCCGACCGGCGCGCAGCAGCGGGCGGTGCGCGAGATCGAGGGCGATTTGCAGCAGGAGGTGCCGATGCTCCGCCTGCTCCAGGGCGATGTCGGCTCGGGCAAGACCCTGGTCGCGTTGCTGGCGATGCTGAACGCGGTCGAGGCGGGGGCGCAGGCGGCTCTGCTGGCGCCGACCGAGATCCTCGCCCGCCAGCATTACGACACGCTTTCCCGGCAGCTCGCCGGCCTGCCGATCAACGTCGCCATCCTGACCGGGCGCGAGAAGGGCAGGGCGCGGGAAGCCTGCCTGATGGGCCTCGCCGATGGCTCCATCCACATCCTCGTCGGCACCCATGCGATCTTCCAGCAGCATGTCGCCTACAAGAGGCTCGGCCTCGCGGTGGTGGACGAGCAGCATCGCTTCGGCGTCGCCCAAAGGATGATGCTCGCGGCGAAGGCGGAGCGGCCGCCGCACCTGCTGGTGATGACCGCGACGCCGATCCCGCGCACGCTGACCCTGACCCATTATGGCGAGATGGACGTCAGCCGGCTCGACGAGATGCCGCCGGGCCGCCAGCCGATCGAGACCCGGGTGATCAGCGACGAGCGCCTGCCCGAGGTGGTGGACGGGCTGGGCCGCCATATCGCGCAGGGGCGGCAGGCTTATTGGGTCTGCCCGCTCGTCGAGGAGAGCGAGGCCAGCGATCTCGCCGCCGCCGAGGAGCGGGCGCGGCTGCTCCAGCTCCGGTTCGGCGACAAGGTCGGCGTCGTCCACGGCCGGATGAAGGGGCCGGAGAAGGACGCGGTCATGGACTCCTTCGCGTCCGGGCGGATCGCGGTCTTGGTCGCGACGACGGTGATCGAGGTCGGCGTCGACGTGCCCAATGCCACGCTGATGGTGATCGAACATGCCGACCGCTTCGGCCTCGCCCAGCTGCACCAGCTGCGCGGCCGGGTCGGGCGCGGCGACCAGCACAGCATCTGCCTGCTGCTGCGCGGCAATGTGATGAGCGAGACGGCGCGGGCGCGGCTCACTTTGATGCGCGAGACCAATGACGGCTTTCGCATCGCCGAGGAGGATCTGCGGCTGCGCGGCGCCGGCGAGATCCTCGGCACGCGCCAGTCCGGCGAGGCCCAGTTCCGCCTCGCCACCCCGGAGCAGATCCAGGACCTGGCCCCGATGGCGATGGACGACGCCCGCCTGCTCGTCGACCGGGACGGCGGCCTGGACAGCGCGCGCGGGCAGGCGGCGCGGATCCTGCTCTATCTGATGGAGCGCGACGCGGCGGTGGGGCTGCTCAGGGGCGGCTGACGAGAACCCACGGCGACCCCTCAGTAGGAATTGCCGAGGTTCGATTCGTAGGGGACGGGGCCGTTCTCCGCCGCCATCGCGTCATAGGCCGCGAGGCGCTGCTGCCGCCACGCGGAGAGGACCGCGAAGCCGTCCTCGAACGAGCCGAGCAGAACGGTCGCGCTTCCCGGCGCGAGGCCGCACACCCGCTCGAAGGCAGGGAGCTCCCTGGCGATCGCGGCGCGGGCCTGAGCGGCGTTCCGCATCTGCCGCCACCCCGGCAGCGGCGCGAGCGGCAGGCTCTGGAAGCAGCCGCCGCCACTTCTCGCTTCATAGCCGTCCTCCCCGGAAAAGCCGCCGCCGGAGAGGACATAATCGTAGACGAGACGTTGCTCGCCGACCTGCCGCGTCATGCGCACCACGCGCCGGTCGGGATCGTCGTCGCCGGGCTCCGCGATGTCCTCGACCAGCCAGCCGGAGACCTGGCGCCTTTGATCGGGCGCCGCCCTCGGCTGGGCGACTGCAAACGCGGCGGTCGCAAGTCCGGCCGCCGCCAGGATGGACAGGAGACGGACAGGACCGGGCCGCATGATGTCCTCCGCTGTTCGAGCAGCCTCGGATCATATCGGACCTTGGCGATCGGGCAAGGCGCCGCGGACTTGCTGCGGCGCGGGCGAGGCCATAGGCTTTCGCCCAACGGAGGGCACATACATGAAGGCTGGAAAGGCTGCCATCGCGCTCCTGTTCGTCGCCGGCTGCGGCAATGGCGGCGACGGCAATAAGGGCACGGCGAACCTTGCGGTGGCGCCGCCCGCCGACAATCGGCTCGAGGACGTCGCCCCGCTGCCGGCGGCGCCGCAGCCGGATCTGGAGGGCGCCCGTGTCCTGATCGGCCGGATCTACGGCGCCTATGCGGCCGGGCGGACGCCGGAACTGGGCCGCGACGTCTACACGCCGGAGCTGCAGACCGCGATCCTGCGGCAGAGCGACGCGGACAACGGGCTCGGCTACGATCCCTTCTGCCGCTGCCAGGATTTCGAGAATTTCCGCTTCACCATCCAGTCGGTCGAGCGGAATGCCGGCGGCGCGGTGGCCCGCGTCTCCTTCTTCAACATGGGGGAGCACCATGTCGTGACGCTGCGCATGGATTATCGCGGCGACCGCTGGCTGGTGGGAGATATCCGCGAAGGCGAGCAGAGCCTGCTGGCGGGCGGGCAGGCGCGCTAGGTCTGCGGTTGCGGCGCCTTGTTGCGCGACTTCCCTGATCGGTCAGCCGACCAGCAGCCCGTGCTTCTTCTTTCCCGCTGAGATGCGGACCTCGCCCGACACCGCGACCGGGCCGTCCTCGGTGACGGCCTCGCCATTCACCCTTGCGCCGCCCTGGCCGATCAGCCGCCGGGCCTCGTTCTTCGAGGCGACGAGGCCAAGGCCGACCAGGGCGTCGACCAGGCCGATCTCGCCCGCGACCTTGAGCGTCGGCAGGTCCTCGCCGCCGGCGCCTTCCTCGAAGGTTCTGCGCGCCGTCTCCGCCGCGCTGGCGGCGGCGTCCGCGCCGTGCAGCATCTTCGTGGCCGCGTCGGCGAGCGCCTTCTTGGCGTCGTTGATCCCGGCGCCCTCCAGCGCCTCCAGCCGCGCGATCTCGTCCAGCGGCAGATCGGTGAACAGGCGCAGGAACCTGCCCACGTCCGCGTCCTGCGTGTTCCGCCAGAACTGCCAATAATCGTACGGGCCCAGCTGGTCGGCATTCAGCCAGACCGCGCCGTTCACGGTCTTGCCCATCTTGCCGCCGTCGGCGGTGGTGATGAGCGGCGTGGTCACGCCATAGACCTCGACCCCGTCCATGCGCCGCGCCAGCTCGATGCCGTTGACGATATTGCCCCATTGGTCGGAGCCGCCCAGCTGCAGCCGGCAGCCGGCGCGCACCGCCAGCTCGCGGAAATCATAGGCTTGCAGGATCATGTAGTTGAACTCGAGGAAGCTCAGCGACTGCTCGCGCTCGAGCCGGAGCTTGACCGAGTCGAAGCTCAGCATCCGGTTGACCGAGAAATGCTGGCCGATCTGGCGCAGGAAGGGGATATATTCCAGCGCGTCCAGCCAGTCCGCATTATTCACCATGACCGCGTCGGTCGGGCCGTCCCCGAAGGTCAGGAAAGCCTCGAACACGCGCTTGATCGAGGCGATGTTCGCGTCGATCGTCGCGTTGGTCATGAGCTTGCGCGCCTCGTCCTTGAAGCTCGGATCGCCGATCTTCGAGGTGCCGCCGCCCATCAGCACGATCGGCTTGTGCCCGCTCTGCTGGAGCCGGCGCAGCAGCATGATCTGCACCAGCGAGCCGACATGGAGCGACGGCGCGGTCGCGTCGAAGCCGATATAGGCCGGCACCACCTGCCTGGCCGCGAGGGCGTCGAGCCCCGCCGGATCGGTGATCTGGTGGATATAGCCGCGCTCGTCGAGCAGGCGCAGGAGATCGGATGCGTAGGTCGTCATGGCCGGCGGCGCTTAGCACAATTTCGCGCGCGGTCATCCGTCGCTTTCGTCGCGGCAGGCGACGCCTCCGTCTTGCCGTCATTGCGCCGGGCGACGTCATGGTTACCGCTCGCCGTCACGTGGGGAAGCGTGTGTTGCGTCAGGAGTAGGACGAGATGACGAACTTCCTCATCGCCACCTGGGAAGGTGGCGGCTCGGTCATGCCCATGCTGACCGTCGCCGAGAAGCTGGCCGGGCGCGGCCATCGCGTCCGGGTGATGAGCGATCGCTGCAACCGGCCCGAGGCCGAGGCCTGCGGCGGCGCCTTCATTCCCTGGACCCGGGCGCCGAGCCGCCCCGACCGCAGCCGCGAGACCGACAGCTTCCGCGACTGGGAGGCGGCGACGCCGCAGGCGCAGCTCAGGCTGGCGCTCGAGCGGGTCTGGGCCGGCCCGGCGCTGGATTATGCCGAGGATGTGATCGCCGAGCTGCGCCGCGCGCCGGCGGACCTGGTCGTGTCGAGCGAGATGCTGCTCGGCGTGATCGCCGGCTGCGAGGCGATCGGCCAGCCCTGCGTCGCCATGACCTGCAACATCAATCCGTTCGGGACGCCCGGCATACCGCCGGTCGGACCGGGCCTCGTCCCGGCCTGCACGCCAGAGGACGAGGCCGTTCATCGCGCGGTCGCGGCGGGCAACGAGGCCCTGTTCGCGACCGGCCTGCCGATGCTGAACGCGGCGCGGCGCCTGCTCGGCCTGCGCCCGCTCGCCCGGCTCGCCGACCAGATCGACGCGGCCGCGGCCCTGCTGGTCGGGACCAGCGCGGCCTTCGATTTCGCGCCGCCGACTTTGCCGCCGCACATCCACTATATCGGGCCGCAGCTCGCCGATCCGCCCTGGGCCGCGCCCTGGCGGTCGCCGTGGAGCGCGGACGACGCCCGCCCGCTCATCCTCGTCGCGTTCAGCACCACCTTCCAGGACCATGTCGGCGTGCTGCAGGCGGTGATCGACGGCGCCGCCGACCTGCCCGTCCGGCTGCTGGTCACGCTCGGCGACACGATCGCGCCGGAGGAATTGCGCCCGGCGGCCAATTGCGAGCTCGCTCACAGCGCGCCGCACGACCAGGTGATGCCCGAGGCGGCCCTGGTGATCACCCATGGCGGGCACGGCACGGTGACGCGCGCGCTTACCCATTTGAAGCCGATGATCGTCGTGCCGCATGGCCGCGACCAGCATGACAATGCCGTCCGGGTCACCGCGCGCGGCGCCGGCCTGTCGCTTCCGGCGGACGCGGCGGCGGCGGATTTCCGCGCGGCGATCGCGCAGCTGCTCGCCGATCCGCGCTATGCCGAGGCGGCCTGGACGCTCGGTATGCAGGTCGCCGACGACATGCGCCAGTCGCCGGCCGCCGAGCTGCTCGAGCGTCTCGCCGCCGGCTGCCGCGCGCGCCGGCGGGCGGCATGACCGGCATCCTCGAAGGCCGCTGCTTCTGCGGCGCGGTCGCGTTCGAGGCGGCGGGCGCGCCGCTGGAAATGGGCTATTGCCATTGCGCGGACTGCCGCGCCTGGTCGGGCGCGCCGCTGGTCGGGTTCACGCTCTGGCCGGCGGAGGCGGTGCGCGTCACCCGGGGCGGGGACCGGCTCGGCGCCTATAGCCGGACCGGCTTCAGCAAGCGCCTGTTCTGCCTGGTCTGCGGCGGCCATGTCCTGGTGGAGCATCCGACCCTGGAGCTGGTCGACATTCCCGCCGGCAAGCTGCCGGACCTCGCCTTCGTGCCGAGCATCCACCTCAATTACGGCGCGACCTGCCACCGGATGAAGGACGGCCTGCCCAAGCCCAGGGACTTTCCGGCCGACGTCGGCGGCTCGGGCGAGATGCTGCCCGAATGACGGGATGACGCTGGCCGGGCGGCGCGCTATCGGGCCCGGATGCAGCGCCTGATCCGCCATCCCGCCTCAATTGGGACCGCCGTCACCGCCGTCGAGGTGGAGCTGAGCCGGCCCGCGCCGCGGCTGCTCGCCTTGCGCTATCTCGTCACCGGCCCGGCCGGCGCGATCCGGCTGCCGCCCACCCGCGCGCCCGAGCGCGCCGACGATCTGTGGCAGCATACCTGCTTCGAGCTCTTCCTCGCCAATCCGCCCGGCTATCTGGAGCTCAATTTCTCGCCCTCCACCCAATGGGCGGCCTATCGCTTCGACGCGCCGCGCGAGGGGATGCGCAACGCCGCCATCGCCGCGCCGAAGATCGAGACGCGGATCGGCTTTGAGATGTTCGAGCTGCATGCCGAACTGGCCATGCCGGTGCTCGGCCCGGTCGGCCTCGCCGCCGTCATCGAGGAGAAAGGCGGCGCCCTGTCCTGGTGGGCGTTGGCGCATCCGGACGGGGAGCCGGATTTCCACCATCCGGACGGTTTCCGCCTTCGGCTCGATCCGGCGCATTGATCTTCACGCGCGAGTGAATCTATCATCCCTGGCGGGGGTATGAGGACCGGGACCATGCGCGCGATCGCGGCCGTCTTGCTGCTGGCTCTGGCCGCTTCGCCGGCGGCGGCGGCGCGGGCGCGGCCGGCGGCGACGGTGGCCGAGGGGCGCCTGGCCGGAGTCAGCGACGCCGGCCTGAACATCTTCCGCAACATTCCCTATGCCCGGCCGCCGGTCGGGCCGCTGCGCTGGCGGCCGCCGGCGCCAGCCGCGCGCTGGGCCGGCATCCGGGACGCCGGGGCCTTCGGGCCGAACTGCATGCAGCCCTTGCTTCCCGCGGCCAGCCTCTACGCCGTCCAGCCGGCGGCGATGAGCGAGGATTGCCTGACACTCAACGTCTGGGCGCCCGCCGGCGCGCGGAACCGGCCGGTGATCGTCTGGATCCATGGCGGTTCGCTCCGCATCGGGGGCAGCGCCCAGGCGATGTTCGACGGCGGCGCGCTGGCCAGGCGCGGCGTCGTGTTCGTGTCGATCAACTACCGGCTCGGCGCGCTCGGCTGGCTGGCCCATCCCGGCCTGAGCGCCGAATCCCCGCGCGGCGTGTCCGGCAATTACGGCCTGCTCGACCAGATGGCGGCGCTGCGCTGGGTCCGCGCCAATGTCGCGGCCTTCGGCGGCGACCCGCGCAACGTCACCGTGATGGGCGAATCGGCGGGCGCGCTCAGCATCACCTATTTGCTGGCCAGCCCGTTGGCGCGGGGCCTGTTCGACCGGGCGATCGTGCAGAGCGCGAACATCCGCGCCGTGCCCGCGCTGTCGCGCCTTGCTCATGGCCTGCCGCCGGCGGAGGAGACCGGCGCGGCGCTTGGCGCGCGCCTCGGCGCCGCCGATCCCGCCTCCCTCCGCGCGCTGGACGCGCACGCGCTCGCCCGCGCGGACTTCGTCCCGCAGGGAACGGTCGACGGCTGGGCGCTGCCCGAGCAGGTGGTCGACGCGCTGGACGGCGGCCGCCAGGCGCGCGTCCCCCTGCTCGCCGGCTTCAACAGCGGCGAGATCCGCTCGCAGCGCGCCTTCCTGCCGCCCGCGCCCGCCGATGCCGCGGCCTATGAGGCGGCGATCCGCGCCCGCTACCGCACCCTCGCGCCCGCCTTCCTGCGCCTCTACCCAGCCTCGGACATCGGCGACTCGATGCTCGCGACGTTGCGCGACGCGGTCTACGGCTGGGCGGCGGAGCGGCTGGTCCGCCGGCAGGCGGCGGCCGGGCTGCCGTCCTTTCTCTACCTTTTCGACCATTGCGACGCGGCGGCGCGCGCGCGCGACCTCTGCGCCTTCCATGCCGCCGAACTGCCCTACGTCTTCGGGCTGGTCGGGCCGCGCTGGTCGCTGCCCGCGACTTGGCCACGCCCGGACAGCGACACCGACCGGGCCCTTTCCGCGGCGATGATGGATTATTGGGTAAGCTTCGCCGCCGCCGGCGTGCCGCGCAGCGCGCGCGGCCCCGCCTGGCCCGCCTACGGCACCGCCCAGGCCTATATCCGCTTCGCCGATGTGCCGATCGCCGGCCGCGATCCCTTTCCCGGCATGTTCGAGCTGCAGGAGGAACTGGTCTCGCGCCGCCGCGCGGCGGGGGAGCCGTGGTTCCTGAACGTCGGCGTCGCGGCCACGCCGGTGCCGGACCGCTGAGCGGGCTTGCGTCGCGGCCCGAGTCCGGCCAGCAAGCGGCATGAATTTCGGTATCGATCGCCTGCTCGCCGACCCCGCCCTGCGCAAGCCGCTGGAGGGCAGGCGCGTGGCCCTGCTCGCCCATCCCGCCTCGGTGACCGCGGACCTGACGCACAGCCTGGACGCGCTCGTCGCCGCCGGGCTCGACGTCTCTGCGGTGTTCGGGCCGCAGCATGGCGTGCGCGGCGATCTCCAGGACAATATGATGGAATCGCCGGATTATACCGATCCGACCTACCAGGTGCCGGTGTTCAGCCTCTATGGCGAGGTGCGCCGACCGACCGGCCAGTCGATGGGCACGTTCGACGTCATGCTCGTCGACCTGCAGGACGTGGGCTGCCGCATCTATACCTTCGTGACGACCCTGCTCTACGTGCTGGAGGCCGCCGCCGCGCACGGCAAGGCCGTCTGGGTGCTGGACCGGCCCAATCCCGCGGGCCGCCCGGTCGAAGGCCTCACGCTCCGCGCGGGCTGGGAGAGCTTCGTCGGCGCTGGGCCGATGCCGATGCGGCACGGCATGACGCTCGGCGAGATGGGGCATTGGTTCATCGAGCAGTTCAAGCTGGACGTCGACTATCGCGTGATCGCGATGGAGGGCTGGGCGCCCGACGCCGCGCCCGGCTTCGGCTGGCCGCCTGAGCGGGTCTGGATCAACCCGAGCCCCAATGCCGCCAACGTCAACATGGCCCGGGCCTATGCCGGAACGGTGATGCTCGAGGGCACCAACCTCTCGGAGGGCAGGGGGACGACGCGGCCGCTGGAATCGTTCGGCGCGCCCGACCTCGACGCCAAGGCCGTGATCGCCGAGATGCGCCGCGTCGCGCCCGAATGGCTCGCCGGCTGCACCCTGCGCGACATCTGGTTCCAGCCGACCTTCCACAAGCATGCGGGCAAGCTCTGCGCGGGCGTCTTCATCCATGCCGAGGGCGGCGCCTACGATCATGCCGCCTTCCGGCCCTGGCGGCTGCAGGCACTGGCTTTCCGCGCGGTCGCCACGCTCTATCCGGGCTATGACCTATGGCGCGATTTCCCGTACGAATATGAGTTCGAGAAGCTCGCCATCGACGTGATCAACGGGGGACCGGCCTTGCGTGAATGGGTAGACGATGCGGGCGCGACGCCCGCCGATCTGGATGCGCTGACCGTCCCCGACGAGGAGGCCTGGGCCGACGCCCGCCGGCCGCACCTGCTCTACTGATGCGCCGCCTCCTGCTCCTCCTCGCTTTGCTCCTGCCGACGTCGCTGGCCGCGCAGGCCATGCCCGACATCCTGCCGCTCCGCGAACGCGCCCGGGTGCAGGATGCCTGGCTCGCCGAGCGGCTCGACACCGTCGTGCCCGGGCTCATGCGCCGGCACGGCTATGACATGTGGGTGCTGATCGCCCGGGAATATCTGGAAGATCCGGTGATGAGCACGATGCTCAACGCGACCAGCATGCGCGCGCGCCGGCGCACCATCCTCGTCTTCCACGATCCGGGCGGCGGCCGGCCGATCGAGCGGCTGACGGTCAGCCGCTACGGCCTTGGCGGCCTGTTCGCGCCCTCCTGGGATCCCGCCGCCCAGCCCGACCAGTTCGCACGCCTCGCCGCCATCGTCGCCGAGCGCAATCCGCGCCGGATCGCGATCAACGTCTCGCCGAACACCGCCTTCGCGGACGGGCTGACGCAGAGCCAGTACCGGTCCTTCATGGCCGCGCTGGCGCCGCGCTTCCGCGCCCGGGTCGCGCCGACCGACGATCTCGCGGTGGGCTGGCTGGAGACGCGCATTCCCGGGGAGATGGCGCGCTATGGCGAGATCGTCCGCATTGCCCATGCGATCATCGCCGAGGGTTTCTCCGGCCGCACGGTGCGGCCCGGCCGGACCACCGCCGCCGACCTGCAATGGTGGTACCGGGAGCGGATCGCCGCGCTCGGCCTCGCCACCTGGTTCCACCCGTCGGTCGCGATCTTCCGCCAGGGGTCGGCGGAGGCGCTGGAGGGCGATGCCGTCATCCAGCCGGGCGACATGCTCTGGACCGATTTCGGCATCACCTATCTCGGCCTCAACACCGACACGCAGCAGCTCGCCTACGTGCTTCGCCCCGGCGAGCGCGAGGTGCCCGCGGGCCTGCGCGCCGGGCTCGCCGGCGCCAATCGCGCGCAGGATCTGCTGCTGGCCAGCTTCCGCGCCGGGCTCAGCGGCAACCAGATCCTCGCCGCCGCGCTCGCCCGCACGCGCGCCCAGGGGCTGCGCGCGACCATCTATTCCCACCCGCTCGGCTATCACGGCCACGGCGCCGGGCCCGCCATCGGCTTCTGGGACAATCAGGCTGCGGATCCGCGCGGCGCTCGCCGGGTGCGCGCCGACACCGCCTGGTCGATCGAGCTCAACGTCCGCGCCGCCGTGCCCGAATGGGGCGGGCAGGAGATCGAGTTCCGGCTCGAGGAGGACGCCTTTTTCGACGGCCGCGAGGTCCGCTGGCTCGACGGGCGACAGACCGATTTCCACCTGATCCGGCGGTGAGCGGGCTGGCCGCGCTCCCTCTCTTCCTGCTGCTGTTCCGCGCGGGCGCCGCGCGATGACCGCCCAGTTCACGCCGCTCGATTGGGCCATTCTCGGCACCTATGTCGCGATCCTCGCCTTGGCCGGCTGGCTTTCCACCCGCCGCCAGCGCAGCGCCGACGATTATTTCCTCGCCGGCCATCGCGTGCCCGTCTGGCTGGTCGCGGTCTCGGTCCTCTCCACCACCCAGTCCGCCGCGACCTTCCTCGGCGCGCCCGATTATTCCTATCGCGGCGATTACACCTACCTGACCAGCTTCCTCGGGCCGCTGCTCGCCGCCTTCCTGCTCTCCCGCTACCTGATCCCGCGCTTCTACGCCGAGGGCGTGACCACCGTGTACGAATTGCTCCGCGCCCGCTTCGGCGCGGTGGCGATGCGGGCGGCGGGCGGCATGTATCTGGTCGGGCGGATCCTCGCCAGCGGCGCCCGGCTCTACCTCGCCGCCATCGCCGTCTCGATGATCGTCTTCGCCGATATCCAGCCGGGCAACGTGCTCGCCGCCTCGGCCGTCCTGGTGGCCATGGGCCTCGCCTTCACCTTCATCGGCGGCCTGCGCTCGGTGATCTGGAGCGATCTGGTCCAGGTCCTGCTCTATGTCGGCGCGGCGCTGACCGTGCTCGTCATCCTCTGGACCAGCATCCCCGCGCCCGCGGGCGACGTGCTTGCGGCGCTCTCGGCGGAGAACAAGCTGAGGCTCGTCGATCTCTCGCTCGATCTCACCGCGCCCTTCTCCCTGCTCGCCACGTTGACCGGCATCACGCTCTTGTTCTTCGCCTCGATGGGGCTCGATCAGGACATCACCCAGCGTTTCCTCGCCTGCCGCGACGGCAAGGAGGGGCGGCGGGCGCTCTACGCCTCGGTGGTCGCCGGCGTGCCGGTCGTGGCCCTGTTCCTGGTGATCGGCTCGCTGCTCTACATCGTCTACCAGCGGCCGGACCTGATGGGTGGTGCGGGCGCGGCCGCCGCGGGCACGTTCGAGGGCGAGCGGATCACCGTCTTCATGCACTATATCCTGACCCAGATCCCGCCCGGGATAAGGGGCTTCGTCGCGGTCGGCGTGCTTGCCGCGGCGGCGGTCAATTCCGGCCTGATCTCGATGAGCTCGGTGCTGATCCAGGATTTCTACCGGCCCTGGGCGGAGCGGAGCGGGCCGCGGGCCGAGGCGCATTATGTCCGCGCCGGGCGGATCGGCATGGTCCTGCTCGCGCTGGCCCTGCTCGCCATGTCCTTCCTCTGCTTCTACTGGCAGCGTTACACCGAGGCGCCGCTGCTGGATTTCGCCCTCGGGGTGATGAGCTTCGCCTATTCCGGCCTGCTCGGCGTCTATTTCACCTTGCTGTTCACGCGCCGGGGCAATGTCGCCTCGGTGATCGCCGCGCTCGCCGCCGGCTTCCTCGCCATTCTCCTGCAGCAGAGCTACATCGTCGACCTGCTCGACCTGCCGGCCGGCTGGAAGGGCCTGGCTTTCCCCTGGCAGCTCTGCATCGGCACCGCCGTCGCCTTCGCCACCTGCCAGCTCGGGCGGCCGCGGGTCAGCGCGTAGGGCAGGGCGCCCCCGCCGCCCAGGCCCGCGCCACCGCCGCCTCGCCGCCCTCGATCGGCCGGTCGTGCGCGACATGGACGCGGCGTCCCGGCGCCGCCCAGCTCGCCCGGAAGGCCGCGTTGACCGCGTCGAGGCGGACCGTGCGGAGATAGGCGGCGGTGTCCGCTGGCCGGCCCGGCGCGGTCGGCACGATGCCGCGCCCGGCCATCTCGACCAGCCGGTCGGCGATGGCGGTGCTGGTCTCCGGCGCCGTCAAGGCGGCGAGGCGCTCGGCCTCCCGCTCCAGCGCGATGGCCAGCTCATCCGGCGTGAAGCCGTCCCGGAGCGCGCAGCGCAATTCCCGCTCGGCCACGCCCAGCGCCATCCGCCAGTCATTGTCGAGCGCGCGCACCGCGAAGCGGGCGATTCGCGCCGTCCGGTAATAATCCTCGACCGCGGCGTCGGCATCCATGAACGGCCGGTCGCCGCCGCGATGGCCGAGCACCCGCGCCGCTAGCATGTCCGCGGCCAGCGACTGCAGGAAGCCCTGGTCGCGCGGCGCCGCCGCATCGCCGCCGCCCAGGGGCGAGACCGCGGCGATCGTCGCCCAGGTCGGGCCGACCGGCGCGGCGAGCACGCGAAAGCTGATGCCCGTCGCCAGCTCCAGGCCGTCGACGGCGCCGATCCTGCTGCCCGTCACCGCGACCTCGTCGGCGGCGCCGGCGCGGGCCCGCCAGCCGCCGAACCGCGCCGCGATCTGCCCTTCCAGCCAGGCCGGATCGACCGCGCCGACGACGATCAAGGTCGCCCGCTCCGGCCGGTATTTGGCCTCGTAGAGGTGGCGCAGCCCCTCGGCCGTGACCGCGGCGGCCTCGCCCTCATTGCCGGTCAGCGAGACGCGGGCGATGCGCGTGCCGGCCACGAAGAAGGCGATCTGGTCCCGGTCGCGCCGGTCGTCCGGCCCGGAGCGCCGGCGCACCTCCGCCAATATCTCCGCGCGCGCCCGCGCCACCGCCTCCGGCGCGAGGGTGAGCTCGCTCGCCATGTCGCGCAGCAGGAACAGCATCCGCCCGAGCTGCGCCCGGTCCGGGCGGGGCAGATCGAGCCGGTAATAGGTGTCGTAATCCCCGGTATGCGCGTTGAAGCCGATGCCCTCGCGCAGCCGCTCCGGGCCGCTCAGCCGCGCCCGCGCCCCTTCGGGCACGCCCCGCGAGCCCATGAAGGCCAGATGCTCCAGATAATGCGCCTCGCCCGGCGCCCCATCGGTCGCGCCCACCCGCACCAGCAGCCGCATTGCCACCGCGTCCGCCGGCGTCCGGTTCGGCAGGATCGCATAGCGCATCCCGTTGGGGAGCACGCCGAAGCGGATGCGCGGGTCCGGCGCGAGATCGCTCCGGTCGAACCCCCAGGCGGCGCGGATGTCGGGGGCGAGGGATTGCGCCGAGGCGGCGCCCGCCGTGAAGCAAAACAGGGCAAGGCCGGCGATGACGCCTTTCACGAGGCCGGCCGCTGCCTCGCCCGCTCGCAGGCGTCGGCGGCGGCCAGCACCGGCGCGGCGAGGCGCTCGATCCGGCCGCCGCCGCCGCTGATCGTCACGCCGGCCCGCTCGGCCAGGATCCTCAGCGTGAACTCGGTCCAGACCGCGTGCGGCGCGATCGGCTCGACCGGGCTGTCCGCGCCGACGCCGTACAGGTCCAGCCGCCAGTTGACGCGGCTGGTCTCGAGCGCGGCGATCGCCCGCGCCATCGCCGGGCAATCGCGCGAGTCGAGCCTGACGACCGTCGCGTTCGCCGTCAGCATGGGCACGGGGGAGGGGAGGACGTCGAAGAAGCGGTGAAGGTTCGCCGACCACCAGGGCGTCTCAGGTCCGAGCCCGGCCTCCCGCAAGCGCCGGACGAGGCGCGCTCCGTCGAACGACTCCCGGGTCCAGCGCGCGACCGGATTGTCGCCGCGATAGGGCCCCGCCTCATGATCGACGTAGGCGCGGCGCAGGCGATAGTGGCAGGTCGCGCGCACAGGGCGCCGATCGGCGCCTTCCCGGCAATAGAGGCGGATCTCGCCGGTGAGGAAAGGGCCGAAATCGTGGTGCTTGGTGAAACGCAGCAGCGGCTCGCCGAACGCGCGCTCCCCGTCGACCGCTTCGGGCTCGGCCAGCAGCGCATCCGCCGCGGCTCCCTTGTTGAATTCGACCCATCCGCGCCAGAATTGGTAGAGGCGGGCGACGTCATAGCCGTCGATCGGGGCCCGGGCGCTTGCCGGTACCGGCGCGGGCGGCGGCGGCGCGGCGGCGCCCGCGATCCCCAGCCAGACAGCGAGGATCAGGCCCGGGCGGGTCACGATTTCCGGCTCAACGTCCGCATCGCCTCGTCAAGCCCGGCCAGCGTCAGCGGATACATGCGGTCCTGCATGAGTTGGCGGACGAGCTGGATCGAACCGGTATAGTTCCAATATTTCTCGGGCACCGGGTTCAGCCAGATCGCCGCCGGATAGGTGGTCGTCAGCCGCTGCAGCCAGGTCGCGCCGGCCTCCTCGTTATAATGCTCGACCGAGCCGCCGGGATGGCTGATCTCATAGGGGCTCATCGAGGCGTCGCCGACGAACACGCATTTGTAATCGTGGCCATATTTGTGGAGCACGTCCCAGGTCGGCGTGCGCTCCTGGAAGCGGCGGCGATTGTCCTTCCACAGCGCCTCGTAGGGGCAATTGTGGAAGTAGAAGAATTCCAGATTCTTGAACTCGCTGGTGGCCGCCGAGAACAATTCCTCGGTGAGCTTGATATGCGGGTCCATCGAGCCGCCCACGTCGAGGAAGAGCAGCAGCTTCACCGCATTGTGCCGCTCCGGCCGCATCCTTATGTCGAGCCAGCCCTTGCGCGCGGTGCCGGAGACGGTCTCGTCAAGGTCCAGCTCCTCGGCCGCGCCCTCGCGGGCGAAGCGCCTGAGCCGCCGCAGCGCGACCTTGATGTTGCGCGTGCCGAGCTCGACCTGGTTGTCGAGATTCCTGAATTCGCGCTTGTCCCAGACCTTGATCGCGCGCTTCTGGCCGCCCTCGCCGCCGATCCGGACGCCCTCCGGATTGTAGCCGCCATTGCCGAAGGGCGAGGTGCCGCCGGTGCCGATCCACTTATTGCCGCCCTGGTGCCGGCCCTGCTGCTCCTCGAGCCTTTTCTTCAGCGTCTCCATGATCTCCTCCCAGGAGCCGAGCGCCTTGATCTCGGCCATCTGCTCCGGGGTGAGATAGAGTTCGGCGACCGCCTTCAGCCAGTCTTCGGGCACGGGCTGCGCCTCGGTGCCGTAGGTCGTCTCCAGGCCCTTGAAGACCTTGCCGAACACCTGGTCGAACCGGTCGAGCAGCCCCTCGTCCTTCACGAAGGTCGCGCGCGCCAGATAATAGAAATCCTCCGGCCGGGCGCCGATCACGTCCGCGTCCAGCGCCTCCAGCAGGGTCAGATGCTCCTTCATGGAGGCGGAGATGCCCGCGGCGCGCAGCTCGTCGACGAAGGAGAAGAACATGGCCGGGGTGTAGGGCAGGGGGAAGGGCTTTTCAAATCCCACCTCCCGTGTGATGTAAGTCACACATACAAATAAACGGAGATCGGGATGCTCACCCTCTACAGTTTCGGCCCGGGCGCCAACTCGCTCAAGCCTTTGCTCGCCCTCTATGAGAAAGGCCTGGATTTCAAAGGGGTGCGGCTCAATCCCGCGCAGTTCGAGCATCATGAGGATTGGTATAAGGCGATCAATCCGCGCGGCCAGGTGCCGGCGCTCGTCGACGACGGCAAGGTGATCACCGAATCGACCGTGATCTGCGAATATCTGGAGGACGCCTGGCCGACCGCGGCGACGCTGCGCCCCGACGACCCCTATGGCCGCGCCGAGATGCGGGTCTGGACCAAATGGGTGGACGAATATTTCTGCTGGTGCGTCTCCACCATCGGCTGGGAGCGGATGGTCAGCGGCATGGCGCGCGCGCTCTCCGACGCGGAGTTCGAGGAGAAGGTGAAGCGCATCCCGATCCCCGAACAGCAGACCAAGTGGCGCAACGCCCGCGCCGGTTTCCCGCAGGCCGTGCTCGACGAGGAGATGCGCAAGATCGGCGTCTCGGTCCGCCGGCTGGAGGAGAGGCTGAGGGACCATGAATGGCTGGCGGCGGACCGGTACAGCCTCGCCGACATCTGCAATTTCGCGATCGCCAACGGCATGCAATTCGGCTTCGCGGACTTGGTCAACGAAAGCGATACGCCCGGGATCATGGCCTGGCTGAAGCGGATCAACGACCGCCCCGCCACCCGGCGCATGTTCGAGGAGGTGCCGATGGAGCGGCTGCGGCCGCAAGAGGCCACGAAAGCTTAGACGATGGGGACACGTACTTTTCGGCACGAAAAGTACGTGTCCCCGGTGAGCCTGCGAAGGCTTAGGAGCAGGCCGGCCCCACTAGATTTGTAGGTCCTCATTCCCTCCATGCGGATCGCCCGCACCCATAGTTAACGCCCTTTCAACCTCTACCCCCTAACCCGTCCGCACAACGAGAACGGGGACCTATCGGTGGCGAGCAGCGCGAGCGAGCGGACGGACGGCGAAGCGATCAACATGGTGGCCCGCAATTGCGGGTCGCTGGCGATCGAGTGCAGCGACGTCGCCGGCTATGTCGCGGGCGTCAACGAGCGCATCAACCGCAACCTGCGGATGCTGGACGGCCTCGAGGAGGTCACCACCCGGCTGATGGCCGATCAGGCCCGGGTCTCCGATTCCACCGACGAGGCCCGCGTCCTCGCCGACCAGGCCCGCGCCAAGCTCGACCAGGGCCGGGGCGCGATCGAGGACACGATCCGAGTCTTCTCCGGGCTCACCGACCTCGTCGTCCAGCTCGGCGACCGCATGGCCGGCTTCTCCGAGGCGATGGCGCGCGTGCAGAGCGTCTCCTCCAGCATCGAGAGCATCGCCAGCAAGACCAACATGCTCGCCCTCAACGCCACGATCGAGGCCGCGCGGGCGGGGGAGGCGGGGCGCAGCTTCGCCGTGGTCGCCGCGGAGGTGAAGAAGCTCGCCCACGACACGCGCGGCGCCACCGGCGAGATTGCCTCCACCATCGCCTCGCTGACCCGCGAGGCCGAGGCGGTGACCAGCGAGATCAAGGCCGGCGTCGAGAAGAGCCGGGTCGCGCAGGGCGCCTTCACCCGGATCAACGACACGGTCCGCGACGTCGCCGACATCGTCGCCCTGGTCGACCGCCAGACCGACGGCATCGCCCAGTCGACCAGCCATATCCAGGCCAGCGTCGACAGCGTGAAGAGCGGCCTGTCCAGCTTCGCCGCCGATGCGCGCGACAATGGCGGGCAGCTGCGCGTCACCCACGACCGGCTGACCCGGCTCGAACTGCTCTCCAACGAGATGCTCGACCGGCTCGCCTCCTCGGGCTTCCGCATCGACGACACGCCGTTCATCGAATTCGCCCAGAAAGCCTGCCGCGAGCTCCATGCCATCGTCGAGGCGGGGGTCGAGCGGGGCGAGGTCGCCGTCGAGGATGTGTTCGACACCGATTACGTGCCCATGGCGGGGACCAACCCGGTCCAGTACGAGACCCGCTTCTGCGACTTCGCCGACGCGCATGTCCGCCCGGTCCTGGACCGGCTGATGGCCTCGGAATCGCGCCTGATCGCCACCGCGATCACCGACATCAACGGCTATCTGCCGACCCACATCACCGCCCGCTCGCAGCCGCAGCGGCCGAACGATCCGGTCTGGAATGCGGAGCATTGCCGCAACCGCCGCAACTTCATCGACGACATCACCCGCCGGGCGATCGCCTCGGACAAGGAGGCGATGCTCGCCACCTACGGCATGGAGCTGGGCAATGGCCGCTATCTGCCGGTGAAGAACGTCTTCGTCCCGCTCTACATAAAGGGCCGCCGCTGGGGCAATTTCGAGCTCGCCTATCGCGACGAGGCCCTGGGCTGACCCTCAGCGTTCGGGCATGCTGACGCTGATCTGCGTGCCGGTCGCCGCGTCGACGCTGGCCGGACCCTGCGCGCGGCCGACCAGATAGGGGATCGCCGCCTCGATCGCCGGATCCGGGTCGGGCATGCCGTCATACATCTGCACGAAGATCGTCGCCGCGGGCGTGGCGGCGAAGGCCATCCCCAAATCGTCGACCTGCTCCGCGCCGGCGGCGACCCCGGAATCGCTGACCAAAGCCACCCAGGCGCGGCCGTCCCGACGCCGGTAGAGGGAGACGATCGCGGCCGGATGACGCGAGGAAGCCCGGCACCAGGCCTCGGGATTGGCGACCAGACCCTCGCGCCCGCGCGCCTCGGCATTTATCCCGACTAGGACGATCCCCGCCCTGACATTGTCTTCGGAGGAGCGGTCGCGGGCGCGTCCCCGCATCGCATTCGCCTCGCCGCAGGGCGAGGGCACGATCAGCGGCCGCGCGGCCGGCGCGCCGGCGGGAAAGCGCAGCGCGCCGAGCAGGGCGTCCAGCCGCCGGCCCAGTCCGGCCGCATCCAGCCGCGCCGAGGTCAGCCGCGCCTTCACGATCCAGTCGCCATATTGGACGATGGCCACCGCGGTCGCGCGCCAGCGCCCGCCGGCGGGAATGTCGATCTCCTCGCGCAGGCCGTTGGGCGCGGTCGCGGCGCCGAGCGTGAAGCTGCGCGGCGCCACATTGCCGGTCGGCGCGCCGACATTGGCCCGCATCGCGAGCCGCGTGCGTTCGAACCAGATCGCCGCGCCGGGATAAGCGGAGCGATAGACGTAGAGGGTCGCCGGCTCGTCGTCGCTGCCGAGCTGGACGAAGACGTCGGAGCCGTCGCGGCGATTGTCGGTCTCGCGGCCGACCCGGAACCCGTCGGGCAGCGACGGGAGCGAGATGCCACTCGGCCGATGCCGCCAGTCCTGCGCCGCCGCGGGCGTGGCCAGAATGAGCGCGAGCGCGAATGCGAACATATGGCGGAACATGCGAATCCCCCGATTCCCGTGGCCGGAAAGCAGGTTATGCCGCCCGCGCGGGCGCGTCTACGCTCGCCTCAATTCCCCGGCCGCCGGCTCATGAAGGCGAGCCGCTCGAACAGCATCACGTCCTGCTCGTTCTTCAGTAGCGCGCCGTGCAGCGGCGGGATCGCCTTGCTCGGATCCCTGGACTGCAGCACGTCGAGCGGCAGATCCTCGTGCAGCAGCAATTTCAGCCAGTCGATCAGCTCGCTGGTCGAGGGCTTCTTCTTCAGCCCCGGCACCTCGCGGACCTGGTAGAAGATGTCCATCGCCTTCTGCACCAACAGGGTCTGGATGCCGGGGAAATGGACGTCGATGATCGCCTGCATCGTCTCCCGGTCCGGGAATTTGATATAGTGGAAGAAGCAGCGGCGCAGGAACGCGTCGGGTAGCTCCTTCTCGTTGTTCGAGGTGATGACGACGATCGGCCGCTCCTTCGCCGCGATCGTCTCGTGCGTCTCGTAGACGTCGAACGACATGCGATCGAGCTCCTGGAGTAGGTCGTTCGGAAATTCGATATCGGCCTTGTCGATCTCGTCGATCAGCAGCACCGGCAGTTCGGGTGAGGTGAACGCCTCCCAGAGCTTGCCCTTCTTGATATAGTTCTTGATGTCGTGGACCCGCGCGTCGCCGAGCTGGCCGTCGCGCAGCCGCGCCACCGCGTCATATTCGTACAGGCCCTGATGCGCCTTGGTGGTCGACTTGACGTGCCATTCGATCAAAGGCGCGCCGACCGCGGCGGCGATCTCGTGGGCGAGGACGGTCTTGCCGGTGCCGGGCTCGCCCTTGACGAGCAGCGGGCGGCGGAGCTTGACGGCCGCGTTGACCGCGACCTTCAGGTCCTCGGTCGCTACATAATTGGAAGTGCCTTCGAAACGCATGGCCTGCGCGTAGCGGCGGCCATCTGGGGGCGCAAGCGGCTTAGGCGGACCGCGCCTGCGCCCGCGCCTCGAGCAGGTCCCAGAGCGCGCGGTGCTGGAGGGCGAGCTGCTGCGCCCCGAACAGCAAGGCGCGCTCGCTCGCGCCGGCCTCGTCGGCGATGGCGCGCAGCCGGGTCTCGTCGCCGAGCCCGTTCGGAGCGACCTCCACGCCGAGCCGTTTCGCCGCCGCCTCGACCACGACGCGGCGCACCGGCGCCCAGTCGCTGGCGAAGGCCAGAGCGGCGCCGAGCGCGGTGCCGCGCCGGTCGGACTGGGCGAGCGTCGAGAGCGCGCCCCGTTGGGCCTGGATCGCGGCCTCGCTGCCGCCGCCGCCCGGGGTGGAGGGGATCGGCCCCGCCGCAACGGCGAGCCGGGTCAGCAGCGCCCGCTCCTGCGCGGCCGCCTGCGCCGCCGCCACCAGCCAGGCGCGCCCGGCCGGATCGACGGTGCGGGTCGCGGCATGATCGATCACGCCCGGATGGCGTCCGTGCAGGGCGGTGAGCAGATGGACGGCGTCGGCGAGGTTGCGCGCGGCCTCCGGGCCCGAAAGCAAGGCCGGGCTGCCGAAATAGGGGTGGGTCGCGCTGCCATGCTCGGCCACGCAGGCGGCGAGCAGGCTGCCCGTCCTTACGCCCGTTGAGTCGACCGAGAGTGAAGCCATGGACCAAAAACCTCCGGGCCGGGCGCGGCCTGTTCCTTCCGGCCGTCATAGATCAACCTGCGTAAAGAGGAGGTTTACGCAGAATACGGGGTGACGCGCGGCCGGCCGGAACCTTGTCCGGGCTCAATAATCGCCGAACGTCCCGATCCAGCAGAAATAGGCGGCTGGAATCGCGAGGATCGCGCAGCCCCAGCGCGGCTTCTCCTTCGAGCGGAGTGAGACGATCGGCGAGATCACGACGAAGGCCGCGATCAGCAGCCAGAAGCCGAAGAAGAGCCGGAGCAGCAGCTTCCCCGCCGCCTGGAAGAAGCCGCCATGCGCCTGGAGCCACGCATCGACGTCGGTCAGGTCGAAGCCGAACACCAGGCCGATGAGGGTCAGCACCGCGCCGAGCAGGACCAGGAAGGCGGCGAGCATCACCCATGGGCCGAAGCGGGAGAGGAAAGAGAAGACGGGTCTCGGCATCGGCCGAAAAGGCGGGTCCGGCGCGCCGCTGTCAAGCGCGCCGCATTTTCGCGCGATCGCGCCGCCAAAGCGAAGCAGCCGGGCGGTTTCGACTGGGACCTCGGAGTTATCCCGTAATTATCCACAGTAAAGATGGCCGGTGTCGCCAGTCTCCGACAGAAAAACCGTGCGCGCCGGACTGTGGCGAATGGAGACCGGGGCGAATGGAGACCGGGGCGCACGTCCGTCCGTGCCTTCGCTCCGGCCCCGCGTGCGTGCTTCTGACGATCAGCGGAGGGCCACGATGACCATGTCGCATTCCCGCACCATGCATGTCTCGACCGGCGATGAGCTGCGCGCTTTGTGGCGCGAGGCGCGGACCGGGCGGCGGCGGCGCGCGGCCGGGCCGATCGCGCTCGCTCTGCCGGGCCTTTCCGAGGCGGAGTCCAATGCGCGGGCGACGCGGCTCAACAAGGCCTATTTCGCCTGCGGCTGCGCCGAGGCCACCGCCGCCGGCCTGGCCGGGATCGTCGCCTTCGCCCTCTGGGCCAACGTCGCCGGGGGCGACCGGCCGCTCTGGCAGACCCTCCTGCTCGGCCTCGGCGCCTTCTTCGTCGCGGGCGGGGTCGGCAAGTGGGTCGGGCGGCGCCGCGCCGACGCCGCGCTCCGGCGCGAGGTGGAGGCGGCGGCCAAAGCGGCGGGGGTGGACCTCGGCCGCGCCCATGACGCGCACGGCGCGGCCTGCGCCGTGCACTGATCCGGCCGCCGCGGCGCCGTCGCCGCCGGCCGAACCGCCAGGGGAGGGGCATCATGAAAGTCTGCACCGAATGGGCGAACGAGAGCTATGACGAATGCACGCAGAGCGCCGACCAGGGCTATAATAGCTGCGACAGCTGGGATTCCGACTGCTGCGACTGGTGGCCCTGCTCCTGGGGCTGCAAGGTCCTCACCTGGTTCTGCGTCGCCTGGACCTGGGTCTCCAACGTGGTCTGCGTCGTCTGGACGACGATCACCACCCTGGTCTGCGTGGCCTGGACGATCATCGAGATCATCCTCACCCCGATCGCCTTCGTGATCGAGCTGATCCTCTCCATCCCGGTCATCGGCCGTCTGCTCGACGAGATTCTCAACATCGGGCAGGAAATCTTCTGGCGCCTCGTCGGCCTGCCCGACGCCATCGCCGGCGCGCTCGGCTTCCGGCCGCTGAAGAAATTGTCCTATTGCATCATCATCCTCAAGGACGAGCAGGGCAATGCCGTCAGCGACGAGGCCACGCTCCAGCCCGCGATCGACGCGGCGGCCCGGATCTTCCGCGAGGAGGCCAATATCCAGCTGATCCTCGACGGCATCCACAGTGTCGACGGCGCGTCGCCGAACTATGCGCTCGACGTCAGCTGCAATGCCGAGGCCTGGGGCGAGGATCTCTGGCTCACCGGCGCCTGGTTCAACGCCACCGCCGCCTGGCATTGCCCGCTCGGCAATACCGGCCGGATCACCGGCCTGCGCCAGCAGATCGTGGTCTTCTGCGTCCGCCAGATCCCCGGCGCGACCGCCGGCTGCGCGCTCGGCCCGCTCAGCGACTATCTGACCATCGAGGGCCGCACCCCGCTCTGCCTCGCCCATGAGCTCGGCCACAAGGTCGGCCTCTGGCATTGCTGCGACGGCACCAACCTCGCCAACGGCACCTGCGGCGGCACCCAGCTCGACTGGTGGCAGGTGACGATCGCGCGGGATTCGAAATTCGTGTCCTATTTCTGAGGGGAAGCGCGCCGCTCCGCTCTGCACGATATCTCCACACAAACGCCACGGCGCGGCGCATAGGTTTGCTTGCGCGCTTCGCTAGAGCGGAGCCTCAATCTCGAACGGGGCCCCGATCATGTCGCAAAAATCCGGAACCACCTCCTACCGCCTCGGTCTCGCCGTCGCGCTTCTCGCCGGCCTCTTCCAGGTCTGGATGAACCTCGCGGTCGGGATCGTCGGCAGCGAGGACAATCCGGTCAACCAGGGCTTCTTCATGGTGGTCGCGACCGCCGGCGCCTGCGCCTTCACCGCACGGCTCAGAGCCGAGGCGATGGTCCGGGCGATGCTGGCGACGGCGGGCGTGCAGGCCCTGCTCGGTCTCGCCATCGCCACCGCGCCGGCCACCGTGATCGCCGACGCCAAGGGCCCGCTCGGCGTCGCGGTGCTGAGCGGAGGCTTCACCGCGCTATGGCTGCTCGCCGCCTTTTTCTTCCACCGCAGCGCTCGCCGAACCGCCTGACGCGGGCCGCGCCTAGCGAACCCATCTGGTTCACCAGCTTGACATTCGCCGTCCGATATGGGAACATAGCGGGAACGGAAAGCGACTCGACATGGTGGACGGAAAGGGCGCCCCGCGCGGCGCGCAAGGCCCGGCGGGCACGATCCTGCGCGCAGGCGGCAAGGACGGCCCGCAATTGATCGCCAGCAGGGGCAAACGCTGGACGGACGCGGCGGAGGAGCTCTTCCTCGATCGGCTCGCCGCCAGCTGCAACGTCACCCTGTCGGCCAAGGCCTGCGGCTTCTCGCGCGAGGCGATCTACGCCCGCCGCCGCCGCGAACCGCGCTTCGCCCAGCGCTGGGACGAGGCGCTGCGCATCGGCTATCCCCGGCTCGAGGCCGCCCTGGTCGAGGCCGCGGTGAACACCATGGAGGGCCGCCCGCCCGATCCCGCCTCCCCGATCCCGCCGATGAGCGCCCGCGACGCGATCGCGGTGCTGAAGCTTCACCAGGACCGGGTCCACGGCACTGGCCGGCGCCCCGGCTGGCGCGGACGCCCGCGCAGCCTCGCCGAGGTCAAGGCCTCCATCCTGAAGAAGCTCGCCGCCCTGCACCGCGCCCGTGGCCAGGCTTAGGGCCGCCCTCCCGCCGGACACGGACCTCGTCCCCTGGCTGCTCTCCCTGCCGCCGGAGCAATGGGCCGAGGCGGTCGACCAGCTGGGCGAGACGGAGCGCGACGCGCTGGACCGGGATTGGGCGAGCTGGTCCCATCGCGGCCAGCAGCCGCCCGCCACCTGCCCGGACGGCAGCCCCTGGCGCAGCTGGGTGATCATGGCCGGCCGCGGCTTCGGCAAGACGCTCGCCGGCGCCAAGTGGCTCACCGCGCGGATCGCGGAGCAGGCGGAGGCGGATGCGGAGCCGCCCGCCATCGCCCTGGTCGGCGCCACCCTCGCCGAGGCGCGCGCGGTGATGGTCGAGGGGCGCAGCGGGCTGCTGGAGGTGGCGGATGCGTGGATCACCGATTGGCAGCCGAGCCTGCGCCGCCTGAGCTTCCGCACCGGCGCCGTCGCCACGCTCTTCTCCGGCGCCAGCCCGGAGCAATTGCGCGGCCCCGAACATCATCTCGCCTGGTGCGACGAGCTGGCCAAATGGGAGAAGCCGAAGGAAAGCTGGGACATGCTGCAATTCGGCCTGCGCCTCGGCGACTGGCCCCGCGCCCTGATCACCACCACGCCGCGCCCCGGCCCGGTCCTCACCGCGATCCTCGCCCAGCCCGACACGGTCAGAACCGGCGGCCCCACAAGCCGCAACCCCCACCTCGCCGACGCCTGGCAACGCGCGATCCACGGCCTCTATGCCGGCACCAGGCTCGGCCGGCAGGAGCTGGACGGCGAGCTGCTGCCCGACGCCGCGGGGGCGCTGTGGAGCGCGGAACTGCTCGCGAGCTGCCGAATCGCTCCCTCTCCCCAGCGGGGAGAGGGTGGGGGAGAGGGGGCTCTCACGTCCGCGCGACAGTCGCCAGCCGCCGAACCCCCTCTCTCTAACTCTCTCCCCAACGGGGAGAGAGGATTCTCCTGCCTTTCGGCCCGAGAAGCGGGTGACAGAGACGGCCCCCGCTATCCTCCCTTCACGAGCCCCCTCGCGAAAATCGTCATCGCCGTCGATCCGCCCGCCGGCGACGGCACCTGCGGCATCATTGCCTGCGCCAGGGACGAAGCCGGCCAGGCCCACATCCTCGCCGACCACAGCGTCACCGGCCGAAGCCCCGAAGGCTGGGCCCGCGCCGTGGCGGACGCGGTCCGGATCCACACCCTCTTGTTCTCCTGCGAAAGCAGGAGCCCAGAGCGGAACGAGGCGGACGTGGTGCGGATTCACACATTGTGCTCCGGCGAAGGCCGGAGCGCTGGGCGCAGCGAAAGCGATGCCGCCGACTCCCCCACCGCTCCGGCCTCCGCCGGAGCACGACCGGCGCCTTATGTCGTCGCCGAAGCCAACCAGGGCGGCAAGATGGTCCGCGCCGTCCTCCACACCGCCGACCCCAAGCTCAAGGTCAAGCTCGTCACCGCCACCGTCGGCAAGGCCGAACGCGCCGCCCCGGTCGCGATGCTGTTCGAGGCGGGCAGGGTGGTCCTGCACGGGGTGTTTCCGGAGCTGGAGGCGGAGATGCTGGGGATGATCGCGGGCGGCGATTACCAGGGCCCCGGCGACAGCCCGGACCGGGCGGACGCGATGGTCTGGGGCCTCACCGAATTGATGCTGCAGCCCGAACGCGCACCGCCCACCGTACGCGGCCTCTAAAATCCGCCCCGGAACGGGGAGGGGGACCGTGCGAAGCACGGTGGAGGGGTCGAGGCTTAGCCGTACAGCTGCGGGGTCCCGACCGACAGGTCCGCGCAGCGGAGCCTGATCGACGTCACGGGATTCACTCCCGTGACGGAGCGCTTCGGTGTACGGTGACGCTGACAGAGGTTCCCGAAGCAGCTTTGACGCAGCGGGAGCCCAGACCGTGCCGACGCCATGGTGTGGGACTGACGGAGCTCATGTTGGAGAAAAGGATGACCGCCGCCGCGCGTGCTAAGCCTTTTGAACTTCGCCCAGGGTTTTGATCCACGGGTAGAGAAGTCGAGCTACCACGTGCAAGGACTTCCTTCGTCAAGCAGATATTGAAGTCGTCAGGTCAAGGCATCCATGCATGTATTTAGGATGTAGTCGAACTCATTATCGACGAGGTTCACGATTACTTCCAGCGCCAATTTTTGTTGACTGGACATGTCGCCTCCTCTGATCAAACTATAGATATTACGAACGAGCGGATTGGTTAAATTCAGCCACACTTCGCTGCCAAAGTCCCAACCGACCTTGTCCGGCTGAATCATGGTCTCGACGAATTTCACGCGCCTTCCCACGACGGCGCGCACTTCTGCTGGAACTCCCAATGATCTTAAATTCCCAAGGAAGGGCGTCTCGCCGAGCAGGTCAACGACCTCGATATTCGCAGTGCTGAGATACTGCTCGATGACCACGGATTCCTTGAGTGCCGTGTTCAGCGTGAGACGATCAGCTCTCACCGCATTCACCACGATGCAGCCGTCCCTTTGCGCCAGCTCAGCCTGCATCTCAGCCAAATTGTCCTTCTTGCAATACAGCTGCACTCCATCCAATTTTGCCAATTCGCTGACCCAACTGCCATCCTTATAGTTGACGTACACTGCAAGCGGCCGACGTGCTCTGATCTCCTGCAACGTCAATAGTGAGCCACTGTGGAGGTTCACGACCAAGCCGCCAATTTCCGGCAGGACCGACTCCAGTTCATCGGCTTTGGAATTTTTTACTACATAGGCGACAAGAATGGCGGCTTTGTCTCTAAGTTCGGTCACTCGCGATTCAGCTATTATCCGCGAAAGGATCATCGGGGCCTTGGCAGCCAAATCCATAAGTCTGAGTTCAAATTTCTCATTCTGCACCACCGCGTCCCGCGCCACAGGAAGGTCAATTGCCTTTGCAGCGAAGTTAATGGTTCCGCTCAGAAATCCAAAAGACTTGGGCAACCATTCTTCCGTTGGCATCGTGGTCACGAATATTCCGTCATTTAGAATGTCGACATTGCCTTGAGAATTCGCAATGGATTCTAAAGCATCATTCCATTTCACCATGAGTTTGCAGTAATACCCATTTCCTTCCACCAAGATTTCCTTATCTTCCGGTGTAGGACTACCAATTCTTGGCCCGCTATCTTCGATGAGTTGAAAAATCTCCTTACGAGGGAGGTCAAACTCAAATATATTTGACGTATAGTACGTAAATATCTCTGCGAGCGTTATCATCCGGCAATAATGAGACGCCGAAATTTCAGCGTCCATATCGGAGAAATCTGGTTTGATGTTGACAAAAATGCTGGTGCCGCAGATATCTTCTTCTATCTCTGTTAAGGAAATCTTCTCACCATATCCCGATATGGTGATCTCGAAGGGGCGACCGCTTGACCCCTTCTGCGTACGTATTTTAATATTCTCGGCAACGCGAAAGCAGCTCAACAATCCGACGCCAAAATTGGCGATGAGGGACTTTCCCGTCTCTTTAAGGATTTCCTGAATGGACTCTTTATCGTTTCTGGATTGGCCGATCCAGAGGAGAGTATCTTTGACTTCGGCAACATCCATGCCTGAACCATTGTCGTCAACACGAACACCAATCAATTCACCTTCGTCGTCGCGCAATTCGGCAACCGAGATCATTGGGCGATAGGGTATGCCGTTCTTGCGGCGCCGCGCAGCCTCGACATAGGTCGCGTCGAGCGCGTTTTGGATCAACTCACGGACGAAGACATCGGCCTTGTGGTAGATACCGGCTACCAGCATATCGAGTATGGCGACGGTGTCTGCGCGAAACGATAGATCTTGATCGAATTCAGACTCAAGCTCCTTAAGCTGGAGTTTAACGCCGACGATGGGAAGTAACTTTGACTTAAAGAAGGGAGAAACCCGCTCTAGTTGTTTATTAATTTCGACAACATACTCTTCGATAGCTAATTTACCCTCTTCAGAGAATGAAATTGCGGCCAAGACGATATTGTCCTCGCTGCGGTTGACGCCTGAAATTTGCATGTGTCGCTTCCAATGGCGTGCGCTGTCCTCCTCTATCGAGAGATATTTGAAGACGATTGTCGGCGCACGGCTTTCATCGGCATGACATATATCGGCCAAGGAGAGACAGGCACCCAGCATGCGAATCCGAATACTTTCCGCGCCTAGCACCGTATCGTCCATAAGTTCGCAGATATTTTCTACATGATGCCCACGGATGATCTCTCCGATATATGTGGCTTCGGCCGTTGAAAGACCCAGTTGGGTCTGAAGCTTGCGCAATTCGGAACTGGCCTTAGTCGCGTGATCGCGACGCGCCCGACCTTCGTCGCCGGGAAAGCGCGGCACCATGAAGAGGTCATGGCAATAGGTCGCGCATAGTAGGCAAAAGACCTCAGCGGCGGAAAGATCATTTATGTCTTCGTCGCTCAGCAACCAGTCGTATGCATCTTCAACTCGCCGAATATGAGACAGGCCATGCGTCGTATAGAACATGTGTGCACCGGCTTGTGACCACTCCAACAAGCTGCTCGCTTGCAATTCAAAGCTCTTGAATCGCGTGTATAGTGTTTCACTGGACCTATGGAGATGAGAACGAAGCTTTCCTTGCTCTTGAATTTTCATAGTCCCACCCGCACTCCTCTAAGGCCACACGAGGTCAGGCCACGCGTGGCCAGCTGTCGCCCGGTTATGAGGGTGATGGCCCGCGCCGTCCACAGTTTACCTAGGGCTTTGGCATGAACACGCTTAAGAAGGCGGCACAGAGAAGCACTGCGCTGTCCAATCGTCATTGGTCTCGGGAACTCTTACTGAAGTGCTTCATCTTCGTGGACCGGCCGCTTCGCTTCCTTCGCGCCTTCGCGTGAAATCAAATCTTCCTTCCCCTCAAAGCCTCCGGCCCGAAGCCCGATCCGCCCAGCACCACCCCCGCTCGCCATGCCGGAAGCTGACAATGTTGCGCGACCAGGCCAGCCGGGCTTTCGCCGGACCGGTCCGCATCCGGCTTTCATAGCTGCAGGTGGCGAGGCCGCGCGCGCGGTCGTCCCAGCGGCACTGGTAGTTCCGGGTCTCGCTCTGGCTCCGGCCGTCGGCGGCCTCCGGCACGGCGCAGTCGTTTCGCTCGACGCAGGCGCATGCGCGTTCGAGGCTGGTCGAGGCCAAGGTCGGAAACGGCACGCCCGACGGCGGGTCGCCGCCGCCGCAGCCGGCGAGCAGCAGGAAAGGCAGGGCGACAACCAGGGCCGCGCCGCGCAACCTGTCTCCAACCATGGCTCGCACCCTTCCTCTCCTCGTCATCCCGGGCCTAATCCGGGATCCACCTTCACCCGCCGCCGCAAGAAGTCTTGTTTCACGCAAAGACGCAAAGACGCGAAGCGGCATGAAGGGACGCCAGGGACGTGCCTTTCCGGCGAAGCCGCATATCGTACCGGGAGTTTGAGATGATACGCTTCGCGTGGAGAAGGGCGAAAGCCCCTTTGCGCCCTTGCGTCTTTGCGTGAAATGAAAAGGGCGCCGGAGCCACGCTCCGACGCCCGAATCATGTCACCGAGCGGTGTGCCGGACCTATTGATCGAGGAAAGACCGCATCTTCCGCGACCGGCTCGGATGCTTAAGCTTCCGCAAAGCTTTCGCCTCGATCTGCCGGATCCGTTCGCGGGTCACCGAGAATTGCTGCCCGACCTCCTCCAGCGTGTGATCGGTATTCATCCCGATCCCGAACCGCATCCGGAGCACGCGCTCCTCGCGCGGGGTCAGCGAGGCCAGCACGCGGGTCACCGTCTCCTTGAGGTTCGCCTGGATCGCGGCGTCGACCGGGATCACCGCATTCTTGTCCTCGATGAAGTCGCCGAGGTGGCTGTCCTCCTCGTCGCCGATCGGCGTCTCGAGGCTGATCGGCTCCTTGGCGATCTTCATCACCTTGCGGACCTTCTCCAGCGGCATGGAGAGGCGCTCGGCCAGCTCCTCCGGGGTCGGCTCGCGGCCGATCTCGTGCAGGATCTGGCGGGAGGTGCGGACGAGCTTGTTGATCGTCTCGATCATGTGGACCGGGATGCGGATGGTGCGGGCCTGGTCGGCGATCGAGCGGGTGATCGCCTGCCGGATCCACCAGGTCGCATAGGTGCTGAACTTGTAGCCGCGGCGATATTCGAACTTATCGACCGCCTTCATCAGGCCGATATTGCCCTCCTGGATCAGGTCCAGGAATTGCAGGCCGCGATTGGTGTATTTCTTGGCGATGGAGATCACCAGGCGGAGGTTCGCCTCGACCATCTCCTTCTTGGCGATGCGCGCCTCGCGCTCGCCCTTCTGGACCTGGTTCACGATCCGGCGGAACTCGCCGAGGCTCATGCCGGTCGCCTGGCTGATCTCCGCGATCTCGCTGCGGATGCGCTCGATCGCGCCGCTTTCCGCCTCGCAGAAGGCGGCGAACTTCTTGTCGATCGTGCAGACGCGCTCGGCCCAGCCCTCGTCCAGCTCGTGGCCCATATAGGCGTCGAGAAAGGCCTTGCGCGGCACCTTGTGGCGCTCGGCGAGGCGCAGCATCTGGCCGCCGAGCGTGGTCAGGCGCCGGTTGTAGCTGTACAATTGGTCGACCAGATATTCGATCTTGGCGCCGTGGAACTGGACGCTCTCCACCTCGGCGGTGAGCTGCTCCGACAGCTTCTGATATTTCTTCTCGTCGGCCGAGGCGAATTCCTGGGCGCCGGACATGGCGTCCATGCGCGCGATCTGCAGCTTGGAGAATTTGCGGTAGAGGTCGGTGATCGCGGCGAACTTCTCCAGGGCCGCGGGCTTCAGCGTCTCTTCCATCTGGGCGAGGCTGAGCGTGTTGTCCTCGTCCTCGTCCTCGGTCGGGCGCGGGGTGCGCCGCTCGACCATGTTGCCGTCCTCGTCCTCCTCCTCGGCGACCTCCTCCGGCTCTTCCTCCTCCTTGAAGCTCGGCCCGGCCGTGCTTTCGGAGATGGTGCCGTCATCCTCGTTCTCGGCGCCTTCCACCTGCTCGGCGGTCGGGCCCTTGGAGAGCATCGCCTCGAGATCGAGGATCTCGCGCAGCTGCATCTGGCCGTTGTTGAGCGCGGTCGACCAGTCGATGATCGCGTTGAAGGTGATCGGGCTTTCGCACAGGCCCCAGATCATCGTGTCGCGGCCGGCCTCGATGCGCTTGGCGATGGCGATCTCGCCCTCGCGGGAGAGCAGTTCCACCGCGCCCATCTCGCGCAGGTACATGCGGACGGGGTCGTCCGTGCGGTCGACCGTCTCCTTCTTCTTCTCGAGCACGAAGGTCTCGACGCCGCCGTCCATCTCCTCGGGACCGCTGTCGTCGTCCTTCTGCTCGTCCTCGTCCGCCTCCTCATTCTCGACGATGTTCACCCCCATTTCGGAGAGTGCGGACATCACGTCCTCGATCTGCTCGGAGGACATCTGGTCCTGCGGCAAGGCGTCGTTCAGCTCGTCATAGGTGATGTAGCCGCGCTTCTTGGCGCGGCTGATCAGCTTCTTGAGTTCGGCCTCATTGAGATCGAGCAGCGGCGCGTCGCCGGCTTCGGTCTTCTCTTCGGTATCCGCCGTGTTCGTCTTTGCCATTTACCAGCCTTATCTCGTTCGGGGGTTTAGTCCCCGTCAGCCTCGAACAATGTCGCAAGCTGCCTGTCTGCCTCGTCGCGCGCCGTCCGGAGCCGTTGCTGCTCGTCGAACGCCGCCTCGTCCCCACTTTCCTTCAAACGCGCCGTGGCCGCCTCGAGTGCCGCGTCCAGCCCGGGACGGGCGGAAAGCGCCTCTATGGCGAGAGCCAGATCGCGGCAGGCGCGGTCCGGCTCGGCGTCACGTCGCGTGAAGGAAAACCCAAGTCCTCGCTTACGGCGAAGAATCCCAAGCAGGGACGCCCCACCATTCTCGGCCAATATGGTATTGAGCGCCTCCGGATCAAGCGCGGCGTGAGTCAGCGCCGCTTCCACCATCAGATCGCGCAAATGGGTGGCGTCCGCATCGCTCATGGCGAGGGCGGCGATCTCCTCGGCATGATCGCCGATCAGGGCCGGAAAGCGGGCCAGGCCGACCAGGACGGCGCGGGTCAGCTCGGGGCTGAGCCCGGTGCGGCCCAGCGCCTTCGCCTCTTCCGTGGTCGGACGGGGCGGCGGCGGGAAGCGGCCGTTGCCGCCGAAGCGCGGTGTCCAGGGGCGGCGCGCCTGCTGTCCCTGCTGCGGGCGGACCAGGGCGTTGAACCGGTCGACCAGCTCGATCCGATATTGTTCGCGCACGTCCGGATCGAGGATCGTGGCGGCATGGTCGGCGAGGCGGCGGCGCAGGCCCGCTTTCTGCTCCGGCGTGTCCAGGGGCTCGGCGGCGCGCTCATGCTGCCAGAGCCGGTCGACCAGCGACTGGGGCTCGGCCAGCAAGGCGTCGAAGGCGGCGCGGCCGCCGGCGCGGATCAGATCGTCGGGATCCTGGCCCGGCGGCATGGTGACGAAGCCGAGCGAGCGGCCGGGCCCGACATGGGGCAGGGCGCGCAAGGCCGCCCGCACCGCCGCCTTCTGCCCGGCATTGTCGCCGTCGAAGCACATGAGCGGGGCGGGGGAGAGCTTCCAGAGCAGGGCCAGCTGATGCTCGGTCAGCGCCGTGCCGAGCGGCGCCAGCGTCTCCTGGAAGCCCGCCTCGTCGAGCGCGACCACGTCCATCTGCCCCTCGACCACGATCACGCGGCGCAGCTGCCGGCTCGCGGGCCCGGCCTGATGCAGGTTGAACAGGGTCCGGCCCTTGTCGAACAAAGGCGTGTCCGGCGAATTCAGATATTTGGGCTCGCCCTGGCCGATGATCCGCCCCGAGAAGGCGATGCAGCGGCCGCGCGCGTCGCGGATCGGGAACATGAGGCGGCCGCGGAACCGGTCATAGGGTTCCTTGCCGCCCTCGTCCGGCTTGATCAGCAGGCCGCATTCGACGAGCTTGTCGTTGCCCATCGCCTTCAGCGCGGCCTTGAGCTTGCCGCGGCTGTCCGGCGCCAGCCCGAAGCCGAACCGCTTGCGTGTCGCCTCCCCGATGCCGCGCTGCTTGAGATAGTCGCGCGCCGCACCGCCCTCGACGCCCTCGAGCTGCTCGACGAACCAGCGGGCGGCGGCCTCCATCACCTCGTACAGTCCGGCCGCGCGCTCGGCCCGCTCCTGCGAGCGTGGGTCCGGCGCCGGCACCTCCATTCCAGCCGCGTCGGCCAGCTCCTTCACCGCGTCCATGAAGGGCAGGCCCCGCTGGTCGGTCAGCCAGCGGATCGCGTCGCCATGCGCCTGGCAGCCGAAGCAATGATAAAAGCCCTTCTCGTCATTGACGTAGAAACTGGCCGTCTTCTCATTGTGGAACGGACAGCAGGCCTTGAACTCGCGGCCCGCGCGCGTGAGTTTGGTGGTGCGGCCGATCAGGGTGGAGAGCGTGGTCCGGGCGCGCAGCTCGTCGAGAAATTGGGGGGAGAGGGTCACCTTGCTCCCTTGTCCATCAGGAAAGCCGCGCCTTCACCGCCGCGCTGGCCTTGCCCATGTCGACCTCGCCGGCATGGCGCTCGCGCAGCAACGCCATCACCTTGCCCATGTCCTTGACGCTCGCCGCGCCGGTCTCGGCGACGATCGCGTCGATCGCGGCGGCGAGCTGGGCGTCGTCCAGCTGGGCGGGCAGGAAGGCCTCGATCACCGCCACTTCCGCGGCCTCGGCCTCGGCCAGCTCGGCGCGGCCGCCCTTGGTGTACATGTCGATCGATTCGCGGCGCTGCTTCACCATTTTCTGCAGGACCTCGGTGACCAGCAGGTCGTCCTCGGGCGGATTGGCGGCCCCGCGCAGCTCGATGTCGCGGTTCTTCAGCGCGGCCTGGATCAGCCGGATCGTGCCGGTGCGCGGCTTGTCGCCGCCCTTCATGGCGCCGACCAGCGCCTGCTTGATGTCATCGCGAATCATGGGTTCTCGGGCACCTGAAAGGGAAACGGCCAGCATAAAGAACCGGCCCGGCTTTTAATAGATTGACGCTCCCCGGCCCGGGGTCTAGCGGCGGACCCTTAGCGACATCGCGAAACCGACGAAGGAGTGCCCGCCACGATGGCCGACGCAACGAACACGCCTGCGCCTGAAGGAGCGACGGGCGTATTGGTTCTCAGCGACGGCAGTACGATCTGGGGCAGGGGATTCGGGGCCGAGGGAGAGGCGGTCGGCGAGGTCTGCTTCAACACGGCGATGACCGGCTATCAGGAGATCATGACCGATCCCTCTTATGCGGGCCAGATCGTGACCTTCACCTTCCCGCATATCGGCAATGTCGGCGCGAATTACGAGGATCTGGAGGCGGACAATCCATTCGCGCTCGGCTGCGTCGTCCGGCAGGACGTGACCGCGCCGAGCAACTTCCGCGCGGCGCAGGGCTTCGTCGAATGGATGCGCGCGAACGGGCGGATCGGGCTTTCCGGCGTCGACACACGGGCGCTGACGCGGCGGATCCGCGAGCAGGGCGCGCCCAACGGCGTGATCGCCTATCGCGAGGACGGGCAGTTCGACCTTCCGGCGCTGCTGGCCAAGGCCAAGGCGTGGCCTGGCCTGGAGGGGATGGACCTGGCGAAGGAGGTATCCTGCCGACAGATGTACCGCTGGTCCGGCGGCAAATGGTGTCTCGGCGCGGGCTATGAGGAGCGCGAGCATGACGAGGCGCTGCCGCACGTCGTCGCCATCGATTACGGCTCCAAGCGCAACATCTTCCGCAATCTCGCCGATGCCGGCGCGCGAGTCACCGTGCTGCCCGCCACCACCAGCTTCGAGGAGGCGATGGCGCACGGGCCGGACGGCTTCTTTCTCTCCAACGGCCCCGGCGATCCCGCCGCCACCGGCACCTATGCCGTGCCCGTGATCCAGCAGATGCTGGAGACCGGCAAGCCGCTGTTCGGCATCTGCCTCGGCCACCAGTTGCTCGGCCTCGCCGTCGGCGGCCGCACGGTGAAGATGCACCAGGGCCATCGCGGCGCCAACCATCCGGTGAAGCGCCTCGCCGACGGCCGCGTCGAGATCACCAGCATGAACCACGGCTTCGCGGTCGAGACGGACAGCCTGCCCGGGAACGCGCGGCCGACCCATGTGAGCCTGTTCGACGGGAGCCTGTGCGGGCTTGAGCTGACCGACCGGCCGGCGTTCAGCGTGCAATATCATCCGGAGGCGAGCCCGGGTCCGCAGGACAGCCAATATCTGTTCGGGAAATTCGTGGAGCAGCTCAAATGAGCGAGAATCTCAAGCAGGTCGACTCCGCCAAAGAGGTGCTCCGGGTATTGGAGGAGCATGGCGAGGACATGGCCGACGTCCGGCACGTCATCCATTATTTCTACGGCGGCAATGTCGAGGCGCTCGGCGCGGCGCTGCGCGAGCTGGGCTACGGGACCGAGCCGACCGCCGGCGATGACGGCATCGTCGCCGATCGAGAGGAAGCGATCGGGGAGGAATGGCGCACGACAACATTACGCCATCTGTGCGAGCTCGCCGACACTTATGGTGCCGAATATGAGGGCTGGGAGGCGTCGATGGAGCGCCAGCCCGAGGGCGCCGGCGAGGACGAGGAGGAATGAAAGCGGCGCCTACCCTGGCCTGCCTGTCCGCGCTCCTCCTGGTGGCCTGCGAGACGACGGAAGAGCGTCTGATCAACGACGCCGCGAATGAAGAGGCCAACGCCGAGCTGCTTACCAATTGCGAGCTGACCGGCGCGACCCTGACCAATTCCCGGCTTCGTTACCGCCTCGCTCTGCCGCCCGCCCTCTACGCCACGCGCAACCAGGCCCCGACCGCCGGCCGCATCGCCTGCATGAACCACTGGGCCCGCGAGCACGGCGTGACCCTCACCATCGTGGAAGCCCGTCGATGACGGGACTGATCGGCGTGCCTCCCTCTCCCCGGCGGGGAGAGGGCCGGGGTGAGGGGGCTCTAACTCCGGGTGACATCGCCATCGCAGCGCCCCCTCACCCAACCCTCTCCCCACGGGGGAGAGGGCTAGAAGGTGGGAGAGGGTTATTCGGAGCGGTTCCTTGCGATCAGCAATTCCTGGCGGATCACTTCGAGCACGCCGTCGGTGTTGCCGAGAACGTCGTCGTTCCAGAAGCGAATGACCCGATAGCCGTATTTTTCGATGATCGCCGTTCGTGCCGCATCACGCGCTGGATCATGCTGGCCGCCATCGAGTTCGATCGCCAGCCGCGCAGTGCGGCAGGCGAGGTCGGCGACATAATGATCGATCTGGAATTGGCGGACGAATTTCTCGCCCTCGCACCGACGGCCGCGGAGATGATGCCAGAGGCGTTCTTCGGCCTCGGTCTGATCGCGTCGCAATCTGCGAGCGATCGGAGTCAGTTGCTTCCTGCCCAACGCAGTGCCCCCTCACCCAACCCTCTCCCCATCGGGGAGAGGGCCTTTCCGGCGAGCTTATCATAAATGCCCAAGCGTACCGACATCTCCTCCATCCTCATTATCGGCGCCGGCCCGATCGTCATCGGCCAGGCGGCGGAGTTCGATTATTCGGGCAGCCAGGCCGTGAAGGCGCTGAAGGAGGAGGGCTATCGCGTCATCGTCGTCAATTCGAACCCGGCGACGATCATGACCGACCCCGAGACCGCCGACGCGACCTATGTCGAGCCGGTCACGCCGGCCTATGTCGCCGAGATCATCGCCAAGGAACGGCCCGACGCGGTGCTGCCGACCATGGGCGGACAGACCGGGCTCAATACCGCGCTAGCGCTCTTCAAGGACGGGACGCTCGACAAATATAATGTGAAGCTGATCGGCGCCGATGCCGAGGCGATCGAGAAGGCGGAGGACCGGCTCAAGTTCCGCGAGGCGATGGACCGGATCGGGCTGGAGAGCCCGAAGAGCCGGATCGCCCACTCCATGGACGACGCCATGGCGGCGCTGGAGCATGTCGGGCTGCCGGCGATCATCCGGCCGAGCTTCACATTGGGCGGCACGGGGGGCGGCATCGCCTATAATCGCGAGGAGTTCGAGGACATCGTCCGCGGCGGCCTCGAGGCGTCGCCGACCGACGAGGTGCTGATCGAGGAATCGGTGCTCGGCTGGAAGGAATATGAGATGGAGGTCGTGCGCGATCGCGCCGACAACGCCATCATCATCTGCTCGATCGAGAATGTGGACCCGATGGGCATCCATACGGGGGATTCGATCACGGTCGCGCCGGCGCTGACCCTGACCGACAAGGAATATCAGATCATGCGCAACGCGAGCATCGCGGTGCTGCGCGAGATCGGGGTGGAGACGGGCGGCTCCAACGTCCAGTTCGCGGTCAATCCGAAGGACGGCCGGCTCGTCGTCATCGAGATGAACCCGCGCGTGTCGCGCTCCTCGGCGCTGGCGTCCAAGGCGACCGGCTTTCCGATCGCCAAGGTCGCGGCGAAGCTGGCCGTGGGCTACACGCTCGACGAGATCCAGAACGACATTACCGGCGTCACCCCGGCCTCGTTCGAGCCGACCATCGACTATGTGGTCACCAAGGTACCGCGCTTCGCCTTCGAGAAGTTCAAGGAGAGCCAGGCCTTGCTCTCGACCGCGATGAAGTCGGTCGGCGAGGTGATGGCGATCGGCCGTTCGATCCACGAAAGCCTGCAGAAGGCGCTCAGAGGCCTGGAGACGGGGCTCAACGGCCTCGACGGGGTCCGTTCGCTCTACGGCGCGCAGAAGGAGGATATCGAGGCGGCGCTGGCGGTCCCTTCGCCTGACCGGCTGCTCGTCGCCGCGCAGGCCCTGCGCGAGGGGTTGAGCGTCGCCGAGGTCCATGCGGTGACGAAATACGATCCCTGGTTCCTGGAGCGGCTCCGCGAACTCGTCCTGGAGGAGGAGGCGATCTGCCGCGACGGTCTGCCCGGCGACGCGGACGGGCTCAGGCGGCTCAAGGCGATGGGCTTCTCCGACCGCCGGCTCGCCGAACTCAACCTCAAATCCGCGAACATCCGCGGCGGCGGGGTGAAGACGCGGGCGCGCTCGCACGGCCTGATCCACGACGCGGTGAAGGGCATGATCGGCGCGACCACCGAGACCGAGGTGCGCCGGCTTCGCCACAAGCTCGGCGTCCGCCCGGTGTTCAAGCGGATCGACACCTGCGCCGCCGAGTTCGAGGCGAAGACGCCCTACATGTACTCGACCTACGAGGCGCCGAGCTTCGGCGCGGCCGAGGATGAAAGCCAGCCCAGCGACCGGAAGAAGGTCGTCATCCTCGGCGGCGGGCCGAACCGGATCGGGCAGGGGATCGAGTTCGACTATTGCTGCGTCCACGCCGCCTACGCGCTGAAGGAGGCCGGCTACGAGACCGTCATGGTCAATTGCAACCCGGAGACGGTGTCCACCGATTACGACACCTCCGACCGCCTTTATTTCGAGCCGCTGACCGTCGAGGACGTGCTGGAGATCCTCCACGTCGAGGCGTCGCGGGGGACGCTGCACGGCGTCATCGTCCAGTTCGGCGGCCAGACGCCGCTGAAGCTCGCGCAGGCGCTGGCCGAGGAGGGGATCCCGATCCTCGGCACGTCGCCCGACGCGATCGATCTCGCCGAGGACCGCGAGCGCTTCGCCAAACTGGTCGACCGGCTGGAGCTGCGCCAGCCCGCCAACGGCATCGCCCGCAGCCGCGACGAGGCGATCCAGGTCGCCGAGCGGATCGGCTATCCGGTGCTGACCCGGCCCTCCTACGTGCTCGGCGGGCGGGCGATGGAGATCGTCGATTCGCCGGTCCAGCTCGACAATTACATCCACACCGCGGTGCAGGTGTCCGGCGACAGCCCGGTGCTCATCGACCAATATCTGCGCGACGCGATCGAGGTGGACGTGGACGCGATCTGCGACGGCACCGACGTGGTCATCGCCGGGGTCATGCAGCATATCGAGGAGGCGGGCGTCCATTCGGGCGACAGCGCCTGCTCGCTGCCGCCCTACAGCCTCGAATTCGGCGTGGTGGCCGAGATCGAGCGGCAGGCGCGCCTGCTCGCCGAATCGCTCGGCGTGATCGGGCTGATGAACGTCCAGTTCGCGGTCAAGGAAGGCGTTGTCTACCTGATCGAGGTCAATCCCCGCGCCAGCCGCACGGTGCCCTTCGTCGCCAAGGCGATCGGCGCGCCCATCGCCAAGCTCGCCGCGCGCGTCATGGCGGGGGAGAAACTGAAGGACCTGCCCGCGCTCGAGCGCGACCTCTCCTATATCGCGGTCAAGGAGGCGGTCTTCCCCTTCGCGCGTTTCCCGGGCATCGATCCGGTGCTCTCGCCCGAGATGAAATCCACCGGCGAGGTGATGGGGATCGCGAGCGATTTCGCGACGGCCTTCCTCAAGTCCCAGCAGGGCGCCGGGCTCGATTTGCCGACCTCGGGCACGCTCTTCGTGTCGGTCAAGGACAGCGACAAGCCGATCGTCGTCCCCGCCGTGGAGGGCCTGCTCGCCCTGGGCTTCGACGTGATCGCGACCGGCGGCACCGCCGACTATCTGAAGGAGCGGGGGCTCGCGGTCAGCGAGGTCAACAAGGTGGCGCAGGGCCGCCCTCACATCGTCGACCGGATCAAGGACGGCGGCGTCGACATCGTCTTCAACACCACCGAGGGCTGGCAGAGCCACAAGGACAGCGCCTCGATCCGCGCCGCGGCGCTAATGAGCAAGGTACCCTATTTCACCACGGCTTCCTCCGCCATCGCCGTCGCCATGGCGATCGCGGTGCTGAAGGAGCATGGCCTTGAAGTACGCTCGCTCCAGGACTATTATTCCACCTCCGGAGCATGATCCTTCCACAATAGGGCGAATGGTCAGGCGGTGCTCGCGCAGCGTCGCTCCCCCGGCTTTTTCCGGCCGGTGAGGTTTTTTTGAACGAAAGGCACGCTTGAATGGCGACGGTCGATAAATTGCCGATGCTGGCCGAGGGCTATGAGAAGCTGCAGACCGACGTCCGGCACCTTAAACTGGTCGAGCGGCCGGCGGTGATCGACGCGATCGAGGAAGCGCGCGCCCATGGCGACCTCTCCGAGAATGCCGAATATCATGCCGCCAAGGAGCGGCAGGGCCAGATCGAGGCGCAGATCGCCGACATTGACGACCGTCTGTCGCGGGCGATGGTGATCGATCCGTCGACCCTGAGCGGCGACAAGGTCATTTTCGGCGCCACCGTCCATCTGCTCGACGAGGACGACAAGGTGATCAAATACCAGATCGTCGGCGAGACCGAGGCGGATGCGAAGATCGGGCGGATTTCCTATGCCTCGCCGCTGGGCCGCGCCCTGATCGGCCGGCAGGTCGGCGAGGAGGTGGAATTCTCCGCGCCGTCGGGCGACAAATATTTCGAGATCAGCAAGATCCAGTTCGTTTGATCGCCGCCTTCGGGCAAGCCTCGCGGAGCGGCCATGCGTCTGCCTGACACTTGGAGCAAGGCTCCGCTGACCGCCGGGCTGGCGATCCTGACCGGCGGCGCCTGGCTGGTCGCCGCTCTGTTCGGACTGGAGGATTGGGCCGCCCTCCACCTCGGCTTCTGGCCGAATTCGCCGCTGCCGGCGACAGTCCCGGTCTGGCTGCAGCCGCTCACCGCGACCCTGGTCCATTCCGGGCCGTTCCACCTGCTCTTCAACGTGCTGATCCTCGCCTTTTGCGGGCGACCGGTGGAGGCGGTGCTCGGCTCGCCGGCGCTGGCGATCCTTTACCTGCTTGGCGCCTATGCCGCGGCCGGCGCGCAATATCTGGTCGATCCGGGCACGCTCGCGCCGATGATCGGGGCGAGCGGCGCCATTTCCGCGGTGCTCGGCGCCTATGCGATGCTGTTCGGCCGCAACAAGGTGAAGGTCGCCAATCCGACGGCGGCGCTCTGGCTCAACGCACTGTGGCTGATGGCGGCCTGGGTGGTGCTGCAGATCTGCGTCGGCATCGCGCTGAGGGGCGGCAGCTTCCTCACCGGGGAGGGCGGCGTGCAGGTCGCCGTCGCCGCCCATATCGGCGGCTTCATCGTCGGCGTCCTGCTGGCGAACCCGCTGCTGCTGTTCAAATATAGAAAGGCGTAGCGGGACGTCGCTCGGCGAAGGCGGGGCGACGGCCTACCGATTCGCCTCTTCCTCCGCCGCCGGATCGAGCAGGCGGTGAAGGTGGACGATCACATATTTCATCTCGGCATCGTCGACCGTGCGCTGCGCCCGGCCGCGCCACGCGTCCAGCGCGCTCGCATAATCGGGATAGAGGCCGACCATGTCGATGGTCGCGGTGTCGAACTCGAGGCCGCGCGGATCCTTGACCCGCCCGCCGAACACGAAGTGAAGCTTGCTCATAGGGGAGGGCGCCTAAGCGGGAACGCGGCCCCGCGCAAGCGCCGCGGCCCGTGAGGATTTCACGGGCGCGCCGTCACTCCTTGCTGACGAAGCCGGACACCGCCTCGCTCACCGTCTCCGCCGCCTTGGTCTTCAGCTGGTCGAGCTGCTCGCGACCGGCGTCGATGCCGCGCTGGGCGGCGTCGCGGGCGGCGCCCGCTACGCGGCGGCCGGCCTTGCCGACCAGCTTGGTCTCGCGCTCGCTGCGCGGGATCAAGGCGCCGACCAGGGCGCCGAGCACGAAGCCGCCCACCACGGCGCTGATCGGATAGACGCTGAGCTGCTCGTTCGCCTTGCGGGTCGCGTCCGAGGCGCGGGTGCGCGCCGCCTCATAGGCGGATGCCGTCCGCTCGCGCGCGGCCTCGAGGGCGCTGGCCGCGCGGCCTTTGGGGGCGTTGTTGTCATTGGCCATCTTCTGTCCTTCCTCACTCACCGGCGGCGGCGCCCGGCGCCTCCGCGATCAACCCTCAAGCCTCGTCTTCGTTGCCCTTGCGGCGGCGGCGCGAGACCAGCCCGCCCGCCGCCCGTCCGATCGGCTTGCGCGCCAGGAAGAGCGCGAGCCCGCCCAGCACGAGCGCCACCGTCCCGGGCCGCTCCTTCACCGCCTCGACCGCATTGCCCGCGGCCTCGGCGCCCTTGCTCTTCACGCCGCTCCACGCCTCGCCGGCGAGATTGCCGGGCTTCAGCCGTTGCTGCGCCTCGCCGAGTGTGTCGAAGAAGCGCGCCCGAGCGGCAACGGCATCGCTCCGGGCCTGCTGCAGCGTCTCGATGCTCATGCCGGATCGTCCCCGCGCGCCAGCGCCTCGCGCTCCGCCGCGTCGCCGCCCAGGGCGCCGAGCCCGGAAATCCCCATCCGCACCAGGATGAGGCCGGTGAGGATCAGGAACCCGGCGACGGCGAGGCCGGCGAGCAGGGGCCCGATCAGGGTCGCCAGCCAGAGCACGATTCCGAACAATAAGGCTGTCACCGACGCGATCAGCAGGAGCGCGCCGATCGCCAGCGCGATCAGGCCGTTGCGGGCCCGCGCCGCGCGCCGCGCCGCGATCGCCTTGTAGACGGAGATTTCCGCCTTCACATAAGCGCGCCCGTCATCGGCCAGCCGGCCGAGCAGCGCGCCGATCGACTCCTCGTTCTTGTCCCCCGCGTCGGCCAAGCTCAGGCTCCGTCGTTCGCGGCTTCGCGGCCGCCCGACACGTCGTCGAGGCCGTTCTTGATCAGCCGGACCAGCAGGAAGCCGGCCACGGCGGCGATGCCGATGGCGATGCCCGGGCTCTTGCGCACGAAGTCGCGCGTGTCGTCGATCAGGTCGTCGACCGTCTTGGCGCGGACCCTGTCGGCGAAGCCGGACACGGCGCCAGAGGCGCGATGGGCATAATCGGAATAATCGGCGCCGAACTTGCGCTCGACCGCCTGCGCGGCCTCGTCGATCACCTCGCTGAAATCGTCGAGCAGGCTGGTCGCGCGCGCCTTGCCGTCATCGGCGAAGCCGCGGGCGCGGTCCGTCGCCTGGCTGCGCAGGCTGGAAATCTGCTCGCGGGCCTGGCCGACCAGTTTGTCCTTGGTCGCGGCGAAGGAGCCGGTGTCCGCCTCGTCCTCGGCGGAGGCGCCGCGCACGATATGATCGGTGCCTTCGGGCAAGTCGGATTTGCTAGGGGGCATGACGGTCTCCACTTCGTTACGACGCTGATACTCTTCAAGCCCATGAACACCTCCTCCGGCCGGTCGTTCCCGGCTGGGAGAGGAAAGTTGCATGAGCCCGGACGGGCCGATATTCGCCCGACCATCCCTTTCATATCTCATAACGAGGCCGCAACAAAATGACCGCCATCATCCATGTCCACGGCCGCCAGATCCTCGACAGCCGCGGCAATCCCACCGTCGAGGTCGAAGTTCTGCTCGAGGACGGCAGTTTCGGCCGCGCCGCCGTCCCCTCCGGCGCTTCGACGGGCGCGCACGAGGCGGTCGAGAAGCGCGACGGGGACAAGAGCCGCTGGCTCGGCAAGGGCGTCGACGCGGCGGTCGAATCGGTGAATGGCGAGCTTGCCCAGGCGGTGCTGGAGCGCGAGGCCGAGGACCAGGCCGAGATCGACGCGGCGATGATCGAGGCGGACGGCACCGAGAACAAGTCGCGGCTCGGCGCCAATGCGATCCTCGGCGTCAGCCTCGCCGTGGCCAAGGCCGCGGCGGATGCGCGCGGCCTGCCGCTCTATCGCTATGTCGGCGGCGTCTCGGCGGCGACGCTGCCGGTGCCGATGATGAACATCCTGAACGGCGGCGCCCATGCCGACAATCCGATCGACTTCCAGGAGTTCATGATCATGCCGGTCGGCGCGCCGACCTTCGCCGAGGCCTTGCGCTGCGGCGCCGAGATCTTCCACACGCTGAAGATGGGGCTCCATGAAGCCGGCCTCGCCACGGCGGTGGGCGACGAGGGGGGCTTCGCTCCCAATCTCGCCTCGGCGCGCGCGGCCTTGGACTTCATCATGACGTCGATCGACAAGGCCGGCTACAAAGCGGGCGACGACGTCGTGCTGGCGCTGGACTGCGCGGCGACCGAATTCTTCAGGGACGGCGCCTACCGGATGGACGGGGAGGGGCAGACCCTCGCGCCCGAAGAGATGGCCGCTTTCCTCGCCGGGCTCTGCGCCGATTATCCGATCGCCTCGATCGAGGACGGGATGGGCGAGGACGATCTGGTCGGCTGGAAGGCGCTGACCGACGCGGTCGGCGGTCGCGTCCAGCTGGTCGGCGACGATCTGTTCGTCACCAATCCGAAGCGGCTCGCCATGGGCATTGCGGACGGGCTCGCCAATTCGATCCTGATCAAGGTCAACCAGATCGGCACGCTGACCGAGACGCTGGCGGCCGTGAACATGGCGCATCGGGCATCCTACACCGCGGTCATGTCGCACCGCTCGGGCGAGACCGAGGACACGACCATCGCCGACCTCGCCGTCGCCACCAATTGCGGGCAGATCAAGACCGGCAGCCTCGCCCGTTCCGACCGGCTCGCCAAGTACAACCAGCTGCTCCGGATCGAAGAGGAACTGGGCGGCGCGGCCAGCTATCCGGGCCGGAGCATCTTCGCTAGATAGAGCGGATGCTCCCGACGGTCGCCGCCCTGCTTGCCGCCGCAGCCGCCCCCGCGGCGCCGGCGGCAATGGTCGCGCTGTCCACCGAATCCTGTACCGCCCGCCAGGCGGCCCGCGCCACCGTGGTGGAGATCACCAGCCGGCCGGACCATTATTACGGCCGCTGCGTCACCGTGACCGGCGCCTATGCCGGCATCTCGATGTACAGCGACGGCGAGGGCATCTACCGGGCGAGCCGCTTCGGCCCAGACGGCAATCCGACGGCCGCGGATCGGGAGCATAGGATCGGCATCGACCGGCAGCAGTTGCGCAATCTCGGCCTGCGGCACCCCTTGCGCACCACCGTCACCGGCCGGGTCGATATCTGCGCCCGTCGCCAGACCCGCCTCGAGCAGCAGGCGCGGGATCGGGGCCAGGTCCCGCTCATCATGCTCGCCGGCTATTGCCATTATCACGGCGGCCCGACGATCGTCGTTGATTCATTCCAGATCACCGAGCGGACGTACGAGCGGCTGAGCGGCGAGCCGGCGCGCGTCGCATTCGGCAATCTCGCGCCGATGCCGGCCGACTGGCCGCAGCGGGCGGCGGTTGAATCGCTTACCGCCGACTTTCTCGCGGCGCTCCGGGCGGGAGACCGGGCGGCGCTCGCCGCCCTGCACGACGAGCGCGCGGACAGCGGCAACGAGCATGACCGCCGCATGTTCTACGGGTTGCTCGAGGGTGAGCAGTCCCCCTTCGCGCCGTTCCGCCGGGCGGCGCCGTCGCAAATCGCCTATTTCGTCGGCGCGAGCGCGGGTGCGCCGCTCCCCAGCGACGGCGCGATCGCCGCGCGGGTCTGCTTCTGCCGGACCGTCGATTGCACGAACCGCTGGCCGATCTCCCATAGCGACGCGGACGCCGATCCGGGCCGCCCTTATGTCTGCACCGCCATCGAGCCGCGCGACTGGACGCCGCGTCGCGCCGGCTTCAGCACGCCGGCGATCGGGCGCGGCTGGCTGCCCGAGCCCGCCGCCACGGCGCACCGCGTCGCCGCCAACGGTTCGACTCGCTGAGCGCTCATTCCACCGGATTTCTGTGCATTAACCGCCAAAGGGGTTGATTCTCCTCCGCTTTGCTGATTCTGTGATCGGGCGATGACGGTGGGGCGCAACACTTCTGCTTTGATCCGGCGGGCCGCGTGGCCGGCCGCGGGCCTGCTCATCATCTGCTATTTCGTCGGTGCCGCCGTGGTCGGCGAGAATGGCGTCATGGCGTGGGGCGATTATCGCCGCGCCAAGGCCGAGCGCAGCGTCACCCTTGCCAGGCTCGAGGCGGACAAGGCCAGGCTGCAGCATCGCGCGCAGCTGCTCAATCCCGCCAATGCCGATCCCGATCTCGCCGAGGAGCTGATCCGCAGCGAGCTCGGTTATGTCCGGCCGGACGAGATCGTCATCCCGCTCGACGATTCGACCGACGCCCGCGCCGCCGCCCAGCGCCGCTGATTTCCGTAACGTCCGTCCGATCTCGGCCTTGGGCCGGCGCGATGTTGCGCGCCCGCCGGTTTGCCGCCATATGGCCGGCAACCGCCGACATGAGGAGAGAGCCTGGAGATGGCCAGGGCCGCATCGCCGAAACGCGCTAAAAAGGAGGACGCCGTAGCGGCGCCCCAGCTTCCCAACCGCGAACGTCCGCCCGAGCCGAAGCGCTACGAGGCCAGCAAGGACGAGCTGCTCGAATATTACCGCCAGATGCTGCTCATCCGCCGCTTCGAGGAGCGGGCCGGGCAGCTTTACGGCCTCGGCCTGATCGGCGGCTTCTGCCATCTCTATATCGGCCAGGAGGCGGTCGCCGTCGGCCTGCAGTCGGCGCTCACCGTCGGCAAGGACAGCGTGATCACCGGCTATCGCGACCATGGCCACATGCTCGCCTACGGCATCGATCCCAAGGTGATCATGGCCGAGCTGACCGGACGCCATGCCGGCATTTCCAAGGGCAAGGGCGGCTCGATGCACATGTTCAGCGTCGAGCATGGCTTTTACGGCGGCCACGGCATCGTCGGCGCGCAGGTCAGCCTCGGCACCGGCCTCGCGTTCAAGCATAAATATGCGGAAGATGGCGGCGTCTGCCTCGCTTATTTCGGCGACGGCGCGGCCAATCAGGGCCAGGTCTACGAATCGTTCAACATGGCCGAGCTCTGGAAGCTGCCGATCATCTTCGTGATCGAGAACAACCAATATGCGATGGGCACCAGCGTCCATCGCTCCTCGGCCGAGGACCAGCTCTACAAGCGCGGCGAGAGCTTCCGCATTCCCGGCCTGCAGATCGACGGCATGGACGTGCTGGCGGTGCGCGGCGCGGCGGAGACGGCGCTGGCATGGGTCCATGCCGGCAAGGGCCCGATCCTGCTCGAGCTCAAGACCTACCGCTATCGCGGCCACTCCATGTCGGATCCCGCCAAGTACCGCTCGCGCGAGGAGGTGCAGGCGGTCCGCGAGAAGTCCGATCCGATCGAGCATTGCAAGCGCGAGCTGGAGGCGCTCGGCGCCACCGAGGAGGAGCTCAAGGCGATCGATACCGAGATCAAGAAGATCGTGGTCGAGGCCGCCGATTTCGCCGAACAGGCCCCCGAGCCCGATCCGTCCGAGCTCCATACCGACGTGCTCGTAGGGAGCTACTGATGCCGATCGAGATCAAGATGCCCGCGCTCTCCCCGACCATGGAGGAAGGCACGCTCGCCAAATGGCTGGTGAAGGAGGGCGACACCGTCAACGCCGGCGACATTCTCGCCGAGATCGAGACCGACAAGGCGACCATGGAATTCGAGGCGGTCGACGAGGGCGTGATTTCCCGGATCGTCGTCCCCGAGGGCACGGACGAGGTGAAGGTCGGCGCGGTGATCGCGCTGATGGCGGGCGAGGGCGAGAGCGCCTCGACGCCGGCTCCGGCCCCCGCGGAACCGACCCCTGCTGAACCGGCGCCCAAGGCTGAAGAGGCCGCGCCGCCGCAGCCGGAGGCCGCTGCCCCGACCAAGGCGGACACCGGTACCGCCCAGCTTGCCGCCGCTTCGGCCGCCCGGCCCGATCCCGAAGTGCCGGAAGGCACGGAGTTGGTGAAGCAGACCGTGCGCGAGGCGCTGCGCGACGCCATGGCCGAGGAGATGCGCAAGGACGGCCGCGTCTTCGTGATGGGCGAGGAGGTCGCCGAATATCAGGGCGCCTACAAGGTCACCCAGGGCCTGCTCGACGAATTCGGGGCGAAGCGCGTGATCGACACGCCGATCACCGAATATGGCTTTGCCGGCATCGGCAGCGGCGCGGCGATGGGCGGGCTCAGGCCGATCGTCGAGTTCATGACCTTCAACTTCGCGATGCAGGCGATCGACCACATCATCAACAGCGCCGCGAAGACCAATTACATGTCGGGCGGGCAGATGCGCTGTCCGATCGTGTTCCGCGGCCCCAACGGCGCCGCCGCCCGGGTCGGCGCGCAGCACAGCCAGAATTACGCGCCCTGGTACGCCGCCGTGCCCGGCCTGATCGTGATCGCGCCTTATTCGGCCGCGGACGCCAAGGGTCTGCTCAAGGCCGCGATCCAGTCCGAGGATCCGGTCGTCTTCCTCGAGAACGAATTGCTCTACGGGCAGAGCTTCGATGTGCCCAAGCTCGACGATTACACCCTGCCGATCGGCAAGGCCTCGGTCGTGAAGGAGGGCAAGGACGTGACCCTGGTCTCCTATTCGATCGGGGTCGGGGTCGCGCTGGACGCGGCGGCGACGCTGGCGGGCGAGGGCATCGACGCCGAGGTGATCGACCTGCGCACCCTGCGCCCGCTCGACAAGGCGACCGTGCTCGCCAGCCTCAAGAAGACCAACCGCATGGTCTGCGTCGAGGAAGGCTGGCCGGTCTGCTCCATTTCGTCGGAATTGCAGGCGATCGCCATGGCAGAGGGTTTCGACGATCTTGACGCCCCTGTCCTCCGCGTCACCAACGAGGATGTGCCGCTGCCTTATGCCGCGAACCTGGAGAAGCTGGCCCTGATCAAGGCCGCGGACGTCGTCGCGGCGGCGAAAAAGGTCTGCTACCGCTGAACCTTCCTCCCCATCGAGGGGAGGGGTAGCGCCGTGACTCTGATTCTCGATCCCGACCGCCAGCTCGCGCTAGCTTATGTCCCGGTCGCCGCGCGCCCGGCGGTCGCGGCCCTTTGGCAGCTCGACGTCAGCTTCGCCTCCATCCTCGTCACCGGCACCCAGCCGATGGTCTCGCAGCTCCGGCTCGCCTGGTGGCGGGAGGCGCTGGAGCGGCTGGACTCGGCGCCCGCACCCGCCGAGCCCGTCCTGCAGGCGCTCGCCGCGCGCGTCCTGCCCGTGGTGAGCGGCGCGGAGCTGGCCGCGATGGAGGAGGGCTGGCTGATCCTGCTCTCCGACGCGGCGCTCACCGAGGATGAAATGGCCCGTTACGCGGCGCTGCGCGGCGGCCTGCTTTTCGCTTATGCGGCGCGGCTGCTCGGCGACGTGGCCTTCCCGGTGACGCGCGCGGGCGAGGCCTGGGCGCTGGCCGATCTGGCCCGGCGCAGCGGCCGCAGGAACGAGGTCGTCGCACCGGCGCCCGAGTCGAAGTCGAAATGGCCGAAAAAGCTGCGTCCGCTCGGCATGTTGGCAGCGCTTGCCAGACGCGATCTCGAACGGCTTGGAAGAGAAAGTGAAAAACAGGGCAGTCCGGGCCGAATGCTGCGCATGGTCCGGCACCGGATCAGCGGTTATTGATCCATTCTGGCTGTATTGGCCGACTCCATTTTACATTTCCGATGAATCCGGTTAGTCTTCCCACGAAAAGGGGAGGGCAATATGCTGCGTTTCCTGACCGGCGCCGGCTCGGCGACTTTGCTTCTGCTTGCGGGCTTCTTCATCTGGAAAGGCGTGGCCAGCCGCGCGGAAAGCCCGGTGCCAGCCGCGCCGGCGCAGACGGCCTCCGCGGCCGCGGATGTCCCCGTCACCCCGGGCCAGCCGCCCGCCGCCGATGCGCGGACGCGGGAGCAGCGCCGCTTCGACCGGGCCGACCGCGACAATGACGGCCGGGTCACCGTCGAGGAGATGACCTGGCAGCGCCGCCGCAATTATCAGCGGCTCGACGCCAATAATGACGGCCAGCTCTCCTTCGAGGAATGGGCGGCGGCCACGCTGCGCAAATTCGCCGAGGCTGACTCGAATCGCGACCGGGCCCTCAACCGCGCGGAATTCGCCACCACCGCGCCCCGCCAGCGCCAGACCGCGAGCGCGAGAAATGCCCGGTGCGACTGCAATGAGCGCCGGGCCTCGAGTGGCGGCGCGAGGACAGCGGCACGCTAGTGGCCTCCCCATCGCGCCGATGGGGAGGGGGACCGCACAAAGTGCGGTGGAGGGGTTGAGGGGAATCGCCCATGTCAAAGGCCGACAGGAACAAGGTCGTCATGAAGGCACGTGAACTTCGCCGCTCGCCGACACTTCCCGAAAGCCTGCTCTGGCAGCAGCTTCGCCAGAGGCCCTATGGCCTCAAGTTCCGCCGCCAGCACCCCTTTGGACCGTTTATCGCCGACTTTTACTGTTCGTCGGCGCATCTGGTCGTGGAGGTCGATGGTGACAGCCATGATATGGGCGATCGGCCTGCGCTGGATGAGCGACGTGATCTTTACCTTCGGGAAAGCGGCCTTCGCGTGCTGCGCCTGCGGGCGGCTGACGTTCTAAAGGATGTCGAACCGGCAATTTCCGCGATCCTCGCCATGGCGCGAGCCTAGCTACCCCTCCACCGCCTTTCAGGCGGTCCCCCTCCCCAATCACCGATTGGGGAGGTCACTCCGTCAGCCACGCCTGGAGATCCGCTTTCGCCCGATCCGTATAGAGCTTCTTGCGGTCGGCTTTCTTGGTGCGGCCGGCCAGCTCCAGCGGGGGGAACAGGCCGAAATTGACGTTCATCGGCTGGTAGCTGTCCGCTTCCGCGCCGCCGGTGATATGGCCGAGCAGGGCGCCGAGCGCCGTGGTCGGCGGGGGCGGGGTCGTCGTCTCGCCGCGGACCTCGGCGGCGGCGAAGCGGCCGGCGAGCAGGCCGATGGCCGCGGATTCCACATAGCCCTCGCAGCCGGTGATCTGGCCGGCGAAGCGGATATGCGGCGCCTTGCGCAGCCGCAGCGTCAAGTCGAGCAATTGCGGCGAATTGATGAAGGTGTTGCGGTGCAGACCGCCGAGCCGCGCGAACTCGGCTTTCTCCAGCCCCGGGATCGTGCGGAACAGCCGCACCTGCTCGGCATGTTTCAGCTTGGTCTGGAAGCCGACCATGTTCCACAATGTGCCCAGCGCATTGTCCTGCCGGAGCTGCACCACCGCCCAGGGCCAGCGCCCGGTCTTCGGATCGTCGAGCCCGACCGGCTTCATCGGCCCGAAGCGGAGCGTGTCCACGCCGCGCTCGGCCATCACCTCGATCGGCATGCAGCCTTCGAAATAGGGCGTGTCCTTCTCCCACTCCCGGAATTCGCCTTTCTCGCCGTCGAGCAGGCCCTGGTGGAAGGCGAGATACTGCGCCTTCGTCATCGGGCAGTTGATGTAATCCTTGGTGTCGCCCTTGTCCCAGCGGCTGGCCATCCAGCAGACGTCCATGTCGATCGAGTCGCGATGGACGATCGGCGCAATCGCGTCGAAGAAAGCGAGGGCATCCGCGCCCGTCGCGCCGCCGATCGCCTCGGCCAGCCCCGCCGCGGTCAGCGGACCTGTGGCGATGATAGTGAGCCCCGCCGCCGGCAGGGCATCCACCCGCTCGCGCACGATTTCGATATTGGGATGCGCCGCCAGCCTTTCCGTCACCGCCGCGGAGAAGCCGTCCCGATCCACCGCCAGCGCCGACCCGGCCGGCACCTTATGCGCGTCCGCCGCCGCCATGATCAGCGAGCCGAGGCTGCGCATCTCCGCATGGAGCAGGCCCACGGCATTGCTCGCCGCGTCGTCCGAGCGGAAACTGTTCGAGCAGACCAGCTCCGCCAGCCCGTCCGTCTGATGGGCGGGCGTCATCTCGCCGCCGCCGCGCATCTCGCTGAGCCGCACCTTGAGCCCGGCCTCGGCCAGCTGCCAGGCGGCTTCCGAACCGGCGAGGCCGCCGCCGACGATATGCACGTGGTAAGTCATGGGCGGCTGCGATAGTCTGCTTCGCCGAGGGGAGGAAGCCATGCGCGCAGCTTTGATCCTGATCGGCGGCCTGCTGCTTGGAGCGGCGCAGCCGCTGCTGGCCGAAAAGTTGCCGCCGGTCCGCAGCGAGCAGACCGACAGCCGGCTCAAGGTCGAGATCCTCGATATCACACCGCGCTTTCTCGCCTTCTACGAAGCGGCCCGCAATGCACCCGACGCGACCGCCCGTTTCGCGCTCTGGACCGAGCATTACGGCTTCGCCGCCGTCCCGCCGGGGCCGCGCGGCGAGGCGATGGCGCGGCAACTGCTCGAACAGGGCTGGCCGCGTTACGCGGCGGCGCTGCCGATGATCCGGCGCGGCGCGGCCCTGTTCGGCACCGAGCCGATCGAGACCTTGCGGGCGGTGACGCGCCTGCTCGAGGCGGACGGCGAGGTGACGATCCGGCTCACTGCTTATGTCGGAGCGTTCGACGACAATGCGTTCAGCGCGGGTGGCGCCATCGCCTTTCCGGTCGAGATGGCACCGGAACTGCGCCGGCTGATCATGGCGCATGAATTCACCCATGCCGTGCACATGCGCCTCGCCGGGCTGAGCGGCGGCTGGGAGCGGAGCATCGCCGAGACCATAGTGCAGGAAGGGCTGGCGGTACATGTCGCCCGCGAGCTCACGCCGGGGCGGACGATGGCGCAATATATCGAGCATCGGCCGGGCTGGTGGGACTCGGTCAGCGCGCGCCGGGCGGCGGTGCTGCGCGGCCTCGTCCCGGTGCTGGCGAGCAAGGACGGCGAGACCGTGTTCCGGTTCACGGTTGGCCAGGGGACGACCGGTTCGGAACGCGAGGCCTATGCGGCCGGTTGGTGGGTGGTCGAGCAGCTTCGCCGCCAGGGCATGTCGCTGGCCCAGATCGCCAGGATTCCCGAAAGCGAGATGGCGGGGCTGGTCGAACGCACGATCAACCGGATGCTGGAAGGGAATTGACCATGCTCGACCATGTCGGCTTCGCCGTCGCGGACGCGGAGCGCTCGCGCGCCTTTTACGAGCAGGCGCTGGCGCCGCTCGGCCTCACCCTGGTGATGACCGTCCCGGCCGAGGAGAATGGCAGTGGCGGCACTGCCCACGGCTTCGGCACGCCGGGCGACCCGTTCTTCTGGGTCGGCGACAACGAGCAGGTGGGGGAGGGCACCCATATCGCCTTGCGGGTGAAGCGCCGGGCGGAGGTCGATGCCTTCCACGCGGCGGCGCTCGCGGCCGGCGGCAGGGACAATGGCGGGCCCGGCCTGCGCCCTCAATATGGTCCGAATTACTATGCGGCCTTCGTGTTCGATCCGGACGGAATCAACCTCGAAGCGGTGTGCCACGCAGCCGAATAGGCGTGCCGCCCTGTCCCGCGCGCCGGGCTTTCCGCTCTGGCCAGAAAACGGATATTACGGCAAGCAGCCAGCCATGACCGCCGAGACCATGCCCGACAGGCCGACGATCAGCCTCATCATCCCCGCCTATAACGAGGAGGCCTATCTGCCGGCCTGCCTCGACGCGGTGATGGCGAACATCGCGGGCAAGGCGCTGGAAGTCATCGTCGTCGACAATAACAGCACGGACGGCACCCGGGCGGTGGTCGAGCGCTATCCGGCCGTCACCTATGTGTTCGAGCCGGAGAAGGGGATCACCCGGGCCCGGCAGCGCGGTTTCCTGAGCGCGACGGGCGACATCCTCGCTTATGTCGATGCCGACACCCATCCGCCGGCCGGCTGGATCGAGCAGATCTGGGAGCAGTTCGGCAAGAACCCGCAGCTCGCCTCCCTCTCCGGGCCCTACAGCTTCTACGATCTCAGCGGCTTCCGGAACAAGGTCGCCTCGGGCTGGTTCGTCGCGGCCCGGCCGCTCTACGGGATTATCGGCTACATGCTGGTCGGCGGCAATTTCGCCATTCGCCGCGACGTGCTGGAGAAGATGGGCGGCTTCGATCCGAAGATCGAATTCTACGGCGAAGATGCGGACATCGCCAAGCGCGCGAAGAAATATGGCAAGGTGCTCTTCCATCCCCGCTTCGTGATGCCGACCTCGGGACGGCGGATGAAGAAACAGGGCTTCCTGAAGATGGCCGGCCTCTATTTCGTGAACTTCTTCTCCATCGTGTTCCGCGGCAAGCCGGCCACGAAGAGCTATACGGACGTCCGGTGAGCGCGCCGCTTCGCCTCTTCACCATCGGCTATGAGGGCGCGACCCAGCCGGAGCTGATCGCGGCGCTGCGGGCGGCGGGCGTGGAGCGGGTGATCGACGTGCGCGCCGTGCCGCTCTCCCGCAAGCCGGGCTTCTCCAAGAACGTCCTCGCCGCCGGCCTCAAGGAGGCGGGCATCGACTATGTCCACCTGAAGGCGCTGGGCACGCCGCCCGCCGGTCGCGAGGCCGCGCGCAAGGGCAGGATGGACGAGATGAAACGGATTTTCGCCGGGCAGCTGGAGACGCCCGAAGCCGGCCTGGAGGCCGCGCGGCTGATCGAACTGGCCGGGGAAAAGCCCTCGGCTTTGCTCTGCTTCGAACGCGATCCGGCCGGCTGCCATCGCACGCCGCTCCACGAGGCGGTGCTCCCGCGCGCCGAGGTGATCGACCTCTACGCCTGATCCCGATTAAGGCACGGCCGGCGCGAAACGCCCCGTTTCGCGCGAACCCATGCCCGCGCGAGCCGTTGATCCTGTTCCAACTCTTCTAGGGAGAATAGGATGCGTATTCCTGCGTTGACGTCCATTGCCGCCGTCGCTCTGATCGGGACCGCCGCGATCGCGGCCCAGTCCTCGGGACAACATGGTCAGCACCCGCCGGCGGGCAACACCACCAATACGGCGGAGCAGACCCCGCCGCCGCCTCCGCCGCCCCCCGCGGAGGAGAATACGACCGAGAGCAACACCACCTCGAACAACACGCAGACCCCGCCGCCCCCGCCACCGCAGGGCTGACCGGTTCAATCTGCCGCGTCGGCGTCCCGCGGCCAGCGGACGAAGGCGCGGCAGATCGTCGCGCAGGCGATCCCCGTGATGAACAAGGCGACCGCGAGCAGCCGGAAGGCGAGCAGATCGGGAAAGAGCAGGCAGACGATTCCGGCCAGCATCGCGCCGGCCAGCATCCAGGCGAACCACGACCGCGCGCCCCTGAACATCGCCCCGAGCACCACCATCGCCGCCGCGCCCAGGGTCACCGGCAGCACCGCCGGCAGGAAGGCGTAGCGGATCGCATAGAGCAGGATCAGCGGCAGCGCCTCGGCTTCCGCCCAGCGGAACACCTCGCCGCCGGGCGAGGCGACGAATGGCGAGACCAGCGTCCCCGCGATGAAGAAGACCGGCCCCGCGGCGAGCGCTGCGACGACGATGCCGACGAGCAGCCTGGGGCCGTCGACCAGCCGGTGCCGCTTATTCGCCGTCGGCGCCGGATCCATCCTGGCTTTCCCCAGCCTGGCCTTCGATCGCCTCCGCGACGGTCTCTGGCACGGTCTCGCCTTCCTCCTCGCTCTCCTCGATCCGCGCCGCGGAGACGACATGCTCGTCCTTCGCCACGTTGAAGAGGCGCACGCCGGCGCTGTTGCGGCCGATCACGCGGGTGTCGCCGACGCTCATCCGGATCAATTTGGCCTGATCGGTGACGAGCATCAGCTGCTCGCCATTATGGGCCGGGAAGGAGGCGACGACCGGGCCGTTGCGGCCGAGATTGTCGATATTGGTGATTCCCTGGCCGCCGCGATTGGTCCGGCGATATTCATAAGCGGAGGAGCGCTTGCCATAGCCGTTGGCGCAGACGGTGAGGATGAACTCCTCCGCCGCCTCGAATTCCGCCATGCGCTCGGCGCCGAGCGTGGTCTCGCGCTCGCCTTCCTTCCAGGGCGCGGCCTTGAGATAGGCGTCGCGCTCCTCGGTGGTGGCGCTGAAGCCCTTGAGAATGGAGAGCGAGATCACCTCGTCATCGCCGATCATCCGGGCGCCGCGCACGCCGGCGGCGGTGCGGCTCTGGAATTCGCGCACATCGGTGGCGGCGAAGCGGATCGCCTTGCCGTTGCGCGTCGCGAGCAGCACGTCGTCCTCCTCGGTGAGCAGGGAGACGCCGATCAGCCGGTCCTCCGAGCCCTCGTCGAAGCGCATCGCGATCTTGCCGTTGGACGGCACGTTGGTGAACGCATCCATCGAGTTGCGCCGGACCGTGCCCTTGGCGGTCGCGAACATGACGTGGAGCTTGCCCCATTCAGCCTCGTCCTCGGGCAGGGGCAGCACGGTCGAAATGGTCTCGCCCGGGCCGAGCGGCAGCAGGTTGACCATCGGCCGGCCGCGGGCCTGCGGCGCGCCCTCGGGCAGGCGCCAGACCTTCATCCGATAGACCTTGCCCGCGGTGGAGAAGAACAGGACCGGATTGTGGGTCGAGGTCACGAACAATTCGGTGACCGCATCCTCCTCCTTCGTCGCCATGCCGGCGCGGCCCTTGCCGCCGCGCGCCTGGGTGCGGAAGGCTTCGAGCGGGGTGCGCTTGATATAGCCGCCGAGGGTGACGGTGACGACCATCTCCTCGCGCTCGATCAGGTCCTCGTCGTCGACCCCGTCCCAGGACGGCGCGATCTCGGTGATCCGCGGCGTCGCGTAGAGGGAAGCGATCTCGTCGAACTCCTCGCGCATCACGGCGTAGAGCTTCACCCGGTCGCCCAATATTTCGAGCAGCTCGGCGATCGAGGCGGCGAGCTGGCGGAGCTCGCCGCCGATCTCGTCGCGGCCCAGAGCGGTCAGCCGGTGCAGGCGCAGATCGAGGATCGCGCGGACCTGCGCCTCGGAAAGGTGATAGGTGTCGCCGCTGATCTCGGTCTCGACCGCCTCGACGAGGCGGATATAGGCGGCGATCTCGGCGATCGGCCAGGCGCAGGCGAGCAGGGCGGCGCGGGCCTCGGCCGGAGAGGCGGAGCCGCGGATGATCCGCACGACCTCGTCGAGATTGGTGACCGCGATGACCAGGCCGAGCAGGAGATGGGCGCGGTCGCGGGCCTTGGCCAGCTCGAACTTGGCGCGCCGGGTGATCACCTCCTCGCGGAAGCGGACGAAGGCCTCGATGAAGTCGCGCAGGGTCAGCGTCTCGGGCCGGCCGCCGCGGATGGCGAGCATGTTGGCCGGGAAGCTCGACTGGGCGGGGGTGTGCCGCCAGAGCTGGTTCAACACCACGTCCGGCGTCGCGTCGCGCTTCAGGTCGATGACGACGCGCACGCCCTCGCGGTTGGATTCGTCGCGAATGTCGGAAATGCCCTCGACGCGCTTGTCCTTCGCCGCCTCGGCGATCTTCTCGACCAGGTTGTTCTTGCCGACCTGGTAGGGGATGGAGGTGAGCACGATCGAACGGCGGTCGCCCCGGCCTTCTTCGATCTCGTGGCGGCAGCGCATGATGATCGAGCCGCGTCCGGTGAGGTAGGCGCTGCGCGCGCCCGCCGTTCCGAGGATCAGCGGCCGGGTCGGGAAGTCCGGCGCGGGGATATGCGCCATCAGATCCTCGGCGCTGATCGCGGGATCGTCCATATAGGCCTTGCAGGCGCTGATCACCTCGCCGAGATTGTGCGGCGGGATGTTGGTCGCCATGCCGACCGCGATGCCGCCGGCGCCGTTGACCAGCAGATTTGGGAAGCGTGCGGGCAGAACCTGCGGCTCCTCGCGCGACGCGTCATAGTTGGGCGTGAAGTCGACCGTGTCCTTGTCGAGATCGTCGAGCAGGGTCATCGCCACCTTGGCGAGCCGTGCCTCGGTGTAGCGCATCGACGCCGGCGGATCCGGGTCCATCGAGCCGAAATTGCCTTGGCCGTCGATCAGCGGCACGCGCATCGACCAGTCCTGGGTCATGCGCGCGAGCGCGTCGTAGATCGCGCTGTCGCCATGCGGATGGTAATTGCCCATCACGTCGCCGACGATCTTGGCCGATTTGCGATAGGCCCGGCCGGGGACCATGCCGCCTTCCAGCGCCGAATAGAGGATGCGCCGGTGTACCGGCTTCAGCCCGTCGCGCACGTCCGGCAAAGCGCGGGCGACGATCACCGACATGGCGTAGTCGAGATAGGAGGTCTTCATCTCCTCGACGATGGAAATGGGGGAGATGTCGCTGGACTCGATGGTCGGCGGTACGCTGGCCAATGGATTTTCCTGGTTGTTGTCGGTGTGAGGAGCGCGCAACGCGCTGGCGAAGCGGGACCCTAGACGATGCGAAGGCCCCTGACCACCCCCGCGCGCCCACGCGTACGCGCGCGCGCGAGGGAACTCGGAGAGAAAAGCGCGGAAAAGCGCCTGTTATCAGATATATTCACGGTACCCCGCAGTTCAACGACGGTTCATTGGGCCGGGCCTAGAAAGCGGCACTGAGACACGTTAGAAGCCACGGCCCGATTGCCGGGGCAGGGCTGGATTCGCCAGGCTCGGCATTTGCGACAGGAGGCTTCCCGATGAAAGCTCTGACGGCCCTCACAGCCGCGCTGCTCGCCACGGGGGCGTTTTCCGCCGCCGTCGCGCAGGCGCAGCCCCAGGCGCCGCTGACGCCGCGCTCGCTCAATCTCAGCCGCGAGGAGCGCGACGCCATCGCCGCCTTGCAGGCCGCCGCGAACGGCGCGGACCGGGCGGCGCAGGATGCCGCGCTGGCGACGGCGCGCGGGCGGGCGCAGGGCATGTCGGCCCGCTATGCGGTCGCCCATTACCAGTTCCTGATCGGCCGGCAGCGCAACGACAATGCGATGCAGACCCAGGGCGCCGAGGCGATGATCGAGAGCGGCCTCGCCACGCCCGAGGAGGCGCCGGGCCTGGTCGCCTATCTGGCCGGCCGCTCGCTCACCGGCCGCGACGCCTCGAAGACCGACCGGCTGATCGCCCGTCTGGTCGAATTGCAGCCGACCAACGGCCCGGTGCTCGCCGATTACGGCCAGTTCACCGCCAGCCAATTGTCCTTCGCCCGCGGTCCCGCCGCGATCACCATCCGCACCAATGCGGTCAGCCTGTTTCAGCGGGCGGTCGCGGCAGAGCAGGGCGCCGGCCGGACGGCCCCGGAAAGCTGGTATCTGCGCGGCCTTGCGGTCGCCTATGACGGAACCCGTCCGCCGACCAGCAACGCGACCTTCGCGCCCGCCGCCCTGGCGTTCGGCCGCGGCCTCGTCGCCGCTTATCCCACTCCGTCCAATTGGCGGGATGCGCTGGGCGCCTATCGCGACGTCGCCGGCGATCCGGCGATCGAGCTCGATGTCCGCCGCCTGATGCGCGCCGCCGGCGTGCTCGCCGGGGAACGGGACTATATGGAATTCGCCGGCGCCCTCGCCGACGCCCGCCTGATCGGCGAGGCGCGCGCGGTGATCGACGAGGGCGTGCAGCGCAACATGGTCGAGACCGCGCGCATCGCGCCGGCGCTCGCCACCCGGATCGCGCCCCGCGCGGTGACCGCGGACCGCGCCGCGCTGGCGGGTCTCAGGGCCCGCGCCCAGGCGGGCACCGGCGCCCAGGCGCGCGCGGCGGCCGACAATTTCTACGCTTTTGGCCAATATGCCGATGCGGCGACCCTCTATGCCCTCGCCCTGCAGAAGGGCGGCGAGGATCCCAATCTCGTCAATCTTCGCCTCGGCGCCGCGCTCGGCCTCGCCGGCCGCCGGCCCGAGGCTGAGGCGGCGTTGCGGTTGGTCACCGGATCCCGCGCCGATCTCGCCGGTTTCTGGTTGACCTGGCTGGCCCGCCGCCCGGCCTGATGTTTCGATCCCCCTTCGTCCGTACAGGAGATGCTTCGATGACCTTCACCAAGGCCGCTCTCGCCGCCACCCTGATGTTCGGTGCGGCCGCGCCCGCGTTGGCGCAGGGCCAGGCCGCTCAGCCGCCGGCCGCCGCTCCGGGCACTCCGGCCGCACCCGCCGCGCCGGCCCAGCCGCAGCGCGAATATAATCTGAGCCGCGCCGAGCGGACCGCGTTCGCGCCGGTGATCACCGCGCTCACCGCCGGCGACTGGGCGACCGCGACCACGGCGCTCGCCACCGCCGCGCCCGCCGCGCGCGGCAATGATGCCAAATATCTGATCGGCCAGATCCGCCTGCAGATCGGCGTCGGCACGCAGAATCGCGCGCTGCAGTCGCAGGGGATCGACGAAATGATCGCCTCGGGCGGCGCGCAGCCGAGCGAGATGCGCGCGCTCTATGAGAACCAGCTCGATTTCGCGACCGCGGCCGGCGACACCGCCAAGGCCCAGCGGGCCATCGCCGAGCTCCAGCGGCTCAATCCGAACGATCCCACGCTCTTCATTCGCCAGGCCCGCGCCATGGCGACGAGCAATCCCGCTGGCGCGATCGCCCTCTACCAGCAGGCGATCGAGGCCCAGCAGCGGGCCGGCCAGCCGATCCCGCCCGAATGGCGTCAGAATATCGCCGGCATCGCCGTGCGCGCCCGTCTTCCGGACACGATGCGCTACATGCGCGAGCTGCTCGCCGTGTCGCCGACCCCGGCTTACTGGCACGACGCGCTCGCCATCTATGCGGAGACGGGCAATGCCGACAGCGCGATGAAGCTCGACATTTATCGCCTGATGCGCGCCGCCGGGGCGATGAACAGCGAGCGCGACTTCATCGAGCTGTCCCAGGCCGCCAACGAGGTGCGCGCCTTCGGCGAGGTGCAGGCGGTGCTGCAGGACGGCCTGCGGCGCAACCTGATCACCCAGAATGCCGCTTATGCCCGGGAGCGGCTCGAGCTGGCGACGCGCCGCGCGACGGATGATCGCGGCTCGCTCGCCGACAGCCGCCGGACCGCTCTGGCCGGCAACGACGCGGCCGCCGCGCTCGGCATGGGCGACGCTTATTACGGCTATGGCCAATATGCCGAGGCCGCGGAACTCTATCGCGCGGCGATGCAGAAAGGCACCGATGCGGGTGTCGGCAATATCCGGCTCGGCGCCGCGCTCGCCATGGCGGGGCAGCGGCCGCAGGCCGAGGCGGCGTTCCGCGCCGTCACCGGCCCGCGCGCCGAGCTTGCCCAGCTCTGGCTGCTCTGGCTCTCCACCCGCCCGGCGGCCTGACGAAGCCGGGCCCGCGCGTCCCGATTTGAGGCGTGCGAAAGAAGGCGCTTCCGCACGGCCTGCCAGCGGGTTAGGCCGTGCGCATGCGTTTCGACGACATGATCGCGACCGTCTTCGCCCAGGCCGCGGACCGGCCTGACCGGCAGGCCGCGCGCTGGCGCCAGCTCGTCGACCTGCTCGCCCAGCGCCGCCCGGAGGCGGCCGGCACGATCGAGGGGGAGGCGACCGCTTATGCCTGGCTCCGCGAGGCCCGGCGCGCGGTCGATCCCCAGGTCCGCCGCCAGTCCGCGCAATCGCTCGCCGGGCGCGCCGTCGATCCCGCACTGGTCGCTTTCTTCGCCGAGGATACGCCCTCGGTCGCCGCGCCCCTACTCGGGAATGTGAGGTTCGGGACCGATATCTGGCTCGCCTTGCTGCCGCGGCTCGGCCCCGCCGCGCGCTCGCTGCTGCGCAACCGCGAGGATCTCGCGCCCGAGGTGAAGGCCGCTTTGGCCGCCTTCGGCCCGAGCGACTTCCGGATCGAAGGGGCCGTGACCGAGGTCGCGGCCCCGTCGGCGCCCGGGCCCGCGGGCGGCGAATCCCAGATTCGCGAGCTGGTCGACCGGATCGAAGCCTATCGCCAGCGCCGCGAGGCCGCCCCCTCGGCGCCGCGCCCGCCGGCCGACGAGGGCGCGCAGGGCTTCCGCTGGGAGACCGGCACGGACGGCGTCCTGCTCTGGGTCGAGGGCGCGCCGCGCGGGCCCCTGGTCGGGCAGAGCATCGCCTGGATCGCCGGCCCTGGCCAGCACGGCGTCGACGGCCAGGCCGCCGGCGGCTTCGAGAAGCGCAGCCCGTTCCGCGACGCCCGCTTCACCGTGGCGGGGGAGGGGCCCGCCTCCGGCGACTGGCGCATCTCCGGAATCCCTTATTTCGACAGCGCCAGCGGCACCTTCCAGGGCTATCGCGGCACCGCCCGGCGGCCGCGTCCCGACGAGATCGCCCGAACCGCCGTCAATGACGCGCCGCCTGGCGTGTTCGGCACCCAGTTCCCGGCCGACTCGCTGCGCCAGCTGATCCACGAACTGCGTACGCCGCTCAACGCCATCCTCGGCTTCGCGGAGATGATCGAGGGGCAATATATGGGGCCGGCGGCTCTTCCCTATCGCGGCCGGGCGGCGACGATCATGGAGCAGGCGCGCGGCCTGCTCGGCGCGGTCGACGATCTCGACACCGCCGCCCGTCTCGAATCCCGCCGGCTCGAGCTGGACGAAGGCGCCGCCGATGCGGTCGCCCTGCTGGTCCGCCTGCACGACAGCTACGAGCGGGTGGCCGCCCAGCGCGGCGCGGCGATCCTGATGCGGATCGAGGAGGGCCTGCCGCGCGCCCGCGTCGAGCCCGGCGCCGCCGAACGAATGTTCGGCCGGCTGCTCGCCGCCACGATCGGCCTGGCCGGCGAAGGGGAGACGATCGGCCTCGCGCTCGGCCGCGCCACCGAGGCCGGCCGCCCAACATTGCGCCTCGCCATCGGCCGCCCCCAAGCGATCGCCGGCCTCGGCGAGCGCGACCTGCTCGATCCCGGCTACAGCCCGGATGGCGACTGGCCCGGCGCGCCGGCACTCGGCCTCGGCTTCGCGCTCCGCCTCGTCCGCAACCTCGCCGACGCGGTCGGCGGCACGCTCGACGTCACCCCCGACGGCTTCGTCCTCACCCTCCCGGCGGAAGCCGGCGAGGCCTCGCAGGCCGGCCTGGGCTGAGGCGCGCTTGCCATTGCCGCGGCCGGCATGGCATGGGCGCGCATTGTGGGGCCTGTAGCTCAACGGTAGAGCCGGCCGCTCATAACGGCTTGGTTGCAGGTTCGAATCCTGCCGGGCCCACCAGGACGGGGAGTAGCGCAGCCTGGTAGCGCATCTGCTTTGGGAGCAGAGGGTCGCAGGTTCGAATCCTGTCTCCCCGACCATCACCTTTTTGCCAAGGGGTTCCAGGGCCCCTCAGAACGCCTCTCGCGTCTCATAACATCGCAGTTAAATCAGCCACTTAGCGTCTCATGACGTCCAAGGGGGTGGACTTGCAGCCCACGCCAATTTTGGTCAGATTCTTGGAACCAACCAAGCTGGTCCCAAGAAAATACCAAGATCGGTTCCAAGACCGGTGCGCAGGAGATTCCCGCAATGCTGACCGATGTCGCGCTCAAAGCCCTGAAAACCAGTTCCAAGCCTTACAAGCGCTCGGACGGCGGAGGTCTGTTCATCTGGGTAAAGCCATGCGGCGGGAAATTCTGGGGCCTAGCCTGCCAGGTTCGGGGAAAGCAGCGATTCTTTTCCGGCGGATCATATCCTTCCGTGACCTTGCGCGAGGCGCGCGACTGGCGCGCCGCCATCAAGGCGCAGATCGTGCTCGGAATGGAACCGACGGCCAAGCCGAAGACGCGGCGGGAGGCCGGGACGCGGGTCGCGGGTGCCCCTCCCCCCGACAGTTTCGAAGCCGTTGCGCGCGAATGGTACGAGACGCGCCTGCTGAGCTGGTCACCGCGATATGCCGGTGTGATCATGCGGCGGATGGTCGCGGACATCTTTCCGGTCGTGGGGCACGAGCCGATCGGGAGCATCACGCCGAGGCAGATGCTCGAAGCACTGCGGGCGATCGAGCGGCGCGGATCGATCGAAATGGCGCACCGCATCAAGAATCACTGCAGCGAGGTCTTCCGCTACGCCATCCCGGACGGGCGGTGCCTTAGCGACCCGTGCCGCGATCTCGCGCCGGCCATGGCGACGCCGAAACCGGTCAGGCACCATCCCAAGGTGGCGAGCAAGGATCTGCCCGCCTTCTTTGCCAAGCTGAACGCGGACGGGGGCGACCGGATGAGCCACCTCGCCTTGCGCTGGACGATCCTCACCATGGTGCGTACCCAGGAGACGCGCTTCGCCGAATGGTCGGAGTTCGAGGGGCTCGATACGCCGGAACCGGTCTGGCGCATCGCGCCGGAACGCATGAAGATGCGGTCGGAGCATATCGTGCCGCTCCCACCTCAGGCAGTGGCGTTGCTGGACGAGATTCGTCGCTCGAACATTTACCTGGCCGCTGGCAACATGAAGTTCGGGCGGTTCCTCTTCCCCGTCGTCTCGTCAAAGTCGGGAGTGATCAGCGAGAACCGGATGCTCGACATCATGTATCGGGTCGGGCTTCGCGGCAAAGCCACTGTCCATGGCTTTCGGGGGCTGGCCAGCACGGTGCTTAACGAGTGCGGACTGTTCGAGCCGGACTGGATCGAGAACCAACTTGCTCATGTCCCTCGGGGCGTGCGGGCGGCCTATAATTCCGCACGCTATCTCAGCCATCGGCGAAGGATGATGGAATGGTGGGCCGATTATCTCGACCGGGCCGAGCGGATCGGGTGAGTGCCGCGGGCGCACAGTGTCTTCGTCCTGAGTCTGCGGCTCGAGGGGCTGTGATCGCCAAGGCACCTCGGCTCCACCATTCAAGTAAATTATTTGCTTATCTTTCAGCGTGTTAGTCAGGAGCGGTCGAGTAGTCCCACACAGAAGTCCCACACTTCAGGTGGGCCGAAACGGGAGGGTTTGGGACGAATTTAGCTCGTCACCTCGTTTGATGCCCAACGAGACCAATCTGGCGGCGCTGCTATCTCCAGCAACAGCCGGTGTCGCATGCCGGGATCCGCGAACCTAGACCGCCTGCTCTCGGTGGAATTGAAAGGAGAGCCGCCGCGCGCCGCTAGGAGTTGCTGGACGCCAACCGGTTCATAGCGGCGCATGCTACTTCAAACGCTTCCTGACAGTCGAAGGCCAGCTGCACAAAATGGTCCTTGAGGCTTCCATGATCTGCGCGGGCCTCTGCGATTAGGCCTCGCCTTTCCGCATCACCGGAGTGACCTTTGATTTTGGAACGTAGCATGTGCAGTCGACGCAGCGGCTCAATCGCATCCGTTGCGTCCGAAGGCGCCCAGCCCTGAGCGATCAGAAGTTCTTGCAACAGGCGTAAGCTACCCCACTCTTTCTCAAACGCGCGAGACAACGCGTGTAACCGCGCTCTCACTGGCTGCGGTCCAAAGCCTTCGACGAGCATCTGGTCGAGCGCAAGGAGAGAGTTCCCCCACTCGTCCGGCGAGGTGGTGACAGGGTAATGTACTACCTTGCGCAGGCCTTCGCCACGTACCAGCCACCAATCAGGCTTCTTGTCGTCTAGTTCGCGGACCTTTGAGATAAGCTCAATAAGCGGGTCGGGAATGTCGGTCCATTCGCCCTGGATGTCGGTGAGATATGCACGCTTGGATATTCCGGCCTTTGGCCACTCGTTGAAAGATTGCCAGTAAAGCTGCTCCTGATGGGGGAGGTCGCCAAGATAGTGCAAATAAGTGTGCACCTGCCCGGCCTCGTTGATATCGTAGGTCTTTAGCGACCATCCTGCCCTCGAATTAACGGAGCGGTGCTCAAGAGTATATTTCTCAGGGTCGGCTTTGTAGCGCTGAAGCACGTCCGGCCGGAAAAACGCCGGAGTGATTTGGAACGGGAGAGGCGATTCCGGTTCGAAATAGCTGGCAAGAGCCGTCGGTGCGCAGGATATTTCCGCCAGCTTCCTATTTTTCCAGTCGTAGGCTTTGAAGGTGGCGTATTGCTTCGCACTGGGGTCCCACCGCTCCCGGTACTCATCAACGATATCCTGGTAGGTTAGGCGGGTCCGGCTGACGACGATGCCATTAGCGTAGCTCGCTCCACCTTGCGAGGTGGCGTTGTAAAACAGGTCAGGCCCGCGGACCCTGAACTCGGCATGGCTTCCCCAAGTCCCAAAGCGGCCGGGTTCGAACCGGGTGAAGTCGAACTTCCAAACGAGCGCTGTGTTCGTGACAACCATGTATCGCGCAAGATCGCGCGCCTTGATCGTCACCACGATGTCTCCGTCCCGGCCGGTGTGCTTCTGGAGGTGAACGACACAAAGTACGGGTTCCACATCGCCCTGCTCGTCCAAGCGGCAGTAAGCGCTTACCTCTTCGAGCCAATAAAGCCCCAAAGAATGCACTAGCTTCTGGCTGACTTCGGTGCGGGGATTTCCCTTGTCCACGGAATTGAAATAGCGCCGGAAGACCAAGGCCTCGCCCCCGAGAAGCGACTTGCAGCCAGGGTGGTCGAGAGGGTCCGCGAGATAGACGCGATCTGCTTCGCCGCCGCCCGATTCATGAGCGATCGACCACGTACGGTCCTGGAAAAAGGTGGTCCCAATGAGATCACCCTGGTCCGCTGGTGTTACTTGGTCTCGCGGCGCTAGCACGGCCTGAATCAATGTGGCTCGAAGCGCCGCGAAGATGATTGTTTCGTCCTCCGCGAGTTGGGAGATAAGGTAATCAATCCCCTCCTCTGCACCGGAGAGCCACTTAGCGTCGTCGTCGGCGGGCTGCGACACAGCGATCAATTTTGCGAGGTTGATCATGATATTTCGCTCGGCGGCCGACCTGGTTCAATGTGGTTAGTATCCCGACACTAGCGGAACATATCGAAAACGGCTAGTCTTCCTATCGATCCTCCGCCCAGATGACGTGAAATTTCGCCGTGCAGCCACCCGACATCGACTTCACCAGCATCCGGCCTCATGACGGCAGCCGTCACACGGGTTTCGAAGAGCTGTGTTCTCAACTCGCTTCTCTAGAGGGTCAGCCCGTCGGCGCCGTTTTCACACGGAAGGGACGTGGAGGCGATGCAGGCCTGGAATGCTTTTTTAGACTGACCAATGGTGACGAGATTGGTTGGCAAGCCAAGTACGTTTTTGATTGGGATTCCAGCCTCAGTGCCCAGCTAACGAAATCGGTCGAGGCTGCCCTCAGCAAGCATCCGAAACTGACCCGGCTTGTGGTGTGCTTACCCTTCGACCTGTCAGACTCGCGGCCCAAAAGGGGGCAGAGTGCCCGGCAGAAGTGGGAAGCGTGGAAGGGCAAGTGGGAAGAGGCCGCGAAGAAGCAGGGGCGAACGTTTGCCATATCTCTATGGGGGAAAGGCGAGTTGGGCGGCAAGCTCGCGATCGACAGGCCGGAATATACAGGTCGCCTGCTCTACTGGTTCGGGAAAGAAACGCTGACCGCTGCGTGGTTTTCCGAACAGTTCGGAAAAGCCAGAGCGTCGTTGGGCTCCCGGTATACACCCGACACCAATGTCGAATTACCGATCCGTAAGGATTTCCTCGCCTTCGCTCGCGACCCCTCCCTTGAGGCGACCGTTCAAGAGTGGGCTTTGAACGTGGCGGAAAAAGGAGTGGCAACCCTGCGCTCGGTCTCGCGAGCTAACAACTATTCGGCAGCCACTGAAACCACGGCTCTCAGCCAAGCGATAGAAGCGCTAAACAAGGCCTTGGAAGGCGACGCAATCGGCCCTGAAGCACCGTATCCTTTGGAGTTATGGAAAACGGCGGTGCGCGACTGCTACTCTGCCGTCCGCACCACTCTAACATGGGTATATTCGCTTCCCGAAGGCAAAGCTGAGCATGGCGTAACTGATCAAGCATGGGCTCGCGATAACCTCTTTCGGTTTGGCGACATGCTTGATGGTATCGCTGTTGCGCTCAATTCCGATCAATGGCGACTTGCCAATGCGCGCGCCGTTCTACTGAAGGGGGCGGCCGGCACTGGTAAGTCCCATTTGTTGGCCGATGTGGTCGAGCACCAAGTTCACGCCCATCGCCCGGCCGTGTTGATACTCGGCAGCGCCATGGTCGAAGGTGAACCCTGGCCCCAGATTATGGCCCAGCTAGACCTTTCGCCCGATCTCCAAGCCAAACAGTTTCTGGGAATGCTCGACGCTGCCGCGCAAGCCTCTGGTGTGCGGGCCGTCGTGTGCGTTGATGCCATCAACGAGCGGCACGGCCCGGACATCTGGCCCGAGCGCCTGGCGGCGTTCCTTAAGACCGCAGAGCCATTCCCGCGGGTGGGAGTCGTGCTGTCCTGCCGGACCACTTATGTCGCCCACGTCGTTCCAGACGCGATTGAGGAAAATCAGCTTTCAACTGTGGTGCATCAAGGATTTTTTGGACGGGGGGGAGAGGCGGCGATCCTTTACCTCGCGAAACGGGGGATCGTGCGACCTGGAGCGCCGAACCTCGTCCCGGAGTTTCTCAATCCTCTCTTCCTAAAGACCTGTTGCGACTTCTTGGATCGCGAGGGAAAGAATGAGCTACCGCGTGGTCTGCGCGGCGTGAGTGCTATTTTTGGCTTCTACAACCACGCCGTAGCCCGGGCCGTCACACGGCGCATGAAGCTCGACCCCAATCAAGAGTTGGTGGAGTCCGCACTAAGGCGCTTTGCGGACATTCTTGTCGCTCGCGGAGAAAGTTATGCTCCGAAGGATGAAGTAATATCTGCATTGGAATCGGTGCTTTCATCCAATGGCAGCCTCGATAGAAGCTTGCTCGCGCAATTGGAGAGCGAGGGCATCTTAGCGGTCGAACCGGTTCGGCAGGAAGATGGCTCGGTGAGCTCCATGGTTCGCTTCACATTCGAGCGCTACAGCGATCACGCCATCGCCGCGCGCCTGCTCCAAGAGCATCTGGATAAAGCGGACGTGACGGCGTCCTTTGCGGTGGGGACACGCTTGGGGGAGCTGACATTCGGTAGTGAGAACTATCGATTCTCCGGTGTGATCGAGGCGATCGCGATCCAGCTGCCGGAGAACACGGGTGTAGAGATTGTAGACCTCCGGTCGGCCCATGATTGGACGGTCCAGCGCGCCTTTACCGAGAGCCTACTGTGGCGCGAACAGGCCTACTTTACTGATCGAACGTTCAAGCTGGCTAAGCACTTCAATGACGAAGACGGGATAGGGGACCTTCTTGTTTCGATTGCCACCGAGCCCACGAACAAATTCAATGCGGACTATTTGCACCATCGCCTACTTGCTAGTCCAACCCCCGACCGAGATGCGCACTGGTCAGTTTATCTGAATGGGCGCGGCGATGAGACCGACGCGGTAGGCGTTCTCATCGGCTGGGCGATGCAAAACGGCGTCGGCTCGATCGAGGACGAGCGTGCCCGGTTAACCGCACTCGTGCTTGGCTGGTTCCTGTCCAGTTCCAATCGCATGGTACGGGACAGAGCCACAAAAGCGTTGGCCTGTATTTTCGCCAATCGACTCGCGCTTGCTGCTGCCACGTTGCGCGCATTCGAGAAGGTGGATGATCTCTACGTTCAGGAGCGGCTCTTCGGCGCGGCTTACGGAGCGGCATTGCAGGGAAAATCGACGGACGGCTTGGCCGAACTCGCGGCCATGACCTATGAACTTGTTTTCGCGAGCGGATCGCCACCGCTCAATGAGTTGCTCCGGGACCATGCCCGGGGAATCGTGACCTACACCGAATGGCGCGGTCATTTGTCGTCGTCGGTGGATCTTGCACGCATCCGGCCACCCTACAGCAGCGCCTGGCCGATTGAATTTGTCCCGGACGCAGTGATCGACGGCTATAAGCAGGACTATAATGGATCCTTCTATGGCGACGCGATCGTTAGCTCCGTCATCAATGACGGTGATTTCGCCCGCTATGTCATTGACCACAAGGTCGATCGATGGGCACCGGTGCTCCTGTCAGCTTCCGAGTGTCCGAGCGGCGCCGATCTGGCGATGGAGTGGTTTCGCCGTTTTCTCCCGTCTGCAACGGCCCAGCAACTCGCCGCATTTGAGGTGGTGATTGCAGCAGCTCGGGCCGCGCACGGACAGATAAGCTACAAGGAAACCCCTGAGCGAAGTGCGCTGGAGGGTGCAGAGAGGGCATTCCAGGAAACGGTCACGAGTGACGCTTGGGAAGAATACCGAGTCACAGCAAAACACTACATCCGCCATGTGCTTTTTTCAGACCGACACCAAGACTACTCGGCTCGGTTCAATCAAGGATGGGCTCGCCGCTGGATATGCAAGCGCGCGCATGAACTGGGCTGGACGCCAGAGAGATTCGCGACGCTTGAGCGAAGCTCGGGCTATGATCGTCATGATCACCGCGTAGAACGCATAGGCAAGAAATACCAATGGTTGGCTCTAGGCGAGCTCATTTCCAGAATGGCTGACAACTTGCTGTTCATGGGGGCTAGCTATGGCACCGACGGTCCGCGCCCTTACACCGGAGCCCGGGAAATCGGCCTACGCGATATCGATCCTTCACTGTTGGTAACAAAGACTCATTACGACGGTTGGAAGCAGTGGCCGCGCTCTTGGTGGGTGCCTGTTGAACCCCGTCTGCGTCAGATCACTCCTTTGGAGCGGTTGGCGTGGCTCGACAGCAATAATGATCTTCTCAACGACACATCTCTGGTCGATTTAACCGATCCCAAAACCGGTCGCCGATGGCTGCCATTGCACAGCTTCGCTTCCTGGCGTCAGTCCGGGATCGATGGTGAAAATAAGGAAATGCAGCGGGAAACTTGGTTTCGAGTCAGCACCATCGTTGTTGCAAAAAAGGATGAAGCCAAGGTTGCGAGGGGCCTGAAAGGGCGGATCATCACCGATCCGCATGGGTTTCCCGAATTCCATCTCGATAGCGATTACTATCTTGGTGAGTTTCCTTGGCATCCGACGTTGGGAGACGCCGAGGATTGGGTTCGGCCGGACCGTTGGAACAAGTTCGCAGCTCCAGTACGACCAACGGTCGCAGAGTATCTCTGCGAGCGAGGGGGCTACGACTATTCCGTCGATGACACCGTGCGGATACAGTTACCTGCTCCTTGGCTAGCTGAGGCCATGGAACTGCGCCTTTTGGACGGCTTGAGACCTACCTTCGTGGATGCCGCAGGTGTCATCCGCTTTTTTGATCCATCGGTTGTCGAGCCGGGCTTTCACGCCGCATTAGTGGATCGAGAAGCTTTTTTGAGCACGCTGGATCGCCAGGGGCTGTCTGCCATCTGGATCATTGCCGGCGAGAAGGGAGTTTTCGGAGGACGCGAGTCACATCGTGGCTTTGGTGGCCGCGTCTTGCATACGGCGGTCTATCGTCTCGGACCCGCGGGCTTTAGTCGTACCCTGCACGTCGATCGGGAATATCCCGATGAGGAACAGCTCAAAGCACTGCTCGGAGAGCAGCCTTCGGTCGAGCTAATTGCTCAATACTCGAGGCTGCGTGTCCACCCAAAGCCTGAGCCGTCATTTGATAATGCAGATCTGACCAATTTCTACCGACAGTTTATCGAAGGTGAAGACTGATGCCCCACGTGCCGACGCCCGACCGGCTTACCCTCATGGTCCTCTACCTGGCTCCCGGTTCTATTTAGTCGCGACGTCCCTACTGTAGTAGAACGGGTTGCGCATCCATTCGGTGATCGCCGATTCCCGCCAGCCGGCGCAGCGCAGGCTGATCTGGACCTGCTTCGGGAAGGTCCCCTGGCTGATCCGCCGGTAGAGCGTGGAGCGGCTGAGCCCGGTGCGTTCGAGCACGGCGGGAAGCCTCAGGAAGCGGTCGGTTTTGTCCATGACGGTGGGACTGTCCTGCATTGTCTCTGTCCTTTTGGGGCGGCGCGACATGCTCAAGTCCGGGCGGATGCTTGGCGCAATCGGCCGCGGTCCGCGGTGCGGTGGCGGGGCCTGAGGTTCGTCGGAGAGGTACAAAGCTTGGGGCCTGCCGTCCCGCGCCTGCGGCGCGGCCGCGTCCTATGGCGCTGCGCGCCACCGAGTCGCTCTGCGGCGTCTCGGCCCATGCGGGTGACGGCCGGCTGACGGGCGATCGAGCCGTCGGCTCGATCGTGTCCTGCGCCGCTTGGGCGTCGGGATGGGCGTCGCTTGCCTTTGGGCCCGCCGCGGCGGGTCGCAACCCGGGCTGCGCCCGGGCCCTCCGCTCCGCTGCGGCGCTGCGCGTGCGTCCCGCCGCTGTGGCGTGCCCTTCTGGCCGCTCCTGTCGCCCACCCCGCCGTCCGGCGCGGGTGCGGTGTTTGGAGAGGAGGTTGGCATGGGTGCCGGGGATCGGGAGTTGCGCGTGTTGCAGCTTGCATTCGGGATATTGCCACCGGTGACGCGGGAGGTGTTTCGGCTGCATCGGGTGGAGGGGCTGGATTATGCCGAGGTCGCGGCGCGGCTGGGGATGACCGCCCTGGAGGTGGAGCGGCATGTCGCCGAGGCGCTGTATGAGCTGGCGAGGCGCGTGGACCGGCCGTGGTGGAAACTCTGGTGAGGTGAGGGCGGAAAATTTCGCCTCGCCGGGGCGTGCCCGGCGAGGCTGGGATTGTGGTTCCATCGTGGGTAGGAAGTGATCGATGCGCACCGATCTCGATCATCTGCCGCCGGCCAAGCAGCGCGAGCTGGAGCGCGTGGTGCGGATCCTGTTCGAGGAGTTTGGCGAAGCGACCGCGATCGCCAATTCGGACTGGAAGAAGAAGGGCCGCATCCTCAAGATCATCCTCTATGGCTCCTATGCGCGTGGGGGCTGGGTCGACGAGCCGCACACTGCCAAGGGCTATCAGTCGGACTATGACCTGCTGATCGTCGTCAATGACGATCGGCTGACCGACCGCGTCGAATATTGGGCGAAGGCCGAGGAGCGGCTGATCCGCGAGCTTTCGATCACGAAGACGTTGCGGACGCCGGTCAATTTCATCGTGCACAGCCTGCACGAGGTGAACGATGGGCTCGCCCATGGCCGTTACTTCTTCATGGACGTGAAGGCCGAGGGGATCGCGCTCTACCAGAGCGACGACACCGAGTTGCACACGCCGAAGCCGAAGACGCCTAGGCAGGCGCTGGCGATGGCGAAGGAGTATTTCGACGAGTGGTTTCCGAGCGCGATGCAGCGCTTCGAGCTTGGCAAGATCGCCATGGACAGGGGCTTCATGAAGCCGGCCGCGTTCGACCTGCATCAGACCACCGAATATCTCTACCACTGCGTCCTGCTGACCTGCACCTTCTACACGCCGCACGTGCACAACCTCGCTTTCCTGCGCACGCAGGCCGAGCGGATCGACCGGCGGCTGGTGCATGTCTGGCCCTCGGACACGCGGCAGGAGCGGGCGCGGTTCGCCAAGCTCAAGGACGCCTATGTGAAGGCGCGCTACTCGAAGCACTACCGGATCACCGAGGAAGAGCTCGCCTGGCTCGGCGCGCAGGTCGAGGAATTGGGGCGGGTCGTCCTTGAGGTCTGTTCGGAGCGGATCGCGCGGCTTGAGGCGGAGTTGATCGAACAGTCCTGACGGGGCCAGCGAAGATGTCCGCTATTGAGCTTTCGCTCTCAGAACCGGACCGGCCGTACGCGACCCATTGCGGACATTATCCGAACGGTGCAGGTTCACTAGTATGACCGCGTTATTTCTGTCGGGCATGCTGCTCTCGGCATTGACAGGCGACACCGCAGCCCAAACGGCTTCTGGGTCTGCTGAGCATGGTCCTCCGGCTTTGACCGGAGGCGCTTCGGCGCAGGCTGAAGTCAGCCCCGATCCGGGTCTAACGATGGTTCCAGCGCGATGTTTCAATGCTGGGCGTCAGGAAGTTCCTACTACGAACGTTATGGTGCTCCACAACAAGGTCGTGAGCTTTCCGATGAACGGCCTCACTCTACACTCGGAAATCCAAGGCGCGACCGTGACGGTCAAGTATAGCAACGAACCTGAATGGACAGCGATCTTTGAAATACTCACCATCGTAAACTACAATTCGAGCGATGCACGCGTCTATCATGGCACCCTAGCCGGGCGGCCGGTCCTCATTTGGGAGGAGACAGTCGAAAACCGCGCACGACGAGGAGGGATCGTGGAGTATCGAGGCCGAGGTCTGTTCCCCGTCTGCGAAGGCGTTATTCGCACGCCAGAGGAACTCCGGCGGCGCCGCGCCAGATAAGGTCCGCTTTCCACCCCGTTCAGTCGTTGCCAGCGCCGGTCGGATTTCTCCACAGCAGACATTCTGCCAGATGCCCGACCAGGTGATATTCCCAGCGGCGCGCGCAAATTGTGGCTGATTCAATAGGCGTCTCCCACGCTCAGGCGCGGCCCCTGCGTCCTCTTCAATTGGCTGCCTGACTAGTCGGTGCGGGCGCGCTGCACGCGCCCCGGCCTTCAGCCCGCAACGGCTCCGCCCAACCTTCTTCCCCACCGCTTCGCGGCTCCGCGCGGAACAAGAAGCCCGGGCTTTGCCGTCCTCCGCTGCGCTACGGCCTTCGGTGCGGGCCGGCCGCCGCCTCGTCTCCATGGCGCCATCGAGACCGCATCGGGCGGCTTCGGTACAAGGAGACGAACAATGGCACAGATCGGCACTTTCAAGCGCGACGCGAGCGGCGAGATCGCCGGTACGATCCGGACCCTCACCCTCAACGCCAAGGCGGTGTTCCGCCCCGCCGACAAGGACAACGACAAGGCGCCCGACTACCGGCTTTTCGCCGGCCACGTCGAGATCGGCGCGGCCTGGAAGAAGACCTCGCGCGAGGACCGCGACTATCTCTCGGTCAAGCTGGACGACCCGAGCTTCTCTGGCCCAGTCTACGCTTCGCTGCTCGAAGGCGAGGATGGCGGGCACCGGCTGATCTGGAGCCGCTGAGCGAGTCGGCCGCGGCGCCCGCCGGCGCCGCGGCCACGCCCGAATCCGCGCTGCCTTTCGGTCGCTCAGTCGGGGAAATGCTCGACATGCGTCTGCGCGTCGCGCCCCACATAAAGCGCGCGGCGCCCGGAAAAGGAAACCAGGTAGCCGGCGCAGCCGGCCGCGGCAGCCTTCTCGCAAAAGCCCTTGTAGGTGTAGCCGGCGACCAGCTGCTGCGCCTCGCGGATCGCCGCCTGGAGCAGGGACGCGTCCAGCTGTGGCGCGATCGAGGTGTCGATCCTGTGGATGGCAAGGTCGAGGCTGTCGCCATCGGGCCGGTAATAGGTCGCGCGCGCGGTCCGGAAATCGACCGCATAGCTCTCGAACCCTGCCTCCATCAACGCGCCCACGATCTGCGGAAAGGTCATCCTGTCGGCCTCTGCCGCTTTGAGACAACGCCGCGCCATGTCACGCTCGCGGTCATTCATCGCACATCTCCTGGATCTTCAGCATTTGGGTCAGTCGATCGGAACGGCCGCGATGCCGCCGCGCTCGACCATCGATTTCAGGATACGCTCGAGCGTGTCGCGCTCGTTGGCGGTCAGGCATCGAAAGCAGGACTCGTCGTTGCGGTCGGCGACCGCCGCCAGGCTTGGCACCAGTTCAGTCCCTTGCGCCGTCAGCGTGAGAGTCTGCGCGCGCGCGTCCCCGCGGCTGGCAGCGCGCACGGCCAGACCCTTGCCAATCAGCCGCTCCGCCAGCCTGCTGATCGCGCCGCGAGTCATGCCCATCTCATCCGCGATCCGGCTCGGCGAGATGGGCTGGCGGCCATGCAGGGTGCGCATCATGCACCACTCGGCGACCGTGACGTCGTGGGCGCCCAGGCCCCGGGCAAAGCCATGGGACACATGGTTCGAGACCATGCGCAGCCAGTAGCCCAGATGCGCGCCAAGCTCGGAGGGAACAGGGTCCGGAGACATTGTGAGGCTTCCTTTGTTGACTAGGCAACTAATGTGAACTGGTTGCCTGGTCAACCAACTGGCCGAAGGCCCGTGTTCCGCGCCTGCGCCACAGGATCAACGCCTCTTCACTGAACTCGCCTTGCAGCGTTGCTGCACCCTCGACCAGCACCCCCAATATCGCCGGGCGATCGTCGTCGGTCAGCGCGACCAGACCGGATTTCACGACAAGGCCGCCGAGCTCGATCAGCTGCCGCGTTCGCACGCGCCGCTTCACGACCCAGGCCCGCTTGTCATGCCTTGCCCGGCTCAAGGCCAAGCGCGAGCGTGCCGCCTTGAGGCGTCGGGCCGCTTCCCGAATTGCCGCCAGCCCCGCCGGCAGTGCGGCGCGCCCCTCGCGGAAAGAAGGCCGCGCCGCGCCGCCGCCACGCCTCCTTCGCGGCAGTGTCCTTTGACTCGGCGGCGGCAAGCAGCGCGCCAGCCAAAACCTCGGCATCGAGCACATCGGCGCCGGTGGCGATGACCAGCTCGCCGAGCTGGCCGAGCTTGCGTGTGCGCAGCTCGCTGGCACGCTCGTCCAGCGCCCGTAGCTCGGCATCATAGTCTTTGGGTTTGCGCATGGTCTGTCCTCCATCTGTGCGGTGGATAGACCGGCTATCGGTCCCGGAGCTCCGCCTCAATCGGCTGGGCCTTCATGAGACCGGCGCCGGTCCCGAGACGAACGAGATTCGTCGAGGGCGCGCTTATACGTCGTGCCGACGTGCGCTTTGATGGTGATCGCAATGGCGATCTACCATTTCTCGGCCAAGGTCATCTCCCGCGCGGCCGGATCCTCGGCGCTGGCGGCCGCTGCCTATCGCTCGGCATCGCGGCTGCACGACGAGCGGCTGGGCCGTTCGCACGACTTCACCAACAAGGCTGGTGTCATTCACTCCGAGGTGATGCTGCCGGACGGCGCGCCGGAGCAGTATCGCGATCGCGCGGCGCTCTGGAATGCGGTCGAGGCCGCGGAGCTGCGCAAAGACGCGCAGCTTGCGCGCGAGATCGAGTTCGCCTTGCCGCGCGAGCTGGAGCAAGCGGAGGGTATCCGGCTTGCGCGCGACTTCGTGGAACGCGAGTTCGTCGCCCACGGCATGGTCGCCGACCTAAACGTGCATTGGGATATCGGCGCCGACGGCGAGCCGAAGCCGCACGCGCATGTGATGCTGAGCATGCGCGAGCTGGGCCCGGACGGGTTCCAAGCGAAGGTGCGGGAGTGGAACCGGACTGCCTTGCTGCAGCATTGGCGCGAGCGCTGGGCCGACCATGTCAACGATCGACTGGCGGCGCTCGATATCGATGTGCGCATCGATCACCGGTCGCTGGAAGCGCAGGGCATCGAGCTTGAGCCGCAGCACAAGATCGGCCCGGCCGCATCGCGCATGGCGGAGGGTGGCCTCGCGCTGGAGCGTATCGAAGAGCATCGCGACATTGCGCGCCGCAATGGCGAGAAGCTACTGGCGAACCCGGAGCTGGCGCTGGATGCGATCACTAGTGCGCAGGCGACGTTCACGCGACGCGACGCGGCCATGTTCGTGCACCGCCACAGCGAAGGGAAGGAGCAGTTCGACGCGATCATGGCGGCGATCCGCGCGTCGGATCAGGTCGTCTATGTCGGCAAGGATGGGCGCGGCGAGGAGCGGTTCACCTCGCGCGCGATGCTGGAGACCGAGCAGCGTCTTGAACGGGCAACCGCCGGGCTCGAGGCGCGGCGCCGGCACATCGTCTCGGAGCGTGATCAGGCGCGTGCGCTGGCAGCCGCGGAACGGCGCGGCATGGTCCTGTCCGGCGAACAAAGGGACGCGTTCGAGCAGTTGACGAAGCCGAAGGGGCTGGGTGTCGTCATCGGCTATGCCGGCACCGGCAAGTCCGCGATGCTGGGGGTTGCGCGCGAGGCCTGGGAACAGGCCGGTTACCGCGTCCAGAGCGCTGCGCTGTCCGGCATCGCCGCCGAGAATCTGGAGGCCGGCTCGGGCATCGCGTCGCGCACATTGGCGAGCCTGGAACATCAATGGGCGCAGGATCGAGAGCTGCTCGGGTCGAATGATGTACTCGTGATCGACGAGGCCGGGATGATCGGCACGCGGCAGATGGAGCGTGTGATCTCCGAGGCCGAGCGGCGCGGCGCCAAAGTCGTATTGGTCGGTGACCCCGAGCAGCTGCAGGCGATCGAGGCGGGCGGCGCGTTCCGGTCGATCGCGGAGCGGCATGGCGCGCATGAGCTGATCCAGGTCCGCCGGCAGCGCGAGGACTGGCAGCGCGATGCCACGCGCATGCTGGCGACCGAGCGGACGGCGGAGGCGCTGCAGGCATATGCCGAGCACGGTGCCCTGAACGCCGCGGAAACGCGCGAGGCGGCGCGTGAGGCGTTGGTCGATCGCTGGGATCGGGAACGGATCGAGGCCCCGAGCGAGAGCCGGATCATCCTCACCCATACAAATGACGAGGTCCGCGCGATCAATGAACTGGCGCGCGAGCGGATGAGAGCGAACGGCGCGCTTGGCGAGGATGTGACGGTTCGCGCCGACAAGGGCGAGCGCAGGTTCGCGGCCGGCGACCGCATCATGTTCCTGCGCAACGAGCGCAGCTTGGGGGTGAAGAACGGGTCGTTGGGGCGCGTCGACAGCGTCACCGCGGTGCGCATGGCGGTGATGCTGGATGATGGGCGCGCCGTGGCGTACGACCTCAAGGACTATGCCCATGTCGAGCATGGCTATGCCGCCACCATCCACAAGGCGCAGGGCATGACCGTGGACAAGGTTCACGTGCTGGCGACGCCGGGGCTGGACCGGCACGCAGCCTATGTGGCGCTGTCCCGGCATCGCGACAGCGTCGATCTGCATTATGGGCGGGACGATTTCGCGGACCAGGGCAAGCTTGCTCGAGTGCTGTCACGCGAGCGCGCCAAGGATATGGCATCGGATTATGCCCACACCCCGGAATTAGCGCCTGGAACACGTGGCCGAGGCTTCGCCGACCTGAAACTGCCGTCAGCGCGTCTGCCAGAGCGGCCGCGCGGCATGTTCGAAGGATTACAGCTGCGCGTGGCGCCGGGCGTGGCCGTGCCGGCGCCGGATCTCGGCGCCGCGGTGCAGCGCTACGCGCGCGCCTTCGCGGAAGTGGACGAAGCGGAGCGCGCCGGCCGCGAGGCAATGCCGCATCAGCGCACCGCGCTGGCGAGGTCGGGCGAAGCGCTGGACAGCATCGAAACCGATGGCGCGCGAGACCTGCGCACTGCGCTTCGGCGCGATCCCGACTTGCTTGAGAAGGCGAAGGCTGGCGACCCTTCGCCCGCGCTACGCGCCATGCAGGCCGAGCGCGCGGTGCGCACCGACCCGGCGAAGCGGGCCGACCGGTTTGTGCGGGACTGGCGGCGGCTGGACGGCCGCGCGCGCTCGCTGACGGGCGACGGGCATTATGACCGGGCGGACAAGGTCCGCGACCAGATGGGCGCGATGGCGAAGAGCCTGCAGCGCGACCCGCAGGTCGAGTCGCTGCTCAGAAGCAGGTCGCGGGAGCTCGGCATCGGCGCCCCGAGTGGGGCGTCGATATCCCATGACCTCGCAGAACATCTCGGCGTCTCGCGCGGGCGTGGCATCGGGCGCTAGACTTCGCGGATGGACGAAGATCAGGATCCGCTGGACCCCGCCCGCGCGTTCGATCAGCTGCGCCGCGAGGTGAGCCTGTGCACCCGCGCGGTCCAGGGCCTGGCCGCGGAACGGCGGGATGCACCGGATTACTCGCAGACGCTGCGTGCGATCGATACGCGGTTGCAGGCGACATCGGACGGGATCGTTCGGCTGGCCCAGACGCCGGCGCTGCGACTGACGCCGGCTGGCATGGCGGCGGAGATAGAGCGGGCCGCGGTGGCGGCGCGGGCCGAGGATCGCCGGCTGCTGGAGACCGCGCATCGCGGGAATGCGGAGCTGGCGCGGGAGCTGCGGGCAGGGATCCAGCAGGTGCGTGCGGCGCAGGGGCAGCGTCGATCTCTATGGTGGAGCGCAAGTGGAGGCTTCGGTGGGGGCATGATGCTGATGGCGCTTTGCTGGTGGCTGATCGCGTGATCGAGGATCATGCTCTAGGCTGGCGAACCCATGCATGGCCGACGTCCGCGACCTGTCCCGAAAGGCGTCGGGGTCGTCCGCTACCGAAGCTTCGCAACGTGAGGAATCCCCGAAAGGTCGCGGTCCACGATTTGGGGCACAATGTTCGCGAAGGCCAAAGTGCCTATGGCTCCCGCACGACCATGACGCGGATCGCGGGCGCTTGCGTCCTGCTGAACGTGATCGCGTAACGTCCCGGTTCAAGCGCGAAGCTCACAATCTTGCGGATCGTCGAGCAGGCCGGGCCGCGGCCATGCGCGGTTGAGCGCAGCACATCGCCTCCGCGCGCAACATCGATCCACGCACCCTGATCGACCGCAACGCCATAGGTGCCGGCCTGCGTCACCTCCAGCGTCAATGGAGTAGACGGGCCGATGGTCATCGCCCCGCCCGGGCGTATCGTCGGGCGTGCCGCTTCGGGTACGCGCCACGCGGACATGGCCGGTGGAAGATCAATGTCCATGGCCGTGCATGTGGCTGGCGCGGACTGGGCGACCAGCATGGAAAGCACCGCCATGATCATATGCACTCCTCCGGTATCGGCCTGGGCTTGAGCAGATTACTCATGACTCCGTGGGTCCGTCACCGGTGAATTGTCATTATCGTCCGGAATCTCCCCCGCGCTGGATCGTCGGCGGCCCCCTCGCCTCGACCGCCGAAGCCGGCGGATCGCCCCAGCGTCACGGCAAGGGCTCTTTCCTCATACTCGGTCGCGAGGCGCCGGAGCGCGCTTGACGTCCGATCATTGGATGTCCGGTGCGCCAGATCGCGATAGTGCCGGGCCAATTGGTAGAGGTCGGAACAAGGCTGCATCGCTACTGTTTGGCCGGACATTCGTCCATGGCTGGTTAGCCAGCATGGTGAACTGCCCCTTATCGATGCTGGTCATCCGAACGCGGCAAGGGGTGATGGTCGGGCATTTCCCCAAAGGGTTCCAGACGCCTGAAAGGCTGTCGGGTCTCGTCGCGGATTTGACGGAACCCGTCGCGATCTCGATATTTGGACCCTCACAGACTGGATTGGACCGCGAACATGCTTCCGAACCTGCTGACGCGACGCACCATGTTGACCGGGCTCGGGGCCTCCATGCTGGTCCCTCATATGCTTCGCGCCCAGTCCGCTCAGGCGCGGGCGCCCTTTAGCGTACCGCCGCTGCCATATGCCTATGACGCTCTCGCGCCAGTGATCGACGCGCGCACGATGGAGATCCATCATGGGCGCCATCACCGCGCCTATGTCGACAATCTCAACCGGATCGTGGGCGATACACCGGCCCTTCGGGGAATGGGGCTGGACGCGCTGGTCGCACGCGCCGGCAGCCTCCCCGCGGCGGTGCGCAACAACGCGGGCGGACACTGGAACCACAGCTTTTTCTGGGAGAGTATGACGGCGCCGGATCGGGGCGGTGCGCCCGATGGCGCCCTCCTGTCGGCGATACGCGGGGCCTTCGGTTCGCTCGACGCGATGAAGACCGCGTTCGACGCCGCGGGTACCTCCCGGTTCGGCTCGGGCTGGGCCTGGCTGATCCTTGGGCGCGATGGCCGGCTGGCGGTCGCCTCTACGTCAAACCAGGACAATCCGCTGATGGACGTCGCGGAGACCAAAGGCGTGCCATTGCTCGGCAACGATCTTTGGGAACATGCCTATTATCTGACCTATCAGAATCGCCGGGGCGACTATCTGCGAGAATGGTGGCGCGTAGTGGACTGGAGCGTCGTCTCCCGTCGCCTGGACCAAGCGGGTATCTGACCCGTCCTTCACTCGATGGTGCGACCGAGCTCGCGGTTCAACCACAACGCCAGCAGGGTGACGATCGCCCCCGACAGCAGATAGCCGCCTGCCGCGAGCAGGCCGAACGTGTTCGAGAGCCACAGCGCCGCAAGCGGGGCGAAGCCGGCGCCGAACAGCCAGGCGAGATCGGAGGTCAGCGCAGACCCGGTGTAGCGGTGGCGTTGGGACAGGCTTGATGACAGCGCGCCCGACGATTGCCCGAACGAAATGCCGAGCAGGGCGAAGCCGAGCACCATGAAGGCGATTTCGCCGGCCGCGCCGCCATTGAGGAGCTGGGGCGCGAAGCCGCTGAATGCCGCGATCGCCGCGGCGGAAAAAGCGAGCAATGTCCTGCGACCGACCCGGTCGGCGAGCAGGCCGGAAGCGACGATCGCCGCGGTACCCACTGCCGCCGCGGCGGCTTCGATGACCAGGAAGCGGGTCGGGCTTTCGTCGGTGAACAGGAACACCCAGGAGAGCGGAAAGACCGTGACCATGTGGAACATCGCGAAGCTCGCCAGCGGGGCGAATGCGCCCATCGCGATCGTGCGCCACTCCGCGCGGATCGTATCGGCTACGGGGGCCGGCCTCAACTCCGTCATGTTGAACAGGCGGGCATAGTCCGGCGTGACGACGATGCGCAGGCGTGCGAACAACGCCACGACGTTGATCGCGAACGCGACGAAGAAGGGATAGCGCCAGCCCCAGGCCAGGAAGTCCTCGGCGCCCAGGGTCGAGACCAGGAAGGCGAACAGCAGGCTGGCCACGATCAGGCCGAGAGGGGCGCCGAGCTGCGGGACCATCGCATACCAGCCGCGATGCTTTTCCGGCGCATTGAGCGCGAGCAGCGAGGCCAGTCCGTCCCAGGATCCGCCCAGCGCCACGCCCTGCCCCATCCGGAACAGGGCGAGCAGCATGGCAGACGCGGCGCCGATACTCTCATAGCCCGGCAGAAAGGCGATGGCCGCCGTCGAGCCGCCCAGCAGGAACAGCGCGGCAGTCAGTTTGGCGCCCCGGCCGTAGGCCCGGTCGACCGCGGTGAAGATGACGGTTCCGACCGGCCTCGCCACGAAGGCCAGCGCGAAGATCGCGAACGAATAGATCGTCCCGGTCAGCGCGTCCACGAACGGGAAGACAAGCTTGGGGAACACGATCACAGATGCGATCGCATAGACGAAGAAGTCGAAGAATTCGGAGGTCCGGCCGATGACGACTCCGATCGCGATCTCGCCGGGCGCGACCTTGTAGCCATCCTCATGCAGCGTGCGTGCGTCCCGCTCGGCTTGCGTCTCCGCGATGGTGCTTGGGGTCATCCTGCTTCGGCTCGCTGATCTGGCTTGGGTCGGCTGCGTTTTGGCGGCGCGCCTCTGCATCGCGCGCGGGGCCCGCATTGCTCGCTCCGGTCGCGGCCGGGGATTGGACAAAATGTCCTATGTCCGGTGCTCCGCCATCGCCCTAGGCGCGCAGCATGATCGCGTCCCGACCACATCCTGGCCGCCGCCTGCGCCTCGCCTTGACCGGCCTGGCGTTGCCCCTGCTCGGCGGTTGCAGCGGCCTCGTCGTGCTGGACCCGGCCGGCGATGTCGCGCGCCAGCAGGGCAATCTCATCGTCATCTCGACAGTCCTGATGCTGATCATCATCGTTCCGGTGATGGCGCTGACGATCTTCTTCGCCTGGCGCTACCGGGCGAGGAACGCCGATGTGCCCTACGATCCCGACTGGGACCATTCGACGGGGCTCGAACTCGTCATCTGGGCGGCGCCGTTGCTCATCATCATCTGCCTCGGCGCGCTCACGTGGGTCGGGACGCATCTGCTCGACCCTTATCGTCCGCTCGCCCGAACCGCCCCCGGCGCGCCGGTCGCGGCGGAGGTCCGGCCGCTCGAGGTCCAGGTGGTCGCGCTCGACTGGAAATGGCTGTTCATCTATCCCGAGCAGGGCATCGCCACCGTCAACGAGTTCGCGGCCCCGGTCGATCGGCCGATCCGGTTCCGCATCTCCTCCGCATCCGTCATGAACTCCTTCTACCTGCCCGCAATGGCCGGGCAGATCTACGCGATGGCCGGCATGGAGACGAAGCTGCACGGCGTCTTCAACGAGCCGGGCGAATTCACGGGCTTCTCCGGCAATTACAGCGGCGCCGGTTTCTCGGGCATGCGCTTCCGGGCGCTCAGCCTCAGCTCGGACGAGTTTGACGCCTGGGTGCGGCGCGCCCGCGGGTCGGCGCAGCGCCTCGATCGCACCACCTATCTGGCGCTGGAGCGGCCCAGCGAGCGCGAGCCGGCCCGCCACTTCGCGTCGGTCGATCCCGGGCTCTTCGACGCGGTCGTCAACATGTGCGTCGAGCCGAACCGGATGTGCATGCACGACATGATGGCGGTCGATGCACGCGGCGGCCTCGGGCTTCCGGGAATCTGGAATGTGCGTCCGCTCGCCTATGACAAATATGCCGCCCGCGGCAGTATAAGGGACGCGGCCGAACGCTATGTGCTGGCATCCTGCACCATCCCGATGGGGAGGGCGGTCCGGCCTGACGGTCGGCCCGCAGACCTCTCGCCCCTGACCGGTGCAGGACTGCTTCGTGCCCAACTGCGCCCGCCGCCACCCAACGTGTCGCTTGCCCGCGCCGAGCCGCGCCTCCCGCAATATTGAGCCGAACCGAGACCGTCATGTCGCCGCACCCCGCTCCCGAAGCCGGACCGCTCCTCGGCCGGCTCTCGCTCGATGCGATCCCCCTGCACGAGCCGATCCTCATCGTGACCTTCGCTCTGGTCGCTCTGGGGGGGCTCGCCATGATCGCGGCGCTCACAAAATACCGCCTCTGGGGCTATCTGTGGAAGGAGTGGTTCACCACCGTTGACCACAAGCGGATCGGGATCATGTACATGATCCTCGGCCTCGTCATGTTTCTGCGCGGCTTCGCCGACGCGATCATGATGCGGCTCCAGCAGGCGATGGCGTTCGGGGGGTCCGAAGGCTATCTCAACGCCCACCATTACGACCAGATCTTCACCGCCCATGGCGTGATCATGATCTTCTTCGTGGCGATGCCGTTCATCACCGGGATCATGAACTATATCGTCCCGCTGCAGATCGGCGCGCGCGACGTCTCCTTCCCCTTCCTCAACAATTTCAGCTTCTGGATGACCACCGCCGGGGCCGTGTTGTGCATGATCTCGCTGTTCATCGGCGAGTTCGCCCAGACGGGCTGGCTCGCCTATCCACCGTTGTCCGGCATCGCCTACAGCCCGAATGTCGGCGTCGACTATTACATATGGTCGCTCCAGATAGCCGGGGTCGGCACGACATTGTCGGGCATCAATCTGCTCGTGACGATCCTGAAGCTGCGCGCCCCGGGGATGGGCCTGATGAAGATGCCGGTCTTCACCTGGACGGCGCTCTGCACCAACATCCTGATCGTCGCCGCCTTTCCGGTCCTCACCGCCGTCCTGGCGCTGTTGGCGCTCGACCGCTATCTCGGCACCGACTTCTTCACCAACGACTTCGGCGGCAATCCGATGATGTACGTCAACCTCATCTGGATCTGGGGCCATCCCGAGGTCTATATCCTGATCCTGCCGGCCTTCGGCGTCTTCTCCGAGGTGACCGCCACCTTCTCGGGCAAGAAGCTGTTCGGCTATACCTCGATGGTCTATGCGACCATCGTCATCACCATTCTCTCCTACCTGGTATGGCTGCACCACTTCTTCACCATGGGCTCCGGCGCCAGCGTCAACTCGTTCTTCGGCATCACCACCATGATCATCTCGATCCCGACGGGGGCGAAGATGTTCAACTGGCTGTTCACGATGTATCGCGGCCGCATTCGTTTCGAGCTGCCGATGATGTGGACGGTGGCTTTCATGCTGACCTTCGTGATCGGCGGCATGACGGGCGTTCTTCTCGCAGTGCCTCCGGCCGACTTTGTGTTGCATAACAGCCTGTTCCTGGTGGCACACTTCCACAACGTCATCATCGGCGGCGTGCTGTTCGGCATGTTTGCCGGCATCAATTACTGGTTCCCGAAAGCTTTCGGCTTCAAGCTCGATCCGTTCTGGGGCAAGCTGTCGTTCTGGTTCTGGGTGGTCGGCTTCTACTTCGCCTTCATGCCGCTCTATGTGCTCGGCCTGATGGGCGTGACGCGAAGGCTGCGCGTCTTCGACATTCCCTCGCTCCATATCTGGTTCATCATTGCGGCGTTCGGCGCGCTCTTGATCGCCGCCGGCATCGGCTGCTTCCTGGTCCAGATCGGCGTCAGCGTGCTCAAGCGCGAAGAGCTGGCCGATACGACCGGCGATCCGTGGAACGGCCGAACGCTGGAATGGTCCACGTCTTCACCGCCGCCGGCCTATAACTTCGCCTTCACGCCGATCGTCTACACGACGGATGCGTGGTGGGACATGAAAGAGCGCGGCTATCACCGCCCGCTCTCAGGCTTCAAGCCGATCGCCATGCCGAAGAATACGCCGACCGGGATCATCCTCGGCACGCTCTGCATTGCGCTTTCGTTCGGCATGATCTGGTACATCTGGTGGCTCGCAGCGGCGAGCTTCATCGCCGCGCTCGCCGTCGGCATCGCCCATACCTTCAACTACAGCCGCGAATACGACCTCTCGGCGGACGACATCGGCCGCACCGAAGGCGAGCGCACGCATCTCCTCACCGCGCAGGCGTGACATGACGAGCTT
>DATJUQ010000046.1:0-61444 GCA_035502235.1 Allosphingosinicella sp.
TGGCGGCACCGGCGTGAACTACATCGCCGGCGGCATCGGCGACGACCAATATGTCATCGACGGCACCGACGCGATCCTCGAGATCGCCGGCGAGGGCAATGACCGCATCTATGCCAATATCAGCTATGCGCTGTCCGGCGGCGCCTCGGTGGAGACGCTGACCACCGCCGACAATGCGGGCACGGTGGCGATCAATCTCACCGGCAACGAATTCGCCAACCTGATCATCGGCAATGCCGGGATCAATGTGCTGAACGGCGCGGGCGGCAATGACGTGATCGACGCCAAGGAAGGCAATGACACGGTCTATGGCGGGCTCGGCGACGACACCATCTATGGCGGCGCCGGCAACGACCTGCTCTACGGCGGGACCGGCACCAACTACATGGCCGGCGGCATCGGCGACGACCAATATGTCGTGGACAGCAGCACCGACACGGTGGCCGAGACGGCCGGCGAGGGCAATGACCGCATCTATGCGGGCGTGAGCTTCGCGCTCGCGGCCGGCGCCTCGGTCGAGACGCTGACCACCGCGGACAATGCCGGCACCACCGCGATCAACCTCACCGGCAACGAATTCGCCAACCTCATCCAGGGCAATGCCGGCAACAACGTGCTGAACGGCGCGGGCGGCAATGACGTGCTCGACGGCAAGGAGGGCAACGACACCCTCTATGGCGGCGCCAATGACGACACGCTCTACGGCGGCGGCGGCAACGACAATCTGTTCGGCGGCACGGGGACCAACTATCTCGCTGGCGGCGCCGGCGACGACCTCTATTTCATCGACAGCGCCACGGACACTGTGGCCGAGACCGCCGGCGAGGGCGCCGACCGCATCTTCGCCAGCCTGAGCTACACGCTCGCGGCGGGCCTGTCGGTCGAGACCCTGTCGACGAGCGACAATGCCGGCACGGGGGCGATCAACCTCACCGGCAACGAACTCGCCAACACGATCATCGGCAATGCCGGCGCCAACTTGCTCGACGGCGGCGCGGGCAACGATCTGATCGACGCCAAGGAAGGCAATGACACGCTTAACGGCGGCACGGGCAACGACACGCTCTACGGCCGGGCCGGCGCCGACACCTTCGCCTTCACCACGACGCTCGGCGCGCTCAATATCGACACGATCGCCGATTTCACCGCGGGCAGCGACAAGATCCAGCTCGGCGGCGCCGCCGGCCAGCCCTTCGTCGCGCTGGCGACGGGCACGCTGCGCACCGGCACGCTGGTGATCGGCAGCGCCGCGCTCGATGCCGACGACTATCTGATCTACAATAGCGGCACCGGCGCCCTGCTCTACGACGCCGACGGCAATGGCGCCGGCGCGGCGGTCCAGTTCGCGGTGCTCACCCCCGGCCTCGGCCTGGCCGTGACCGACTTCCTCGTCGCCGGCCCGGCCAACAATGCGCCGACGATCACCTCGGCCGCCACGGCGAGCGTCGCCGAGAACAGCGTCGCCAGCACGATCGTCTATCAGACGGCCGCGACCGACGCCGACGGCGACCGCATCACCTATTCGCTGACCGGCGCCGATGCCGGCCTGCTCTCCATCGACGCCAACGGCGCGGTGCGGCTGCTCACGCCCGCCGATTTCGAGACCAAGCCCAGCTACGTGTTCAACGTCGTGGCCAGCGATTCCGGCGTCTCGACGACCAAGGCGGTCACGCTCACCATCACCGACGTCAACGAAACGCCCCCGGGCACGCCGATCATCAACGAGACGGCCGCCTTCAACGACGACCGGACCGCGGCCCAGTCGATCGACCGGGGCACGCTCGCCGTCGCCAACAACCCCAATCTGTATAATGACGATTATCCGTCGGCGACGATCGTCGGCAGCATCTCCGCCCTCGGCGACGTCGATTTCTACTCGATCACGCTGCAGGCCGGCGACCAGATCATCCTCGACATCGACAACACCACCGGCGGGCTGGATTCCTTCCTGACCCTCTACCGGCCGAACGGCACGGCGATCGGCGAGAATGACGATCTGGTCAGCTTCGATCCGGGGTCCAACCCGCCCTTCGGGCACAATACGGATTCGCAGATCATCCTCCGCGTCGCGACGGGCGGGACCTATTATTTCTCCGTCGCCTCGTTCGAGGACGAGCAGGGACCGACCTCGACGGGCGGCTATTCGCTTCACGTCAGCGTCAACAATGCGCCGGTCACGCCCGAGCAGATCATGGCCGAGGATGTCGACGCGCTGGTCAGCGGCGCGCGCTGGAACGACACCGCGCTCACCTACGGCTTCCCGACCCAGGCCAGCCAATATCCGAACGACTTCGAGGAGGTCACCGCGCCGAGCGTGTTCGAGGCGTTCAACCCGCAACAGCAGGCGGCGACCCGCCTGCTGCTGCAGATGGTCGCCAATGTCTCGGAGCTGACCTTCACCGAGCTGACCGGCACGGGCGACTATAATTCGCCGACCGCGGCCGCGCATGCGGATTTGCGCTTCGCCCAGAGCTCGGCGGCCGACGTCGCCTATGCTTATTACCCGACCAATGGCGGGCCCGACAGCGTCGGCGGCAGCGCCTGGTTCAACGGCGACGATTTCGAGGCGCCGGTGAAGGGCAATTATGCCTGGATGGGCATCCTGCACGAGGCCGGCCATGCGCTCGGCCTCAAGCACGGGCACGAATTCCCGCAGGCGATCAGCGCCGATCATGACAGCCTCGAATATTCGGTGATGACCTACCGCTCCTATCCGGGCGGCAATGTCGAGGGCGGCTATCGCAACGAGCAGTTCGGCTATCCGCAGACGCTGATGATGCTGGACATCGCGGCGCTGCAGAAAATCTACGAAGGCGCCAATTACGACTTCAATTCGGGCGCCAGCACCTACACCTGGAGCGCGACGACCGGGGAAATGTCGATCAACGGCACCGGCCAGGGCGCGCCCGGCGCCAACCGCGTCTTCATGACGGTCTGGGACGGCGGCGGCAACGACACCTACGATCTGTCCAATTATGCGAACGGCGTCACCGTCGACCTGCGCCCGGGCGAATGGACGACGACGAACGAGGCGCAGCTCGCCAATCTCAACGGCTCGATCGCCAACCCGATCTACGCGCGCGGCAATATCGCCAACGCGTTGCTCTATGAGGGCAGCACCCTCTCGGCGATCGAGAATGCCAAGGGCGGCGGCGGCGCGGACACCCTGATCGCCAACCAGGTCGCCAACAGCCTGACCGGCAATGGCGGCGCCGACATCTTCAAATGGATGTCGACGGCCCATGCCGGGATCGGCGCGCTGGCGGACACCGTGCTCGATTTCGTGCGCGGCACCGACAAGCTCGACTTCAGCAATCTGGACGCCAATCCGGCGGTCGGGGGTCAGCAGGACTTCGCCTTCATCGGCACCGGCGCCTTCACCAACGCCGCCGGGCAGGTTCGCTTCGACGCGGGGACGAACAGCGTCTTCGCCGACGCGGACGGCAATGGCGTGGCCGACATGCAGATCATCCTGACGGGCATCAACACGCTGGCGGCGAGCGACTTCAACTTCTGAGGATGAAGCCGTGCGCCGCCGCCTTGCCGCCATCTTTCTGGCCGGCCTCGCGCCGACGGAAAGCGGGGCGGCGGCGGGCATGGCGGTGAAGGAGCCGCCCCCCCGCCGCTCGACGGAATTGCCGCGGCCGCTTCACCCCGACGTCGCCGTTCGCCAGGAACTGGCGGTGGCCCGGCGCGCCGGGACGCTCGCCGCCTACGACCTGTTCATCCAGCGCCATCCGGAGCACCGGCTGGCGGACATCGCGCGCCGGGAGCGCGCCGCGATCGCCGCGCGCTCGAATTAGCCGATGTAAATCAGCAAGATTGCACCGGATCGGCTCCGGAATGGCACGGCTGCGGAACTTTTATGCTTAAGCCCGGTTAGGCATCCCCGGCGGCATTCTTCGTCGCCGGGTTTCGTCAGGGTCAAGAGCTTCAGCCAGCCGGGAACGCATGTTCGCCGGGCGCGCGACATCGCGCCCGCGCTATGGCCCGCTAGAAGCCGGCGGAGCCGCGCCGCCCCTGCCGTCATCCAGTCATCCAGAACAGAATGACAGGGAGCCTGAACCGATGCGTGGACTTCTCAACCGTCACGGCAAGACCGCTTTCACCCCCTGGCTGGAGGAGGCGGCCGGCGGGGCCGGCGCCTTCGCCCGCTTCGACCTCCGCCCGGAAAGCGCCGCGACGCCGCAAGCGGCCGCGCAGCCGCCGCTCGCCGCGGACCTGATCCTCGTCACGCCCGACGAAGCCGGCGACGGCATCGGCCTCGCGCCGGGCAATCCGGTGCTCACCGTCGGCGCCGCCTCAACCATCGGCGCGCTCGGCACGCTCGGCGACCAGGATTTCTACCAGGTCACGCTTGAGGCCGGGAAGCTCTACGAATTCGGCATGTTCGCGCATTATCCGGGGCCGAACCTGATCCCGGTGCAGGACGCCTATCTGGAGCTGTACGCCGCGGACGGCACCCTGCTCGCCTCGGCCGACGGCGGCGCCAGCACGGTCATCAACAACGTCAATTCGGGCTTCGATGCGGTGCTGACCTTCACCGCGACGGTGACCGGCACTTATTATGTGAACGCCCGCGCCTTCGACAACGACCCGAATATCGGGGGATCGACCGGCGAGAGCGTCGGCGATTACGAGCTTTATGCGAAGGAACTCGATCCCAACGATCCGAGCGTCTACCACCCCTATTACGACGCCTCGAGCCCGCTCTACGCGATCGACTGGGGCACGCAGGTCAACCGCGTCAACGAGACCGCGCGCAATCCCGACGGCAATGAGGGGACGCGGACCACCGGCAATGCGCAGGGCACGGTCGTGCTCGACGATCCGTCTCTGATCGCCACCCTCGCCGCCCAGCAGGGCAAGGACATTACCGGCAAGAACGTCGTCACCATCTATTTCGCGCAGGCCGGCGACATCTTCACCTCGATCGAGGATCCGACCAGCCCCGGCCTGCCGCCCGTGCTCGTCTCGCTCGGCACCCAGCAGTTCGAGAAGGACACGGTCTGGACGGCGCTGCACGAGTTCGAGAAGGTCGCGGACATCGTCTATATCGAGGTGCCCACGCGCGACCAGGCGGACTTCTTCTTCACCACCTATGCCGGCACGCCCGGGCCGGGCGTCTCGCTGCTCGGTTCGATGAGCCCGCCCGATTATCCGGACGAGGGCCTCGCCCAGTTCAATTCGGGCGACGAACGCTGGACCGAGTCCAATCTCCAGCAGGGCGGCTTCTCCTTCGTCACCCTGATCCACGAATTCGGCCACGGCCACGGCCTCGCCCATCCGCACGACAATGGCGGCCATTCCGGGATCATGAACGGGGTGGAGAGCGAGGGCGTCGTCGCCGATTACACGCTCGGCGATTTCGAGCTGAACCAGGCCGTGTTCACGATGATGTCCTATGAGGACGGCTGGCAGGCCTCGCCCTACGGCAATGCCGAGACCGATGTCGGCTACGGCTATCTGGGCGGGCTGATGGCCTTCGACATCGCCGCCATCCAGGACAAATATGGCGTCAACGAAAGCTGGGCGACCGGCAATGACACCTATGTGCTGAAGGACGAGAACGCCGCCGGCACCTTCTATTCGTCGATATGGGACGGCGGCGGCGTGGATTCCATCGTCTATGCCGGCACGCGCGATGCCAATATCGATCTGCGCGCGGCCAGCCTCCAATATGAATATGGCGGCGGCGGCTGGGTCTCCTACGCCTTCGGCATCTATGGCGGCTTCACCATCGCCAACGGCGTCACCATCGAGAATGCGACGGGCGGCGCCGGCAACGACACTTTGATCGGCAATGCCGCCGCCAACGTCCTGATCGGCGGCGCGGGCAACGACGCCATGACGGGCGGCGCCGGCAACGACCTGTTCTTCGTCGATGCCGCCGGCGACAGCGTCGTCGAGGCGGCGGGCGAGGGCAATGACCGCGTCTATGCCGGCGCGAGCTTCGCGCTGACCGCCGCCGCCTCGGTCGAGACGCTGTCGACCGATTTCAACGCCGGCACCGCCGCGATCAACCTCACCGGCAGCGACGTCGCGAACACGATCCTCGGCAATGCGGGGACCAACATCCTCTCCGGCGGCGGCGGCAATGACGTGATCGACGGCAAGGAGGGCAACGATACCCTGTTCGGCGGCACCGGCGCCGACATCCTGTACGGTCGCGCGGGCAACGACGTCCTCCAGGGCGGCGCGGGCGCCAATTATCTCGAGGGCGGCATCGGCGACGATTCCTACGTCATCGACAATGCCGACACGATCGTCGAGCTGGCGGGCGAGGGCACCGACCGGATCTTCGCGAATGTCGGCTTCGTCCTCGCGGCGGGCCTGTCGGTGGAGACCCTGTCGACGGGCTTCAACGCCGGTACCGCGTCGATCAATCTCACCGGCAACGAACTGGCCAACACCATCTTCGGCAATGCCGGCGTGAATGCGCTGAGCGGCGGTGCGGGCAACGATCTGCTCGACGGCAAGGAGGGCAATGACGTCCTCTCCGGTGGCGCCAATGACGACATCCTCTACGGCCGCGACGGCAACGACCAGCTCCATGGCGGCGCGGGCACCGATTATCTGGAGGGCGGCGCCGGCGACGATCTCTATTTCGTCGACGGCGGCGCGGACCTGGTCGTCGAGCTGGCCGGGCAGGGTGCCGACCGGGTCTTCGCGAGCGCCAGCTATGCGTTGGGCGCGGGCGCGGCGGTGGAGGTGCTGTCGACCGACTTCAACGCCGGCACTGCGTCGATCAATCTCACCGGCAACGAGCTGGCCAACACGCTGTTCGGCAATGACGGCGCCAATGTCCTGAACGGCGGCGCCGGCAGCGATTTCCTCGACGGCAAGGGCGGCGCGGACAGCTTCGCCTTCACGACCGCGCTCGGCGCGAACAATGTCGATACCGTCGTCGGCTTCCAGACCGGCATCGACACGATCCTGCTGGAAAACGCGGTATTCACCGCGCTCGGCGCCGCCGGCGGGCTCAACGCCAATGCCTTCGTCGCGGGTAGCGGCGCGGCCGATGCGTCCGACCGGATCGTCTATAACAGCGCCACCGGCCAGCTCTTCTACGATGCCGACGGCAATGGCGCCGGGGCGGCGGTCCAGTTTGCCCAGCTGGGCGCCGGCACCCTGCTCTCGGCGAGCGATTTCCAGGTGATCTAGAGCGTCGTTTCTGGCCCGGCAAAGCGCGCGCATCCCGCTTTTGCGGGGTGCGCGCGCGCCCTGAAAGTGCTTTACTGATCAAACGGCTATCTTTAAGCCCGCGCTTTCTCATGCCGGTTTGGCGGGGCCGGCGACTCAATTTTGGGATGGTATTTGTGAAAGTGGGTTCATGGGGTCTTGCTGCGCTTTTTGCGGGACTTTCCCTGAGCAGCTGCGCCGCCCCCCGGCTCGTCGAGAATGGCGCGGTCCGTGTCGTCCCGGCGAGCGATCTGCCACCGCCCAGCACCGCTGATCTTTCCGCCGGCCATCGGCCCCATCTCGTCGGTCCGTTCGACAAGCTGTCGGTCGAGGTGCTCGGCCTGCCGGACCTCAGCCGGCAGGTCCAGGCCGATGCGAGCGGCAATATCTCGCTGCCCATGGCCGGCACGATCAGCGTGATCGGGCAGAGCCCCGAGCAGCTCGCCCGGCTGATCGAGCAGCGGCTGGCCGCGCGCTACGTCCGCGATCCCCAGGTCACCGTCGGCATCGTCGAGACGGTCAGCCAGACCGTGACCGTGGACGGCGAGGTCAGGCAGCCGGGCATCTATCCCGTCGCCGGACGGATGACCCTGATGCGGGCGGTCGCCCGGGCGCAGGGCGCTACCGAATTCGCGCGGACCCGCCATGTCGTCGTGTTCCGGACCGTCGAGGGCCGGCCGATGGCCGCGCTCTACGACCTTCAGGCCATCCGGCTGGCCGCCTATCAGGATCCGGAAATCTATCCGAACGACACGATCGTGGTCGGCGAATCCACCGCCCGCCGCATCTTCCCGCAGATCCTGCAGGCCTCCACGCTCCTGCTGACTCCGCTCGTCACCTTGCTCGACAACAATTAAGCCAGAACTGCGCAGAACGCTGATGAACGACCTTACCCAAAGCCGTGCTCCAGCGGATGGCCCGCGTGGCGTCGATGCGCCGCGCGGAACCTCCGGCTATCCGGGCGGCGACGAGACGCGGCTGGTCGTCCGCTATCTGCGCATCGCGCTGCGCTGGCGCTGGCTGATCATCGGCGTCACCGTCGCGGCGATCATCGCCGGCCTGATCATCACCTATCTGACGACGCCGCTCTACACCGCCGAGGCGACGCTCGAGATCCAGCGCGAGAATGACCGCATCACCCAGGTCCGCGGCGTCGAGCCCGAGACCAGTTCGGTCGACATGGAATTCTACCAGACCCAATATGGCCTGCTGCAGTCGCGCTCGCTGGCCGAGCGGGTCGCGACCGATTTGCGGCTCTATTCGGATCCGAACTTCTTCGAGATGTTCGGCGACGACGAGACGGCCGCGCGGGTCCGCGAATCCCCGCTCGCCAACAACCAGGCGACCCGGCAGGATCGGGTCCGCCGCGCGGGCGTGCTCCTGCTGCGGCAGCTCGCCGTGTCGCCGGTCCGCCTGTCGCGCCTGGTCTCGGTCCGCTTCACCGGGCCCGATCCGGCCTTTTCCGCGCGCGTCGTGAACAGCTGGACGCGCAACTTCATCGAGACCACGCTCGAGCGCCGGCTCGAGGCGACTTCCTATGCGCGGCGCTTCCTGGAGCGCGAGCTCGGGCGTCTGCGCGGCGTCCTCGAGGAATCCGAGCGCCGGCTCGTCGCTTATGCGTCCGAGCAACGGATCATCAACATTCCGTCCAGCGTCGCCTCCTCGGCCACGCCGGGCGGCACCCAGGTGACGGAGCGTCCGCTCGTCGCGGACGACCTCGCCGCGCTCAACGAGCAGCTCAACCAGGCGACCGCGGCGCGCCTCGCCGCCGGCAGCCGCCTGCGCGGCGGCGGCGGCACCACGCCGGAGGCGCTGCAGAATCAGGCGATTTCGTCGCTGCGCGCCCGCCGCGCCGACCTCGCCGCCGAGCGCGCCCGGCTGCTGACCCAGTTCGAGCCGGACTATCCGCCCGCGCGGGCGCTCGCCAACCAGATCGCCGATCTTGACCGGTCGATCGGCCGCGAGGAGGGGCGCGTGCGCTCCACCCTCGACGGGGCCTATCAGGCCGCGGTCGAGCGCGAGCAGGGGCTGCGGAGCCGGGTCGAGGGCCTGCAGCGGGACCTGCTCAACCTGCGCGGCCGCACCATCCAGTATAATATCTTCCAGCGCGACGTGGATACGAACCGCCAGCTCTACGAAGGCCTGCTGCAACGCTACAAGGAGGTCGGCGTCGCCGGCGGCGTCGGCGTCAACAATGTCTCGATCGTCGATGCCGGCCAGACGCCGCTGCGCCCGTCCAGCCCCAGCCTGATCCGCAACATGCTGGTCGCTTTGCTGCTGGGCGGCATTCTCGGCGTCGGCCTCGCCTTCGCCTTCGAGCAGATCGACGAGACCATCTCGGATCCGACCGACGTGGAGAAGGCGGTCGGCCTGCCGCTGCTGGGCACGATCCCTAAGTCCACCAGCAACCAGCCGATCGAGGAGCTCGCGGACCGCAAGTCGCCCCTTGTCGAGGCCTATCTGTCGACGCAGACCAGCCTCGCCTTCACGACCAGCCACGGCGTGCCCCGGTCGCTCACCGTCACCAGCACGCGGCCCGCGGAAGGCAAGAGCTTCACCGCCCTCGCGCTGGCGCAGTCGCTGGCGCGGACCGGGCGCCGCGTCGCGCTCATCGACGCCGACATGCGCTCGCCCTCGCTGCATCACATCTTCGCGATCGGCAACGAGCGGGGCCTCAGCAACTATCTCGCCGGCGACAATGACATCGGCGCGATGATGAAGCCCAAGCTGGCGGAGAATCTGACCCTGCTCACCGCCGGACCGCCGCCGCCCAACGCCGCGGAGCTGCTCGTCGGCGACCGGATCAGCGCGCTGGTCGGCCAGCTCACCGAGCAGTTCGATCATGTGATCTTCGACGCGCCGCCGGTCATGGGCCTGGCGGATACGCCGCTGATCGCGAGCCGGGTCGAAGGCACGATCTTCATCCTGGAATCGCACAGCACGCCGCTCAGCATGGCGCGGGTGGCGATCAGCCGCCTGCGCGATGCCCAGGCGACCGTGCTGGGCGTCCTGCTCACCAAGTTCGAATCCAAGCGGGCCCATTACGGCTATGGCTATGATTACGGCTATGGCTACGGCCAGAGAGAGGGCAAAGACACGCCTGCCTGACCGCCGCGGACCGCGACTCGCGCCGCTTCGCGGGGCGGCTGTCAGCGGAACGCAAAGTTCGTGTGGAATGGCCGAGATCGTTCCGCCGCGGGCGGCGACCCTGAGGCCATGACTGCAATACGGGGATGACATTGACGAACTTCAAATCGATCCTGATCACGGGCGGCACCGGCTCGTTCGGCAAGAAGATGCTCCGCAAGCTGCTGGAGGAGACCGATGCCGAGCGCGTGATCGTGTTCAGCCGCGACGAGCTCAAGCAGTTCGAGCTCTCGCATCTGCCCTGGCTCAAGCCGCACGAGGAGCGCGTGCGCTTCTTCCTCGGCGACGTGCGCGACCCGGACCGGCTCAATCTCGCCTTCGAGGATGTCGACGTGGTCATCCATGCCGCGGCGCTGAAACAGGTGCCCGCGGCCGAATATAATCCGTTCGAGGCGATCAAGACCAACGTCATGGGCGCGCAGAACGTGATCGACGCCGCCCGCGCCAACAAGGTGAAGCGCGTCGTCGCGCTCTCCACCGACAAGGCGGCCGCGCCGATCAACCTCTACGGCGCCACCAAATTATGCTCCGACAAATTGTTCGTCGCCGCGAACAATTACAGGGGGGCGCAGGGCACCATCTATTCCGTGGTCCGCTACGGCAACGTGATGGGCAGCCGCGGCAGCGTCATCCCCTTCTTCCTCTCGCGCAGCGCGAGCGGCGTCCTGCCGGTCACCGACGAGCGCATGACCCGCTTCTCGATCACCCTGCAGCAGGGCGTCGAGTTCGTGCTGGACTGCCTGGAGCGGATGTGGGGCGGCGAGCTCTTCGTGCCGAAAATCCCCTCCTACAAGATCCTCGACGTCGCCTCGGCGATCGCGCCGGACGCGAAGATCGAGATCGTCGGCATCCGCCCGGGCGAGAAACTGCACGAGGAGATGATCACCACCACGGACGCTTTGTCGACGGTTGAGTTCGACGATTATTACGTGATCCTGCCGTCGCTGCCGCTCTGGGACGTGGACCGGTTCGCGGCGGAAAGCGGCAACGGCAATGGCCGCATGGTGGCGGACGGGTTCGCCTATAATAGCGGGACGAACGACAGCTTCCTGACGGTGGACCAGATCAAGGCGTTGATCGGCACCGATGTCGAGGTCTGATCCGCCCTTCCTGTCCTATGGCCGGCAGCACATCACCGACGCGGACGTGGCCGCGGTCGCGGAGGTGCTGCGGTCGGACTTCCTGACCCAGGGGCCGGCCGTCCCGCGCTTCGAGGCGGCGCTCCAGGCGCTGACCGGCGCGCCCCACGTCTTCGCCATGGCCAATGCCACCGCGGCGCTGCATCTCTCCTGCCTGGCCTGCGACGTCGGCCCGGGCGACGTGGTCTGGACCAGCCCGAACAGCTTCGTCGCCTCGGCCAATTGCGCGCTCTATTGCGGCGCCGACGCGGACTTCGTCGACATCGATCCGGCGACCTTCAACATGTCGGCCGACGCCCTGGAGGCGAAGCTCGCCGCCGCCGAGGCGGCGGGCGGCCGGCTGCCGAAGGTCGTGATCCCCGTCCATTTCGCCGGCCAGCCCTGCGACATGGGGCGGATCGGCGCGCTTGCCCGGCGCTACGGGTTCCGGGTGATCGAGGATGCGAGCCATGCGGTCGGCGCAATGCTCGGCAACACGCCGATCGGCGGCTGCGCGGATTCGGACATCGCCGTGTTCAGCTTCCACCCGGTGAAGATCGTGACCACGGGCGAGGGCGGCGCCGCGATGACCAGGGACCCGGTCCTGGCCGAGCGGCTGGAGCTGCTGCGCAGCCATGGCGTCACCCGGCGCGAGGACCTGATGAGCGGCCCGCCCGAGGGACCCTGGTATTACGAGCAGGTCGCTTTGGGCTTCAATTACCGGATGACCGACATCCAGGCGGCGCTGGGCGCCAGCCAGCTGGAGCGGCTCGAAGGCTATCTGCGCCGGCGCCACGAGCTCGGCGCGCTCTATGACGAGCGGCTTGCCGGGCTGCCGCTGACCACGCCGCTGCGCGTCGGGGGGCGGTTCAGCGCCTTCCATCTCTACGTGATCCAGCTCGACGATCCGGCGCTGCGCCGCCCGGTCTTCGAGGCGCTGCGCGGCGCCAATATCGGCGCGAACGTCCATTATATCCCGATCCACCTGCAGCCTTATTATCGCGCCTTGGGCTTCGGGCCGGGGGATTTCCCCAATGCCGAGGCTTATTATGCGCGGGCGATCACCCTGCCGCTGCATCCGCAGATGAGCGACGGCGACGTGGACCGGGTGGCCGATTGCCTGCGCGAGGCGCTGGCATGAAGCTGGCGCTGGGCACGGTCCAGTTCGGCCTCGATTATGGCGCGTTCAACACGGCAGGCCGGCCTGGCGAGGCCATGGTCGCCGCCTGCCTCGACCGCGCCGAAGAGGCCGGGATCGATACGCTCGACACCGCCCGTGCCTATGGCGAGAGCGAAGCGGTGCTCGGCCGGCTGGGCGCCGCCCGGCGCTTCCGCGTCGTCACCAAGGTCGCGCGGCTGGACGGCGCCGGCCCCGACGCGGTGCTCGCCTCAGTCGAGGCCAGCCTGACCGCCTTGGGCGCGGACCAGCTCGACGCCCTGATGATGCACGACGCGGCCGATCTCGCCGGGCCCGGCGGCGATGCTGTCTGGGCGGTGCTGGAGCGCCTGCGCGCCGAGGACGTGATCGCCGCGGCGGGCGTCTCCGTCTACACGCCGGACGAGGCGGTGACGCTGGCCGGGCGCTATCCGATCGGCATCGTCCAGGCGCCGTGCAGCGTCTTCGATCAGCGCATGCGGACGAGCGGCGCCTTCGCGGCGCTGCAGGCGCGGGGCGTCGAGATCCATGTGCGCTCCGTCTTCCTGCAGGGCTTCGCGCTTGCCGATCCCGCCGCTCTGCCCGCCGCGCTGGCGCGCCACCGGCCGCTGCTCGAACGCTTCCGTGCCGGGGCCGACGCCGCCGGTTTCACGCCGCTCCGGCTCGCGCTGGCGGCTGTGCTCGCCGAGCCGGCGATCGACCGCGTCGTCGTCGGCGTCGACGGTCCGGACCAGCTGGAGGAGATCATCGCGGCGGCGGAAAGCGCCCTGCCGGAGCTCGACCCGGATCTCTACGCCAGCGACGATCTCGGCCTCATCAATCCCTCCCTCTGGAACGCGGCGTGACCGATACCCCCTCCGCCCGGCCGCGCACGGTCGCGATCATCCAGGCGCGGATGACCTCCTCGCGCCTCCCCGGCAAGGTGCTCGAGCCGATCGCGGGCAAGCCGGCCATCCTCTTCATGCACGAGCGCGTCCGCCGCGCCCGGCTGGTCGACGCCATCTGCCTCGCCACCAGCGTCGATCCGAGCGATGACGCGCTCGCTGCGGCCGCGGCCGAGGCGGGGATCGCCGTCCATCGCGGCAGCCTGGACGACGTGCTGGATCGCTTCATCGGTGCCGCGCGGGCCCATGCGGCGGAGATCGTCGTGCGGTTGACGGGCGATTGTCCCTTGATCGATCCGGCGCTGATCGACGCGGTGATCGGCACGCTCGTCGGCGAAGGCTGCGACTATGCGTCGAACATCGATCCGCCCGTCTTCCCCGACGGGCTCGACGTCGAGGTGATGACCGCCGCGGCGCTGGAAAGCGCGGCCGCGGAGGCCGGCCTCGGCTCCGAACGCGAGCATGTGACGCCGTTCATCCGCAACCGTCCCGAACGCTTCCGCGCCGGCCATGTCGGGGCGGCGGTCGATCTGTCGGCCCTGCGCTGGACGGTCGATTATCCGGACGATCTCGCTTTGGTCCGCGCGCTGGCCGAGGGTGTGGAGGGCGATCCCATCCTGGCCGACCGCTTCGATTTCCTGCGCGTGTACGAGCGGCTCGGCGGCGCCCAAGGCTCGCATGCGCGTAACGAGGGCTTGGCCGCCTCGCTCGCCCGCGACGCGGCCGGCCAGAGCGGCTGATCCGGCGACGCACGATGCGCCTCCTCTTCATCGAGAATCGCGAGAAGACCTATTTCTGGGCGGCGATCGCGCGCCGGCTCGCGGCCATGGGCCATGACGTCGCCTGGCTGGTGCAGAACCCACCGTTCGCGCGCGACCTGCCGGGCCGGGTCTACGTCATCCCCTTTCCGGGGCGGCGGGAGTTGGACCACCGTCTGGACCTGGCGGATTTCCCCGCTCTGGCCACCGACCGCGGCCGCCAGCATTTCGAGGCGGGCAGCGCCCATTATGCTTACTATTCGGAGCGGATCGGCGCGATCCTCGACACGGAGAAGCCGGGCCTGGTGATCGGGGAATCCACGCTGTTCCACGAATTGCTCGCCATCGACCTTTGCGAGAAGCGGCACATCCCCTTCACCTATCCGGGCAGCGAGCGTTACCCGCCGGGCCGCTTCTCCATGTATGGCGGCGCGACCCAGAAGCCGCTGATCGAAAGCGGCGAGGCGCTCGACTGGGACAAGGCGGTCGATCTCGCCACCCGCGTGCGCGACCGCCACGTCATTCCGGAATATATGACCCGCGGCGCGCGCCAGTCGACGGTGCTGCCCAGGCTGCGCCGGATCCTGAGCCGGGGACGGGTGATCTTCGGCCGCTGGCGGGGCGAGCATTACAACACGCCGTCCATCCGCCGGAAATATGCCCTCACCCGCATGGCGAAGCGCAATCTCGAGCGGTGGCGCGCCATCGCCGGCGTCCCGGCCGATCCCGCGCGCACCATCCTCTATCCGCTCCAGCAGCAGCCCGAAAATACGATCGACGTCTGGGGGCGGCCGGATTGCGACCAGGTCGATATCCTCCGGCGTATCCTCGCCGCCGCGCCGGCCGACGTGGCGGTGGCGGTGAAGGGCAATCCCCGGCCTTATTACGAGGTGTCGGACGCCCTGCTGGATCTCGCCGAGGCCGAACCGCGGCTGCACATGCTGCCGCTCGACTGGTCGATGGAACAGGCCCTGGCCGGCACGACCGGCGCGGTCACCGTGACCGGTACGGTCGGCTATGAGGCGGTCTGCGGCCGGGGCCGCTGCCTGTCCGTCGCCCATCCCGTGCTCAATGCGGATTTCCCCGACTTCACCGCGCCCTCGATCGAGGCGGCGGTGCTGCGCCTGCTCGACGATCCCGAGGCCGGCCGCGGCTCGCCCGAACTCGGCGCGCGGCTGATGCAGCGGCTGTACCGCCGCTCCTTCCCCGGCCTGATCAACGATCCCATCTCCGACCCGCTGGCCATGGCGCCGGCCAATATCGAGGCGGTCGCCCGCGGGATCGATTCGGCTCTCGCGCGGCTCGAGGCGGGCGAGGTCTAGAGGTCGGCGGCGACCAGGTTGAAGCGCCCGCCCGAGCGGCTGGCCTCGGCGTCGCGATAGGGCCGTTCCGCCCAGGCCGAGGAGACGGTCAGGTCGCGGCGATAGTCGAACACCCGGATGGTCAGGGCGAAGGACGGCCGGTCGCTCTGGTTGAGGTTGCTGCGGTGGACGCAATGCGGGGCGAAGGCGACGAAATCGCCGAGCTCCGCCTCGATCTCGCGGCGCCGATAGCCCTGCAGCTCGCTCTCCGGGATCTCATATTGCAGGTTGAGGTCGCGATTGCCCTGGGTCTCGCGGTCGAAGCCGTAATATTCCGCGAAATACATCCACTTCTCGCGGTGGGATTTCTCGAGCACGCTCATCGTGCCGTTGCCGGCGCGCTTGGCCTCGCCGACCGGAAGCCACAGATTCACGAAGTTGCGCCGCTTCGGATACCAGTTCGCCTCGGCATGCCAGGTGTAGAGCCGGGTCTTGTGCGAGGGGATGTTCATGAAGATCGAGGGGCCGCTCATCACCAGCAGCTCCGGCGGGCAGTCGAGCAAAGCCGCCGAGGCCTCGACGATCGGGTCGGCGGAGACGAGCTTCAGCCCGGCCGGCGTGTTGCGGACCATCACCGCCGCCTCGCTCAGCGCGCCCGCATCGGCCTGGTTGAGCTGCACGACCGCCTGGTTCAGCGCATCCTTGCTGAACGCGCGCGGCAGTTCGAGGCCGAGCTTCAGCGCCTGCATGCGGATGCAGGCGAACAACGCCTCCTCATAGGCGTCGAGCAGGTCGACCGGCAGCAGGCCGTTGAGCTGCGCGCAGCCCAGCTCCTCATATTCTGCGACGGCGTCTTGAATGGCGGACATCAACTCTCGTCCTCGATCTTGCGCAGGGTGACGATCATCTCGCCGCCGCTCCGCGTCTCCTCCATCAGGCCATAAAGCGCGCGCCGCGCGTCGGACAAGCGCAAAAGCCCGTCCATGATGGCCGCTTCCGAGCGCGCCGCCATCGAGGCATGATGGCGCGCGCCATAAGCGAAATCGCCATAGCCCTCGCGGAACAGCAGGGACCGGGCGTCGCGGTCGACCTCCTCGAAACCGGCCGCCTCCCACATGGGCTGCAGCACCGGCGCCGACAGGACGGTGACGTGATGCGGCACATAGGCGACCCAGAAATCGGTCGCGCGCGCATAATCGGAATCGAAATCCGGGGTGGAGAAGACGAACAGGCCGCCGGGCTTCAGCATGTCGCGGACCTTCGCCCAGATCAGCTTCAGCCGCTCGACCCGCAGATGCTCCACCACCTCGAACATGGTGACGAGATCGTAGCTGTCGCGCGGATGCGCGGCGTTGAGGATGTCCATCGAGCGGGCCTCGACGCCGCGTTCCGCGAGTAGGGCCTCGACATGGCGGCAGTCGAAATCGACCGAGCTGCATTGCCAGCCCGGAAAGCGGCGCTTGGCCATCACCGAGAACCAGCCGGCGCCGCCGCCGAGATCGAGGGTGCGCGCGTCCGCGGGCAGCCGGTCGCCGACCTTGTCGAGCGCCATCTCGAAATTCTGGTAATAGGAGACCCGGCGCATCGCCTCGGGCTCGAAATCGGCGGCGGTGACGTCGGTCGTGCCTTCCTTGTCGTACCAGTCGTAAAGCCGGTGCAGCTCGCCCTCCGGCATGACCGGGTTGAGGAAGACCAGGTTGCAGCCGCCGCAATGGTCGTAATAGCGCGCCGCGCGCGGCAGATAGCCGATCCGCGGCTGGCTGTTGCCGGGCCGGACCGCGGTCAGCACGTCGTTGCCGCAATTGGGGCAGGCGGCGTAGCGGTCGAGCGGCACGTCCTCGCCATAAGCGAGCACGAAGCCGGTGCCTTCGGGCGAGGCCAGGAAGTCCAGGATCTCGGCCAGCGGGCGCCGGTGCATGCCGGGATGGCGGCGGACCAGGGCCAGGAAGATCTTGAGGCGCTTCAGCCGGTTGATCTCCAGCTGGACATTCTGCTCGAACTGGCTCTCCCAGAGCAACTGGAAGGGCGCCGCCTCGGCGCCACCCGCCCAGGTCACCGACAGCGGCGCGGTTCCGCCCGCCGCGCCCTCGACGGTCACGGGGCGGCGCTGCGTCGCGCAAATCTCGATCATCTGGCGCAGCAATTGCTCGTCGAAGAGCGGGCGTTCGAGCGCGAGCGTCACCACCACGCCCTCGGCCGGCGCATCCGGCGCCTCCGGCCCGTCCGGCGCGATCGCCGCCTCGTCGCCGAAGAAGGTCCGGAGCCGCTCCGTCAGCAGAGACTCGACCTCGGCCGACACGTCACCCTGATGGTCGCGGATCGGGCCGCGCCGATATCGAAAGCTTGCCTGCATGGCGCCCGCTCCTAAAGGCGGGCAGGACGCGCGTCCAGACGGACGTCGCCCCGCCGGGGCGCCGGGCCCCAAGACGAACTTTCGTTTGCGATCGAAACCCGTTAGAGGGGCCGCGACGGAGGGGCGACACCTCCACCCGGACCGACAGCCAGGAGTTTGTAATGAAGCGGTGCGTACCCTGCGGGCTGCCCGAAACGCACGAAACCATCTCGTTCGACAATGCGGGTGTCTGCAACATCTGCCGCGGCCAGGAATTCCGCAACGAGCAGGTCGACTGGGATGCCCAGAAACTGGCCCTCGACGCGCTCATCGAAGAGCATCGCGGCAAATATGATTATGACTGCATCATCCCCTTCTCCGGGGGCAAGGACAGCACCTGGGCGCTCTATTATCTGGTGAAGGAATATGGCGTGAAGCCGCTGGTCGTGCGCTTCGACCATGGCTTCATGCGGCCCAATCTGGAAGACAATGTCATCCGCACGACGCGCGAGCTCGGCGTCGACATCCTCTCCTTCCGCCCGAACTGGAAGGTCGTCCAGAAACTGATGCTGCAGAGCTTCCTCGAAAAGGGCGATTTCTGCTGGCATTGCCACACCGGCATCTTCAGCTATCCGATGTGGACCGCGCTGGAGAAGAAGGTCCCGCTCATCTTCTGGGGCGAGCCCTCGGCCGAATATACCGCCTATTTCAGCTACGATCAGCCGGAGGAGGTGGACGAGAAGCGCTTCAACCGCTTCGTCAATCTCGGTATCAGCGCCGACGACATGTTCATCCGCCTCGGCGGCAATGTCGATCCGCGGGATCTCAAGCCCTATACCTATCCGCCGCTGAAGGACCTGCGCGCGCTCAACTATCGCTCGGTCTGCCTCGGCTCCTACGTGAAGTGGGACGTCAAGAAGCAGTCGGCGATCATCGAGAAGGAGCTCGGCTGGAAGGGCGACGAGGTGGAGAATGTGCCGCCGCAATATCGCTACGAGAAGATCGAATGCTACATGCAGGGCGTCCGCGACTATATCAAATATATCAAGCGCGGCTATTCGCGGCCCTCGCACCTCGTCGCGATCGACATCCGCAACGGCCGGATGACGCGCAACGAGGGCCAGCATCTGATCGAGGAATATGAGGGCAAGCGCCCGCCGAGCCTCGACATCTTCCTCGACTTCATCGGCATGAACGAGGCGGAGTTCATGGAGGTGGCGATGAGCCACCAGGTCTCGCCCTACGTCCACGAACCGGAGAAGACCGAGCCCGGCAAGCGCACCCATGATTTCGACCAGTGGATCCGGCACGGCGCGATGTCGCGCGAGGCGTCGCAGGAGATCTTGAAGCGCTGGCGCGACCAGCAGATGCAGATGGACGCGCAGGGGGGATGAACCTGCGCGACCGTCACGTCGGGATCGTCGACTATAAGGCGGGCAATGTCAGGTCGATCGAGAATGCGATCGAGCATCTCGGCGCGCGCATCGGCAACATCCGCGCGCCTGAGGATATCGAGGGCTTCACCCACATCGTCCTGCCCGGCGTCGGCGCCTTCGGCCATTGCACGGAGAAACTGCGCGCGACGGGCCTGATCCCGAGTCTGGTCGAGGCGGTCTGCGCCGGCGGCAAGCCTTTGCTGGGCATCTGCGTCGGCATGCAATTGCTCGCCGATTTCGGCGAGGAGCTGGGCGGCCATGAAGGGCTGGGCTGGATCGGCGGCCAGGTGCGCGCGCTGACCGCGTCGCCCGGCGTGCGCGTTCCCCATGTCGGCTGGAACGAGGTGACGTTCCAGGAAGAGTTTGGCGATTTCCGCGTCGGCGACCGCGCCGATTTCTACTTCGATCACAGCTTCGCCTATCACGATCCGCGCGACGGGCGGGTGATCGGCAGCTGCGACCATGGCGGCCGCTTCGCCGCCATCGTCGGGCGCGGCTCGATCACCGCCTGCCAGTTCCATCCGGAAAAGAGCCAAACCGCCGGCCTGCGCTTCGTCTCCAATTTCCTGCGGACGGAGCCGTCATGCTGAAGCGGCGGCTGATCCCGAAGCTGCTGATCAAGCACCGCCAGATCGGGCCGGTGGTCCGGCCGGTGCTGGTGACGACGCAGCGCTACGATCAGGTGCGCGAGGTCGGCGATCCGGTCTCGCAGGCGAAGATCTACGAATCCAACCTGGCCGACGAGCTGATCGTGCTGAACATCGACGGCGAGCCGATCGCCGGCGACACGATGATGCTGAGCGTGATCGAACGGCTCGCCTCGGAAACCTTCATGCCGCTCGCGGTCGGCGGCGGCGTGCGCGGCGTCGACGATTTCGGGCTGCTGCTCGAACATGGCGCGGACAAGGTCACGGTCAACCGCATGGCCGTGGAGCGGCCCGATCTGATCGGCACCGCGGCCGCCCGCTACGGCGCGCAATGCGTGGTGGTCTCGATCGACTATCGCCGGCGGGACGGCGGCGCGCCCGAAGTGTTCATCGATCATGCCGCGACGCCCACCGGGCTGGACGTGCTCGCCTTCGCGCGGCGGGTCGCCGAGCTCGGCGCGGGGGAGATATTGCTCACCGCCGCGGACCGCGACGGCACCGGCACCGGCATCGACATCGAGACGTTGCGCGCGGTCACCGACGCGGTCCGGATCCCGGTCATCGCCTCGGGCGGCTGCGGCCTCGCCGCCCATTTCACCGAGGCGCTGGCGGAGGGGCGGGCCGAAGGCGTCGCGGCGGGCACCTTCTTCTGCTTCCGCGACCAAAATCCGATGCAGGCGCGCGCCCATGTCCGCACCGCCGGCATTCCGATCCGGTCCGAAACCTGATGCGGCTGGAGGCCACGCCCGACTGGTCGAACGAGACCGTGCGGCTGTTCCTGCTGACGCCGGACGCGGTCAGCGACGCCTATGTCGGCTGGCTCGCCGATCCGATGGTGAACCGCTATCTGGAGAGCCGCTTCAGCCCGCAGCCGCGCGAAGTGGTCGAGGCCTTCGTCGCCGACATGCTGGCGAGCGAGGCCAACCTGCTGCTCGGTATCCACAGCCATGCGCTCGACGCCCATGTCGGCAATATCAAGCTCGGCCCGATCGACCGTCGGCACGGGCTCGGCGAGATCGGCATCATGATCGGCGAGGAGGCGGCTTGGGGGCGGGGCATCGGCAGCGCCGCGCTTCGGGCGCTGGAGGCGATCGCCTTGTCGATCGGCGTGCGTCGGCTCACCGCCGGCTGCTATGCGTCCAATGTCGGCAGCCGGCGCGCATTCGAAAAAGTGGGGTTCGCCGTCGAGGGACGCCGCAACGGGCATTATCTGCTCGACGGGCGGCCGGAGGACGGCATCCTGCTCGGCAAGATCATCGCGGAAGTGGAGTGACATGAGGAGTTTCGACGAATCCGAGCGCCAGCTCGAGCGGGCCGAAAAGGTCATCCCGCTGGGCAGCCAGACGTTCAGCAAGAGCCGGACGCAATATCCGCGCGGCGTCTCGCCTCTGTTCATCCAGCGGGCCAAGGGCGCGCATGTCTGGGACGTGGACGGCAACGAATATGCGGATTTCGTCAGCAGCCTGCTGTCCATCACGCTCGGCTATAGCGATCCCGACGTCACCGAGGCGGTCCGCGCCCAGCTCGACGACGGGGTGATCTACTCGCTCCCGCATCCGCTGGAGACCGAGGTCGCCGAGCTGATCGTCGAGATGGTGCCCTGCGCCGAGCAGGTCCGCTTCGGCAAGAACGGCTCGGACGCCACCGCCGGCGCGATCCGGCTGGCCCGCGCCTATACCGGCCGCGACCATGTCTGCGTCTCCGGCTATCATGGCTGGCAGGACTGGTATATCGGCTCGACCGCCCGCCACCGCGGCGTGCCGCAGGCGACGCGGGACCTCACCCACAATTTCCCCTATAACGATCTCGAGGCGCTGGAGCGGCTGTTCGCCGCGCATCCGGGCGGGATCGCCGCCGTGATCATCGAGCCGATGAACACCGATTGGCCGAAGCCCGGCTTCCTCGAAGGCGTGCAGGCCATCTGCCGGCGCGAGGGCGCGGTTCTGGTGTTCGACGAGACCATCACCGGCTTCCGCTACGCGCCCGGCGGCGCCCAGGCCCTATTCGGGGTCACGCCCGATCTCGCCACCTTCGGCAAGGGCCTGGCCAACGGCTATCCCGTCTCCGCCGTCGCCGGTCGCCGCGACATCATGAAGCTGATGGAGGAGGTGTTCTTCTCCTTCACCTTCGGCGGCGAGATGCTCTCGCTGACCGCGGCCAAGGCGACCCTGCTCAAGCTGAAGCGCGAGCCGGTGACCGAGCGGCTCGCGGCGATGGGCCAGCGCCTGCTCGACCGCGTGCCCGAGCTCGTCGCCGAGAACGGCCTGGCGGATGTGCTCGCGATCAAGGGCCATCCGAGCTGGACCTTCCTGACCATCGCCGACGCCGACGGCGCGGGCGGCTTCAAGATCAAGACCTTGCTCATGCAGGAGCTGCACCAGCGCGGCTTCCTGAGCTTCGGCACGCACAACCTGAACTATGCGCATAGCGATGCCGACATCGAGGGGCTGCTCGCCGCTTATGGCGAGATCTTCCCGCAGATCGCGGCGGGGCTGCGGGACGGCAATCTGGAGACGATGATCCGCGGCGAAACCCTGGTGCCGCTGTTCCGGGTGCGCTGACCCGCCATGCGGGTCGCGATCCGAGCCGACGCCTCCGTCCGGATCGGGATCGGCCATGTCCGGCGCTGCGCGGTGATCGCGGAGGCGCTCGCCGCGCGGGGTGACGAGGTGGTCTTCGTCGCCCGCCGGCTGGGCGTCGCGGTGGCGCCGATGGTGGCCGGGTTCGACCTGGTCGACCTGCCCGCGCCGGCCGGAGACTATGCGCCGGCCCCGGGCCTGCCCGCGCACGCGGCCTGGGCGGCAATCTCCTGGGAGGAAGATGCGGCGCAGACCGTCGCCGCCTGGCGGGGGCCGCCGCCGGACGTGGTCGTCGTCGATCATTATGCCTTCGACCGGCGCTGGCACGAGACCGTGCGGGACGCCTTCGGCTGCCGGATCGTGGCGGTGGACGATCTCGGCGACCGGCCGCTCGATGCCGCACTGATCGTCGATCACAATCACGCGGCGGACTATGTGGCGAAGCACGCCGTCTCGGCCCCCTACGCGCCGCGCATCCTCGGCGGGCCATATTACGCCCTGCTGTCGGCCGCCTATCGCGACCGGCCTGATTTCATGGTCCGGGACGAGGTGGCCGGCGTCGGCATCTTCCTCGGCGGCTCCGACGTCGACAATGCCACCGCGACCGCCTGGCAGGCGGTACGCGCGGCTCTGGGTCCCGATCTGCCCGTCGAGATCGTCTCGACCTCCGCCAATCCGCATCTGCCCGATCTCCGGCGTCGCGCGGAGGCGGATCCCGCGGCGCGGCTGACCCTCGATTTGCCGGACCTCGCCGGCTTCTTCGCCGCGCACGATCTGCAGGTGGGGGCGGGGGGCGGCGCGGTCTGGGAGCGCTGCTGCATCGGCGCCCCGAGCGTCGCGCTCGCCTTCGCGGACAATCATATCCCGGTGCTCGCGCCCCTCGACAAGCTGGGCGTGCTGTGCTTTTCGCCCGGCGGACGCACCGATCCGGCGCGGCTCGGCGCCGACATCGCGGCGCTGGCCGCGGATGCCGGGCGGCGGCGCGCCATGTCGGCGGCGGCGCGCGCGCTGGTGGACGGCGCCGGGGCCGGCCGCGTTGGAGACGCCATTCATGCCCTTTAGGGTCGAGATCCTCTGCTCCGACCGGACCCACCCGGTCTATCCGTGGCTGGAGCGCTGGCGGGACGCGCGCGCGGGCGACGCACAGATCCTGCTCCGCGACCGCGCGGCGGAGCTCGGCGAAGGCGATATCCTCTTCCTGATCGCCTGCCAGGAGATTGTCGGCCCCGCCTTGCGCGCGCGTTTCCGCCACACATTGGTCATCCATGAATCCGCTCTGCCCAAAGGACGCGGCTGGTCGCCCTTGGTCTGGCAGCTATTGGAGGGGAACAACCGGATCCCGGTCACCCTGCTGGAGGCGGAGGACAAGGTGGATTCGGGGCGGATCTGGCATCAGCTGACCGTCGACTTCGACGGCACCGAGCTGGCGGCGGAAATCAACGCCCGCATCTCGGCGGCGAAGATCGAGCTGATGGACTGGGCGCTCGCCCATGCAGGCGACGTCCAGCCGCGCGACCAGACGGGCGAGCCCTCCTACTACCGCAAGCGCACGCCCGCCGACAGCGAGCTCGCCGCCGACGCGACCTTCGCCGAGAGCTTCGCTTTGCTTCGCGTCGCCGACGAGGAGCGCTATCCTGCCTTCGTCAGGCTGGGCGGCAAGCGTTACCGGGTGCGGCTCGATCCGCTACCGGACGAAGGATGAGAGCGATGGCCAGCGAGCAGAGGTTCGTCGTCGCGACGCCCCACGACCGCTTCGACCCGGTCGAGCAAAGGCTGCGCGCGGCGGGGCTGGACCTGGTCCGGGTGCGCGATCCCGAGGCGCTGACCGCCGCGGCGCTGGCCGGCATCGCGCCGCGCTACGTCTTCTTCCCGCACTGGTCCTGGAAGATCCCGGGCGAGGTCTACGAACGCTTCGAATGCATCATCTTCCACATGACCGACGTGCCCTATGGCCGCGGCGGCAGCCCGCTGCAGAATCTGATCGTGCGCGGCCATGACGCCACGATGATGACCGCCTTGCGCTGCGTCGCGGAGATGGATGCCGGCCCGGTCTATCTGAAGCGGCCGCTGACGCTGGCCGGGACCGCCGAGGACATTCTGCGCCGCGCCGGCGAGCTGATCGGCGACATGATCGTCGAGCTCGCGCGGACCCATCCCGAGCCCCGGGAGCAGGAAGGCGAGGTGACCGCGTTCAAGCGGCGCAAGCCCGCGGACGGCGCGCTCGGGGGCGCGGCGAGCCTGAAAGAGGCCTATGACCTGATCCGGATGCTCGACGCGGACGGCTATCCGCGCGCCTTCGCCGAGATCGGGCCGTTCCGGCTGGAATTCGACCGGGCCGACCTGCAAGCCGGCGCGCTCGAGGCGCGGGTCAGGATCAGCCCGAGGGAGAAGGAAGCATGAACACAGCTCTGGTCGTCGCCGCGCATCCCGACGACGAGGTGCTGGGCTGCGGCGGCACCATCGCCCGCTTGGCCGACGAAGGCTGGGCCGTCCACATCCTGATCCTCTCCGAGGGCGCGACCAGCCGCGACGACGTCCGCGACCGCGACGCGCGCGCCGGCGAGCTGTCGGTGCTGGCGAAATGCGCCCAAGCGGCGGCGGACCGGCTGGGGGCGGCGAGCCTCCACCTGGAGGATTTCCCCGACAACCGCATGGACGGCTGCGACCTGCTCGACATCGTCAAGCGGATCGAGGCGGCGATCGACCGGACCGGCGCCGCGCGCCTGCTCACGCACAGCGCCAGCGACGTCAATGTCGATCATCGCATGATCCACGACGCCGCGATCGCGGCGACCCGGCCCAAGCCCGGCGCCCCCGTCCGCGAGCTGTGGTTCTTCGAGGTGCCGTCGAGCACCGAGTGGCGCCCGCCCACCTCGCTTTCGCCCTTCTCGCCCACTTTGTTTGTGGATATAACCACTTCACTGGACCGGAAACTGGCTGCTCTGGACGATTATGCGCCTGAAATGGCCGCCTTTCCGCATCCACGCTCGGTCGAGGCCGTGCGCCATCTCGCGGGATGGCGCGGCGCGACCGTCGGCGCCCGGGCGGCCGAGGCTTTCGAGGTCGGCCGGATCATCATCTAAGGCAAAGGCAGAGGTTCTGGAACATGGTTGAGATTGCGGGCCGCGCGATCGGCAAAGGCGAGCGCCCCTATCTGATCGCCGAAATGTCGGGCAATCACAACCAGTCGCTGGAGCGCGCGCTGGAGATCGTCGACGCGGCGGCGGACAGCGGCGCGGACGCGATCAAGCTGCAGACCTATACCGCCGAGACGATGACGCTGAACCTCAGCACGCGGGACTTCGTCATCGACGATCCGGCCAGCCTCTGGAACGGCCGCCAGCTCTACGAGCTGTACGAGGAGGCGCACACGCCCTGGGCGTGGCACAAGCCGCTGATGGAGCATGCCAGGGCGCGCGGCCTGCACTGCTTCTCGACGCCGTTCGATTTCACCGCGGTCGACTTCCTCGAGGAGCTGGACGTCCCGGTCTACAAGATCGCCTCGTTCGAAAATGCCGATCTGCCCCTGATCGAGCGGGTCGCGGCGACCGGCAAGCCGATCATCATCTCCAACGGCATGGCGACGATCGCCGAGATCGGCGACGCGGTGGCCGCGGCGCGGCGCGGCGGCGCGCGCGACATCATCCTGCTCAAATGCACCAGCACCTATCCGGCGACCCCGGAGAACAGCAATCTCGCCACCATCCCGAACCTCGCCGCGACCTTCGGCTGCGAGGTCGGCCTGTCCGATCACACCATGGGTTGCGGCGTCGCCGTCGCCTCGGTCGCGCTCGGCGCCTGCGTCATCGAGAAGCATTTCACCCTGCGCCGCGCCGACGGCGGCGTAGACAGCGCCTTCTCGATGGAGCCGGCCGAATTCCGCATGATGCGCGAGGAATGCGATCGCGCCTGGCAGTCGATCGGCGCCATCACCTATGGCGGCACCAGCGCGGAGGAGGGTTCGCGCATCTTCCGCCGCTCGCTCTACATCGCGAAGGACGTCAAGGCGGGCGACGTGCTCACCGGCGAGAATCTGCGCGCGGTCCGCCCGGGCTTCGGCCTGCCGCCCAAATTCCTCAACAATCTCCTCGGCAAGAGGGTGGCGCGCGATCTCGCCGCCGGCACCCCGGCCGATTGGTCGATGTTCCTCGGGAACGACTGATGCTCTGGAGCCCCGCGCGGGTCGCCCTTGCCGGAATCGTCGTGTGGCTGGTGATGTGGCTCATCGCGCCGCTCAGGGAGATGATGGCGCTCAACGGCGACGCGATGCTGTTCATCGGCGCCTGCTACCTGGCCTTTGGCGTCGGCATCGTCGTGGAAAGCATACTCCGCAACCAGCGCCGCCCGGCCCCGCGGACGCTCGAGCGCGGCCCGCTCGACGGCCGCCTGTTCGCGATCACCATGGTGCTCGGCCTGATCGGCATGGGCGCGCGTTATTATGACCGCGCCTTCGTGCGCGGCATCAACTATTCGCTCGATTCCGCCGAGGTGCGGTCGGCGCTGGAAAGCGCGGCGGTGAGCGGCTGGGGCATGGTCGGCGCGATCCTGATGCCCTTCTGCCTGATCCCGCTCATCCTGATGCTCTCCTCCAACAGCATGCGCTCCCGGCTGTCGCTGACCTTGCTCGCCTTGGTGCTGTTCATCATGCCGACGCTGGAGAATCTCGCGCAGCTGTCGCGGTCGATCATGTTCCTGTCGGCGGCGATCGCGATCGCGGCGGTGGCCTGCCTGCGCTTCGCCGGCAATCCGTTCCGGAAGAAGATCGTCCTGCCCGGCCTGGCGGCGGGCGTCGGCCTGCTGTTCTTCAGCACCCTGGTCTTCGAGACCCGGCTCAACGACTATAAGCGCGAATTGTACGAGAGCGTGATCCACTCGGTCTATGCCGAGAATATCGCGCCGAACGACACCGCGCTCGCCGCGCTCATCTCGGGCTCGCCGGTGGAATCCTCCATCTACGGCGCGATCCTTCCGAACAGCCTCTATTATCTGTCGGGCATGTACGAATTCACCCTGCTCTGGGAGCGCCAGGACGTGCAGGAGCATGCCTATGGCGCCTACATGTTCTATCCGGTCCTGAGGGGGTTCTATGCGATCGCCGGGCTGGATGCGGAGAATATCATCGACGAGCCCGCTCTGGTCTACCGCCTTGGCGTCACCAACACCTTCTTCGGCCCGCTCTGGATCGACTTCGGCTTCTTCTCGCTGCTGGTGATGGCCGCGTTCGGCTTCGCGATGGGGCGGCTGAGCTACATCATCCGGAACGGCGCCTTCGGCTGGCTTCCGCTCTATCTCACCCTGATCTCGATCATCTTCTACATGCCCGTGGTGAACTTCATCAACAACGGCTTCGGATTGTTCTTCATCTCGGCCTTCGTCTTCTACGGCCTGTTCATCGGCCGGCGGGCCAGGCGCGCCGTGGCCAGGGAGGCCGCCGCCGTGGCGGCCGGCTGACCGCCCGGCCTATTCGCTGGCCCCCGGCTGCACGACATAGCCATAAGCCGCGCCGCGCCCATTCGGGTCGGCGCCCCGGTAGCGCGTGATCGAGCCGCGCGGCGCCGCGTTGAACACCGAGCCGCCGATCTCGACGTCGCGGACATTGGCGTGATTGGCGAAGTCGAACGCGACCACCGATCCGGGCAGGTCCTGCCGGAAGAAGCTCTGGCGAAGCTGGATGGCGCGGACGGCGGCATGCGCGTCGCCGCTGCCGATCTCGACGGCGACGGGCGGGAACGGGCGCTGGCCGCCGGAGCGGTTGCTGAAGATGAAGCGGTTGTTGAGGAAGGAGCTCGCCGACAGGTAGCGCGCCCCGACATGCGCGGTCAGGTTCGTGTCGAATTCGCAGCCCTCGACGAACTGCTGGGAGGAGCCGGTGAGGTTGCCGTCGAAATAGAGACCGTAGCCGCTGCGGCCGGGCGCCTCGTGCTCGGAGCGCCAGCCGCACAGGAAGAAGGTGCTCTTGGTGAAGCTCTGGCCGCCGCTGCGGACGAGCGCGCCGCCTTTGCCGCACATCGAGAAGATGCACCGGTCCCACGACCAGGCCGGCGCGCCTTGGACGTCGCTGAGATCGATGAACCCCCAGCCGCCCAGCCGTTCGAGCCAGACTCCCCGGACGAACAGGGTCGAGGAGGTGAAGTCCGGATTGGCATTGGTTCGCAGGTCCACGACGGCGCGGATGCCGTCGCCGCCCAGGCCGGTGAAATGGCAATTGTGGATTTCCCCGTAATACCAGCCGAGCACCTCGATCCCGTGCTGGTCGGGGCGCTCGAAATTGCCCTGGATGGACAGATCGAAGATGCCGCCGCCCCAGAAGAAACTCGTATTGACCGGCGGCGTCGCGCGGACGCCGCGCACGCGCAGCAGGGGGCCGGCGGCGGCATGGACCAGCACGGTCGAATGGGGAGCGTCGCCCCTGAAGGTCAGCCCGGGCGCGCGCGCATTCTGCCGATTCTCCCAGACCAGGGTCCGCTCGATCCGGTAGCGGCCGGACGGGATGTAGATCGTCCCCCCGTTGGGCGCGAGTTCGGCGATGCCGCGCTGGAAGGCGCCGGACGAATCCCTGCGGCCGGTCGGGTCCGCGCCGGCCTCGACGACGTTGAAGATCCGGCCCGCGATCGGCGCGGCCGCCGGCGCCGCCTGTTGCGCGAAGGCGGCGGTAGCGCCACCGGTGGCGACCGCGCCGGCGCCGAGCTGTCCGAGCAGGGCACGGCGCGAAAAGGGCTGCATGGTCATGACGTCCTCCGTGGGCGATTGTCGCAAGAATTCCCGGGGCCTATACTTTCGCTGGCCCTCAACGGGCAGATTATCCTAGGGACCCAGTCCCAAGGCCAGCCGGCGCGCGGATCGGAAAGACAAGGCGATATGATTGGGAGGCGAATGGGGACGAGGGCGATCCCGGCGGCGATGGCGCGGGCCCCGCGCGGCGCGTCTCGTCGATGGACGGTGCGGGCATGAGGGTCCGCGCGACGCTTCGCCGCCTTCAGGATCCGCGCTGGCGGCGTTTCTATTTCCAGCGGCGCTTCATGAATCCGCGCCTGCGGGCCTGGGTCGCCGACCGGATCGCCCGCACGCGCCGCACGCCGCCGCCGTCCGATCTCCCGGCAGCCGCCATGGCCGCCGAACTGAAGGAGATCGGCCAGCTCAATCTCGGCTATCTGCTGACTCCCGCGCAATGCGCGGAGGTGCGCGATTTCTTCGCCGCCAGGCCCGCGGAAGACCAATATCATCCGGAGCGCCCGGCCTTCGATCCGCTCGGGCCGGACCGCGATCCCAATTGCCATGTCGCCAACCACCGGGACGAGGACATCATCGCCGCGCCCTATCTGATGGAGCTGGCCAACGATCCGCGCGTCGTGGAGGTGCTTCATCAATATTTCGGCTGCCGGCCGCTCATCTCCTATCTCGGCGTCTGGTGGAGCTACCCGACTCCGCTCGCGCCGCAGCAGGCGGAGAATTTCCATCGCGACGTCGACGACTGGCGCTTCATCAAGCTGTTCGTCTACCTCACCGACGTCGGCCCCGACAGCGGCCCGCACGTCTACGTCAAGGCCAGCGCCGACGCGCGGGCCGCGTTGCGGATCAGGCGCTACGGGGATGACGAGGTCGCGGACATGTTCGGCCGCCAGGCGATCACCGCGCAGATTTCCAGGGCCGGCACCGCTTTCCTCGAGAATACGTTCGGCGTGCACAAGGGGCAGCAGCCCAGCGGTGGCACGCGCCTCATCTTCCAGGTGGTCTATTCGCTTTCGCCCCTCCCTTATGGCCCGGTAGCGCCGGTCGGCCGGTTCGCCGAGCGGCTGTACGGGACAGGAGCGAATGCGGAGATGAATCGTATCTATCTGGCGTGATGGCCAGCCTCGCCAACGAGACCCTTGCCGCGCTCTCCTTCAGAAGGTTGCTCTATGTCCGGCCCCGCCAAACCGTCCCGCCGTTCCCCCTTCCGCTGGTTTCGCGACGTCAACGTCGCGGCGTCATGGGCGACGACGCCGCACGCCCTTTGGGAAACGCGCGGCTTCGCCATCTATGACTGGGTGGCGCGCGGCCTGCTCGGAGAAGCCGGGGTCAATCGCGTCGCCGATGTCGGCGGCGGCAGGACTTGGTATTTCGGAGAGGGCTATCGGGACTCCAATCCCGATTTCCATCTGATCGGCATCGACGTCGATCCGGCCGAACTGGCGCTCAATCCGATGCTGGACGAGGCGATCGCGACCGACATTTGCGAGTCCCTCCAGGTCGAGGACGGCTCGCTCGATCTCGTCCTGTGCCGCGCCACGGTCGAGCATCTGCACGACACGGGCGCGTTCATGGCGAATGTCCACCGCGCGCTGCGGCCCGGCGGCAAGGCCGCCTTCGTCTTCGCCGGCAAATGGGCGCCGCCGATGATCATGAACCGGATCGTCGGCCATGGCTGGGCCAACAAGCTGCTGCGCAGGCTGGTGCCGGGCACCGAGGGTTATGGCGGCTTTCGCGCCCATTACGATCTCTGCACGGACGGCGCCTTCAGGCGGAAGGCGGAGGCGCTCGGCTTCGCCGTCGAATATCGCTACGCCTCTTATTATTCGAGTTCCTATTTCCAGTTCTTCCTGCCCGTCCACGTGCTGAGCATCGCGGGAGACTATCTGAGGCAGATCCTGTCGATCCGCGCCCTGGCCTCGATGAACCTGTTCGTGCTGAGGAAAGAATGATCGCCAGGCTGCCTGCCCGCGGCCTGGCGCTGGCCCGCAAGGTCAGGCGCGATCACCTGTTCTTCATCGCCAATTTCGGCCTCGCCAAGGCCACTGTCTATCTGGCGCCGCTGGCGCTGGCCGCGGTGGCGAGCGAGCGGCTCTACGGCGGGGTCGAGCTGGCGCTGGCGATCGGGCTGCAATTATGGGCCTTCCTGCTCGGGGCGCCGCTGAACGGCATCAATCACGCCTATCTCGTGCAGAAAATGCGCGACGTGGCCGATCTGCTCTTCTTCGTCGCCTTCGCCGCCGCCTTGGCGCTGCTCGCGGTCGCGGCGGGCCTCTGGCTCGCCGGCCTAAGCGGGGTCGCCTTGCTGATCCCGGTGGCGATGTCGGCCGTGGTCGTGCAGAGCGTCAGCTCGGTCTGGACCCGGATGCGGGGGCAGCGCAACTGGACGGCCTGGACGGACGGCGCCTCGCTCGTGATCACCGGCGCGGTGGTGCTCGCGACGGTGGCGCTGTCGGGGCCGGACGACATGGGCGTCGCGATCCTGATCTTCGCGCTGGTCGCGGCGCTCCTCGCGCTCGTCAGCGGCCAGGCCTTCCTCCGCAGCCGCTCGCCGCACATGCTCCGGCGGCTGGGCCATGTCTCCATGGTCGGCATGCCGATGATGGTGGCGACGGCCTTCGCGATGTGGCTGGGCGTCGGCGGGCGCCTGTTCGTCGGCGCGCTGAGCCATGCCGATCTTGCGGCCTATTCGCTGGCCTTCCGGGTCGGGGGGCTGGCGCTGGGCGTCCAGCAGCTCGTCCAGACCTTCGCCTTCCCGCGCCTCTACGCGGCCCGCACGCGCGAGGGCGACCGATTGTTCGGCTATTCGTTCGCGGCGACCCTCGCCGTCTCGGCCGGGATCGCGCTTGCCGGGCCGTTCGTCGTCGACCTGTTCGATTTCGCGGCGCTCGACGCCCGGGGACGGGAGATCTACCGCGCTTTGCTCCCGCTCTGCGTGATCCAGATCTTCTTCTGGATCGGCTTCGCGATGCTGCAGATGCGCATCAACCGCGTCCGCGCCGCCAAGGCCTCGATCCTGCCGACGCTGTTCGTCACCGTGGCCGGCATCGTCCTGATCCTGCTCGCCGCCCGCTTCATCTCCGCCGACGTGCGCTTCATCGGCTGGCTGGTGGCCGCGCATTCGGCCGCCTATTTCGGCCTCGCCTGGGGGCTGCTGGCCCGGCGCGGGCTGCCGCATCCGCGCATCGGCCTGGTCGGGCTCGGGGGCGGCCTCCTCCTGGCGGCGATCGCCGCTTTGAGTCCCCACTAAAAGATCAGGAAGTCGCCGGCGGTAAGGGACAGGCCCAAGGACAAAGTGGCGAACTGCACCGCCGCGCCCGCGCCATTGCCGTCCGCATCGTAGAAGAGCGCGCCGTTGGCGGCATTGTAGACGATCCGGTCGCCGGCATCCTGCGCCGCATTGCCGATGACGAACGCGTCGGCCGACAGGGCGCCCGCGGAGAGGGTCTGGAAGATCGCCGCGGCCAGAGCGAGCTTGTCCGTGCCGACCGCGAAATCGGCGACGAGGTCGACGCTGTCGCTGGCGAGAGCGGTATCGAACCTGAACTGGTCGCTGCCGGCGCCGCCATAGAGAATGTCGTTGCCGGCGCCGCCGGACAGCGTGTCGTCGCCGCCCTTGCCGTCGAGCAGGTCGTTGCCGGCGCCGCCGCTCAGCGCATTGGCGCCGGCATTGCCGAAGATCGTGTTGGCGAGCTCGTTGCCGGTCAGGTTGAGCGCCGCCGTCCCGTTATTGTCGGTCGTCGACATGGTCTCCACCGACAGGCCGGTGGCGAGCGTGTAGCTGACGCTCGCATAGATGCGGTCGGTGCCCTGGCCGGCCAGCTCCATCAACAGGTCGGTGGCGCTGTCGATGACATATTGGTCGTCGCCGAGGCCGCCTTCCAGATAATTGGTCCCGGCGCCGCCGTAGAGCAGGTCGTTGCCCTCGCGGCCGTAGAGGATGTCGTCGTTCGCGCCGCCGTAGAGCGTGTCATTGCCTTCCCTGCCGTCCAGGACGTCGTTGCCGCCGCCGCCGTTCAGGACGTTGGTGCCGGCATTGCCCGTGATCGTGTTGGCGAGTTCGTTGCCGGTCAGGTTGATCGCGTCCGTGCCGATATGGAGGGTGGTGGAGAGCGTCTCCACCGAGAGGCCGGACGCCAAGGCGAAGCTCACCGCCGCATAGACCCGGTCATTGCCCTGGCCGGCCAGCTCCATCACCGTGTCGGTCGAGCTTTCGACGACATATTCGTCGTCGCCGATGCCGCCGTCCAGATAATTGGTGCCCGTGCCGCCGAAGAGCAGGTCGTTGCCCTCGCGGCCGTAGAGGATGTCGTTATGGGCGCCGCCGCGGAGCGTGTCGTTGCCCTCCTTGCCGTCGAGCAGATCGTTGCCGTCGTCGCCGTCCAGGATGTTGCTGCCGGCATTGCCGAAGACGGTGTTGGCGAGCGCGTTGCCGGCGAGGTTGATCGAGGCCGTGCCGGCGTTGAGGTTGGTCGACAGCGTCTCCACCGACATGCCGGCCAGCAAGGCGTAGCTCGCGCTCGCATAGATGCGGTCATTGCCCTCGCCCGCATGCTCAACGACAACATCCGAGCTACTGTCGACTATATACTGGTCGTCCCCACCCCCCCCCTCCATCTGGTTGGTCCCGGCGCGGCCGTAGAGTGTGTCGTTGCCGGCACCGCCGTAAAGGGCGTCGTCGTTCGCCCCGCCGTCGAGCGTGTCGTTGCCGTCCCGGCCCTCGAGAATGTCGCTGCCGTCGCCGCCGCTGAGCAGATTGGCGCCGGCATTGCCGATGATCGTGTTGGCGAGCTCGTTTCCAATCAGGTTGATCGCGGCCGTCCCGGCATCGTCATTGGTGGACAGGGTCTCCACCGACAGGCCCGCCGCCAGGGTGTAGCTCAGGCTCGCGAGGATCCGGTCGCTGCCTTGGCCGGCCGTTTCGACGACGCTGTCCGTGGCGCTTTCGAGATAATAGAAATCGTCGCCGGCGCCGCCCTCGAAATGGTTGGTGCCGGTGCCGCCGTGGAGGTGGTCATTCGCCTCGCCCCCATAGAGGATGTCGTCATTCGCGCCGCCGCGCAGCGTGTCGTCGCCGTCCTTGCCCTCCAGCACGTCATTGCCGGCGCCGCCGTCCAGGAGGTTGGCGGCGGCATTGCCGATGATCGTGTTGGCGAGCTCGTTGCCGATCAGGTCGATCGCGCCGCCGCCCTCGTTGAGAATGGTCGACAGGGTCTCCACCGAGACGCCGGCCGCGAGGGCGTAGCTCACCGACGCGTAGACGCGGTCATTGCCCTCCCCGGCATGTTCGACGACGAGATCGGCGCCGTTGTCGACGACATAGTGATCGTCGCCGGCGCCGCCCTCCAGATAATTGGTCCCGCCGCGGCCGTAGAGCGTGTCGTTGCCGGCGCCGCCGTAGAGGATGTCGTCGTCGGCGCCGCCGTCGAGCGTGTCGGCGTCGTCCTTGCCCTCGAGCACGTCGTTGCCGCCGCCGCCGGTCAGCGCATTGGCGCCCGCATTGCCGAGCAGGGTGTTGGCGAGCTCGTTGCCGGACAGGTCGATGGCGGTCGTGCCGGCATCGAAGCCGGTCGACAGCGTTTCCACCGACAGCCCCGCCGCCAGCGCGTAGCTGAAATTCACATAGATGCGGTCATTGCCTTCGCCGGCCTCTTCGATGACCATGTCGGCGGCGCTCTCGACGACATATTGGTCGTCGCCGCTGCCCCCGGCCATCAGGTTGCTGCCCGCGCGGCCGTAGAGCGTGTCGTTGCCGGCGCCGCCAAGGAGCATGTCGTCGTCCGCGCCGCCATCGAGCGTGTCGTTGCCGTCCCCGCCCTCCAGCAGATCCTCGCCGCCGCCACCGTTCAATATGTTGGCGCCGGCATTGCCGATGATATTGTTGGCGAGCTCGTTACCGATCAGGTCGATGACGACGGTGCCGGCATCGTCCTGGGTCGACAGCGTCTCCACCGAGAGGCCGACCGCCAGCGTGTAGCTGAAGCTGACATAGACCCGGTCATTGCCCTGGTCGGCCAGCTCCACCACCGTGTCGGTGGCGCTGTCGACATAATAGAGATCGTCGCCCGCGCCGCCGTCCAGATAGTTGGTGCCGGCGCCGCCGCGCAGCGTGTCATTGCCTTCGCGGCCGTAGAGCGCGTCGTCATTCGCGCCGCCGTCGAGGCTGTCGTCGCCTTCCTTGGCGTCAAGCACGTCATTGCCGAGCCCGCCGGCCAGGACATTGGCGCCGGCATTGCCGATCAGCAGATTGTCGAGCTCGTTGCCGGTCAGGTCGATGGCGTGGGTGCCGCTGTTGAATTCGGTCGACAGCGTCTCGACGGAGGCGCCGGCGTTCAGGACGAAACTGACGCTCGCATAGACGCGGTCATTGCCCTCGCCCGTCGCCTCCGTGATCTGATCGTCCGCGCTGTCGACGACATATTCGTCGTCGCCGGTGCCGCCGATCAGCTGGTTCGCGCCCGCGCCGCCGAACAGCCGGTCATTGCCCGCGCCGCCGGACAGGGTGTCGCTGCCATCTTCGCCGAGCAGGACGTCGTTCGCATCCTCACCGTTCAGCACGTCCATGCCGTTGCCGCCGAACAGCAGATCGTCCCCGCCGCCGCCGTTGAGCGTGTCGGCGCCGCCGCCGCCGTTGAACGAGTCCCGGCCCGCGCCGCCCTGCCAGAGGTCGTTGCCGGAGCCGTCGTCGAACGGCCCCATCAGCTTGATGCTCGCCTCGACCGACGAGGTGGCGCCGCCGGGATCGGTGAGCGTCACGGTCAGCGCGCGCTCGGAACCGGCCACCGCGCCGGTATCGGCATAGCCGATGGCGGCGACGATCCTGGCGGCGTCCGCGGCGGAGAGCGGCGCGGTCAGCAGGATCGACAGCGGTTCGGTGCCCATGCCGCCGGACACGGTGCCGACATTCTGGCCGTCGAGGATCAGGTCGGTGCCCATGACGAGGAGGGAGCCGTTGGTGGCCGCGACGAGCGCCAGCGTCTCGAACAGGCTGCCGGGGCCGACATAGGCGACGTCGATACGATGCCCTTCATAGGTGCCCGTCGCCGACCCCGCGAAATCGACCTGCAGGCCCAGCGCGACCGGCACGGTCAGCGACGCCACGTTGACCTTCACATGCACCACGGGACCGGGGGTGATCGCGATATTGTCGAGCAGGACCGTGCCGCCGGCCGATACCGGGGTGCCGTTGCCGAGCAGGACGACCAGGCCCATGTCCAGAATCAGGCCCGAGAGCGCATCGGCGATGTTCGCCGACGCCGAATAGGTGGTCTCGCGGGCGAAGGAGGAGCCAAGCGCGAGCCAGTCCTGCTCGTTCGTCGTGAGGGTGATCGACACCCGGGTCCACTGGTCGTCCAGGATATGCGTCTGGACCGGGACGGTCGTGTTCACATAGTTGACGTACTGCCCGCCGCCCCACGGCAGCTTGGGATCGATCGCCTGGAACCAGAAATAGAGATCCGCGCCCTCCGGCAGGGTGAAGCCGGCGCCGCGAATGTCGAAGCTGAAGGTGACGTCGCGCAGGTCCTGGATGACGGCGCCGTCATTGATGCCGTTCGCGTAGAGGACCGAGACGAGGTTGAAATAACCCGCGCCCGGATCGAGGTGGTTGGGATCGAGCCACCAGCCGCCCTGGGAGGACAGATAATGATTGCCGTTGCCGTCTTCGACGATCGGCACGGCATCGATCAGCTCGTCGCCGACATAATAGCTCCACCAGGTGGGGCCGTCGGTTTCGAAATCCTGGACCAAAAGCGGACGCAAAGACAAATGCGACGGCATGGCTTAAGCCTTATATTGAACTCACCCCCAGCGTCCGTTTGGCCCCAGACGGCTGATTGGCCAGCAATGATCCTATGGCCCAATGGCGTCGTTTTGCGCGGCCGTAACGACGAATTGGCCTGTGGGCGCGACGAAACGCACATTAAGCATATTGAATCGGACCCTCATCCGAGTCCGCGGTCCCTTGGCGTCACTTTGACGAGTCGTTTTCCAAGTCTTGGCGTCGCTCAGGGATCGACCGCAGGCGTCGCCGATACCGGCACTTGCTCCTCGCGCGCGGGCCTGCCGCCGGGCCGGGCCTCCGCGACGACGCGGCGGATCAGCGCCGCATAGGCCCGGCCGATCGCGCCGACATCGTGATTGGCCTCGAACGCCGCCGTCGCGCCCTCGGCCAGGCGGCGATAAAGGGCCGGCTCGTCCGCGAGCCGCAGCAGCGCGTCGGCCAGGCCGGCCGCGTCGCCGGGCTCGACCACCAGGCCGGTGACGTCATGCCGGTTCACATAGGACACGCCCGAGCGGGGCAACCGGGTCGAGACGACCGGCTTGCCGAACGCCATCGCCTCCACCTGGGCGACGCCGTACATCTCGGCGGCGGTCACGGACGGCATGCAGCCGACGAAGGCGAGATCGAGCAGGTCGGCGAGCGCCGCATCGTCGATCGGGCCGGTCAGCAGGACCCGGTCCTGCACGCCCGCGGCGGCGATCTTCGCCTCCAGCTCTTCGCGCAACGGGCCGCCGCCGACGATGACCGAGGCGAGCGTGTCGCCGAACGAACGCGCCGCCTCGATCAGCACGTCGAAGCCCTTGTAGGGCACCAAGCGCCCGATCGAGAGCGTGACCTTGCGGCCGCGCGCGAACGCCTTGACCCGCGCGGCGGTCTCGCTCGCGCCGGTGGGCGCGGGCAGGCGGGCGCGGTCGAACGGAAAGCCGATCACCACGCCGCGCGGCAGCAGCGCCGAGGCGCGATGGGAGGTCTCCAGATGGATTGGGGTCGGCCCGATCACCGCCGCCGTCCGCCGGAGCAGGGCATGGTCGAGCGGCGCGGTCAGCGTCCGGATCGCCCGCTGCGGGATGTCGGCATGCCAGAGCTGGATGATCGGCTTGTTCCACCCGGCCCGGGCGGCGAACACCGCGACCGGATTCGGCATGTGGACCAAGGCGACGTCATAATCGTCCCGCAGCGCCCGCACCTTGCGGATATAGTCGAGCGAAATGTCCTTGTTGCGGCCGAAGCGGACGGTCGGCGCGCAGCGGATCACGCGATAGGGCGGATCGAAAGGCGGATAGTCGGCGCGGGTCGCGGTGCACAGGACGTCGGCGTCGATGCCGTGCGCCGGGAGCATCTCGCTGATGCTCTGAGTCACGGTCTCGATCCCTCCCGTATCCGGGAAGAAATGCTTGCCCAGCTGAAGAAGTCTAATTCTTTCAACCAACTGTAACGCTCCTGACTTGTGCCGGGCCGCCATAGGGTTTCGCCCCCGCGTCGTCCAGACGCGCCCGGCGCTCTTCCAGCCCGGAGGTTTCTGCGCTAGGGCGCTGGCGTTCCAGATTTTCGACTGTTGGGTGGTCTTTCCTCCACCCAGCTTCAAGCCACGAGTTCGATATGCGTAGCAGCCTGAGCAAGCGCCGGGGGAAACGAGTGCGGCACATCGCGCGGAACGGGGTTCCGGCGCGGTGGTGACCTCCGTTTCCAGCCGGTCGGTCGGGCGCAGGACGATCTTCGGGAAGCAGCGTGTGCAGCTCGGCGGCGCGCTGCTGCTCGCCGTCGGCCTGCCCTTTCTGATCCGCATGGCCTTTCCGGTGATGGGCACGCAGAGCGACTTCGCGACCGCGGTGATCGGCAATCTCTGCGCGGTGGCGCTGGGCCATTACATCCTGCGCAGCCTCACCGTCTATCCGGGCATCGTCGCCGGCTTCTACGTGCTGCCCTCCTTCGCGATCTCCTACGCCGTGGTGCTGATCGCCTTCTGGACCTTCCGCCTGGGCTATAGCCGGTCCCTGTTCCTGATCGGCTTCCCGCTCTGCATCCTCTGGTATTTCTTCATCTTCTTCCGGCTCCAGCGCCGGCAGTCGCTGCGGATCGGGATCGTGCCGTTCGGCGAGGTCGAGATGCTCGGCGACATCAACCGCGTCGACTGGACGACGCTGACCGAGCCGCCGCCGGCGCGCGGGCACAATTACGACGCCATCGTCGCCGATTTCCGCGCCGACCTGCCCGACGAATGGGAGCGCTTCCTCGCCGATTGCGCGCTGAGCGGCACGATCGTCTACCATTGCAAGCAATTGCAGGAATCGCTGACCGGCCGGGTCTCGGTCGAGCATCTGTCCGAGAATACGTTCGGGCTGCTGATCCCGGCCCTGCTCTACGTGAAGCTGAAGCGGATCGTTGATTTCGGGACGGCGGCGGTGGCGAGCGTCCTTTTCCTGCCCGTCCTGGTCCTGGTCGGGGCGGCGATCAAGCTCGATTCCCCCGGCCCGATCATGTTCCGCCAGCGGCGCGTCGGCGCCGGCGGGCGGGCGTTCCGGGTCATCAAGTTCCGGACCATGACCCATAATGGCGCGAGCGGGGCGCCGCGCGAGATCGACGACGCGATCACGGTGGAGAACGATCCGCGCATCACCCGGGTCGGCCGCGTCCTGCGCCGGACCCGGATCGACGAGCTGCCGCAGATGTTCAACGTGCTTGCCGGCACGATGAGCTGGATCGGCCCGCGGCCGGAGGCGGAGGTGCTCTCCAAATGGTATGAGGCGGAGCTGCCTTTCTATCATTACCGGCACGTGGTGAAGCCCGGCATCACCGGCTGGGCCCAGGTCAACCAGGGCCATGTCGCGTCGATGACGCAGGTGCACGGCAAGCTTCAGTACGATTTCTATTACATCAAATATTTCTCGCTCTGGCTGGACGTCCTGATCGTGTTCCGCACGATCGTCACCGTGCTGACCGGGCATGGCTCCCGCTAGATGTCTGGGAAAAGCGGTGACAGCGCGCCGGTCCGTTCCTAAGACGGCCTCGATGCGTCACGCGATCTTCTCCTGCCTCGCCGCCGCCTTCCTGCTCGGCCCCGCGCCGGCGCGGGCGCAGAGCCTGGTGTCCGAGGAGCTCGAGGGCAATCGCCGGGTCTGCAATTATGACGGCGGCAACAGCCTGCTGAGCGGCTCGAACCGCGGCCGGCGCTATGCGGTCGGGATCGGCGAGAATTGCCCGCTGACCTATCCCGTCACCAACACCACCCGCCAGGCGCCGCCGACCGCGGTGCTGCGCTCGGACAGGCAGACGCCGGAGGGGCGGGCCTGCGTCTACGAGCAATGGGGCACGAGCTGGACCTTCACCTTGCGCAACCGGTCCGCCTGCCCGCCCGCCGCCGGCATGGCGACGCGCGAGCTGCCGCCGCAGAACCCGCTGCAGCCGCCGGCGCCGGCCGTCCCCGCGCCCTAGCGTTCGCTCAGCCCGCCGGCCGGACCGCGACCCGGTCGAGCCACGGGCCGTTTTCGTCGGTCGGCCCGGGCACCGAGACGATCAGCCATTGCGCCGGGCAGGCGCCGCCGACGGTGAAATTGTGGCCGAACGCCTGGCCGCCCGGCCCGCCGGAGGGCAGGCGCTGGTCGAGCAGGGTCGCATTGGTGCGGATGCAGGCCAGAGTGAGCCGGGGCCGGTGGCTTTCGTCCCCCGGGACCCGTCCCGCGACCGCGTCGATCCGGTAGGCGCCCGGCGGCAGGATCAGCAATTGCCGCGCGACCGTGCCGCCGCTCGAGCCCGGTTCGGCGAGCATCAGCAGGGCGCGGCCATTGCCGGTCAGGTCCGCCTGCATGATGCCGCCGGTGCCGCTGCTGTCGCTCAGCACCCAGTCGAACGGCGTGAAGCGGTTCTCCGCCTCGAAGTCGCCGTTGCGGACCAGCGCGTTGCCCGCGCCGCCGCTCCGCCGGTAGAGCGCGAGCCCGCGCTGATAGTCGCCCAGCTCCACGATCCGGTAGATGGCGGCGGCGAGCAGGGAGCGTTCGGCGGCGACCGCCGGATCGAGCCGGAGCGCGGCGACGATCGCCTCGATCGCCGCCGCCGATTCGCCCTCCGCCGCGAGCCGGACCAGGAAGGGCTGCCACCAGCCGGGCCGGGCCGCGACCAGCTGGGCGAGCCGGGGCGTCACGCCCTCGCTCGCCGCCGCCTGGATCAGGATCGGAAAGAGCAGGTCGCGGGCGGATTCCGAGGTGCGCAGGGCCCGGTCGTAATGGGTCAGCGCGCCGATGATGTCGTTGCGCCGGACACTGGTCTCGATCATCCAGAGCTGGGTCGGGATGTCGCGCCGCGACAGCGTCTCGGCATAATGCATCAGCCGGATCGACCGCGCCTCGTCGCGCTGGCTCGCGGCCAGGAAGGCCAGGGTCCGCGCGGCCACGGCGTTGACCGGCTCGCGCTGGAGCGCGGCCTGCGCATAGGCCGTGGCGGTGGCGATCGTCGCCCGGGACGGCCGTGGATTGGTCTCCAGCAGCCGCGCCGCCCGGTTGGCATTGGCATTGGCGTCGAGCGACCACCAGGTATAGCCCGTGGCGCTGTTGCGCGCATGGGTCACGCCGAGCGCGACCATGCCGACCGCGCCGGCCAGGACGACTCCGATCCCGGCGCGCGCGATCGTCGCGGTCCGCCCCGGCGGACGCGGTGCGATGGCGGCGGGGGTCTCCTCGGCGGCGCGTTCGGGGTCGCGGGGCCGGGTCAGCCAGCAGCAGGCGATCGTGAACAGGGCGGCGAGCAGGGGCGTGCGCAGCGGATAGTCGACCAGGCTCGAGCCGAACAGGATGAGGATCATCACCGCGCCGAGCTTGGCGAGCCGGTCGCCGCTGCGCGCGCCCTCGCCGCGCAGGACCTGGAAGGAGCGTTTCGCCCACCAGCCGAGGAACAGCAGGAGCAGCAGCACCGCCACCGCGCCGCCGGTCAGGGCGAGCTCGATGAGGTCGTTATGGGCGTGGTTGACATATTGGGTCGCCAGCAGCCGGTCCGGCTCGAACCCGCGGAAGACCGGATCGAAGGCGCCGTAACCGATGCCCTGCGGGCTGAAGGTCTTGAGCATCTCGCCGAAGACGGGCAGCGCCTCGACCCGCAATTCGCCGGCGCCGCCGCCATTCGGATCGTTGATCCGGAGCAGCGAGACCGCCCGGTTGGAGTAGATGGTGACGGCGACGAGCAGGAGTGGGATGGCGACGCTCGCGGCGCGGAAGGCGAGCCGCCACTTCCGGTCCCAATTGGCGGTGAAGGACGGCGCCAGCCAGAGCGCCGCGACCAGCCCGACCAGCCCGGCGACGATCCCGGCCCTGGAGCCAGTGGCGAGGAGCAGGGGGATGATGAACAGGCCGAGGGCGAGGGCGATCAGGTTGCGGGTGCGCTGATATTGGCGGCTCGAGGCGGGCAAGGCCGTCCAGACGGCGAGCATCGGCAGCGCCATGGCGAGCAGGGTGGCGTTGTGGTTGCGGTTCGAGAAGAAGCCGACCGGAGCGAAGGTGTTGGTGATGGCGTAGAGATAGCCGGGGCTCTCCGGGCCGCCGGCGAACTGGGCGACGCTGAGCAGCGCATCGACGGCGACGAAGCCGATCAGGACGGTCAGCACCGTTCGCCTCTGATCCTCGCGGATCCCCGCGAAGCCGAGCAGCACAACGAGGCAGGGCAGCAGCGCGATCAGGCTGTTGAGCGTGAGATCGGGCGAGAGGGAGATGGGGCGCCAGGGAATGTCGAGCCCCGCCGCGGCCGAGGCCTCGGCATAGCGGGAGAAGCCGGGCAGGCTCGTCCAGATGCCGGGCGGCAGCGGGATCAGCTGGATCAGCATCGTGCCCGCGAACAGGCCGAGCAGGATGAACGGGGTGCGGTAGCGCCGCAACTCCCAGGGCCCGGGCGTCAGCAGGAGGACGAGGGTGCCGAGGATCGCGGCGGGACGCAGATAATAAAGCGAGTCAACGTCCGCGCGCGAGGCGCCGCCGCCGAGCAGGCAGACCAGCAGGAAGCCGAGCAGCACGAAGAAGCGGATCTGCTCCCCGCGCGTGCCGAGAAAGGCCGCGGCCATGATTCGCGGCGGTCCCGCCCGGTCGCGGTATCTGCCTCGTTTTGCAGCCAAATTGCCCTCCTGTCCGCGAGGAGGCCTTCCTATACGATGCCGGGCCGACCGGCAAAGTTTTCATCGCCGCCCGCGCGCCGGCGGACGGTCAGCGCCGGTAGCTTTTGAACCAGTCGACGAAGCGGGGCACGCCCTCGCTGATCGGGGTGCGGGGCGCGAAGCCGAGATCCGCCTGGATCGCGGAGATGTCGGCCAGGGTTTCCGGGACGTCGCCCGGCTGCAGGGGAAGCAGCTCCAGCGTCGCCTTGCGGCCGCAGGCCTCCTCCAGGATCGCGATCATGTGCAGCAGCTCCTCGGAGCGGTTGTTGCCGATATTGTAGAGGCGGTGCGGCGCGAGGCTGCCGCCCGCTTTCTCGCTGCCGTCGTCCGCCGGGGGATGATCGAGCGCGGCGACAACGCCGGCGACGATGTCGTCGACATAGGTGAAGTCGCGCCGCATCTTGCCATGGTTGAAGACCTGGATCGGCTCGCCGGCCAGGATCTTCCGCGCGAAGATCCACATCGCCATGTCCGGGCGGCCCCAGGGGCCGTAGACGGTGAAGAAGCGGAGCCCGGTCAGCGGGATGCGGTAGAGATGAGCGTAGGTTTCGCTCATCAGCTCGTCCGCCTTCTTGGTGGCGGCATAAAGCGAGATCGGGTGATCGACCCGGTCCTCGACCCGGAAGGGCAGGCTCTTATTGCCGCCATAGACGGAGGAGGAGGAGGCGTAGACCATGTGGCGGACCCGCCGGTGCCGGGCCAGCTCCAGCAGGTTCACATGGCCGGCGAGGTTCGCCGCCACATAGGCACGGGGATTGTCGATCGAATAGCGAACGCCCGCCTGCGCGCCGAGATGGACGATGCGGTCGAAGGCCGCGTCGGCCAGCGCGTGTTCGAGCGCTTCATGGTCCGAAAAATCGGTGCGGATGAAGCGGAAGTTCGACGCGGTCAGCGCCGCGAGCCGATCCTCCTTCAGCCGCGGATCGTAATAGTCGTTGAGATTGTCGATGCCGACGACGCTCTCGCCGCGCGCCAGCAGCAGCCGGGCGACATGGTGGCCGATGAACCCGGCGGCGCCGGTGATGAGGATGGTCATGATCCGCGTTCGTCTTCCGTGCGCCGGCCCGCCTAGAGCGACCAGCGGTCCATATTCGCGGGGAAATCGGCCCCGCGCCAGAGGGCATGGAGATCGGCGAGCAAGCCGCCCTCCTGCGCCAGCGCCGCAACCTCGGCCGCCTTCATGTCCCGGTACAGAAGGTGCGGCACGGCGGCGACGACCACGTCGTAGCGCCGGGTCAGCGCCTCGGGATCGAGCGTCAGGCCATATTCGTGGCTGGCCGTCGCCGGATCGACGAGCGGGTCGTGGACGGTGACCTGGTGGCCGAGCCAGGTCAGGCGCCGGATCACGTCGACCACCTTGGAGTTGCGGACGTCGGGGACATCCGGCTTGAACGCCAGCCCCAGCATCAGGACGCTGCCGATCCGGCTGCCGCGGCGCGAATGGATCGAATCGGCGATCCACATGCCCATGCCGTCGTTGATCGCGCGGCCGGCGAGGATCACCCGCGGCAGGTGGCCAAGGGTCTGCGCGCAATGGCTCAGATAATAAGGATCGACGCCGATACAGTGGCCGCCGACTAGGCCGGGATGGAATTTCAGGAAGTTCCACTTGGTCCCCGCCGCTTCCAGCACATCGTGCGCGGACAGGCCGAGCTTGGCGAAGACCTGGGTGATCTCGTTCATGAAAGCGATGTTGATGTCGCGCTGGGCGTTCTCGATCACCTTGGCCGCCTCGGCGGTCTTGATCGAGGCGGCGCGGAAGGTGCCGCCGCTCGTCGCCTTCCCGTAGACCTGCTCGAGTTGCGCCGCCACCGCGTCATTCTCGCCCGCGACCACCTTCATGATCCGCTCGATCGTATGCTCGCGGTCGCCCGGATTGATGCGCTCGGGCGAATAGCCGAGGAAGAAATCCCGTCCGCGGGTCAGGCCCGAATGCTCTTCGAGCAGCGGGCCGCAGACCTCCTCGGTGACGCCGGGATAGACGGTGCTCTCGTAGACGATGGTGGCGGGCCTGGCAGGGTCGAGCAAGGCGGCGACTGCCTTCGTCGCGCCGACCAGCGGCGACAGATCGGGCCGATTCGCCCCGTCCACCGGGGTCGGCACGGTCACGATGTAGACATCGGCCCCGCGCGCATCCTCGCCGTTGTCGGTCAGCTTGAGCGAGGAGGCGCCGAGCCGCTCGGGCGCCACCTCGTTGGTCCGGTCCTCGCCGGCGCGCAGCTCCGCCACGCGGCTTTTGTCGACGTCGAGGCCGATGACGTCGAAATGATCGGCGAGCGCGACGGCGAGCGGCAGGCCGACATAGCCGAGGCCCACCACCACGATTCGGGGGTCGTTGGTCAATTGCATGGCGCGCTGGTAGCGCGGAGACGTAAAGCCCCCGTTAGCGATAGGCGCTCGGCATCTGCCCTTTGTGCTCCGGCGAAGGCCGGAGCGGTGGCCCCGAAGGACGTGAAGGCCTCGCAACGCTCCGGCCTGCGCCGGAGCACGGAAGAGTCGCTCCGGATCAAAGTCGCGCAGGCAAAAAAATAGCGGCCCGGGGGCCGCTACTTTTTCTAGCAGTCCTTCAGCCGATCACGGGCTGTGCGGACGATCGCTGCCGCCGGTCGCCGCGAGGACGCCGAGGATGACCGCGATGATCGCGACCAACGGGATGATGAAGCCGCCGCGAAGATCGCTGGCCTCGCCCGACATGTCGGCACCGCTGCGCGCTGCAACGGAGAGCGGAGCAGCCGAGGTAGCGGTCTGCGCCAGAACGGGCGTGCTGGCCATGGAAACCGCGAGGGCAGCAGCCACGGATGCCTTCTTCAAACTCATTTCGAACTCCCTGTTGAGCTGTTCAGTTTTGGCACTGCCACAGCGCTAATTCGTTGACAACCCCAAATCTGTAACGGTTCCGAGACGTTGCTTCGGTGTTGCCCGATTGCAATCGCCAGCATTAACGCCGAGTTAAGCGCGATCGCCCCGGATGTGAATGGCGGTCGGAACGAGGGCGATGGCGCGTTTATACATCAGTCTGCTGGCCGCGATTCTGCTTTTCACCGCGCCGGCGAAGGCCGCCGCCGCGCAGGATTCGGCCACGGGAGACGCGCTCGCCGCGATGCAGGCGCTGGACTTGCGGGTCGCGGCCATCGGCCATCGGCTGGCGACCGCGAATCTCGACTGGTGCGTCGACCAGGCCTGGCTGCCGGGATTCGTGATCCACGACCTTTCGCAATATGGCGCCGGCGACCGGCCGGCGGCGATTCGCGCCTTCGGCCTGGATGCCGGGCCCGGCGTGCTCACCCTGGTGCCGGGCGGGCCGGCCGACCGGGCCGGGCTCAGGGCCGGCGACATCCTGCTCGCCTTCGACGGCCGCCCGGTGCCGCGCGGCACGCCGGGGCGCGGCGGCTCCTTCGACCAGATGGAGCTGATCCTCGCCGCGCTCGACGCGGCGTTGGCCGACGGGCGGGTGGCGCTCGAGGTGCGGCGCGGCGCCGGCCGCCAGATCGTCGCGGTCGCGGCGGCGCGGGGCTGCGCGACCCGCTTCCAGCTCGTGCCGGGCGGGCGGATGAACGCGCAGGCGGACGGCCGCTACGTCCAGGTGACCATCGCGCTCGCCCAATATGCCGCGGAGGAGGGCGCGCTGGCCGCCGTGCTTGCCCATGAATTCGCCCATAATGTGCTGCGCCACCGCGTTCGGCTGAACCAGGCGGGCGTGCGACGCGGCCTGCTGGAGAGCTTCGGCAACAATGCGCGGCGGATCCGGGAGACCGAGATCGAGGCCGATCGGCTCAGCGTCTATCTGATGGAGCGGGCGGGCTACGACCCGGAGGATGCGGTACGCTTCTGGTCCCGCTTCGGCCGCCGGGGCCTCAATTTCCTGGGCAGCCCGACCCATCCGAACTGGCGGCTTCGGGTCCAGTCGTTCGAAGCGGAGATCGTGAAGATCCGCCAGGCCCGCGCGGCCGGCCGCGTGCCCATGCCGGACTTCGCGACCCTGCCGCGCTAGACCATTTGAAGAGAGCCTGATTCACGCTTCCGGCGGAAGCGCGCCGCGCTTCCACCGTCAACGATCAGGCGCTAGGTCGACAGGAACCAGCGCTCGCCGCCCTCGAGACCGATCGCGGTCAGCCGGCCGCTGGCGAAGGCGCCGGTGTCGATGCCGATGCGGTTGGCGCGGACGTCGATCTCCTCGGTGATCGAATGGCCGTGCACGACGAGCGGGCCGAAGCTGTCGCGATGGTTCAGGAATTCCTCGCGGATCCAGCACAGGTCGCTCTGTTCCTGCGCGTCGAGGGCGACGCCGGGCCGGAGGCCGGCATGGACGAACAGATAGTCGCCGAGCGCGATCCAGTCCTCGAAGCCGGCGAGGAAGTCGAGATGCGCGGCCGGCACCTTCTCGGCGGCGATCGCGGCGAGCTCGTCGAAATCGAGCGCCTGATAATCCGCCGCGCTGATCCCGTAGCTCAGCAGGGTCTCGCGGCCGCCGATCCGGATCAGGAAGCGCAGCGCGCGCCGGTCGCCGGCCATGGCCTTGAGGAAGACCTGCTCGTGATTGCCCATCAGGAAGCGGACGTTCGGGCTCGCGCGCGACAGGCCGAGCAGCCGTTCGACGACGCCGGACGACTCGGGCCCGCGGTCGATCAGATCGCCGAGGAAGATGAGCTGCGTCCGGACGCCGTCACCGCGCGCCGCGTCGTCCGCGTCGATCCGGGCGAGCAGCTCCTCGAGCAGATCGAGCCGGCCGTGAATGTCGCCGATCGCATAGACGCGCAGGCCGTCCGTCATCCTGTCGACGCGCGGCGGCGTCCGCGACATGAAATTGAACAGCGCTTTGACCGGCATGGCGTTTGAAAGAGAATCCTGGCGGGGGAGGGCGCGGAGATAGAGCGTGTCGTTGACGACTTCAATCGCGGGCGCGGCGTCATCGCCCACTTGATCGCGCCTCTAGGGCTCTCTATCCGGGCTTTACCAAGGATTTGTCAGGGAATTTCGGGTTGCATCAGGAGTGGCTGTGGGCGGCCGTTATTATCGCCGTCCCTTTGATTGTCTTGGGCGCGGTCGAGGTAATGAGGGTGATGCGGCGGCGGCGTTATGACGCGCTGGCCAGGCGATCGAAGGAGGTGCGGCGCCCGTCGTCCGGCTCCCGTCGGGGCCGGACCGGCTGAGCGCGCCATGCAGCTTCCCCCCATCCGCCGGCTGGCCGCCGCCCTGATCCTCTGCCTCGCCCTGCTGGCGGGGCCGGCCAGGGCCGCGGTCGAAATCTCCTTCTATTCGCGCGAGCTCGGCGGCAACAATTTCCCGCACGCCTTCTTCGCCCTGAAGGGCACGGTCGATTCGACCGGCGAGCAGGTCGACACCAGCCTCGGCTTCACCGCCTCCAGCGTGACTCCCGCCATCCTGTTCGGCCCGGTGCGCGGCGAGGTGCAGGTCGAGGGCGAGCGGCAGATCGCGCGCAGCGACCGCAAGTTCGCGATCGTGCTCACCGACGAGCAATATCGGGCGGTGATGGCGGTCGTCGAGGAATGGCGGAACGCGCCGCAGCCCTCCTACCGGCTCCGCCAGCATAGCTGCGTCCATTTCGTCTCCGCGGTGGCGGCGGCGATCGGGCTCCAGGTCGACAACAGCCAGCGGCTGATGAACCGGCCGCGCTCCTTCCTCGAGCGGGTGATCGAGCTCAATCCGCAGCTGGCCGGGACGGCCACCCAGGCCCTCGCGCCGGCCGCCCCCGCGGCGGCGCCCCCGCCGGCGGAAACGCCCGTTCCGACCCCGTAATTCCCCGATAATTGGCCATTGGCCAGACTCCCCTTTCTGCTTATGGTCCGGGGCTCGGCCAGGCTGGAAAAGGGGTGCCTCCAGGCAATGGATGAGGGGTCGCCGACCGAACCGGCACGGAGGGCGGCGAGCCCGGGCATGCGCGCGGCGCTGGCGCTGTCCGCCGCCTGCTGCGCTTTGCCGGCCTTCGCCCAGACACCCGTCGCGCCGACCCGCGAGGAGATCGACCGTCCGCCGCCGCCGCGCATCGAGCAGCCGCGCGCGCGCCTGACTGTCGAGGGCGGCGTCGAGCGGGCGCCCTGCGCGCTCGACCGGCCCGAATATCAGGCCATCCGCTTCACCCTGAGCGAGGTCGCCTTCGACGACTTGCGCGGCCTTGCGCCGGAGCAATTGCGCGCGGCCTGGGCGCAATATCAGGGCCGGGAGGTCAATGTCGCGACGATCTGCGAGATTCGCGACCGGGCCGCCACCATCCTGCGCGAGGCGGGCTATATCGCCGCGGTCGAGGTGCCGGAGCAGAGGATCGCGGACGGCCGCGTCCGCTTCACCGTGCTGATGGCGAAGCTGGTCGGCATCCGGGTGCGCGGCGAGACCGGCCGCTCCGAACGCCTGATCGCCGCCTATCTGAACCGGCTGACCGGGCAGGACGTGTTCAACCGCTTCGAGGCGGAGCGCTATCTGCTGCTCGCCGGCGACCTCCCCGGCTATGAGGTGCGCCTCGCCCTGCGCTCGGCCGGCGCGGCGCGCGGCGAGGTGATCGGCGAGGTCATCGTCGTCCACCGGCCGGTGATGGTCGATCTCAACGTCCAGAATCTGGGCTCGCGCGAACTCGGCCGCTGGGGCGCGCTGCTGCGCGCGCAGATTTACGGCCTGACCGGGCTCGGCGACCGCACCACCCTGGCCGTCTTCTCCACCGCCGACACGGACGAGCAGCAGACCGTCCAGGTCGGCCACGATTTCCGCGTCGGCAGCGAGGGTCTCGCCTTCGGGGCGCAGCTTACCTATTCCTGGGCCAGCCCGGATCTCCGGTTGCCCGGGGTCGAGATCGACTCGCGGACGCTGTTCGCGACGGTCGAGGCGAGCTATCCCTTCATCCGCCGGCAGACACGCTCGCTGCGCGGCGCGATCGGCCTGGACGTCATCGACCAGGACATCGAATTCAACGCCATCCCGATCAACCGGGACCGGCTGCGCGTCGCCTTCGCGCGGCTCGCCTTCGATGCGCTGGGCCTCTCGCCGGGCAACCCGAACTATACGCCCGCGGAACCGCTCTGGCGGCTGGGGTTCACCGCCGAGGCGCGGCAGGGCCTGGCCGTGCTCGGCGCCAGCGACGGCTGCGGGCCCGGCCTCGTCAATTGCCTGGCGCCGGGCGCGGTGCTGCCGACCCGGCTGGAGGGCGATCCGACCGCGACCGTCCTGCGCGGCGGCGTCACCGCCGAATATCGGCCGATGCCGCGGCTCACCTTCGCCCTGAGTCTGACCGGCCAGTATAGCGCTGATCCCCTGTTCAGCTTCGAGGAATTCTCGGCGGGCAATTATACCGCCGGGCGCGGCTACGATCCCGGCGCCCTGCTCGGCGACAGCGGCATCGGCCTGCAGGCGGAGCTGCGCTTCGGCCGCAAATATCCGCGCCGGCCGGACGAGTTCGTCGCCGAGCCCTATCTCTTCTTCGACCATGCCTGGGTGTGGAACCGGGATCTTTTGTTCGCGCTCGGCCGCCAGACGCTGAGCTCGGTCGGCGGCGGCGTCCGCGCCGCTTATGGCGACCGCTTCCGGCTCGACGTCCTCGTCGCCGAGCCGCTCGACCGGCTGCCGCTGCAGACCGGCCGGGGCGATACCCGCTTCCTCGTCTCGCTCACCACCCGCCTGCTGCCATGGAGATCAAGATGACGACGGCCGTGCGGACGCCCGCGCATCCCCGCGCGCTGAAACGGGCATTGCTGCTTGGTTGCGCGCTGGCCGGCCTCGGCGCCATGACCGGCACCGCGCAGGCGCAGGCCTTCAACGCCACCGAGACCACGGCGTTCGGCACCGTATTCTACGATCGCGGCACGCCGGGCGTGGAGACGATCCGCTTGCTGAGCGGCACGGCGGTGATCGACTGGCGGCCGGTCGCCAACACGATCTTCCTGCCCGCCGGCCATATCGCGACCTTCACCAACGGGCCGAACACCCCCAATTTCGTCGTCCTGAACCGCATCATCGCGACGACGCCGCAGCGCTTCGACGGCACCGTCCTGTCCCAGCTGCGGGACGATCTCGGCAACGTCCGGACTGGCGGCACCGTCATCTTCTCCAGCCCGGGCGGCCTGATCATCGGCAGCACGGGGGTGTTCGACGTCGGCAGTCTCGTGCTCACCACGCTGAACGTCGAGGTGGATGCCGGCGGCAATTTCTACGACCCCGCGACCCGCGGCCTCGTCTTCGACGCCGGCCCGAGCCCGATCACCACGTCGCTGATCACCGAGGCCGGCGCCCGGCTCAACGCGCTCCAGCCGAACAGCTATGTCGCCCTGGTCGGCCCGCTGATCCGGCATGGCGGCGCGACGCGGGTGAACGGCTCCGCCGCCTATATCGCGGGCGAGCGGGTGCAGTTCCGCGCCAATCAGGGCCTGTTCGACCTCATCGTCGAGGTCGGCAGCGGCGAGGCGCAGCCGCTGATCCATACGGGCTCGACCGGAGGCCCGGCCAGCGGCGGCGTCGGCGACAATCACGCCATCTATCTGGTCGCCATGCCGAAGAACCAGGCGATCACCGCCGTGCTGGCGGGCGATATCGGCTTCGACCCGGCCGTCGTAGTCGGCGTCGAGAATGGCGAGATCGTGCTCTCGGCCGGCGCCAATATCGTCGGCGGCGAGGTTGACCGCTACGGCGCGCTGACTGGCGTGCCGGCGGCGGATCTCGCCGCCAATTTCGACATTCAGGGCGGCGTCGTCCGCTCCGATTTGACCGGCGTCGCCCGCACCAACATCCGCGCGCGGCCCGGCGGCGGCACCCCGACCCTGACCTTCCAGCAGGACGTCAGCCTCTATGGCGGGCAGAGCGCGCAAATGTCGGTGACCACGGGCCAGTCGATCAGCGTGCTCGGCAACGCCATCGTCTCCGCCGCCGCCTTCGACACGATCACCGGCGCGGTCGATCTCACCGGCGGCCAGGCGCGGGTGTTCACCGAGAGCGGGGGCACGATCGACTTCGCGGGGACCCTGACCGTGGACGCCTCGGCGCGCGGCCTGGTCGCCGCGGGCGGCGATGCCGGCTCGGGCACCGGCGGCCTGGCGGAGGTCAATGCCGACGGGGGCACGATCAATGTCGCCGGCGCGCTGAACATCCTCGCCAATGGCGAGGGCGGCGGGAGTCCCGCCGTGCCGGTCGTCAATGGCGGCGCTGGCGCCGGCGGCACCGCGACGCTCGGTTCCGCACTGGGCGGCGCGGTCAACGCCAACGATGTCGTGACGATGAGCGCGAACGGCACGGCGAGCGCATCGGCGGCGGGCGCGACCGTGGACGGCGCGGCGGGCACGGGCGGCACCGTCAGCGTGCAGGGCTTCGGCGCCGGCAACACCGTCATCGCCGGCCTCTTCACCGCCAGCGCCAATGGCACGGGCGGCGACGTGGCGGGCGGCACGGGCCTGTCCGGCGGGCAGGGGACGGGCGGCGCGATCAACGTGCTCGCGACCGACGGCAATGTGGATTTCAACGCCAATGCGAGCTTCGTCGCGGCGGGCCAGGGCGGCGCCGGCCCGGTCGGCGGCGACGGCCAGGGCGGCAACCTCGCCATCGAGGCGACGCGCGGCACGATCGACTTTCTCGGCGCGGCCAATGGCGCGGCGGACGGCTTCGGCGGCGCCGGGTTGCTCGGCGGCACCGGCGGCAACGGCCAGGGCGGTGGCATCCTTGTCGCGGCGCGAAGCAGCGACACGTCGGCGCGGATCACGGGCGGCGCTTTCGCGCTGAGCGCGGCCGGCCAGGGCGGCCTTGCCGGCAATGGCGCGATCGGCATCGCCGCCGGCGTCGGGGGCAACGGCACGGGCGGGACAATCGCGATTTTCGCGGAATCAGCCAACGGCACGATCATGCTCGGCGCGGTCACCGCGGCGGCGGACGGGCTCGGCGGCAGCGGCGGCGCGGCCGACAACAACACCGGCGGCGGCACCGGCGGCGCCGGCACCGGCGGCGAGGTCAATATCGGCACGATCGGCGGCGGCGCGCCCGGCGGCGGCGGCCCGGCGACCGGCAGCGCGACCTTCGCCTCGGCCAGCCTCAGCGCGCGGGGCAGCGGCGGTGGCGGCGGCTTCGGCGCGGGTGCCGGCGGCACCGGCACCGGCGGCGCGGTCGGCATCGCGGCCGAGGGCGCCCCCGCCAGGGTGACGGGCGCGACGACGCTCGTCGCCAGCGGCCAGGGCTCGGCGGGCGGCGGTTCGCCCGGCGGCGGCGTCGGCGCGGTGGGCACGGCGATCGGCGGCACGATCGCCATCGGCGCGACCGCGCATTCCTTGACGGGCGCGGCCGGCACGGTGCTCCTGGCGGATGTCGACGGCGCGGCCAATGCGATCGGCGCCGGGCCGGGCAATGTCGCCGGCGAATGGCATGTCGGCGCGTCGGGCGGCGGCACGGTGACCATGGCCAATGTCGTGCTGACCGCGCTGGCCGACGGGGCGGGCATCGGGACGCCGGCCGCGTCAACGCTCGATCCGCAGGGCGGCACGATCATCGTCACCGGCACCGGCCGCTTCCGCACCGACGGCGACGTCCTCGTCAATGCGGGCCAGGCCGGCCGCCTCGCCGGCAATCGCTACGAGCTGATCGCCGGCGGCGACGTGGTCCTGAGCCATGCCGCGCCCCTCGCCAACGGCTTCACCGTCGACGTCACCGGTCTCTACATCCAGGCGGCGGGCGACGTGACGGTCACTGCCGGCGTCGTCAGCCGGGCGACCGACATCACGGACATTCGCGCGCTCGGCCTCGCCACCATCGCGGGCCGCGTCGTCGGGCGCGAGATCCGGGTCGGGTCGATCGACATCGACGTCCAGGCCGATGGCCAGCTCGGCGACGCGGCGACCGAAACGATCGTCCTCGACGTGGACGGCGGCGACAACGGGCCGCTGGACACGGCGCCGCCACCCGGCCTCGGGCTCGGTCCCAATCAGTTCACCGTCCTCGGCGGCACCGTCCAGGGGCCGGGCTATACGCTCACCAATGCCGAGGCGGGCCGGATCCGCGCCGGGACGTTGCGCATCCTCGTGCCGGCGCTGAGCGGTGCCGCCGGGCGCGCGCCCGATCTCATCGTCCGCGATCTCACCGTCAACGGCGGCGGCGCGGCCGCCGGGCTGGGCGTCCTGCAGGTGATCACGCCGGGCATCGGCCGGGTCGAGGGCAATGTGCTGATGGCCAATGCGCGGGCCGCGGACGGCCTGCTGCTCAACGCGCGCGACCGACTCGAGGTGGTGATCCCGACCGCCAGCGTCCGCGTGCGCGACGGCGCCGGCGCGCCGGGCGGCACGCTGCAGCTCGTCTCCAACAACATCTGGGTCGCCTCGGGCACGATCATCGATGCGCTGCGCGCCGATCCCAATTATGCGGGCCGCGACGAGGACCTGATCGACAATGACGGCGTCGACGCGCCGCGCGGCTATGTCGAGGGCAACAGCGTGACCCTCACCGTGCGCGGCACCGCTTATGTCCAGAACACGACCGCCGCGCGCGGCACCTTCCTCAGCGGCAACGACTTCGGGGGGATCACCACCGGCCCGGGCGGGCTGACCATCGTCGCCGACGTCGCCAATGCGAACGTCTACGCCTTCGGCCGCCGGCTCAACGCGGACGGCACCGTCACCACGGGCGACGCCTTCTTCTACGATTCGGTCTATGAGGCGACCGCGGGATCGAATTACACGCCGGTCGCGGCGGTCAACACCTGCATCATCGTGACGGGCCTCTGCCCGATGCGGCTGCCGCCGGACACCGGCGACGACGGTCCGGATCCGTTCACCGGGCCGACCGACGGCTCGCAGGCGATCCTGCCGCCCGCCACCGAGCAGGACGACGTCATCGACAGCAGTTTCGCGGCCGATCCGCTGATCGAGGAGCCGGTCACCAGCGGCAACGAGACGGCCTCGCGGAACTGCGACCCCGACCAAGACGGTGATTGCGATGACCAGCCTGAGTAAGACGGCGCCCTTTCTCGCCGCCGCCCTGGCGACGCTCGTGCTCGGCGCGAGCGCGGGCGCGCAGGGGGTGAGTGCCCAGCAGAGCTTCCGCATCGGCTCGGGCGCCGGCACGCTCTGCACGGCGGAAGCCCAGCTCCAGTCCCAGGCTTATGGGACGATGTTCGACCGCGGCTATCAGATCGTCTGCCGCGACGCCGCAGTGCCGGTCGGCCAGCTCTATGTGCTGAGAACGCGTGGCGGCCCCGATCCCGCGCCCCGGCTGGCCGCGTTGCGCGCCGGCCGCGCCACCTGCGCGGCGGCGGAGAGCGCGACCGTCGAGGGCGTCGGCGCGGTCGAAACGCTCAACTGCCGGCTCCGCGACGCCGACGTGGCCTATCGCGTCTATCTGCGCCGCAGCGGCCGCGATCTCTATGTGGCCGAAGGGCTGGGCGGCTATGACAGCGCGCTGCAGCTCGGCCTGCGCAGCCTCGTCGCCGACCGCGAGATCGAGGGCGAGGTGCAGATCGCGACGACCGGCGCCGGCGATCCCGCCGCCTTCGCGCGGGTGCAGGCGGGCACGCAGGATCCGCAGCGCGCGCTCGCCGAGGCCTATCGCCGCAACAATGCCGGCGCCTATGCCGAGGCCAGCGAATATTTCGGGGCGCTCGTGCAGCGCGACACCGGCCCGGGCGGCCGGGCCGAGGCCCTGGTCAACGAAGCGCTGCAGCGTTCCAATCTCGGCCGCTATGCCGAGGCCGACGGCCTGTTCGCGCAGGCCGCGGACATGGCCGGCGACGATCCGGTGACCGCGCGGCGGCTGCGCAATTATCGGGCGATGCATCTGCTGAACCAGGGCCTGGCCGCGCCGGCGCTGGCCGCGCTCGACCGGCCGGTGCCGCAGGTCGCGGGCAGCCGCTCGGTCAACGAGCTGGTCATCGACCGGCCGACCGCGGGGCGGCTCAGCGCCGAATCGCCGGGCGCGAGCCGGCTGCGCGGGCCCGAGGGGCTGACGCCCGAGGACAAGGCGCAGATCCTGGACGGCCAGGCGCAGCATCTGCGCGGGGTCATCCATCGCCTGCAGGGTCGCAATGACGAGGCGGCGGCGCCGTTCAACCGCGCGCTGACCGAGCTGATCGCGATTCGCGGCGGCCGCATCGCCGCCACGCTCTGGCTGCGCGCCCAGGTCCATGGCGAGCTCGCCGATCTCGCCGAGGCGCGGGGCGACCGGGCCGAGGCCGAGCGCCAGCATCGCACCGCCATCCAGCTGCTCGAGACCAATTATCCGGGCTCGGCCGCGCTCGACAGCGCCAAGGCGCGGCTGGCCGGCCATTATGCGCGCACCGGCCGTACCGCGCTGGCGCTCGCGCTCTATCGCGAGATCGTGCAGGCCAATCTCGCGACCGGCGACGCCTCGCCGGCGCTGCGCCGCCTGCTCGGGCCCTATTTCGAACTGCTGGTCCGCGACGATGCCGGCTCGGACGCGACCGCCGATCTCTTCACCGCGAGCCAGATCCTGGTCCGTCCGGGCGTCGCCCAGACCCAGGCGATCCTGGCGCGAGAGCTTTCCGGCGGTTCCGACGAGGCGGCGCGGATGTTTCGCCAGTCGGTCACCCTGACCCGCGACATCGAGCGCGGCCGGGTCGAGCTCGCCCGGCTGCAGGCGAGCGACCAGCCGACCGCCGCCACCGCCGCCCGCATCGTCGAGCTGCGCGCCCTGGTCGGGCAATGGCAGCAGGATCAGGTGGCGATGCAGGCGAGGCTCGCCCAATTCCCGCGCTACCGCGTCGTCTCGGGCGGCGCCCTCCAGCTCGCCGACCTGCAGGCCCTGCTCCGGCCGGGCGAGGCCTATTACAAGATGCTCGCGCTCGGCGACCATGCCTATGCGCTGTTCATCACCCAGGGGTCGGCGCGGGCCTTTCGCGTCGGCGTCACCCCGCGCGATCTCGACCGGCGCGTCGACGCGCTGCGCGCCACCATCTCGGTCGTCGAGAACGGCCAGCAGCTCACCTATCCGTTCGATCTCGACGGCGCTCACGCCCTCTACCAGGCCCTGTTCGCGCCCGTGACCGGCGAGCTGGCGGGGGTGCGCCATCTGGTCTTCGAAGGGGACGGGGCGATGCTCCGGCTGCCGCCCAATCTGCTCGTCATGGACCGCGCCTCGATCGACGCCTACCGGGCGCGCATGGCGGCCAATCCGAATGACGACGGCTTCGACTTCCGCGGCGTGAACTGGCTTGGCCGCGGGCGCGACATCTCCACCGCGGTCTCGGTCCGCGCCTTCCGCGACGTGCGCAACGCGCCGCCGAGCCGGGCTCGCGCCGAATATCTGGGCTTCGGCCAGAACGAGCCCGCCCAGGCCTTCTACCTGCCGGCGGGCGGCACGCGCGCGGCGGACGGCATGCAGCAGGGGTGCAGCTGGTCGCTCGCCGCCTGGAACCGGCCGATCTCGGCGCGGGAGCTGGTCGTCGCCGGCAATGCCGCGTCGATGGGCCGGCAGGGCGAGGCGGAGATCGTCACCGGCGCGGCCTTCACCGACACCGCCATCACCACGCGCCCCGATCTCAACCAGTTCCGCATCCTGCATTTCGCCACGCACGGCCTGACCACGCCGCCCCGCCCGGAATGTCCGGCGCGGCCGGCCCTGCTGACCAGCTTCGGCGGCGGGGAGTCGGACGGGCTGCTGACCTTCGCGGAGATTTTCGATCTCCGGCTCGACGCCGACCTGATCATCCTCTCCGCCTGCGACACGGCGAGCCGGGCCAGCGCCGCGGCCACCGCGGAGGCGGGCCTGTCCAGCAGCGGCGAATATGCGCTGGACGGGCTGGTCCGCGCCTTCGTCGGCGCGGGCGGGCGGATCATCGTCGCCAGCCACTGGCCGGTGCCGGACGATTTCAACGCCACCGAGCGGCTCATCTCCGGCCTGTTCCAGGCGTCGCGGGGCACGGGCACGGCCAGCGCGCTCCGCGACGCGCAGCTCAGGCTGATGGACGAGCGCGACACCTCCCATCCTTATTACTGGTCCGGCTTCGCCGTGGTCGGCGACGGCAGCGCGCCGGTGATCCGTTCCGCCCCGGCGCAAACGGCCGCAGCTGATTGAACCTTCTATGAAATTGATTGTTAATGGCTTCGTCGCCGACCCGGTGGCGGCGTGAGCGGGGACTATTGAGCGAAGCGCGTATCCTGGCAGTCGCGATTGCGGGCGGCGTCCTCGTGACGCCGGTCGTCGCGCGCGCACAGGCGGCCGCCCAGCCCGCGCGCCAGGAAGCGCCGGCCTTCGTCCCGGCGCCGAGCCCGGCAACCCAGGACAATCGCTCGATCGTCCCCGACGACCAGTTCCGCGACGCCTTGCCGCCGCTCGACCCGAGCCTCTACGAGCCGCTGCCGCCCATCGATCCCGCCGCGCCGGTCTTCCCGCCGGAGCCGGGTCCGGTGGAGGACGCGCCGCTCGGCGATCCGGCGCTGTCCGAGCCGTTGCCGCCATTGTCCACCTTCACCCTCGATCCCGCCATCGAGCAGCCGGCCGCCTCCGACGCGGAAGGCGAGGCGATTCAGCGCGTGCGCTACAGCCTGGTGATCGAGGGACTGCAGGAGACCGGCCTCGAAGGGCGGTTCCGCGACCTCTCGGCGCTCGACGACGCGGAGGGCGAGGCGGTCAACGGCGCGATGATCGCGGCGCGGACCGAAGAGGACAAATTGCTGGTCGTCCGCCTGCTCCGCTCGGAGGGCTGGTATGACGCGGTCGCCACCTCGGCGATCGAGCAGCCGACCGATCAGGCCGGGCGGCTGCGCGTCACCATCACCGTCGCCGCCGGCAATCGCTACAATTTCGGCGCCATCGCCATTTCCGGCCCGGACACCGTCCCGCCCGGCATGCCGCGCGAATTCCTGCCGCTGACCACGGGCCGCCCGATCCGCGCGGCGGACGTCGAGGCGGCCGAGGCCAATGTGCTCCTGCGCCTGCCGCAGGAAGGCTATCCCTTTCCGGAAATGGGCCTGCGCGACATCGTCCTCGATCCCGAGACGCAGACCGGCGACTATACCTTGCCGTTCAACCCGGGCCCGCGCGCGCGCTTCGGCGGCTTCTACACCCAGGGCGATCTCGCCTTCGACGCCGAGCATGTCGGCGTGCTCGCCCGCTTCCGCCGCGGCGAGCTCTACGACCGGCGCAAGGTCGACGATCTTCGCGAGGCCATGGTCTCCACCCGGCTCTTCTCCAGCGTCTCGGCCGAGCCGGTGCTCAGCCTGGAGACGGCGGATGACGGCCTTCAATATGTGAACGTCCTCGTGCAGCAGGATGCGGGTCCGGCCCGCTCGATCGATTTCTCGGCCGGTTATTCGACCGGCGAGGGCCTGCGGCTGGAGGGCGCCTGGGAGCATCGCAACCTGTTCCCGCCGGAAGGCTCGCTCCGACTTGCCGCGATCGGCGGCACCAAGGAGCAGAATCTCGCCATCCGCTTCCGCCGCAACAATTGGGGCCAGCGCGACCGCGCCCTGCTGCTTCAGCTCGATGCCGGGCGGCGCGATTTCGCGGCGTTCGAGGGCTATACGGCGCGGCTCTACGGCCTGATCAGCCGGGAATCGACGCCGATCTGGCAGAAGCGCTGGACCTATGCCTATGGCGCCGAACTGCTCGCCACCAACGAGAACCGCACCGGCACGGGCAATGCCAACGTCTCCCTGTCCGATGCCTATTATATCGGCGGCCTGATCGGGCAGATCGGCTATGACCGCTCGAACAGCCTGCTCGATCCGACCAGCGGCTTCCGCCTGGTCGCGCGCGTCAATCCGGAGGCGTCGCTGCGCGACGGCGCGAACTTCTACATCCGCAACCTGATCGACGGCAGCGCTTATTATCCGGTCAGCGAGCAGTTCACGCTCGCCGGCCGGGTGCGCCTCGGCTCGATCTTCGGCATCGCCCGCGACGATCTCGCGCCCTCGCGCCGACTCTATGCGGGCGGCGGCGGCTCGGTGCGCGGCTACGGCTTCCAGGAGCTCGGGCCGAAGGACATTAACGACGTGCCGCTGGGCGGGCGCAGCCTGTTCGAATTCGCGGTGGAGGGCCGCTACCGCTTCGGCAATTACGGCGTGGTCGCTTTCCTCGACGGCGGCCAGGTCTATGAAGCGCAATATCCGACCTTCGATTCGATGCGCTTCGGCGCCGGCATCGGCGGCCGCGTCTACACCAATTTCGGCCCGATCCGGGTCGACCTGGCGACGCCGATCGGCCGCCGTCAGGGCGAATCCTGGCTCAGCGTCTACGTCTCGATCGGGCAGGCCTTCTGATGGCCGGCGAAGCTCCGGCCGAGACCGTCGAGGTCGTGCGCCGCAAGCGGCCGCTGGGGTGGCGCATCGCCAAATGGGCGGGAATCGTGCTCGCGGCCCTGGTCGCCATCGCCGCCGCCTTCCTGCTCTGGCTGAACACGGAGGCGGGCCACCGCTTCGTCGTCAACCAGATCAACAATATCGAGACGACCTCCGGGCTGAAGCTGAGGGTGGGCCGCATCGAGGGTTCGATCTACGGCCGGCTGACGCTGCACGACGTCTCCTTCGCCGATCCCGACGGCGTCTTCGCCACCGCGCCTAGGGCGACGCTCGATTACCGCCCCTTCGCCTATCTGTTCGGCAGCCGCATCGAGGTGCGCGAACTCGACATTCCGGAGGCGCGGCTGGTCCGCATGCCAGCGCTCCGGCCCGGCGATCCGAATGCGCCGCTCATCCCGGACATCACGCTCGACGTCGCCCGGCTCAGCGTCGGGCGGCTGGCGGTCGATCCCGCGGTCACCGGCCGGCGGCATCTCGTCTCGCTGAACGGCCAGGCGCGGATCGCGGACGGCCGCGCCTTCGTCGCGCTGGACGGGGGGACGCTGGTCGCCCCCGGCCTCGCCGGCGGGGACCGGGTCCAGCTCGTGCTCGACGCGGCGCCGCAGGAAAACCGGCTCAACCTCGCGCTCGGCGTCCGCGCGCCGGGCGACGGCTTCGTCGCCGGCCTGGCCGGCACCGACCAGCCTTTGCTTGTGGCCGTCCGCGGCAACGGCACATGGGCCAATTGGCAGGGCCGCGCCCGCGCCGCGCTCGGCGGCCGGGGGCTGGCGGATCTCGAGGTGACCGCGCGGGACGGCACGTTCGGCGTCTCCGGCCCGCTCGCGCCGGGGCTGCTGCTCACCGGGCCCGCCCAGCGCCTCGCCCAGCCGGTGACGATGCTGCGCTTCACCGGGCGGATGGAGGAGCGCCGCGCCGACGTGACCCTGGGCCTCTACAGCCGGGTCGCGGCATTGGCGGCGGAGGGCCGGGTCGATCTGGGCCGGAACGCTTTCGAGGAGCTGCGGGTCGCGGCGCGCCTGGTCGAGCCGGGAATGATC
>DATJUQ010000047.1:0-79566 GCA_035502235.1 Allosphingosinicella sp.
GGAGCGGGATCGTAGCTCTTCTGGCCCTCGGCGAGACGCTGCACCGCGGCGTCGATCGCCTCCGCCTCCGGCTCGACCTTCAGCCGCTCGAGCTTGATGCCCTCGACCTTGGGCTCGGGCACGTCGGGCAGGGTCTCGACCTCGACGGTGAGCACCGCGTCCTTGCCGGCGCCGCCTTCCTCGAGCGCGACCTGGGGCTGCATGGCCGGGCGGATATTCTGCTCCTGGATCAGCTTCTGGACGCCGTCCTGCACCGCGCTCTCCAGCGCCTGCTGCTCGAGCTGCGGGCCGTGCATCTTGCGCACGAGGTTGGCGGGCACCTTGCCGGGGCGGAAGCCGGGCATGCGCACCTGCGGCGCGATCGACTTCAGTTCCTTGTCGACGAGGGCGTCGATCTCCTTGGCGGAAATGGTGATCCGATAGGCGCGCTTCAGGCCCTGGTTCAACGTCTCGACAGTCTGCATCTCGCTTCCAAACCCTTGTGTGTCGGCTGTTCCGGCCTGTCCGTCCGGGCGTGACAGCGAAACTGGTGCGGGCGAAGGGACTCGAACCCCCACATCTTTCGATACCGGAACCTAAATCCGGCGCGTCTACCAGTTCCGCCACGCCCGCTGAGGCCCGGCTCGGCGGCGTCCTATAGCAGGCAGGCGGGCAAGGGCAAGGCGCTCGGCCCAATCCCGCCGAAACGGGCTTATGGCTAATGCTTTGTAAACCATGTCGGCCGTATCACCCGCAGCGAGTGTCGGAGTGTTTCAGGGGGGCGGGGTTCGGCCATGGCAGTGCAGCAGAAGAGCGGGTTCGGGAAGATTCGGGCGCCGAAGGCGATGGCGATCGTCGTCGCGGCGCCGGCGGATCCGGGTCGCGGCATCTCCACCTACCGGGTCGGCAAGATCGCGACGCCGGCGGGCCAGGCGCTCTGCATCGTGCGGATGATCTCGCCTTATGTGATCGCGCTCGACATCGAGGTCGCTTTCCAGGGCGCCGAGGCGGCGAGCCTGGTGATCGGAAAGGAGAGCGTCGCGGGCACGCTCGCCATGCTCGGCGGCAAGCGCGCGGAATTCCGCCCGGCCAAAGAGATCGACCCCGAGGCGATCCTCGCCGATCCCGCCATGCTGGCCGGCGTCGGCCGCCGCACCCTGCCCCGCCTCGAGGTGGACGCGCGGGCGCGGCTCGAAGTGATGGGCCAGACCATGACCGCGCGGATCTGCGACATTTCCACGGACGGAATGAAGGTGCTGGTCGACGACCTGATCTGCGCCGGCGACCGCGTGATCGTCACCATGCGCGGGCTGCCGACCCGGCTCGCGGGCCTCGTGCGCTGGGCCGAGGGCGACCATGCCGGCATCGAATTCGACCAGCCGCTGGGGATCGACCGGCTGAACATCTGGTTGGCCGGGCAGAATGCCCCCGTGGCCGAGCCGGACTGGAGTCTCGTCTCCCGCTCCTGACGCAGCGTTCTCGGAACAACGGGATACCGAGACTATCGGAAGGTTGAAGGGTGAGGACGCGCAGCCCGCGGGCGCTCGCCGGACGGCGCGCCCTCACCCACCCCTCCCCCGCTCGGGGAAAGGGCTTGGGAAGCTCTTCAGGCGGCCGCGGCGAAATCCGGCAGCGCGTGGCTGCGGCCGGAGCAGCGGAACAGGCCGGCGCCGGTGCTGAGGCTTTCGATCAGCGGCAAGGCGGTGCCGCAAAAGCCGCATTCAGCGGAGAGACGGCCGATATACCAGTGCGAGCGGCCGCAGCCGGGGCAATGGTTCACCTCATTCTCGCGATAGGCGATATGATAGCCGCGCCGCGACGGATCGTGATTATGGTCCCGTTTCTGTCCGGTGGCGACCTTGCCGAAAAGCGAAACACGCATCATCCTGCTCCCTGACCGCTGCCGTTTGCCAGCGACGAACCGTTCTATCTCATCGACGAGTTGAACGGCGCCTGAATCGTTCCGTTTTGTTCCGTTCAGGTTCGGGCCCGGAATGAGGCACGCGGGGGAAATGACCGGGCTTGCGCAAAATCGGCAAGCGGATTGAAAGCGCCGCCTCAGTGCATTAGGCCAGCGGTACACCAGCTTTCCCGAGGACCGCCCTTTCCATGATCGTCAGACAGATGCTGGCCGGCCTGGCCGCGCTTTCGCTCACCACCTCGTCCTTCGCCCAGCCCCCTGCTCCCGCCCCGGCGACGAGCGCGGCGCCGGCGGATTTCAGCGCGGATGCATTCCGCACGCACGTCACCTTCCTCGCCGACGACCTGTTGGAGGGGCGCGAGGCCGGAACGCGGGGCTACGATCTGGCGGCGCGCTATGTGGCGACGCAGTTCGCGGCGCTCGGGCTCAGGCCGGCGGGGCCGAACGGCGGCTGGTACCAGAATGTGCAGTTCACCAATTACACGCCGGGCGGGAACGCCACGATCACCGTCGGCGATCACGTCTTCCGCCAGGGCGAGCAGATGAGCATGCGCGCCAGCCCGAACATCGCGGCGCTGTCGATCGACGCGCCTCTGGTCTTCGTCGGCTACGGGCTCGATGCGCCGGCCCAGGGCTATGACGATTATCGCGGCCTCGACGTGCGCGGGAAGATCGTGGTGGTGCTGAGCGGCCTGCCGGCCGGCACGCCGAGCGACGTCGCGGCCCATCTCAACTCGGCCAAGCGCGGCATGGCCGGGCGGCGCGGCGCCGTCGGCATGATCACGGTGCGCACGCGCGCGGATTCCGGCACGCCCTGGGAGCGGGTGGTGCGCTTCGGCGGCCGTCCGGGCACGACCTGGCTGCAACCGGACGGCACGCCCTTTTCGGAGGATAACGGCCTGCGCTTTGCCGCCGGGATCAGCGAGCAGGCGGCCGAGACCCTGTTCGCGCGCGGCACGCGGCGACTGTCGCAGGTGCTCGACGAGGCCGGCCGCGCCGGCACGCGGCCGCGCGGCTTCGCGCTGAACCAGAACGCCCGGGTGGCGCGCGAGGCCGGGACCGAGACCCGGTTCTCAAGCCCCAATGTGGTCGCGATCCTGCCCGGCTCCGATCCGAGCGTCGCCAATGAATATGTGCTGCTCATGGCCCATCTCGACCATATCGGCATCCGCGCGCCGCGCCCGAACGACGCCGCCGACGCGGACCGGATCAACAATGGCGCGCTGGACAATGCCACCGGCATCGCCACCCTGATCGAGACCGCGCGCGTCTTCAGCCGGCCCGGCAACCGCCCGCGCCGTCCGATCCTGATCGCCGCGGTGACCGCCGAGGAGAAAGGCCTGCTCGGCGCCGAATTCCTCGCTCACCATCCGGTGACCGGCAACGGCCGGGTGGTCTCGGTGGTCAATCTCGACATGCCGATCCTGACCTACGACTTCCAGGACGTGATCGCGTTCGGCGCGGAGCACTCGACCATGGGGCCGATCACCGCCCGGGCGGCGGCGCAGATGGGCGTGCGGCTCGCGCCGGATCCGCTGCCGGAGGAAGGGCTGTTCGTCCGCTCCGACCATTATGGCTTCGTGCGGGTCGGCGTGCCCTCCGTCTTCCTGATGACCGGCTTCTCCGGCGACGGCGAGCGCGAGTTCCGCGGCTTCCTCACCACCCGCTACCACACGCCCGCCGACGACCTGAACCAGAGCATCAACTGGCAGGCCGGGGCGAAGTTCGCGCGGCTCAACTATCTGATCGCCCGCGAGATCGCGAACGGGCCGGAGGTGCCGCGCTGGTACCGGGGGAGCTTCTTCGGGGAGATGTTCGGCGGGACGCAGGACCGGGCGGTGCGGCCGGCGGCGGCCCGGTAAGATCGATCAGGGGCAGGCGCCAGGCTGATTATCGGGGTGGCCGGCGGCGCCCCCTTACCGCGGCCGAGGCGCGTTCGAGGCCGGTGCAGAGCGTGTAGACAGCGCGGCGCGCCAGGCCCTTGAGGGGGACGGAGACGCGGACGATGGCGCGGCGCTCCGTCCAGAGGCTGTCGATCATCGGATGGTCTTCCGAAGCGCAGCTGTCCATCCAGTCGATCCGAGGATCGCTCAAGATGTCGAGGTTCTCGAGCTGGATCAGCACGCCCGGCGAAAAGCGGGCATAATCCTCGTCGAACACGGTCTTGAACGAAAAGCTGCCCGGCGGGGTGAGGAAGTTGACCAGCATGGCGATGCAGGTCCCGCCCACGTCGAGGCGGAGGAATTGCAGGCGGCCCGCCGCCCAGGCGGCGCGGACGGTCTCGCGGAAGAAGGCCTCAGTCTCCGGGCTGCCCGCGAGCGAGGAACCCGCCTCCCCTTTCCAGCCCGCTTTCTCCAGCGCGAGATATTGGGACGACCAGGCTTCCAGCTCGGCCGCATCGGCGAGGATGCGCGACGCGATCTCGCCCTGCTCGGCGAGCCGGTTCCTGAGGCGGCGGATTTCCTTGCGCTTCTTCTGGCGGACGGCCTGCTCGTAATAGGCCTCGGGCGACAGGTCGCTGTCCAGGAAGGCGCGTACCTCGCGGTGCACGATCTGGCCTTCGCGGATCTGGCGCAGGCCGCGATGCACCGCCCCGTCCTCGGCGAGGCCGCGCAGATGGAGCAGGCCCCGCGCCCAGGCGGCGCCGTCGAGCACCTCCAGCACCGCGGACCAGAAGGCGCGCTCCTCGCCGGCGGCGACCAGCGGGGTGCCGAGGAACATCTGGTCGTGCGCCCAATTCTGTACGATCCGCACCGGCAGGCGGGCATAGCCCTTGTGCATCTCCAGCGGCAGCAACCCGATCAGCGCATCGCCGCGGCGGACCTGGAGCAGGCCGATCTCCTGCCCCTTGGCGAGGGTGCGGAGCGAGGCGGCGACGAACCAATGTTCGGCGAAAGGATTGGGCTCGGCCGCGACGGCGGCGAGCGCGGTCCAGTCGGCTTCGAGCGCGTCGATCACGCTCGCGGCGGGGCTCAGCAGGACGCGCACTTCCCCGGGCGCGGGCACGGGCGCCAGCGCGGTGCGCGGCGCCGTCCGCCGGTCCACCTTTGTGTCGATCCGGCCCATCGAGGTCATCATCGCGCCCTAGCGCGCAGAGGTAAAGGAAAGGTGGGGGTAAATTAGCGCTCGGCGATCTCGACCCGACGGAAGCGGAAGACGAAGCTTCGCGCCTCGTCCTCGAGGTCGACGCGAAAGGGCAATGTGCGGCCGGCGACCGGGCGCCAGTCCGCGAAGGTGATGCGGATCGGCGCTTTGCCGGCGCGCAGGACGAGCACCTCCCGCGCTTGGCCGCTCGCGCGATCCGCGCGCAGCACGAGGCCCTCGATGCCGAGGCCCGGCGCGGCGCGACGGCCGACCCGATCGATGCAGTCGCAGCTGCCGGGCGGCGCCGGGCGGAGGTCGGCGCCGCCGCCGATGGTATCGAAATCCAGCAGCTGGGCGTGGAATTGGTGGCTGAGGATCCACAAGGCGAGGTCTGCGGCCTGGGGCCGGCGCTCGCCCCGTTCTTCCCGCCAGACGCCCGCGGCGTCGACGGTCAGGATCGTCTCTTCCCGCGGGCGGCGGCTGACATAGCTGGCGTCGATGGGGGAGCGGTAGCGCGTCTCCATGACGAAGGGCGCGCCGTCGCTGATCGCGACGTCGGCCTCGGCGCGAATCTCGGCGATGGCCGGCTGCAGCAGCAGGGCCGCCGCTAAGGCCAGCAGGCCGGCCATGAGCAGTCAGGCCGTGGCCAGCTGGTGATCGCGATATTGCGCGCGGAGCGCGGTCTTGAGCAGCTTGCCGGTGGCGGTGTGCGGCAGGCTGGCGACGAACAGGATCTCGTCCGGCAGCCACCATTTGGCGACATGATTGGCGAGATGGGCGCGGATCTCGTCGGGCGTGACGGCCGACCCCTCCTTGCGGACGACGAGCAGCAGCGGGCGCTCGTCCCATTTCGGATGATGGACGCCGATGGCCGCCGCCTCGGCGACGCCGGCGCAGCCGATCGCGGCGTTTTCGAGGTCGACCGAGCTGATCCACTCGCCGCCCGACTTGATCACGTCCTTGGACCGGTCGGTGATCTGCAGCGTGTTGCAGGGATGGATGACGGCGACATCGCCCGTGTCGAACCAGCTGCCGTCCCTGGCGCAATCGCCCGCCTCGTCCTGGAAATAGCGCTTGATGATCCAGGGACCGCGAATCTGTAGACGGCCGGAGCTCTGGCCGTCGCGGGGCTGCTCAATATCCTCGTCGTCGACGACGCGAAGCTCGACGCCGAAGGGCACGCGGCCCTGCTTGGCGGTGAGCTCCACCTGCTCCTCGAAGCTCAGCTCGTTCCAATTGGCCGGCGGGGCGCCCATCGTGCCGATCGGCGAGGTCTCCGTCATCCCCCAGGCGTGACCGACGCGGATGCCCATCTTCATCAGCCGCTCGATCATCGCGCGCGGCGCGGCCGAGCCGCCGATGGTCACGATCTTCAGATGTCCGGGCGCGTTGCCGGTCGCGTCCATATGCTGGAACATGGACAGCCAGACCGTGGGCACGCCGGCGCTGTGCGTGACCTTGTGCTCGTTCATCAGCCGGCAGAGCACGACCGGGTCGTTGACCTGCGAATAGACGAACTTTATCCCCGCCATCGCGCCAGCGAAGGGCAGGCCCCAGGCGGCGGCGTGGAACATCGGCACGATCGGCAGGGCCACGGTCGAGGGCGAGAGATCGAAGCAGGCCGGCGCGATCTCCGCCATGGCGTGGATGACCGAGGAGCGATGCTCGTAGAGCACGCCCTTGGGATTGCCGGTGGTGCCGGAGGTGTAGCAGAGCATGCACGGCTCGCGCTCCGGGCCCTCCACCCAGGTGTAATCGCCGTCATATTCGTCGAGCAGCGCCTCGAACTGGCCGTCGTCGAAGCAGACATAATGTTCGATCGTCGTCCACTGGTCGCGGAGCCGGTCGACGATCGGCTGGAAGAGCTTGTCGTAGAGGAGGACTTTGTCCTCGGCATGGTTGCAGATGTAGACGAGCTGCTCGTCGAACAGGCGCGGGTTCACCGTGTGGATGACGCCACCCATGCCGATCGCGCCATACCAGGCGACGAGGTGGCGGCTGTGGTTCATGGCGAGGGTGGCGACGCGGTCCCCCTTCTCCAGACCCATCGCTTCGAGCGCCAAAGCGAGGCGGCGGGAATCGCGGTGGATGCCGGTCCAGTTGGTACGGGTCTCGGTGCCGTCCGCCCAATGGGTGAAGATCTCGCGATTGCCATGCTCGCGCGCGGCGTGGTCGATGATCCGCGGCACCCGAAGCTCGAAATCCTGCATCCCGCCCAGCATCGGGGCTCCCTCTCGCCTGTTATCGTTGGAGGGAAGCTGAAGTCTCCGCGCGGGGATGTCGAGAGGGAAAAGGTGGGAGGGCCGCCGCAGGGGTCATGCTGAACTTGTTCCGGCACCTAGGGTGGCGGCGGCACTGAGGCAGTCGGCGGGCTCGACGCATGGCCCCGCCCTGGACCCTGAAACGAGTTCAGGGTGACGGAACTGGCTCTAGTCCGGCGGCTAGGAAACCAGCGCCAATTTCGGGGGATCGGCGACGCCGAGACGGACGGCGAGGATGCCCGGGATGCGTTCGATGCGGGCGGCCAGTTCGGCGTCGGCGAGCAGGTCGCGGGCGAGGACGAGACTGGCCTCGCCGACGGGCACGCGCGCCTTCATCAGCAATTGACCGGTGCCGCCGCCACGGGCTTCGGCAACCGCTTCGGCGAGCAGGGGGAGCGCGCCCTCTTCCGCCACCTCGACCTCGATCTGCAGGCGGGTGCGCCGGGCGAGGCCTTCGAAGCCGCTGATCGACCTGATCGTGACGCGCGGCGTCTCCTCGCCCGGGCGGCGGTCGAGCTCGACGCCGAGCAAGGCGCATTGTCCCGCCTTGGCGGCATTGGCGACCTGTTCGGCGACCTGGTCGTCGAAGACGGTGGCCTCGAACTGGCCGGAGGCGTCGGAGAGCGTCGCCATCATATAGCGGCGGCCGCGCGCGGAGGTGCGGAAGCGGGTGTCTTCGACCAGGCCGGCCATGGTGCCGGGATAGCGGCCGCCGTCCGCCGGCGAGGGCATGGCGGCGAGCTCGGCGAAGGTGCGGGCGCCGTTCGCCAGCGCGAGGTGGCGGTAATTGTCGACCGGATGGGCGGAGAAATAGAAGCCGAAGCTCTCCTTCTCGGCGGCCATGCGCTGGGCCAGGGTCCAGCTTTCGCCGGTCGGCATCCGGATCGGCACGACATTGGCCGGACCCTCGCCGAACAGGCCGCCCTGCCCCGAGCTGCGCGCGTCGGCGGCGCTGGCGGCGGCGGAGAGGATGGTCTCGGCGGCCGCGCTCGCCTGCCAACGCTCGGCGATGTCGTCGAAGGCGCCGCCGCCGGCGAGGCTCTCGATCTGGCGACGGTTGACCAGGCGCGGATCGATGCGGGCGGCGAAATCGTCGAGGCTGGCGAATTTGCCGTTCAGGCGACGCTCGTCGACCAGCTGCTCCATCGCCTTCTCGCCGACGCCCTTCAGCGCGCCGAGCGCGTAGCGGACGGCATGGCCTTCGCCATGCGGCTCGACGTCGAACTCGGCCTCGCTGTGGTTGATGGACGGCGGCAGGCAGACATGGCCGGTGCGGCGGATGTCGTCGGTGAAGATGGCGAGCTTGTCGGTCTGGTGGATGTCGAAGCACATCGAGGCGGCGTAGAATTCCACCGGATAATGCGCCTTCAGCCAGGCGGTCTGATAGGCGACGAGGGCGTAGGCGGCGGCATGGCTCTTGTTGAAGCCGTAGCCGGCGAACTTGTCGATCAGGTCGAACAATTCGTTGGCCTTGCCGGCGGGGATGGCATTGGTCGTCTTGCAGCCCTCGACGAAGATCTCGCGCTGCGCGTCCATCTCCGCCTTGATCTTCTTGCCCATGGCGCGGCGCAGGAGATCGGCGCCGCCGAGGCTGTAGCCGGCCAGGATCTGGGCGGCCTGCATCACCTGCTCCTGATAGACGAAGATGCCGTAGGTTTCCTTCAGCACGCCTTCGAGCAGGACATGGGGATATTCGATCTCGGCGCGGCCGTTCTTGCGGTCGCCGAACATCGGGATATTGTCCATCGGGCCCGGTCGGTAGAGCGAGACCAGCGCGATGATGTCGCCGAAATTGGACGGGCGCACGGCCGCCAGCGTGCGGCGCATCCCCTCCGATTCCAGCTGGAACACGCCGACCGTGTCCGCCTTCTGGAGCAAGGCGTAGACCGCAGGATCGTCCCAGGGCATCAGCCGGTCGAGATCGACCTCGATCCCGCGCTTGGCGAGCAGGTCGACACCCTTGCGCAATACGGAGAGCGTCTTCAGGCCGAGAAAGTCGAACTTCACCAGCCCCGCCGCCTCGACATATTTCATGTCGAACTGGGTGACCGGCATGTCCGAGCGCGGATCGCGGTAGAGCGGGACGAGCTGGTCGAGCGGCCGGTCCCCGATCACCACGCCGGCGGCGTGGGTGGAGCTGTGGCGCGGGAAACCTTCGAGCTTCATCGCCAGATCGAACAGGCGGCGAACCTCGCGGTCGTCCTTATATTCGGCGGCGAGCTCGGAGACGCCGTTGAGGGCGCGCTCCAGATCCCAGGGGTCCGTCGGGTGGTTGGGGACGAGCTTGGCGAGCCGGTCGACCTGGCCATAGGGCATCTGGAGGACGCGGCCCGTATCCTTGAGCACGGCGCGCGCCTTCAGCTTTCCGAAGGTGATGATCTGGGCGACCTTGTCGCTGCCATAGCGCTCCTGGACGTAGCGGATCACCTCGCCGCGCCGGGTTTCGCAGAAGTCGATGTCGAAATCCGGCATCGAGACCCGCTCGGGATTGAGGAAGCGCTCGAACAGCAGGCCGAGGCGGATCGGATCGAGATCGGTGATGGTCAGCGACCAGGCGACCACCGAGCCCGCGCCGGAGCCGCGGCCCGGACCGACCGGAATGCCCTGCTCCTTCGCCCATTTGATGAAGTCGGCGACGATCAGGAAATAGCCCGGAAAGCCCATGCCGATGATGACGTCGATCTCGAATTCGAGCCGTTTCGCATAGGTCTCGCGGTCAGCTTCGGTGAGATCGTCGTAGAGGGCGAGGCGCTCGGCGAGACCGATGCGGGCGTCGCGGCGCAGCTGCTCGGCCTCGGCGTCGACGTCGCCGGCGGTGCGCGGCAGGATCGGCTTGCGCTTGGGCGCGGCGAAGGCGCAGCGCCGGGCGATGACCGCGCTGTTGGCGATCGCCTCGGGCAGATCGGCGAAGAGCCGGCGCATGTCCTGCGCGGGCTTCATCCACAGTTCCGGCGAGGAACGCTGGCGGTCGTCGCGGGCGATCTGGCTCGACTGGGCGATGCAGAGCATGGCGTCGTGCGCGGCGTGGAAATGCGCCTCGGCATAGGCCGCGGGATTGGTCGCGACGAGCGGGAGATCGTGGGCGAAGGCGAGCTCGATCAGCCCCTCCTCCGCGGCCTGCTCGATCTCATTCCCGCGGCGGCTGAGCTCGATATAGAGGCGGCCGGGAAAGAGGCGCATCAGACTCAGCAGCATCGCCTCGGCGGGCTGCTGTTCCGCGAGCAGGCGGGCCAGCGCGCCCTCCCCGCCCCCGGTCAGCGCGAGCAGGCCGTCGGTGCGCCCCTCGAGCGCGGCGAGCGTGACATGGGCGTCCTCCTCGACCGGGCGGCCGAGATGGGCCTCGGAGACCAGGGCGCAGAGATTGCCGTAGCCCTGCTCGTCCTGCGCATAAAGCGGCAGCCAGTCGATCAAAGGCGGCTTGCTGTCCGGCGTCCCCGGCCTGGCGACGCCGAGCAGAGCGCCGACGATCGGCTGCACGCCCTCGCCGAGACAGGCGTCGCTGAACGGCATGACGCCATAGAGCCCGTTCCGGTCGGTGACCGCGGCGGCGGGGAAATCGAGCGTCCTGGCCTGCTTGGCGATCGCCTTCGGCTCCATCGCGCCTTCCAGCATGGTGAAGCAGGAGAAGAGGCGCAGGGGAACGTAGGGGGCGGCCGACATGCGTCGCTTATGGGAGCCGGCGACGATTCGCGGAAGGCTCGGCCCCTACTTCTCCACAGGAAATCAGCCGGGCGGCCGCGCGCCGGCGGCGGGCCGGTAGGTGAAATCGAAACTGTCCGTCCAGGTCGCGCCATTGTCGGTGGAGACCTGGCCATGCTGGCGGACGGCGCCGTTCGGCGCGGGCGAATAGCGCATGCGGACGATCCCGTCCCGGCCGTTTGCGCCGGAGCCGGCCCAGGTCCCGGTCAGCACCATCGCATTGCCGTCCATGCCGCCGGTGAATTCGACCCAGGTGCCGCTGGAATCGACCCAGGTCTGCCGCCAGCGCGCCTTGCCGGGCCGCCAGGCGCTGAAGCTGCCGCCTCCCTGGCCGCGGAGGGGCATCCAATTCTCGCGGATCGCGCAGCCATCGTAGCGCCGCTCGATCAGGCTGCGCGCGACGAGCCGGTCCGTGCCGGTCGCGTAGACGTCCCAGGATCCGACCCAGAAATCGAGCTGCCGATGCTGCGGCGTGGCGCAGGCCGGCGGCGGCGGCGCAAGCTGTGGCGGCGCGGCTGACTGGGCGGCGAGGAGAAGAATGACAGCCAGCATGGGAAATCTCCCGATCAGCGAGCCACCGACCGGGACTGTCTATTCGATCACGCCGTCGTGCAAGCGCAAAGTGCGGTCCATCTTCGCCGCGATTCGCTCATTGTGGGTGGCGACGAGGGCGGCGCTCCCCTCCTCGCGGACGAGGCGGAGGAATTCGGCGAAGACGATGTCGGCGGTGCCCTCGTCGAGATTGCCCGTCGGCTCGTCGGCGAGCACCAGGGCCGGGCGGTTGGCGAGGGCACGGGCGACGGCGACGCGCTGCTGCTCGCCGCCGGACAGCTTGGAGGGGCGATGGGTCAGCCGCTCGCCCAGGCCAAGCGCCTCCAGCAGGGTCTTCGCCCGCGCCTCGGCCTCGGCGCGCGTGGCGCCATGGACGAGCTGGGCGAGGATCACATTCTCCAGCGCGCTGAAATCGGGGAGGAGATGGTGGAACTGGTAGACGAAGCCGAGCAGGTCGCGGCGGGCGGCGGTTCGCTCCGCTTCCTTGAGCGACGCGGCCTCCATGTCCTTGATCCGGATCGAGCCCTCGAAACCGCCCTCGAGCAGGCCGACCGCCTGCAGCAAGGTGGACTTGCCCGAGCCGGACGGGCCAAGCAGCGCGACGATTTCGCCCTCGGCCACGGCGAGGTTCACGCCGCGCAGGACATGGATCTCGATGCCGCCCTGGGTGAAGGCGCGGCGGAGATCGGCGACGTGGAGGACGTCACTCATAGCGCAGCACCTGCACCGGATCGGTCTTGGAGGCGCGCCAGGCGGGGATAAGCGTGGCGACGAAGCTCATGGCGAGCGCCATCAGGACGATCGCGGTGACCTCGACCGGATCGACGCGCGACGGCAATTCGGTGAGGAAGCGCACGGTCGGATCCCAGAGATTCTGGCCGGTCATCCCCTGGAAGAAATCGACCACGGGCTGGCGGAAATAGAGGCCGAGGAAGCCGAGCGCCATCCCGGCCAGGATGCCGAGCACGCCGATCGAGAGGCCCACGGTCATGAAGATCTTCATCACCCCGCGGCGCGAAGCACCCATGGTGCGCAAGATTGCGATGTCGCGGTGCTTGGCGCGGACCAGCATGATCAGCGAGGAGAGGATATTGAAGGCGGCGACGAGGATGATGATCGAGAGGACGACGAACATCACCACCCGCTCGATCTGGATCGCCTCGAACAGGGCCGAGTTCATCTGCCGCCAGTCGGTGACCACCACGCTGGGCGGGAGGCGGTCGCGCAGCGGATCGAGGATCGCCGCGACCCGGTCCGCGTCGGTGGTGGTGACCTCGATCATGCCGACCGCGTCGCCCATCATCAGAAATTCCTGCGCGTCCTGCATCGGCATCAGGACGAAGGCCTTGTCGTAATCGTAGACGCCGATCTCGAAGATCGCGGCGACATTGTAGTCGACGATGCGCGGGACGGTGCCGAACGGGGTCGAGCGGCCCTCGGGCGAGAGGATGGTGATCGAATTGCCGACGCTGAGCCCGAGCTGGCGGGCGAGCACCGCGCCGATCGCGACATTGTTGCTGCCGGGCGTCAGCGCGCGGAGCGACCCGGAATGGACGGTGAAGGAGCGGTTGCCGAGGATCTGGTCGACATTCATGCCGCGCAGCAGCACCGCCTCCACCCTGCCCTCGCGCGTCGCCATGAGCGGCTGCTCGATCAGGGGCTGGGCGTCGGTCACGCCGGGGGTCCGGCGGGCCTCGGCGAGGACGGGCTGCCAATTCTCCAGGCGGCCGCCGGCGCTCTGCAGCACGGCGTGGCCGTTGAGGCCGGTGACCTTGTCGAACAGCTCCGCGCGGAAGCCGTTCATCACGCTCATCACGATGATCAGGGCGGCGACGCCGAGCATGACCGCGGTGAGGCTGATCCCGGCGACGACGAAGATGAAGCCCTCGCCCTTGTGCGGCAGGAGGTAGCGGCGGGCGACCATCCGCTCATAGCGGTTGAGGATCATGCCCGCTCCCTGAGGGGACAGGTCACGCCGTCAGCCTCGCCAGCGCGCTTTCGATGCTGAGCTCCTCGCGCTCGCCGGTGGCGCGGCGCTTGAGCTCGACGACGCCCTTTTCCAGCCCCTTGGGGCCGACGACCAGCTGCCAGGGAAGGCCGATCAGGTCCATCGTTGCGAACTTGGCCCCGCCGCGTTCGTCGCGATCGTCATAGAGGGTCTCGACGCCGGCCTGCTGCAGGCGGCCGTAAATCTCGTCGGCGGCGGTGGCGCAATTGCCGTCGTCGGCGCGCATGTTGATCAGGCCGACCTGGAAGGGGGCGACGCTCTCCGGCCAGATGATGCCGGCATCGTCATGCCCGGCCTCGATGATCGCGCCCATCAGGCGGGAGACACCGATGCCGTAGCTGCCCATCTGCGGGTGGACCTGGCTGCCGTCGGCGGCCTGGACGGCGAGGCCCATGGACGCGCTGTATTTGGTACCGAAGGCGAAGATGTGGCCGACCTCGATGCCGCGGCGCTGGCGCAGGCGCTCGGCGGGCACCGGGCAATCGGCGACCTTCGCATGCTCCTCCTCCTCCATCGCGTAGAGCGAGGTCAGCTTCGCGATCGTGGCGGCGTCGGCGGCGAGCAGTTCCTCGCGCGACACGTCCTCCAGCGCGGCGTCGTAGAAGACGGCGCTCTCGCCGGTGTCGGCGAGGATGTGGAATTCGTGGCTGAGGTCGCCGCCGATCGGGCCGGTCGGCGCCTTCACCGGCACCGCCTGCAGGCCGAGACGGGCGAAGGTACGCAGATAGGCGACGAACATCGCCTCGTAGCTCGCCTTGAGGCCGGCCTCGTCGAGGTCGAACGAATAGGCGTCCTTCATCAGGAATTCGCGGCCGCGCATGATGCCGAAGCGCGGGCGGACCTCGTCGCGGAACTTCCACTGGATATGATAGAGCGTGCGCGGCAGATCCCGGTACGATTTCACCGCGCCGAGGAAGATCTGGGTGATCATTTCCTCGTTGGTCGGGCCGTAGAGCATCTCGCTGCCCTTGCGGTCGAGGAAGCGCAGCATCTCCGGGCCGTAGGCGTCGTAGCGGCCGGACTGGCGCCAGAGCTCGGCGGACTGGATGGTCGGCATCAGCAGTTCGACCGCGCCGGCCCGGTCCTGCTCCTCGCGGACGATCTGCTCGATCTTGTTCAGCACGCGGTGGCCAAGCGGCAGCCAGGCATAGATGCCGGCGGCGGTCTGGCGGATGAGGCCGGCGCGCAGCATCAGCTTGTGGCTGACGATCTGGGCGTCGGCGGGCGTCTCCTTGGCGACGGGAAGGAAATATCGGGTCAGGCGCATGGCGGACGCTCTAGGGTGGGATATAGGGCAACGCAACCGGAGCGGTGGCCGCCGACCCTGTTGCCGACCGGCAACACAACCGGCGCAAACTGGTCACGACCTGCAATCGCGACATGACAGAATCGTTTGCCCTGCATAGCACATGCGAACGCAACCAAGGACTTAAAGGCCTGGTTCGGGGAGGCTTCGGCCCCGCTTTCCTCTGCGAGGTGAGGAAAGCGCGCGGGCTGAAGCATCACAAGGGGGTAGACGGCGTCAAAACCGTCTCACGGGTGCCCGGGCGGAAACGTCCGGGCACTTGCTTTTTCAGGGCAGCGGCGGCGCTCAGCCGGCCGGTCGCGGCCCGCTTCCGGCTGGACAGAGACGCGCGGGGTGAACGAGCGCGGTGGCCAGTTCCGGGTGGCGCGCGCCGAACCCGGTAACGGCGGCAGCGAACGTCGCGGCGATCTCGACATCCCGCCGCTGGCTCAGGCCGCGGACCATCGGCTCCGCGCCGGCCGGCACACTTCCATAGGCTTCGAACAGGATCCCGCGCCGGTCGCTCAGCACCAGGCCGACGCGCAGTTCCCCGTGGCGGGGCCGGGCGGCGGGCCGAAGCGCGACATTGCCGACCGCCGCCTGCAGGTCGCGCCAGGCCGGCATCGTGCGACTGACGCTGTAGCGGCAGCCGAGGCTGCGCACCGTCCCGGGATCGGGCGACCGCACGAAGGCGAGGTCGCCCGAGAGCACGTACACCTCCGCGCTGTCGGCGATACGCAGCGCGGCGCCCAGATCGAGACGCTGGGCCTGCGCCTGTGCCACGGGCGGCTCGACGCCCGCGAGGGAAAGCAAGGCCGTCAGGGCCGCGAGCGTGGCAAGGGCGCGCATGTCTCTCCTTCTTTATCCCGATCAGATCCTGAAATCACCCAGGTCCGGCGGCGGCTGGTGGAAGGTCACGTCGGTCTGGCCGAACACATAATCGCCGTCATGATCCTGCCGGGTGGGCTCGCCGAGCGCCGCCGCCACGACATTCTCGACCTGCTGGATGATGTAGCGGTCCTCGATATTGCCATAGGCGTCGCCCGTCGGCGTGTTGGGCAACCCGAACACCGCGTGGGCGAGTTCGTGCAGCAGGCACATGGCCGGCGACATGATGCCGCCGTTGGTCAGGCGGACCGCGGCGGTGGGATTCCAGAACACCGTCCCGTTCGCCTCGCCATGCTCGGCGGTGCCGGTCACGACGACGACCCTGACGCCGCGCAGCACGGCGGAGGCCAGGATCTGCCGGGCCAGCTCGTTGTCGTCGAGATAGCTAATCGCCTGCTGGACCGCACGCAGCGAGCCGTTCTGCATGTTCTCCAGGGTCGGCTGCACGAAGTCCATCGCGTTCGGATTCCCTTGCGACGGGCCCGGCGGCTGCGTGTCGATGGTGAAATAGCCGGTGCTCGCGGTCACGACGATGGTGTCGGGATCGGAGGCCAGCGTGCTGAAATTGGCCCCCGGCGCGGAACCGCTGTGCCAGGTGATCGAGATCGGGCGGCCGTCCACGACCATCTGGAACGGCATGTTCTCGATGTCGGCCAGGCTCAGGTCGGAATTGGCGAAGACCGAGGCGCCAAGGAAGGAGGCATAGGCCATTTCCAGGAATTCGGGATCGATGTCCTGGGTCAGATAGTCGTAATAATGATAGCCGGGCATGCGCTGCACCGACGGCAGGAAGCCCCATTGCTCGATGAAGAACTCGCCGAGCGGGGCTTCATTGCTGTGATCGTTGTAATAGCTGTTCTGATCGCTGCCGCCGTGGCTCGGCGTGCCGTTCACGAAGGCGAGCAGCGCCGACAGGAAATTCTCCCACTCCGCCTCGGGGATCAGGGCGAGGTCGTCGACCGAGAGAATGCCGCCGGTGCCGGCGAGCGTCTCCTCGACCTCGTCGATGAACTCCTCCTGCGTGACCGGCGGATATTCGGACTCCTGATAGGTCGAATCCTGATAATCCGACGCCTGGTAGAAGCCATCCATGCTGACCACCGGTCCACCGGATCCGCCCTGCATTACTAAAGCGGAACTTTCCTCGAACGCCAACTCGAACATGTCCCCTCCCTTTTTATGTCGACTCGCAAGTAAATTCACCATAATCGATGACTCTCGAATGACAAATGCCGACGATATTGTTCGATGGACCTGCCCGCCGCCGGCTCCACTTGCCGATACGCAATGCAAGCGTGCACGCGACATCTATTCGTCCATCGCTCGGTTGAACCATCGCCCTGATGGACCGATCGGCGTCGCGGGTCTCGAACTCAGGGTCGCCCTCATGTTCTTGGAGCAGCCAGAAAAGTTCGCGCCTGCCGACAATCAGTTCTGGCAGGCGAAATGCCGCAAGCTGCTTGTTCGTCCCGCCATGGAGCCGATCGCCTGCTCTTACTGGCGGCGCTTCGGCGCCTTCGACCTGGACGACACCGTCGCGCTGGTCCTGGCCTCGACCCTCGGCGGGCGCCGGCTGGTCTATCGCAGAGGGCCGGCCACGGGCCGGTCAGCGGAAGGCGACGTCACGTTCGAGCCCCTGGAGACGGCCGCCCGCTGGCTCCCCCGCATCACGGCCGCGATGGCGCAGGCCGAGCTCCTCCCCGCGGCGCCGATCTATGCGTTCGCGCAGACGATCATGGCCCACCCCTTCTCCGACGCGAACGGGCGCTTCGCCCGCTTGCTCGTCCATGCCGGCCTGGCCCGCTGCGCCGGCGCGACCCTGCCGGCGGTCGCGCTCGCGCCGGCCTTCTACCGCCGCGCCGCTACGCTCGGCCGCGCCCTCACCGCGTTGAGCGACAGCGGCGACTGGGTGCCGTTCAACGACCTGTTCCTCACGATCCTGGAGGAGGCGCTCGCCGACAGCCGGGCGCTTCGCCGCAGGTCCGCACGCTAGACCCTGGCGGCGGACGTCATGGAGCGGCGTCGACACGCTCCGCATTGTATAAGGACGGCGTTCGCCCTATATCGGCGTCGCTGACGTCGCCTGCGAGCGAATTCGACGCCTTCGGGCCTCTCTTCTTCCTTTCGAGCTTCACCGGCCCCCGCCGCGCCTTCCGCGCGCGGGCATTTTTGCATGAAAGGACCCGATCATGGCTATCGGCACCGTGAAATTCTTCAACACCGACCGTGGCTACGGCTTCATCACCAACGACGCCGGCGGCAAGGACACCTTCGTCCATATCAGCGCCGTCGAGCGCTCCGGCATGACCTCGCTGCGCGAGGGCCAGAAGCTCAGCTACGAGCTCGAAACCGGCCGCGACGGCAAAGTCTCCGCCGCCAACCTCGCCGACGCCTCCTAGGAGTGGCGAAGGAAGAACTGATGGTCATGGAGGGGTTGATCGACGAGATCTACCCCGATGGCCGCTTCGGCGTGATGCTCGACAACGAGCACCGGATCATCGCCTATACCGCCGGCAAGATGCGGCGTTTCCGCATCAAGTCGGTGGTCGGCGACCGTGTCCATGTCGAGATGACGCCCTACGACCTGTCCAAGGGCCGCATCATCTTCCGCGAGCGCACGCCGGGCCAGGGGCCCGGCGGCGGCGGCGCGCGGCGCCGGCCCGTCCGGCGATGAAACCCAACCCGAATGATATTATTAGAATGAGGCGGCCGCGGCCGCCCGGATTTGAAATGAAAAGACGACCCAAATTGTACCCGCCGCTGGCCCTGCTCGCGGCCGCCTCCGCTCCCGCCCGGGAGCCGAGGCAGATGCCTCTGTCCGCGGATCGCGGCGAGGCGCTTCGCCGCCTCGTCGCGGCGATGATCGACTGACACGCAAACCGCGCCCTCGCCGCACGGCGGGGGCGTTTTCACGAACGGACCCTATGATGTCGAGAGAAATCCCCAAGCCCTTCCTGATCTCCAAGGACGAGGAAGGCGCCTTTCGCCTCACCGTGCGCGAGGTGCGCTACAACAGCCAGGGCTATCCCCTGGTCAGCGCCCATCCCGTCGCGGAGAGCTTCAAGACCGCCACTGCCGCGCGCACCCATGCCCGCGAGCATTTCGGTGCCGAAGCCGGCCAGTTCGCGACCAAATAGGCCGCGTCAGAAGCTGAAGCTGACGCTCGCGACGATGCCGGCGCGGATGTTGCGGCCGAGAAAGTGGGTGTCGCTGTCGAGATTGGTGTCGACATAAGCGAGGCTCGCGGTGAACGGCCCGCGCGAATATTCGGCCCCCAATGTCCAGTCCCACTTGCGGCCGTAGAAGGAGCCGCGCTCCCGGCCGACGCTCGCGAAGAGCGTGACCGGCGTGGTCGGGATGCTGCCGCGCAGCTCGGCGTTCAGATAGAAATTGTCGCCGGCCAGATTCTCCTGGTCGGGCGCGTAATTGGCGGTGAGCTTCGCCGTCGCCGGGCCGAGGCTGTAGGCGAGCGAGGCCGTGCCTTCGTAGATGGTCGCATCGCCATTGCCGCCCGGATAGAGATAGGCGATCGCCCCCACCTCATATTCGATCGGGCCGGCGCTGCCCGCATAGCCGGCGTAGAGATCGAGCTCGACATTGGTGTCGGCGGTGCGGGCGATCGAGCTCGCCCAGGCGCCGACATAGAAGCCGTTCCAGCTGAGATCGATCGAGCCCTGGATCGCCGGATCGCGATCCGAGGAGGAGACGCCGCGGAAGCGATAGTCGGAGACGCCGGTCACCGTCGCCGTGATGTCGAGGCCGCCGTCGCCTCCGGCGGGCTCTTCCGCGTCCTGCGCGAAGGCGGGCGTCGAGAGCGCGGTGGCGGCAAAGGCGGCGAGCGCCAGGCGGCGGAGAGTGAACTGGATCATGCGCGTGTCTTAGCCGAGGCCGGTTAGCGGACCCTTAACCACGGGCCCGCGCCGTTCAGCCCGAGCTGGTCGCCCGCCAGGCGAGGCGCGACGCCCCTGCCCTGCGCGACCGGAGCAGCTTGCGCCGCGTGGTCGAGGCCGGGCTCATCGGGAAGCGGCGCGCGTAGAGATGGGCCGCCTCGTAGCGCTGGCGCGCGGGCGCGGGCACCGGCGCGGCCGGCGCCGGCAGCTGCGGGAACGCCGATGCGGCGGCGGCGGCGGCGCGGCGATGGCGCCAGACGAGCTGCATGAGCGGGCTCGCGGCCGGCGGCTCCTCGGCATGCGCGAAGCTGTACTGGATCGAATAGAGCATGGACCGGCATTGCTCGGCGCCGCAGCTGCACTGCATCGCCCAGGCGGCGTCGCACTCGGTGGTCGAATAATCGATCGTCACCTCTTCATGCGCCTCGATCGGGCGCAGGGCGACGAGCTGGCGGCGCGGGCCGAAGGCCGCATTGGGCTGGCAATGATGGTTGATGTGGTCGAGCGGCAGGTCAGGATCGATCCACACGTCGGGGCCGAGGCCGATATAATTGGGTCCGCTCTCGGTGACCGCGCCGAAGATCGGCGTGCCGGTCAGCGTCCAGACCGGCTCGCCCGGCTCGAAGCGGCGGCCCGCGATCATGCCGTGGCCGTGAATCTCGCTCCGGCCGATATAGATGGAGCGGGCGGCGTCGACCCAGCGCAGGATCCGCGCCGGGCCGCGCAGCGCCATCAGCGCGACGGACCCGTGCAACAGCGCGCTGAGCACCGGATAGACCATGAGGGCGGGATGCGCCCCCCGGTCCGCGAGAAACGTCACCACGGCGAGGACGATATAGGCCGACGTCCACACCAGCCACGGCAGCGGCTGCTCACGCTCGGGGGTCTTCCAGGTCGAGCGGAGGACCGGGAAAAAGGCGGTGAGCGTGGTGACATTGCCGGCGAGGAGGAAGCCGGCGGAATAGAGCGCGATCTCGCCATAGCCGAAAGCGATCGCGAACCAGAAGATTGTGAGCCAGACGTCGGCGGAGAAGGCGATCTTCTCGACCTTGTCGACCGGCTCGGTAGCGCCCTTGCGCATGCAGAGCAGGGCGATGAAGATGCTCATGACGGCGCAGGTCGCCGGCAAGGCCAGGACCGGCCAGGAGGCGCCGTCGCTATATTCGAGCAGGACCAGCAGGGCCGTCCCGTAGGCGAACATGAAGGCGCTGGCGGCGTTCGGGCGGATCTTCTTCTGCAGGAACAGGCGGGCGTACAGGATGTAGCCCAGGGCCTGGAGCGCGGCCGCGATGATGGCGAGTGCGACGATCACGAAATCAACCTCTTGCTTCCCCGAAGGCCCGCTCCGCAATCCTGCCTTCCCCACCCTAGTCTCAGGAGAGGGGCGCAAATGTCGCTTGGTTAACAAAAAATTTACCAACAGCCGGGCGCGGGCGATCTAGGGACGGGGCGGCGCTTCATCAATACCGTGAAACCACGCGGCGCCATGGTCAGGGGTTCGTTAACCTCGCGGGGATAAAACGCCTCCGTAATGGCGAGGGGTGTGAAGACCATCCGTGAGGAAAACGGCGTGTCGGCGACGCGCCGTTTCGTCGTGCCCATCGCCATCGTGATGCTGCTGGTCGGCGCGGCGATGGTCGCCGTCATCCTCTACTCCGCGCGCAAGATGGACGAGAATATCGTCAGCGCGCAGACCGAATTGATCGACAACAGCCTCAACGGCCGGCTCACCCGCTCCCTCTCCGAGGTCCGCTCCGTGGCCTGGTGGGACGAGGCGGTGACCAAGAGCCGCGGCACGATCGACGCGGAATGGCTCGACCTCGAGGTCGGCGCCTTCATGACCGAGAGCTTCCACCACGACCGGATCATCATCCTCGATGAGCAGAACCGCCCGGTCTACGGCTATAATGGCGACGGGCGGATGCAGCAGGGCCAGATGGAGCGCGATCTCGCCGCCATCCTGCCGCTGGTCCGCCAGGTCCGGGGCGGCGCCAACGTCTCGCCGCGCATCACCGACGCCTCCTATATCGAGGGCGCGACCGAGGGGCAGACCGAGCGGCGCTACGGCCGCAGCGCCGCCGCCGTCGTCCAGATCGGCGACCATGGCGAGCTCGCCTCGGTCATGGCGATTACGCCGTCGGTGGACATGTCGCTGCAGAGCGCGCGGCCCCGCATCCTGATCTCCTTCCTGAAGCTCGACCAGGCCTATTGGACCGCGGCGGGCCGCGACATGCTGCTTCCCGATCTCGGCTTCGGCCGCCCGGGGGGCGAGCGGCGGGGCTCCTACGAGCTCAAGACCGACAACGGCGTCGGGCTCGGCACCCTCGCCTGGACGCCGCGGCGCCCCGGCCTGCTGCTGATGAAGAACGTGCTGCCGCTGGTGTTGGTCGGCCTCGCCATCTCGCTGCTCGTCGTCGGCGCCTTCGCCCGCCGGCTCTTCTCCGCCTCCCGCGCGATCGAGGCCAGGGAAGCCAAGGCCCAGCATCTCGCCAATCATGACAGCCTCACCGGCCTGCCCAACCGGCGCAAGCTCGAGGCCGAATTCGCACGCTATACGGAAGCGGCGGCGCAGGAGGGCCATACCCTCGCCATCGCCTGCGTCGACGTCGACCGCTTCAAGGACATCAACGACACGCTCGGCCATCATGCCGGCGACCAGTTGATCCGCGCCCTGGCCGAGCGGCTGGGCGAGGCGATGCGCGAGGACGATTTCATCGCCCGCCTGGGCGGCGACGAATTCGCGGTGCTGCGCAACTGCCGCGACGCCGAGGACGGCGAGAGCCTGCTCGCCGACATTCGCGACTGCTTCCGCTCCCCCTTCCGCGTCGTCGGCCATCTCGTCGAGGCCAATGCCTCGGCCGGCGTCGCCTTCGCCGAACCGGGCCGGAGCTTCGAGGATCTGATGCGCGAGGCCGACATCGCGCTCTACGAGGCCAAGGCCGCGGGCCGTGGCTGCGACGTCCGCTTCGAGAGCGAAATGGGCGAGAAGATCGAAAAGCGCCGGATGCTGGAGGTCGACCTCAAGACCGCGATCGCGGCCGGGGAACTCAGCGTCCTCTACCAGCCCATCGTCGAGGCCTCGACCGGCCAGATCGCCTCGGTCGAGGCGCTCTGCCGCTGGCACAGCCCGCGCCACGGCTTCGTGCCGCCGGACGTGTTCATCCCGATCGCGGAGGAAGCCGGGCTGATGGCCGATCTCGGCCGCTTCGTGATCGAGCGGGCGGTGCAGGATTCCCTGCGCTGGCCCCAGCTCCACACCGCGATCAACGTCTCCGCCGCGCAGCTTCGCGCCGTCTCGGTGCTCGAGGATCTGATCGCGCCGACCGAGAAATATGGCGTGAGCCCGGAGCGGATCACGATCGAGATCACCGAATCCGTGCTGCTCTCCAATGACGGCCACACCACCCGGATGCTGCAGACGCTGAAGGATTGCGGCTTCGCGCTGGCGCTGGACGATTTCGGTACCGGCTATTCCTCGCTCGCTTACATCCGCGACTTCCCGTTCGACCGGCTGAAGATCGACCGCAGCTTCGTCCACGGCCTGAAGAACAGCGAGCGGGCGCTGGCGATCATCGAGGCGGTCGCCAATTTCGGCCGCATCCTCGGCAAGGACGTGGTCGCCGAGGGGATCGAAACCGAGCAGGAAATGCAGGCGATGCAGAAGGTCGGCTGCACCCATTTGCAGGGCTATCTCTTCGCCAAGGCGCTGCCCGCCGACAAGATCGAGCAGATGGTCGCGCTCGGCCGCCTCGCCGCGATCCGCAACAGCGAGCCGGTGCTGCCGGGGGATTCCAAGATCGCCAAGCGGGTGATCACCGGACGCAGCAGCGGCGGCAAGGCCGCCTGACCTTCCGCGCCCCGCCGCGGCCGCGCCGTTCATGCCGCACTCATGACGTATCCGGAATGAAGCGAGGATGCGCGGCCTGCTCGCCTTGCTGGGACTGATCATGGCCGGCGCCGGAGAGGCGCGGGCGCGGGCGGTCGACGACGCGACGTTCTGCACGACCTTGCGGCGCCTGCTGGCGGCGGCGAACGAGCGGCCGGCCTTCGCCTCGCTCGGCAGAAGCGGGCCGGCGCGCGCCGCTGCCGGGCTCGGCTTCGATCGCTGCCGGATCGAGGCGGCGCTTCACGGCAATCGGCTGGTCTGCCTGCGCCAGGCGCCCGGGCCGGCGCCGCAGGCGCGGATCGCCCGCTGCGTGCCCGAGGCGTTGCGCATGATGCAGCCGCGCAACTCCGCCACGGCCCGCTTCCGGCTCGGCACGCTTGCCTTCCATGTGGAGCCTGGCCGCGAGACCATCGTCTTCAGGCTGTTCGCGCTGCCGGTCGAACGCTGACGCGAGGCGACGCGGGGGATAAGTCGCTGAAAGCGCTTGGTCCCCCTCCTCGCCCCGCTTATGAGCGGTGCGCGGCGGGAGGAATCACGATGTTCGGGCGGCTCAGGAGGCGCTTCAGCGAAACCGCGCTCGGGCCCGTTTTGGTGATCTGGGGCTTCGGCTACGCGCTGGTCGACATCTTCGCCTTCCTGATGGGGCGGACCAATCCCGGCACGCAATTCCTCTTCACCTTGCCCTTCCTCGCGCTTGGCGTCGCCCTGACCCTCCTGCTCGACGGCCTGCGACGGCGGCTGCAGGACGCACTGCCGGCGCTGCGCTGGGGCGCGCTCGCCATGGCGCTGCTGGCGGCGGCGGCGATCCAGGCGCGGCTCGACCTGCAATGGTTCAGCTGGCTCTCGCAGAGCCTGTTCCCGCACTGGCAGGGCTGGGCGGACCAGATCACGTTGCAGCGTTTCGTCACCACCCTCGTCCTCTATCTGTGGACCTTCTGCCTGGCGCTGACGGTGATCTGGGCGGCGGGGCTCAGCCGGCGGGCCGAGGCGATCGAGGCGCGGGCCGAGCAGGCCGAGGCCGATGCCGCGCGCGCCGAAGCGGAGGCGGCGCGGGCCGAGGCGGCGGCGCTGCGGCTCCAGCTCAACCCGCATTTCCTGTTCAACACGCTCAACTCCATCTCCAGCCTGGTCGGACTCGAGCGCAGGGACGAGGCCGAGGCGATGATCCAGTCGCTCGGCGAGTTCCTGCGCGCCTCGCTCCATTCGGATCCGATGGCGGACGTCAGCCTTGCCGAGGAGATCGAGACGATCGACGCCTATCTGGCGATCGAGAGCGTGCGCTTCGGCGACCGGCTGGCGATCGAGATCGCGGTCGCGCCGGGACTCAGCGAGGCGCCGGTGCCGAACTTCATCCTGCAGCCTCTGGTCGAGAATGCGATCAAGCATGGCGTGGCGGCGACCAAGGGACCGGCCTCGCTGACCGTGACCGCGGCGGAGGCGGCGGGGGCGATGCTGCTGACCGTGGTCAATACGCGCGCGCCGGACCAGCTGGTGGACGACCGCGCCGGCACCGGCATCGGTCTCGCCAATATCCGCCAGCGCCTCGCCATCCGCTATGGCGACCGGGCCGCGCTGGCGACCGGACCGGTGGCGCATGGCTGGCGCGCCGAGATCAGGCTGCCGAAATAGGTTTGCCTCGCGGGCGCGCCGTCCCGTAGATTGTTTGTCACACACACGATTCCCGGAGAAACGACATGGCCGACGCGATTGCCCCCGATCCCGCCGACAACCAGCCCGCCGGCTATGTGCCGCCCAAGGTCTGGACCTGGGACAAAGCGAGCGGCGGCCAGTTCGCCAATATCAACCGGCCCGTTTCCGGCGCGACCCACGACAAGCCGCTGCCCGTCGGCGAGCACAAGCTGCAGCTCTACTCCATGGGGACTCCGAATGGAGTGAAGGTCACCATCCTGCTCGAGGAACTGCTCGCCGCCGGCCATGCCGATGCGGAGTATGACGCCTGGCTGATCAGGATCGGCGAGGGCGACCAGTTCGGCAGCGGCTTCGTCGAGATCAACCCGAACAGCAAGATCCCGGCCATGGCCGATCACAGCGCCGACCCGCCGATCCGCCTGTTCGAAAGCGGCTCGATCCTCGTCTATCTCGCCGAGAAGTTCGGCGCGTTCCTGCCGACCGAGGCGCGGAAGCGGGCGGAGACGTTCAACTGGCTGATGTGGCAGATGGGCTCGGCGCCGTTCGTCGGCGGCGGCTTCGGCCATTTCTACAATTATGCGCCGTTCAAGATCGAATATGCGATCAACCGCTATGCGATGGAAACGAAGCGGCAGCTGCACGTGCTCGACACGCATCTGGCGCGGAACGAATATCTTGCGGGCGACGAGTATACGATCGCCGACATGGCCGCCTATCCCTGGTACGGGAACATGATGCGCGGCTCCTACGGCGCGGCCGAATTCCTCTCGGTGCACGAATATCCCCATGTCGACCGCTGGGTGGAGACGCTCGCCGCGCGCGAACCGGTGCAGCGCGGGCGGATCGTGAACCTCACCTGGGGCCCGGAGGAGCATCGCGTCTCCGAACGCCACGGCGCGGCGGACATCGACAAGGTGCGTGCGCTGATGCGGGCCGAGGGGGTGGCGAAGCCGGCGGTGTAGCCGGCTCCTGCCCGCGTTCTAATTGCTGGCGAGCGTGGTCGACTCGGTGACGAAGGCGAGCGCCTCCTCCGGCGCGTCGGGCGCCTGGTCGGAGACGATGACGACGGTGCCGAGCGCGGTCATGCCGTAGAGACGCTGGGCGAAGGCGCGCGGCAGGCGGATGCAGCCGTGCGAGGCGGGCTCGGCCGGGATCTGGCCGGCGTGAAGCGCGATCCCGTCCCAGGTCAGCCGCTGCATGAAGGGCATGGGCGCGTCGTCATAGAGATTGGAGCGGTGGTCGACGCGCTTCTGGAGGATGGTGAAGCGCCCGACCGGCGTGTCGTAGCCGGGCTGGCCGCTGGAGACGGTCGAGATGCCGATCAGCGCGGTGCCGCGGAACACATAGGCGCGCTGCAGCGGGATGCTGACGACGATACTGATAGGCCCCTCCCCCGACGCCGCGGCTGGGAGCCAGCGCGACTGGCCGGGGCGAAGGCCGTCATTGGCGAGCAATTGCCCGGTCTCCATGGAGACCGTGACCTGGGCTTGAGCAGCGAGCGGGAAAGCAAAAGCGAAGAGGCCGAGCGCAAGGGTGCGCTGCAGCCGGCGGGCGACGCGAAGCATACAAACTCCAATATCCTGTGCGCGCCGGCGAGGAAGCATAGCCGGATCACGCTAACCTGTGTTGCCCAACGCGGACAGCGGATTTTGGTGCCGCGACCAGGGGCCGATTGACCGGCCTTCGCGATCGATATAAATAGTCCTTATATTAAAACGGAGGAGCGGCATGGCTGGTGAAACCTTCGAGGTCAGGCGGCTCGACGCGTCGTTCGGGGTCGAGATTTCGGGCCTGGACCTGAGCCGGCCGCTCGCGGCGGCGACCCGGGCGGCGCTCGTCGACCTGTTCCACCGGCAGCGGCTGCTCCTGTTCCGGAGCGACGTGCTTTCGCCGCGCGCCTTCCTCGCCTTCGTGCGCCAGTTCGGCGAGCCGGACGGCTCCACGCCGCATCACGATCCGATCGACGTAGACGGCTTCAAGGGCCTTAGGCTCGTCTCCAACATCGAGGAAGACGGCAAGGCCAAGGGCCAGTTCGGCAATGATGAGATGGGCTGGCACCAGGACCGCTGGACCGACGCCGCGCCGCCGCCGACCACGATCCTGCACGGGGTGGAAATCACCCGGCGTGGCGGTGCGACCGGCGTGGCCGGGATGATCGAGGCCTATGCCGGCCTGCCCGCCGACCCGAAGGCGCGGGTCGAGGGCCGCACGATCCACTTCTCACTGATCGTCACCGACCGGGAGGGCAAGCTCGAAGGCGCCGACCCGGACGATCCGAACCTGTTCCGCATCGTGCCTTTGGTCCAACGCCACGCCGTCACCGACGAGCCCTTCCTGTTCATGGGCGCGCGGCGGATTCTCTCCTATATCGACACCGCGCCGCGCCTCTCCGGCCTGTCGCCGGACGAGAGTGCGGCGCTGCTCGACGCGCTCTACGCCCATCTATCGCGGCCGGCGTTCACTTATGCGCATCACTGGCGGCCGGGCGACCTGCTGATGTGGGACAATCGCTGCTGCATGCACCGCCGCGAGGCGTTCGACGCCGGCGAGCGGCGCCTGCTCTATGCGATGCCTTTGGTCACCTCGGACTGCCTCTGGGCGCCGCCGCCGGAGCGCGCGGCCGCCTGACCGCCGGGCCCCTCTTGCCGGATGCCACGTTCGGCCCTTAATCTAGGGCAAGAACGGGTCCGGGGGGACGAATGAGATTTCGCAGGAGCGCGCCGCGCGCGCTGATCGTCGTCGCGGCGCTGGTGATCGCGGTGCTAACCTTCGCGGCCAACCGGCTGTTCGGCGGAATGACCTCGGCGGTCGAGCAGAGCCAGGTCGAGCTGATGCGCTCGATCATCGCCTTCAACCTGGAGGGCGCTGCGGCCAACGCATTGGCGCGGGCGGAGATGACCGCTTCCGATCCCCTCGTGCGCGAATTGCTGGCGCGGCAGGACCGGGCGGGATTGCTCGCCCATACCCAGGCGATGTTCAACGAGCAGCGCGACAAATATGGCGTCGACCAGGCGCAGTTCCACCTGGCGCCGGCGACCTCCTTCCTCAGGCTGCAGAGCCCGGCCCTGTTCGGCGACGATCTCAGCCGCTTCCGCCCGATCGTGGTGGCGGTGAACCGGGAGCGGGTGGCGCGCAAGGGCGTGGCGCTGGCGCGGACCGGACCGGGCGTCTTCGGCGTGGCCCCGATCCGCGACATGGCCGGCAACCATGTCGGCAGCGTCGAATTCGGGATGGATTTCGGCGCCCTGCTCGACCGGCTGAAGGCGGCCTACGGGCTGGAGCTGACCCTGTTTATCGACGAGGCCCCGCTGCGCGCCTACGCCAACGGCATGCCGCCCGGCGCGATCACCGAGCAGAACCGGCTCGGCACGACGGTGCGGCTGCACAGCACCAACTGGACGCTGATGCGCGACCTGGTGAACGCCGACGACCTGCGCGTGCATGACGAACCGCGCGACTGGGTGCGCGACGCCGGCGGGGTCCCCTATGGCGTGGTGCTCTATCCCTTGCGCAGCGGCTCGGGCGAGGTGCTCGGCGCGATCGCGGTGGCGCGGAGCTTCGCGCCGACCCGGGGCGCGGCGGGACGGACGGATGTGCTGCAATGGCTGTTCGCTTTGCTCGGCTTCCTGGTCCTGGCGGGGGCTGCGGTGATCGTGATCCGGGGCTGGCTGGTGCGGCCGCTGGAGGCGATCACCGGCCGCTTCGCGACGATCGGCGATGGCGAGCGGCCCGAGCCCGACCCGGACGACCGATTCCTCGCCGAGGAGATGAAGGCGCTGGCGGCCGAGCATGAGCGGCTCGCCGAGCTGGTCGAGGCCAAGCGGACATGAGATGGCTGGCCGCCCTGATGCTGGCCTTGCTGGCGGCGGCGACCGCGCAAGCGCAAGCGCCCGCCGTGCCCCTTGCTCCCGCCGCGCCCCCGGCCCCCGCCGCCGCGCCGCCGCCGCCCGTCCTGACCCAGCTGCCGCTCGACAGCGGCCTGCCGGTGGTGGTGCGCGCCGGGCTCGGTTTCGTCGACATCGAGGGGGTGGACGAGAATGAGGAGGCCTTCGCCGCGACGGTGGACGTGCGTCTGTCCTGGATCGACCTCAGGCTGCGCTACCCCGCCGAGGAGACGCCGATCGGCTATCGCGAGTGGCGGGGAGACGAGGCGACGGCGCAGCTTGCGAGGATGTGGAGCCCGCAGATCGGCCTCGCCAATTTGCGCGGCGAGCCGACCCGGCAGAGCCGGAGCCTGCGCGTCTATCCGGACGGGCGGGTGGAGCTGCTCCGCCGCGTCGCCGGCAGCTTCGCCGCGCCGCTCGACGTGCGCAGCTTTCCCTTCGACCGCCAGGCCCTGCGCGTCGAGCTCGTCTCCGAGCGGGAGACCGCGGACAAGGTGACGCTCGACTATCGGCAGGACGATCTCCTGTTCAGCCGCCCCGACCCCGGCATCGCGATCGGCGGCTGGACGGTGGGCGCGGTGAACCTGGTGCGCGAGCCGCTCGCCGGCTGGTATGGCGAGAGCTATGCGCGGATCACGGCGGCGCTGGAGGTGGACCGGCGGGCGATCGAGACGGTGCCGGCGCTGTTCGTGCCCCTGCTCGCCTCCCTGCTCATCCCTTTGCTCGCCACCTGGCTGAACCGGTCGAACAACGGCGAGTTCGAGATCGAGGCGTTCGAGCTGACCAACATCATCATCGGCGGGCTGTTCGCGGTGATCGCGCTCAACTTCACGATCAACTCGGACCGCTCGATCCTCGCCTCCGGCCTGAACACGATCTCCCTGCTGTTCGCGCTCAACTATGTCGCGCTGGCGCTGGCGCTGGCGATCAACGTCTCGCTCTACCGGTTCAATGTCGTGCGGGCGGTGGCCGGGCGGCACGTCCAGCACGAGACCTTCCGCTTCATCATCTGGGCGCTGCCGGTGGCGATCGCGGGCACGGCGCTGGCGTTGATCCTGATCGCGGCGGCTTAGGCCGACGACGCCCGCGGACGCCGGCGCCACCAGAGCAGCCAGCCGCTGATCACGAGCAGGGCGGTGAAGGCGCCCGACAGGAACACCAGCCAGCGCCCGATCTCGCCGAAGGCCTGGCCCGAATGGAGCGGATATTGCCAGGCGAAGAACAGGTCGCCGGCGCTCTCGCCATTGTCGTGGCGCCGCGCGAGCGGGCGGCCGTCGGCCATGGAGACATAGGTCCACAGCCGTCCCTGATAGTCCGGGTCGCGGGGATCGTAGGTGCGCACGACATAGACAGCATGATCGCGCAGGATGCGGATGGAGTGGACCTCGCCGTAGCGCGGCGTGACGGCGGCGATCGCGGTCTCGATCGGCACGGGATTTGCCGGCGGCGCGAGATCCGGCCAGCTGTCGTGCAGGCGGCCGCCGACCGGCGCGACGACACGCACCGCGTCCCGGCTCGCCTCCGGCCAGGCGAGCGTGACACCGGTCAGCGCGAGCACGAACGTGACCGGCCAGGCCCAGAGGCCCGGCGCCCGGTGCCAGTCGAACAATCGCCTGAGGCTGCCACGGCGGCCGCCGAGGGTCAGCGCCTCGCGCCCCTTCGACCAGCGCGGCAGCGCGAGCCACAGGGCGATCAGATGATCGAGCAGCCAGGCGAGCGACACGAGGCCGAAGAACCAGGTCATCCAGGGGCCGGCCAGCAGATCGACGTGCAGCCCGTAGAGCACGTCCATCAGGTGGCGCCGGTCGAGCGCGACGCGTCCGCTTTCCCGCCAGCCGAGGACCGCGCCGTCGCGCGGATCGGCGAAAAGCTGCACCGCCGCCGGCCGCCCCTCGAGCGGGGCGCGGCCCAGCAGCCAGATCGTGCCGCGATCATGAGAGGGCAGCTGGATCATGTTCGGCGAGAAGCCGGGCAGCGCCGCCTCGGCCCGCGCCACCACGACGTCGAGCGGCGCGCGGGTCGTGGCGGCGGCGGGAAGCGTCCGCCAGTCGGGATTCAGCCAGGTGTCGACCTCGTCATAGAAGGTGATCGCCGAGCCGGTGACGGCCAGCAGCAGCAGCCAGAGGCCGCCGAGCAGGCCGAACCAGCGGTGCCAGAGCTTCGCGAACGGCCGCCAGCGCCGACGCGCGCGTGGCGACGGCCCGTCCATCAGAAGCGGAGGCTGGCGGTCAGGCGGACATTGCGGCCCGGCTCCGGCAGGCCGGCGACGATCTCGTAATCGGGGATGGCCCGATAGTCGCCGACGCTGGCATGGGCGCGATATTGGGTGTCGAAGAGGTTGTAGACCGCGGCCTGCAGCTCGAACAGGTGGCTCCGGAAGGGCTGCCAGCGGGCGAAGAGATCGACCACCGTGTAGCCGGGCTTGTCGATGAACTCGGTGGTCGGGACATAGCCCAGCTCGACGTCGCGGTAGAGGACCTCGAGGTCGTTCAGATCCTCGTACCGAGTCAGCGTCGCGCGGAAGCCGAGCGACGGGGTCGGCTCGTAACCGAGGATCAGCGCCATATTGTCGCCCACCGAATTGCCGAGCGCGAGATGCTCATAGCCTTCGATCCGGCGGCCGTTGAGGCGGGAATCGTAATGGTTGAAATAGCCGTCGATCGAGAACGGGCCGCGGCGATAGCCGGCGCGCAGCTCGAAACCCTCGGCGACGAAATCGCCGACATTCTCGTAATAGGTCGCCGATTGCGGCGGCGGCCCGGCATAGAGTTGGTCGAGCACGACATCGCGGATCTTCATCCGGTAATAGACCGCCGAGGCGCGGATGCCGTCGCGGTCATAGGCGATGCCGCCCTCGATATTCTCGACCCGCTCCGGGCGGAGCGTCGGCGACAGGGACAGCCGGCCCGGCCGGTGCTCCAGGGTGAAGGCGTCGCCGATCTCCTTGCCGCGAAAGGCCTCGGCATAGCCGGCGTTGAGCGAGAGGCCCGGCGCGATGGTGAAGGTCGCGCCGGCATTGAAGCTGAAGCCGTCGCTTTCGGCGCCGTCGGCATAGGTGACCTGGGTCATGTCGTAGGAATCGTAGCGCGCGCCGAAGCTCAGCAGCAGCGAGTCGAGCGCCTGCCAGCGATCCTGCACGTAGAGGCCGAGCAGCGAGCCCTCCTCCACGAAGCGGCCGATGGCGGGATCCCAGGCCCAGGGCTGCCACATGGCGGGCGCCCCCAGATATTCGCTCATCACGCGGTCATTGCGATGCTCGACGCCGAAGGTCACGTCATGGCCGGCCCGGCGGACGCGGGCGCGGAGGTCGAAGCCGTAGCTTTCGATCTCGGCGCCGTAGAGGCCCCAGCGGTCGAACCGGTCCTGCGTGAATTCGGAGCGCGTCCAGTAACCGGTCGCCTCCAGGCCGAGGGCGGGCGAGACGTTGAAGCGGTAATTGGCGGTGACCGACTGCCGCTTGCCCTCGACCGGGAAGAGGGTGTCCCCGGTCAGGACCGGCCAGTTGGGCCGCTGGCCGAACGCGCCCTCCTCGTCGCGATGCTCGTAGCTGAGCGCGAGGCGATGGCCGCCGCCGAGATCGCCGCCGAAGCGGATGAAGCCGAGCTGCTGGCGGGCGCCAGTGCCGCGCTGCACGACGCCATTGCCGTCCTCATAATCGTCGCGGTCGACATGGACGAAGGAGCCGAGGATGCCGACATCGCCGAACAGGCGGGCGAAGACCGTGCCGGACAGCTTATAGCCGTCATTGCTGAACCAGCCGGCGCGGCCGATCGCGCCGATGTCGCGGCCGGGCTGCAGGAGGGTGACCGGATCGCGGGTGCGGAAGCGGATCGCGCCGCCGATCGCGCCGAAGCCGGAGGTCGCCTCGCCGGCGCCGGCCTGGACCTCGACGCTCTCCAGCAGTTCGGGCTCGATCGAGACTCGGCCGATATGGTGGAACAGGGTGCCGCGCTGCGGCGCGCCGTCGATGGTGACGTTGAGCAGCGAATCCTCGATGCCGCGGACGTAGATCTTCTGGGCGAGGCCGACGCCGCCGCCGACCGTCACCGACGGCACGTGGCGGAACAGATCGGCGAGGTCGTTGGCCTGGGTGAGCTCGATCTCCTCGCGGTCGATGGCGACGTCGGTCAGCGCGCCGACGACGACAATCGGCTCGCCCTCCTCGTCCTCGCCGTCCTCGACGGCGGGCGGCGCCGGGGTCTCGGCCGTCTGGGCCGAAGCGGGCGTGGCGATGGCGGCGACGCCGTAGAGCAGCGCCGGAAGCGCTTTGCGAAAGGTCATGAAATCCCCCGGGGAGCGACTGGAAGCCGGGACCTAGTCGCTATTGCGAATCATTGTCAATAATGATCGCCGCGCGGGAGGACGGTCGTCAGCAGAGCCCTTCGAACACGCTGCCCCGCAGGGTGCAGGGCGTGGCGGACGACCCCTGGCCGGGAACGCGCCTGGGCGCGTTGGCATCGACCCGCTGCCAGGTGGACGCCTGGGTCACCCGGCCGCCGAGCGGCGCCGCGAGCCCCTGCCCTTCGCCGCCGAACCCGTCATAGATGGCGCGCGCGGCGGTGGAGATGACCGCGGGCCGGTTGTCGCCGCCGCGGGCGAAGAAGACCACGGCGAGCCGCTGCCCGTCGGGGCGGGTGAGATAGCCGACGTCGCCGGTATAGCCGTTCAGCGTGCCCGTCTTGTGCTCGACCAGGGCATCGGACGGCATCAGGCCGCGGATGCGGTTCCGGCCGGTCGCGCAGCGCCGCATCATGTCGAGCAGAAGGGCGCGGCTGCGCGGGCTCAGCGCGTCGCCGGAATCGATCAGGCGCAGCAGCTGCAGCATCGCCATCGGCGTGCTGGAATCCCTGATGTCGTGCAGGTCGCGCCGGTCGGCGAGCAAGCGGGCGATGTTGCGGTCCACCCGGATCCCGCTGAGCCGGTGGGCGCGAAGCCAGCCGTCCACCACCGCGGGGCCGCCGAGCGTCGCGATCAGGACGTCGGTGGAATGGTTGTTGCTGCGGATCAGCATCGTCTCGAGCAGCGACAGGGCCGTCGCCGTGCCGATCGTCTCGTCGAGCCGCCGGCGGCCGGCATCGACCTCGGCCAGATAGGCGGCGGCGACGGCGATCTTCATCGTGCTCGCCATCGGAAAGGCCCGGTCGCCGTTGAAGCTCACCATCTCGCCGGTGCCGAGATCGAGGGCGGCGAAGCCGAATTCCCCGGGATTCTCCGTCGCCAGCTGGGCCAGACGCTGTTCGAGCGGACGAAGCTGCGGCGACGTCTGCGCCGTGGCCGGCTGAACGAAGGCGACCAGCAGGGCGCCGAGCGCGGCAAGCACGCGCAACCGAAGATTCCCGAAAAGCGTCATACCCCGACCCGCCGAAGACCATTTGCCCATGCCGCAAGCATAAGCCGGAACCGCCTGATTTTGTTACCCATCGACAAGAATTTCCAACGTCTCGTCCCAAATCCGAGTCGGCTCGCCGCGAACCGGCTCACCGCGCGGAAACTTTCAAGGCGACCGCGACCCGATCGCCGAGGGCGACGCGCTCGGCCCGCTGCACCGCGACCTTGACCGGGAGCAGATAGCCGCCGTCGCGCGGGAAGAGCGAGGAGGTGAAATTGGTCTGCCCGATCCGGGCCGCGACGGGGACGCAGCCCCAGCCGTAGCTCGCCTGCCGCGCGGCATAGCTGACCTCGCCGACATGCTCGTCCGGGATACGCACGAAAAGATAGGGCGCCGGGCCGCGCCACGCGACGATCTCTCCCTGGAAGGCGATCTCGGCGAGCGGTTCGCCATCGTCCGTCATGCCGCGAGCGCCGCCGCGCTGGCGGGCGAGAAACGCTGGCGATATTCGCTGGGCGACAGACCGATGATCCGGTTGAAGCTCTTGCGGAAGGCGCCGGCATCCTCATAGCCGACCGACCAGGCGATCTGGTCGACCGGCCGCCTGGTATATTCGAGCAATTCGCGCGCCTTGCCGATCCTGAGATGCTGGGCATATTCGATCGGGGTCATGCCGGTGGCGGCCTTGAAGCGGCGCAGGAAGGTGCGCTCCTCCATCGCCGCCCGGCGCGCCATTTCCCGCACCGTCACCGCCTTGGCCTCGCGCGCCTGCAGCCAGTGCTGGATCTTCAGGATCGCCTCGTCGCCATGGGTGAGGCGCGGCGCGAAGCGGCTGTAATGGCGCTGCTCGCGGCCGGCGGGATCGATCAGCAGGAAGCGGCCCGTCTCAAGCATGATCGTCGGGCCGTAGAGCCGGTCGACCAGGCGCATGCCGAGATCGGTCCAGGCCATCAGCCCGCCGGCGGTGATGATCTCGCCATCCTCGATCACGATCTTGTCGGGCTCCATGCGGATGTCCGGGAAGCGGTCGCGAAACGGCTCGGCGAACAGCCAGTGGGTGGTGGCGGGGCGGCCGGCGAGCAGGCCGGTTTCGGCGAGCATGAAGACGCCGCCGCAATTGGCCGCCAGCGTCGCGCCTTCGGCATGGCGGGCGCGCAGCCAGGCCGCGTAAGGCGCGGCCTCCGCGGCATCCGCCGGCCCGGTCAGGCGGCCGGGCACGATGACGACGTCCGGCCAGGCGCCGCCGGCCTGGGGATGGCTGTCATGGGCGCGGGTGAAACCCCCGTCCGGCAGCCTCTGCCAGTGGCTGGTGCGCAGCGGCGGGCCACCCTTGTCCGCCGAAAAGCCCGCCGCGATCTGGAGCAGATCGGTCATGCCGTGGACCATCGCGCTCTGGCAGCCCGGATAGAGGAGGAGCGCGACCTCGGCCTTGGGCGGCGCTGCGCTGGCCGTCATGATTTCACCCTCCATGTCGAATCCGGCGCGCTAAATGTCGGATGCGCCAATCGCGATGCTGCCGGATGGCGCCTAAGCCTGCAACCACCGGGGCGGACGGGCCGCCCGAGCAGAGACAGGAAGGGACACGCACCATGGCCACGATCACCACCACCGACGGCACCGAAATCTACTACAAGGACTGGGGCAGCAAGGGCGCGACGCCGATCGTCTTCCACCATGGCTGGCCGCTCAGCGCCGACGACTGGGACAACCAGATGATGTTCTTCCTGGGCCAGGGCTACCGCGTCATCGCCCATGACCGCCGCGGCCATGGCCGCTCCAGCCAGACCGACACCGGCAACGAGATGGACACCTATGCGGCCGACGTCGCCGAACTGGCCCGCGCCCTCGATCTCAAGGGCGCGATCCACATCGGCCATTCGACCGGCGGCGGCGAGGTCGTCCATTATGTCGCCAGGGCCGAGCCGGGCCGGGTCGCCAAGGCGGTGATCATCGGCGCGGTGCCGCCGATCATGGTGAAGAGCGAGGCCAATCCGGGCGGCCTGCCGCTGGAGGTGTTCGACGGCTTCCGCGCCGCCACCGCCGCCAACCGCGCCCAATTCTTCCACGACGTCCCCGCCGGCCCCTTCTACGGCTATAATCGCGAGGGCGCGAAGATCGACCAGGGCGTGATCTGGAACTGGTGGCGGCAGGGCATGAGCGGCGGGATCAAGGCCCATTACGACTGCATCAAGGCCTTTTCCGAAACCGACTTCACAGCGGACCTGCAGGCGATCGAGCTGCCGGTGCTGGTGATGCACGGGACGGACGACCAGATCGTGCCCTATGCGGACTCGGCGCCGCTCGCCGTGAACCTGCTGAAGAACGGCATCTTGAAGAGCTATGAGGGGCTGCCGCACGGCATGTGCACGACGCATCCGGAGGTGGTGAACCCGGATCTGCTGGCCTTCATCCAGGGATAAGCGGGGCGAAGCACGGGGTGCGGAGGCGAGGCGGCGCGAGGCCCCTCGCCTCTTCGTCCCGTGCCTGACCGGGGCCGGAAGTTTCAAAGTTTCCGCTTCCATGGCGGGAAAAAGTCCGACCGAGGGAAACGGATCGCGACCGGGCGCGGGCCCCGGAAGGTCACATCTGACACGAGTGTCACATGGAAAGGCCGGGGGTCTTCCCCGGTGAACCATGCCGACCGGCAGGTTCGAGGATTGCGCGGAGGATCGATGCGACTCGCCATCGCCCTAGGCTCGCAGACGAAATCCTATTTGTATCCAACAGCGGGAAGGCGGCGCGGGCCATGACCCGCGCCCCCCCTCTGCCCTCAGATCTGCGCCAGCCCCCCATCGACGTGGAGTTCGCTGCCGGTCATGAAGCTGCTGTCCGCCGAAGCGAGGAATGCCGCCGCGGCGGCAACTTCCGCGGGCTCGCCGAGCCGGCCGATCGGAGTCAATGCGCCCAACGCCTCGAACTCGGCCTCGCCGACCACCTCCAGGGCGAGATCGGTCCGGGTCGGGCCGGGCGACAGCACGTTGACCCGGATGCCGGTGCCGCGCAGGTCCTGCGCCCAGCTGCGCGCAAAATTGCGGACCGCGGCCTTGGTTGCGCTGTAGACACTGAATTGCGGCGTCCCCATCTCGCCGGTGGTCGAGCCGGTGAGGATGATCGAGCCGCCCTCGCCCATCAGCGTCAGGCCCTTCTGGACGGTGAAGAGCAAGCCCTTCACGTTGACGTCGAAGGCGTGGCCATAATGGTCGGGCGTGATCTCGCCGAGTGGGGCGAAGGCGCCGGTGCCGGCATTGGCGAGCAGGATGTCGAGGCTGCCTCGCTCGGCCTTCACCGTTTCGAAGAGCCGGTCGAGATCGGCGAGGTCGCTCACCGAACCCTGCACCGCGCGCGCCTGATCGCCGAGTTCGGCCAGCGCCGCGTCCAGCGCGGCCTGCCGCCGGCCAAAGATGTACACGAACGCGCCTTCCGCGATGAATCGCCTCGCGGAGGCGAGGCCGATGCCGCTGCCGCCGCCGGTCACCACCGCCGTCTTGCCCGATAGTCTCTGCATTTTAACGTGCTCCTAGCTCAAGGTTGCACGTAGCTGGTCAGGCACCTACCTAGGGACAAGTATGCACCTTTTGGTAAGTGTCAAAAATGTCCGAAGCGCCTTCTCCGACACCGGGTTTCACCTGCGGCCTCGATGCGACGCTCCGCGTCATTTCGGGCAAGTGGAAGCCGTTGATCATCTACTTCCTGCTCCAGCAGGGTCCGATCCGCTATGGCGAACTGAGGCGCGCGATCCGCGACGTCAGCGACAAGGTGCTGATCCAGCAGCTGAAGGAGCTGGAGGCGGACGGGGTCCTGAAGCGGACCGACTATAAGGAGGTCCCGCCGCGCGTGGACTATGCGCTCACTCCGCTCGGCCGCAGCCTCGCCCAGGCGCTCGAGCCGCTGTGCGCCTGGGGCAGCGAGAATATGGCCGCGGTGGCGCGCATCTTCGCCGAGCGCGCGGCGTGGCGGGACGGCAAGGCGGCCGCCTAGAATGTGATCCAGCTGGGGCGAACCAGGCTCCGTTCGCCACGGCGCTTCGCGCCGCGGTCCCCCTCCCCGTTCCGGGGCCGATTACGGGCGCGCCCTGTTCAGTCCAGGCGTCTGATCGTCGATTCCAGTGTCGCCAGGGTCACGCCCATCCGCCGGAACACCATCCGGTTGCGCGCCGTCCGGCGGCCCGGATCGAGCGTGATCCACTGCTCCACGCTCGGGCCTTCCGCGCTCTGGTAGCTCAGGTGGATGACATTGCCCCGGACGCTGCCGGTCACCGGCCCCCGGGCATCGCTGATCGAGCCGGTGATGCGGTTGTCGGCGGCGCGGACGAGGCGCCAGGTGCGGGTGCGGGCGGGCTTGCCTTCCTCCTCGACGACCTGGTCGAGGATCAGGGTGTTGCCCCGCTCGATGCGGCCGCGGCTGCGGTCGCGGACGCCATGGCTGCCGCTCATGAAGATGCGGGCGGTGCCGGTGCTTTCGGTGCGGCCGACGAAGAAATGCTCCGGGCCCTGGCCGGCGGCCTGGGTGACGAGGAGCAGGCCGAGAAGGGCTTGGACGATCATACGAGCCTACTCTGTTTCACCGCGGCTTCGATGAAGCTCGCGAACAAGGGATGGGGATCGAAGGGCTTCGACTTGAGCTCCGGGTGGAATTGCACGCCGATGAACCAGGGATGGTCGGGGCGCTCGACGATCTCCGGCAATTCGCCGTCCGGGCTCATCCCGGAGAAGACCAGGCCGCCCGCCTCGAGCGCCTCCTTATAATGGACGTTGACCTCGTAGCGGTGGCGATGGCGTTCGCTGATCGTGTCGGTGCCGTAGATGCTGCGCACGACGCTGTTGCCGGCGAGGGCGGCCTTGTAGGCGCCGAGGCGCATGGTGCCGCCGAGATCGCCGTTCGCCTCGCGCTTCTGCAGGCCCTCGGGGCTCATCCATTCCTCGATCAGGCCGACGACGGGCTCGCGCACCTCGCCGAATTCGGTGCTGCCGGCGCCGTGGATGCCGGCGGTGTTCCGGGCGCCCTCGATACAGGCCATCTGCATGCCGAGGCAGATGCCGAAGAAGGGCACCTTGCGCTCGCGGGCGAAGTGGACGGAGGCGATCTTGCCCTCGGTGCCGCGCTCGCCGAAGCCGCCGGGGACGAGGATGGCGTGGCAGGGCTCGAGCGTGGCGGCGATCTCGCCGTCCGGATGTTCGAACAATTCCGCGTCCAGCCAGCGTATGTTGACCTTCACGCGGTTGGCCAAGCCGCCATGGACGAGCGCCTCGGTCAGCGACTTGTAGGCGTCCTGGAGGACGACATATTTGCCGACCACGCCGATCGTCACCTCGCCCTCGGGATTGAGCAGGCGGTCCATGACGTCGTCCCAGCGGGCCATTTCGGGCGCGGGCGCGTCGGCGATGCCGAAGGCGAGCAGGACCTCCGCGTCGAGGCCGGCCGCGTGATATTGGGCGGGGACGGCGTAGATGCTCTTCGCGTCCAGCGCGGGGATGACCGCTTCCTTGCGGACGTTGCAGAAGCTGGAGATCTTCGCCCGCTCATTGTCCGGCAGCGGATGCTCGCAGCGGCAGACGATGATCTCGGGCTGGATGCCGAGCGAGGTCAGCTCGCGGACGCTGTGCTGGGTCGGCTTGGTCTTCAGCTCGCCGGCGGCGGCGATATAGGGCACGAGCGTGGTGTGGATGGAGAGGCACTGGCCGCGCGGAGATTCATTGCGGAACTGGCGGATCGCCTCGATGAAGGGCAGGCTCTCGATGTCGCCGACCGTGCCGCCCACCTCGCAGAGCACGAAATCGAGATCCTCCTCGACATCGGCGCGGATGAACTCCTTGATCGCGTTGGTGACGTGCGGGATCACCTGGACGGTGGCGCCGAGATAGTCGCCGCGCCGCTCGCGCTGGATGATGCCCTGGTAGATGCGGCCCGAGGTGACATTGTCCGACTGGCGCGCGGGCACGCCCGAGAAGCGCTCGTAATGGCCGAGGTCGAGATCGGTCTCCGCGCCGTCGTCGGTGACGTAGACCTCGCCATGCTGATAGGGCGACATCGTCCCGGGATCGACGTTGAGATAGGGGTCGAGCTTGCGGAGGCGGACCTTGTAGCCGCGCGCCTGCAGGAGGGCCGCAAGAGAGGCGGCCATGAGACCCTTGCCAAGGCTGGAGACCACGCCGCCGGTGATGAAAATGAACCGCGCCATGGGAGTCATCGGTTAGACGGGCCGGGTGCGATCCGGCAAGCCGTCGAATCATGTTTATTTTAGGCGAGGGGCGGCGGGCCCCTCCCCGCCCGGACCTTACTGGCCCGGGACGCGGCTGGTATTGCCGGCGGGCGCCGGCGCCGGGGCGGCGGGCGTGGCGGGCGCCGTGCCGGCCGGACGCGCCGGGGCGCTGGCCGGGGCCTTGGTGCGCAGGCTCGCATCGACGCCGTCGCCGGCGCGCTGGCCGGCGGCGAGGCCGGCGAGCAGGATCGACAGGCAGATGAAGATCGTGGCCAGGATCGAGGTGCCGCGGGTCAGGAAGTCGGAGGCGCCGCGCGCGCTCATCATGCCGGCCGGGCTGCCGCCGCCGGCCAAGCCGCCGCCTTCCGAGCGCTGCATCAGGATGAGCGTGATCAGGCCGAGGGCGACGAGCGCCTGCACGATGAGGACGAAGGTGAAGAGGCCGGACATCTGGAACTTTCGCTGGACTCCCGGCATGTGCGCCAGGCGGACGTTTCGGGCGATCTAGTCGATCGACGGCCGGGGTTCAACTGGCCGATGCCGCCTCGACGATCGGCACGAAGGCGGCGGCGGTGAGGCTGGCGCCGCCGACCAGGGCGCCGTCCACGTCCGGCACGGCGAACAATTCGGCGGCATTGTCGGCCTTGACCGAGCCGCCGTAGAGGATGCGGATGCGGCCGCCGCGATCGCCGAAACGGCCGGTGAGATGGGCGCGAATCGCCGCGTGCATCTCGGCGACGTCGGCCGGGGTGGCGACATTGCCGGTGCCGATCGCCCAGACCGGCTCATAGGCGACGACCAGCTCGCCCTCCTCCCAATGATCGGGCAGCGAGCCGGCGAGCATGGCGGTGACCACCGCGACATGGCTGCCGGCCCGGCGCTGGGCGTCGCTCTCGCCGACGCAGACCACGGCGATCAGGCCGCCCTTCAGCGCCGCCTCCGCCTTGGCGCGGACCTCGTCGTCGGTCTCGTGCTGGTCGGCGCGACGCTCCGAATGGCCGACGATGGCGAGCTTCGCGCCCGCCTCCCTGATCATCGCCACGGAGACGCAGCCGGTATGCGCGCCGCTGTCATGGGCGTGGCAGTCCTGCGCGCCGACGACGAGGCCGCCCGAACGGGTGACGGCGGGCGCGATCAGGGTGAAGGGCGGGCAGATGGCGACGTCGACGCCGCCCGCCGCCCGCGCCGCCTCGGCGATCGGGCCGAGCTCGGCCAGAGCGGCGAGGCCGCCGTTCATCTTCCAGTTGCCGGCGACGAGCTTGCGGCGGAGCTGCATGGGGATGGTTCCGGGATCGCGAAAGGTTGCGGGCCGCCTAGCGCGCTTCTATGACCCGCGCAAACCCACTTCGTCAGGACCCCCATGGCCCGCAAGAAAATCCGCAACTGGATCGCGCTTACCATCCTCTTCTTCTCCCTCGTCGCGATCGTGATCACCGGCTTCGGCACCGACGGCACCGGCGGCCTCGGCAGCCTGACCGGCGGCAGCACGCCGCAGGGGACGGAACTGGCCAGGGTCGGCAGCCGCCCGGTCACCACCACCGAGGCCAACGACCAGTTCAACGAGAGCTTCCAGAATCTGCAGCAGCGCCTGCCCAATTTGCAGATCGCCGAATTCGTGAACCAGGGCGGCTTCGAGGGCGCGCTCGACCAGCTGATCGCGCTGGAGGCGATGCGCCAGTTCGGCGAGGCCCGCGGCATCGTCGTCACGCGGCGGATGCAGGACCGCTTCATCGTCACCTCGCCGGAATTCCAGTTCGCCCGGATCGGCGACAATTTCGACAACAACCTTTTCCAGCGCGCGCTCCAGCAGGCCGGCTATACCGAGGCGCGGGTGCGCGCCGACATCAGCCGCCAGCTGCTGCAACGGCAATTGCTCGCCCCGATCCAGGCCGGCTTCCGCACGCCGCTGGGCGTCGCCAAGGCCTATGCCGTGGTGCCGCTCGAGCAGCGCAGCGGCATGATCGGCGTGGTGCCGGTGGGCGGCATCCAGCGCAGCCTCAACCCGACCGAGGCGGAGATCGCCGCTTATTACCAGCGCTTCCGCGACTATTTCTCCGTGCCGGAGCGCCGGGTGATCAAATATGCGGTGCTCGGCGCCGACCAGGTCACCGTCACCGCGCCGACCGACGCGGAGATCCGCGCCGTCTATGCCAACACCCCGCGCTACCAGCAGATCGAGACCCGCACCCTGCAATCGATCACCTTCTCGGGCACGCAGGCCCAGCAGCAGGCCGACGCCTTCGCGGCGCGGGTACGCGGCGGCACCAGCTTCATCGACGCCGCCCAGGCCGCCGGCTTCCAGGCCAGCGACGTCACCTTCGCCAACCAGAGCCAGGCCCAGTTCGGCACGGTGACCAGCGCCGACGTCTCCGCCCAGAGCTTCCGCGCGCCGCAGGGCGGACTGATCGGCCCGGTCCGCTCGCCGCTCGGCGTCCATGTCGTCCGCGTCGAGGCGATCATGCGGAGCAGCGGCCAGCCGCTTGAGGCGGTACGCCCGGCCATCGTCGCCGAGCTGGAGCGCCGCAAGCGCAGCGCCGCGATCAACGCGCTCGCCACCCAGCTGGAGCAGCAGATCACCGAGGGGATGAGCTTCGAGGACGCCGCCCGGGGCGCGCGCCTGCAGGTCGTCACCACCCCGCCGATCACCGCCCAGGGCCTGCAGTCCAACCGGCGGCCGCTGCCGAACATCTCGGCTGACCTGCGCGCCGTTCTGCCCGCGGCCTTCGAGATGGACGCCGACGGCGGCGACCCGGTGGTCGCGGCGATCCAGGCGGATGCCCGCTACGCCCTGGTCGGCGTCGAGCGGAGCGAGCCCGCCGCGCCGCCGCCGCTCGCCGAGATCCGCGAGCTCGTCCGCGGCCAGCTGATCAGCCGGACCGCTCTGGTGCGCGCGAAGCAGATCGCCGACGGCATCGCCGCGCGGATCAATGCCGGCATGCCGATCGCCCAGGCCTTCGCCCAGGCCGGCATTCCGCTGCCGCCGCCGGAGACGATCAGCACGCGCCGGCAGGTGATCATGAACGCGCAGGCGCCCGAGGCGCTTAGGCTGTTCTTCCGGCTGCGCCCGGGCACGGCGGCGGTGATCGCGGCGCCGAACAATGGCGGCTGGATGATCGCCGCCCCGACGCAGAGCGTCCGCGGCCGCGACGAGGATGCCGCCCAGAACGTGGCGGTGATCCGGCAGGAGCTCACCCAGAGCACGCCGGTCGAGGCCGAGCGGCAATTGCTGCGGGCGATGGAGCTCAGCGTCGGCGTCCAGCGCAACGCGGCGGCGATCCGCGCCGAGCGCCGCCGCATCGCCGCCAGCATGGGCGTGGGAGCCCCGGCCCAGTAGGAATGGCGCCGGCGTGATCCTCGTCGTCGACAATTATGACAGCTTCACCTGGAACCTGGTCCAGTATCTGCGGGAGCTGGGCGAGACCGTCCGGGTGGCGCGCAACGACGCGCTGAGCCCGGCCGAAGCGCTGGCCAGCGGCGCCGAGGCGGTGCTGATCTCGCCAGGGCCGGGGACGCCGGACGAGGCCGGCATCTCGCTGGGCCTGGTCGCGGCCTGTGCCGAGGCGCGCCTGCCCCTGCTCGGCGTCTGCCTGGGCCACCAGGCGATCGGGCAGCATTATGGCGGGCGGATCGCGCGGGCGCCGGCGCCGATGCACGGCAAGGTCTCCGCGATCGCGCATGACGGCAGCGGCGTCTTCGCCGGCCTGCCCTCGCCGTTCGACGCGACCCGCTATCACAGCCTGACCCTGGCGCCGGACAGCCTGCCGGCGGCGCTGGCGGTCAACGCGCGTGCGCCGGACGGGACCATCCAGGGCCTGCGCCACCGGGACCTGCCGATCCACGGCGTGCAATTCCATCCCGAGAGCATCGCCAGCGCGCAGGGCCACGCGCTGCTCCGCAATTTCCTGGCCGAGGCGCGCGTCGCCGTCGCCTGACGGCATCTTGCCCCGGCCCGCCGACGACCCTAGCCTGCGTCGCGAGGCGGGGACCGGAGGGGGCGTGACGCGAATGTGGAGATCGGTATTGGCCGCGGCCCTGGCGCTGACGGCGGGCATGGCCGCGGCGCAGGCGCCGGCACCGGCACCGGCCCCGGGCTGGTCGGCGGCGCCCTGGCTCGAGGACCTGGCCCAGATGCGGACCGCGCTCGACGAGCGTTACGCCAATCTCGACTGGCTGCGCGAGGAGCGCGAGCTCGATCTCGACGCCCTGTTCGAGCGGGCGCGGACGACGCTCGGCGCCGCGCGCAGCGACCAGGAGGCGCGTGCCGTCTTCGACCGCATCGTCCAGCGGATCGCCGACGGCCATGTCGCGCTGAGCTGGCCCCGTCCGGCGGCGGCGGCTCAGGGGGCGCAGGCGGGGCCGGCCCCCGCCGCCGCGCCGCCGCCGGCGACTCCCGCCGCTTTCTGTGCGCGGCTCGGCTACGATGCCCGGCAGGCGAGCGCCGGCACCGGGCCGGCGCTGGCCGGCTATCGCGCGCTCGAGGGCGACAATGTTTTCCCGGCCGGGACGATCCGGGTATCGGGACGGCTGGTGGGCGTCGTCCGGATCGGCGTGTTCCAGCCGCAGGGCTATCCCGCCGCCTGCGAGGCCGCCGCCGCCGCGCTCGGCACCCCGCTCGACCGGCCCTGCGACTCGGCCTGCGAGGATGCGATCCTGACCGCCGCCTATCGCCGCCTGACCGGCGACCTGCAGGCCCGGCTCACCGCCCTGCGCGCGGCCGGCGCGGCGGCGCTGCTGGTCGACATCGCCAATAATGGCGGCGGCTCGGAATGGGCCGAGACGGCGGCGCGGACGCTGAGCCCGGGCCCGCTCACCTCCGCGCGGCGGGGATTCGTGCGCGGCGCGCACTGGGCGCGGCAATGGCGCGAGCTCGCCGTCCGGCTGCGCGGCGCGGCCGCGGCGGCGACGCCGGCGGACCGGGCGCGCCTGCTGGGCCTGGCGGCGGAGGCCGAGGCCGCGCAGCGCGTGGCCGAGACGCCCTGCCCGCCCGGCGGCGCCGGCTGCACGCGGCTCGGCACGGCCGGCTTTGCGACCGGGCTGATCGGGACCCTGCCGGCGGGGAGCCTCGCCGGGCGGGATTGGGCGCCCTATGTCTTCAACCCCGCGCAGTTCGACTATCGCGACGGCGTCTGGGCCGGGCCTTTGCTCGTCCTGGTCGACGGCGAGACCTGGTCGGCGGCGGAGCAGTTCGCGGCGCTGCTGCAGGACAATCGCGCCGCGATCGTGCTCGGCGCGCGGACGGGCGGCGCGGGCTGCGGCCATACCTATGGCGGCACGCCGGTGACGCTGGCGCGCAGCGGCGCCGTCCTGCGCGTCCCCGATTGCGTGCGCTTCCGCCGCGACGGCAGCAACGAGGTGCGCGGCATCCTGCCCGACGTGGCGCTGCCGATCCGGTCCAATGACGGCGCGCGGTTCCGCGCCCGCCTGATCGAGGCGGCGCTGCCCGAGGCGCTGGCGCGGGCCTCGGCGCTGGCCCGGGAGACGCGCCGCTAGGCCCGGCTTGACTCCCTGCGTAACGTTCCTTACACGTTCCTTATACGTTCCGTGATAGGGGACCAGGGATGCTGACGCGCAAGCAACATGAGCTGCTTCTTTATATCGACGAGCGCCTGAACGAGACGGGCATTTCGCCCTCCTTCGAGGAGATGAAGGAGGCGCTCGACCTCAAGTCGAAGAGCGGCGTCCACCGGCTGATCTCGGCCCTGGTCGAGCGCGGCTTCATCCGCCGCCTGCCCAACCGGGCGCGCGCGCTGGAGGTGCTGAAAATCCCCGAGGCGAGCAAAAGCGCCGCGCCCGCGCCGGGCAAGGCGCCGGTCGTGCCGCCCCGCGCCGCCAATGACGATGTGATCGACATCCCCCTGCACGGCCGGATCGCGGCCGGCACGCCGATCGAGGCGCTGCAGGGCACCGACACCCTCCCCGTCCCCGCCGCCTTGCTCGGCCCGGGCGAGCATTATGCGCTGGAGGTGGCCGGCGATTCGATGGTCGAGCTCGGCATTCTCGACGGCGATTATGCGCTGATCCGCAAGACCGACACGGCGCGCGACGGCGAGATCGTCGTGGCCCTGGTCAATGACGAGGAAGCGACGCTGAAGACCCTGCGCCGCGAGGGCCAGATGATCCGCCTCGATCCGGCCAACCGCCTCTACGACCCGCAGCGCTACCGGCCCGAGCAGATCCAGATCCAGGGCCGGCTGGCGGGGCTGCTGCGCCGCTATTGAGGCTTCAAGCGTGGCGGCACTGCTCTTATCCGCCGCCTTATTGGCCGCTGGCTCCTCCCCGGCCGTAGCGGACGGCACCACGCCGAACGGCTGGGGCCGGCAGGCTCCGATGACCATTCGGGGTGTCGGGTCCTTGAGCATCGCTGTCCCGGCGAATCTTCGTGGTGGCCCGCAGCAGGGTATCGACAGCCTGGTCGCCGAATATCGGGGAGCGGGCCTTCGCCTCAGCCTCGATTTCGGAATGTACGGGGCTCGGCCCGATTGCAGCACCTATCGCTGCGCTTCGATTGAAATAGACGGGCTCCCGGCAGCGATGGCACGGGCGGAGCGAATTCCCGCTGCGGACGGGCGGACAGCGCCGGGGCATTGGCGGCATTTCTATGTGGCGTTGCCCGGACCGGGTCAGGCTGCAGCGATCAACCTCGTGATCTACGCGCATTGCGCGACGGCGGATCGATGCACGCTTGCCGAGCGAATTTTCCGGACCATCGATTTCAACCTGACGCCAGCTCCGGGAGCCCCGAGATGAAGAGCCCACGCCTGAACTATGTCGAGTTGACCGCCTTCGACGTCCCCGCCGCCAAGCGCTTCTACGAGGCCGCGTTCGGCTGGACGATGACGAGCTTCGGGCCGAGCTATGCTGCGACGATGACGGGCGACACCGATATCGGCATCCAGGGCGACAGTGCCGAGGCGATCGGCGCGCCCTTGCCGGTGATCGATGTCGACGACCTCGAGGCCGCGATGGCGTCGGTGCTCGATTCCGGCGGGACTTTAGCCAAGCCGATCTTCGCCTTTCCGGGCGGACGGCGCTTCCACTTCCTCGATCCGGGCGGGAACGAGTTGGCCTGCGTGCAGGCCGATCCGGCGCACTGAGGGCGGCGGCTAGAGCCGCTGGTACATCACGAGCACGTCAACGTCGCCCAATGTCGGATGGCGGAAGGCGCCGGGCAGGCGGCCGACCGTCGCGAAGCCGAGCCGGTGCCAGAGCCGCACCGCGCGGTCGTTCGTGCCGACCACGAAGTTGAACTGCATCGCCGCATAGCCCTGGGCGCGGGCGCGCTCGAGCGAATCCAGGCAGAGCGCGGCGCCGACGCCGCGGCCGCCCGCATCCGCCGCCACCATATAGCCGGCATTGGCGACATGGGCGCCGCCGCCCGGATGGTTGGCGCGCAGGAAATAGGTGCCGAGGATGCGGCCCTCCTCCTCCAGCACGAAGGGCGCGCGGTCCGGGGCGAACCAGTAAGCGAGCGCCGCCTCCCGGCTCAGGTCGCGCGGCAGCGCCCAGGTCTCGCCGGCGCGGGCGATCGGCGCGATAATCGCCCAGATGGCGTCATGATCGTCGGCGGTGGCGGGGCGGATCGGCATGGCCGGGGCCCTGACGCGTACGGCGCGCGGAGGCAAGAGGGCGGGACCCATGAGCCCCGGCGTTCGCCGCGGTGACCAAGATATTATCGATCCACCTCCCCGCTGATCGTGTCGAACAGCAGGGTTATCCGGTCGATCGGACCGCGATTGTAGACGCTGTGGGTGCGGTGGGCCGCGATCCGCCAGGCGTCGCCGGGCCGCGGCTCCCTGGTCTCGCCGCCCACGGTGAGCGCGACGCCGGGCGCGGCCTGCAGCGCGAGCTGGTAGCGGCGCTGGAGGATGCCGTCGACGCCGTCGAAATGCGGCGCCAGCCCCTCCCCCGGCGGCATCCGCCCGACGCGGCAATAATCGAGCCTCCCGGCATCGCCATGCGCGGCGGCGAGGATGGCCATCAGGCCGTCGATCAGTCGCCAGGTCTCCGGCAGCTCCTCGCGCATCGCCGGCTGGGCCGCATGATCGAGCAGGGAGACGAAGGTGCAGCGGTCGTCGTTGATCTGCAGCCAGTAATAATCGGGCAATGCGGCCAGCTCGGCGAGCGCGGGCGCGACGTCGAGGCCCTCGGCGACGATCAGGAAATTGGGCTCCGGCCCCGCTTGGGCGGCGCGCGCGGCGGCGCTCATGCCGGCACCCGGCTGTCGAAGAGAAGGATGACGCGCGGCACCGGATCGGGATTGGCCGCGGCATGGACCTTGGAGGCGTCGATCTGCCAGGCCTCCCCCGGCTTCAGGTTCCGGCTCTCCCCGTCCAGGACCAGCGCGGCCCCGGCGCCCGAGGCCAGGACGATCTGGTAGCGGCGATGCCGGACGCCGTCATGGCCGTCCGCATGGGGCGCGATCCGCCGGCCCGGGGGAAGCTTGCCGACCCGCGCATAGTCGATCGCGCCGGCATCGCCGAACCGGCTGGCGGCGACGGCGTGGACCTGCTCGATCAGCGCCCAGGCCGCGGGCAGCCGCTCCAGCTGGCGGCGGCGGCCGTCCGGCCCGAGCAAAGCGACGAGCAGATCCGCATCACCGTGATTCGCGGTCCAGTGGAGTTCCGGCAGGGCCGCCAGCTCGGCGAGCGCCGGGGCGACGTCCAGCGCCTCTGCGATCAGCGTGAAATTCGGCACGGCTCCCCCGGTCAGCGCGGCGCCCAGGGATGGCGGCCGACGCGCTCCGCCACCGTAGCGATCGCGGGCGGATCGCCAAGCCGGATCGAGAGGCCGCCGGTCCGGCGCAGAAAGGTCCGGTCGGCGCGAAGCCAGCGCGGCGCGCAGCCGCGGGGGAGATCGCGGTCGGCCACGACGATGTCGGCCTCGGCGCAGGCGCGGATCATGTCCGGCCAGGCGACGAGATGGCGGCTGCGGGTGGCGAGCAGGCGCCAGCGCCGCCCGTCCCGCTCGATGGTGGCGGCGCAGAGCGCGTCGCTGCAGGCGGCATTGGGCAGGCTCTCGATGTCGAGCAATTCGGCTTCGGTGCCGCCGGCCTCCGCGAGGGTGTCGCGGACATAGTCGCCGGCGCGGGCGCGGAGGATGGCGAAGGAGCCGTCTTCGTTGCGCAAGGCGAGATGGCGGCCGTCGCCGGTGACGATGATATCCGGCGCGGGCGTGAGCAAGGCCCAGAGCGCGCCGGCCGCGACCGGGATCATGCCGAGGCGCCGCCATGTGCTTCGCCACAGGCAGATCCAGAGGCCGCCCGCCGCCATCAGGGCGAAGGCGGCGGCGGGCATGGCGGGCAGCAGCGCGACGGCGCCGGGCGCGGCGGCGGTGGCGTGGGCGAGCCAGAGCAGGAAGGACAAAGCCTGCCCGGTCAGCCACCAGAAGGGCGCGCCGAGGCCGATCAGGTCGAAGAGCAGAGCCAATGCTTCCAGCGGCATGATGATGAAGGTGGTGAGCGGGATGGCGACGACATTGGCGAGCGCGCCGTAAAGGCCGGCCTTGTGGAAGTGGAAGAGCGCGATCGGCATCAAAGCGAGCTCGACGGCGAGACCGGTGAGGACCAGGGCGAAGAGGAAGCGGCCGAGGCGCAGGGGAAAGAATTCGTCGCGGCGCGAGACGAAGGCCTGGATGCGCGGATTTTCGTGCAGGGCGATGATCGCGACGATCGCGGCGAAGCTCATCTGGAAGCTCGCGCCGGGCAAGCTCTCGGGCCAGAGCAGGAGGACGACGAGCGCGCCGACCGCGACGAGACGCAGGGTCAGGGCCTCGCGGCCGAGGGCGATGCCGAGCAGGATCAGCAAGGCGGCGATGCAGGAGCGGACGGTGGGCACCTCGGCGCCGGTGAGCAAGGTGTAGGCGACGCCCGCGAGCGCGCCGGCGGCCGCGGCGATCAGGATCAGGCGGCAGCGCAGGGCAAGCGCGGGGCTCAGCGCCAGCAATTTCAGCACGAGCAGCATCACCGCACCGACCACCGCGGTCAGGTGCAGGCCGCTGACCGAGAGCAGATGCGCGAGTCCGGAACGGCGCATCGCCTCCGCATCCGCTTCGGGAATGCCGAACTGGTCGCCGGTCGCCAAAGCGGCGGCGATGCCGGCCTCGCCGCCATGGCCGAGCTTCTCGCGGACATGGGCCGACAGGGACTGACGCCAGCCGGCGATCCGCGCGGCGAGGCTCTGGCCCGCGGGCGCGGCGGTGACTGCGATATCGAGCGCGCGGCCGGTGCCGCCGATCTGCTGGAACCAGGCGGTGCGCGAGAAATCATAGCCGCCGGGCACGGCCATGGGCGCGGGCGGCATGATCCAGGCGCGCAGAGTCACGGTCGCGCCGGGGACGAGGCCGGCCGGGACCTTGGCCTGATCGACATTGACGCGCAGGCGCAGCGGCAGGCCCTCGCCGACCGGGCGGACGACGAGCCGGACCGCCTCCTCCGCGGCGAGGGACTGCACGGTCTCGACAATGGCGGTGACTTGCATGAGCTGCTCGCGTTCGATCCGGGGCGCGGCCGCCTGCTCGGCGCGCCACCAGATCAGGGCGCAGCCCAAAGCGGCGGCGAGGCCGAACAGAGCGAGCGCCCTGCCCCAGCGCGTCCCCGGCGCCAGCGCGAGCAAGGCCAGTACCGCGCCGCCGGAGAGCAGGAGGAAGGCCGTCCAGGCGGGCCAGTCCGGCAGGAAGAACCAGGCGGCGATGCCGGAGAGCAGGCCGACGGGCAGCCAGAGCGGCAACTGCGCCCGCTCAGCCTCGAACCATGCCTCCATATTGGCGGAAAAGCGGGAAAAGCCTGTGCCGGGCCTGTCCGCCTCACCCCTTGGTGGCGGCGCTTCGCCTATGCTAGGGGCCCTCGCGTGACCGGCCGCCATGCGCCTGTTGTTGGAGATTAACCGCGTGAGCGCAAGCCAAGTCGTTACCCGTTTCGCCCCCTCGCCCACGGGCTTCCTGCATATCGGCGGCGCCCGCACCGCGCTCTTCAACTGGCTTTATGCGCGCCACCATGGCGGCCGCTTCGTGCTGCGCATCGAGGATACGGACAAGGCGCGCTCCACCCAGGCGGCGATCGACGCGATTCTCGACGGCATGACCTGGCTCGGGCTCGACTGGGACGGCGAGACGCACTTCCAGAGCGAATATGCGGACCGCCACGCCGAGGTCGCGCACCAGCTGCTGGCGAGCGGCCATGCCTATAAATGCTGGATGAGCCAGGAGGAGCTGGCCGCGCAGCGCGAGGCGGCGCAGGCCGAACGGCGGCCGTTCCGGATTCGCAGCCCCTGGCGGGATTCGGGCGAAGGCAGGAACGAGGGCGGCTATGTCGTCCGGCTGAAGGCGCCGCAAGACGGCGAGACGGCCATCGACGATCTCGTCCAGGGCCGTGTGACCGTCCAGAATGCGGAGATCGACGATTTCGTCCTGCTCCGCTCGGACGGCTCGCCGACCTATATGCTCGCCGTGGTGGTCGACGATCACGACATGGGCGTCACCCATGTGATCCGCGGCGACGACCATCTGAACAACGCCTTCCGCCAGCTCGCGATCATCCGGGCGATGGACTGGCCGGTGCCGGTCTACGGCCATGTCCCCCTGATCCACGGCGCGGACGGGGCGAAGCTCTCCAAGCGGCACGGCGCGCTCGGCGTCGAGACCTATCGCGACGAGCTCGGCATGCTGCCCGAGGCGATCTTCAACTATCTGCTGCGGCTCGGCTGGGGCCATGGCGACGACGAGATCATCAGCCGCGAACAGGCGGTGCAGTGGTTCGACGCCGACGCGATCGGCAAGTCGCCCTCGCGCTTCGACCTCAAGAAGCTGGAGAATCTGAACGGCCATTATCTGCGGGAGGCCGATCCGGCGCGGCTGGCGGTGCTGGTCGCGGCGAAGCTGCCCGGCGCGGACGCGGCCCTGCTGGCGCGCGCCATGCCCGTGCTCACGCCGCGCGCGAAGGACCTGAACGAACTGGCCGAAGGCGCCGCCTTCCTGTTCAAATCGGTGCCGCTTGACATGGACGAAAAAGCAGCCTTGCTGCTCGCGGGAGACGCACGGGACCTGCTCGGGCGCGTCCACCGGTCGCTGGCTGCGCTGAGCGACTGGACGGCCGCGGCGACGGAGCAGGCAGTGCGGGAGGTGTCTGAAGCGGCCGGCGTCAAGCTGGGCCAGGTGGCGCAACCCCTGCGGGCGGCGCTGACGGGCCGGGCGACATCGCCGGGTATTTTCGATGTGCTGGTGCTGCTGGGGCGGGAGGAAAGCCTTGCCCGGATCGCCGACGCGCAGACTGGGAAGGACGTTTAAATGGCGGGCAAAGCCTCACTCACCATCGCCGACAACACGCATGTTTACGACACGCTCTCGGGCTCGGTCGGGCCGGACGTCATCGACATCCGCAAGCTCTATGCCGATACCGGGGCCTTCACCTACGATCCGGGCTTCACCTCCACCGCCTCCTGCCGGTCCGAGATCACCTATATCGACGGCGACGCGGGCATCCTCCTCCACCGCGGCTATCCGATCGACCAGCTCGCCGAGCAATCGAGCTTCATGGAGGTCTGCTATCTCCTGCTGAACGGCGACCTGCCCGAGAAGGACGAGCTGGCCGGCTTCACCCGTACGATCACCCGTCACACCATGCTGCACGAGCAGCTGGCGACCTTCTACCGGGGCTTCCGCCGCGACGCGCACCCGATGGCGATCATGTGCGGCGTGGTCGGCGCGCTTTCCGCTTTCTACCACGACAGCAGCGACATCACCGATCCGAAGCAGCGGATGATCGCCTCGCACCGGCTGATCGCCAAGATGCCGACGATCGCCGCCATGGCCTATAAATATTCGGTCGGGCAGCCCTTCATCTATCCGCAGAACGACCTCAGCTATACCGGCAACTTCCTGCGCATGACCTTCGGCGTCCCCGCCGAGCCCTATGTGGTCAATCCGATCATCGAGCGGGCGCTGGACCGGATCTTCATCCTCCACGCCGATCACGAGCAGAATGCGTCGACCTCGACCGTCCGGCTCGCCGGCTCCTCGGGCGCCAACCCCTTCGCCTGTATCGCCGCGGGCATCGCCTGCCTGTGGGGTCCGGCCCATGGCGGCGCCAACGAGGCGGCGCTCAACATGCTGCGCGAGATCGGGCGGCCCGAGCGCATCCCCGAATATATCGCCCGCGCCAAGGACAAGAACGACCCGTTCCGGCTGATGGGCTTCGGCCACCGCGTCTACAAGAATTTCGACCCGCGCGCGAAGGTGATGCAGGCGACCGCCGAGGAGGTGTTGAACGAGCTCGGCATTTCCGATCCGGTGCTCGACACCGCCCGCGAGCTGGCCGAGATCGCGTTGAAGGACGACTATTTCATCGAGAAGAAGCTCTACCCGAACGTGGATTTCTATTCGGGCGTGATCCTCTCGGCGATCGGCTTCCCGACCGACATGTTCACCGCCCTCTTCGCCCTCGCCCGCACCGTCGGCTGGGTCGCGCAGTGGAACGAGATGATCTCCGATCCCGACCAGAAGATCGGCCGCCCGCGCCAGCTCTATACGGGGCCGACGCAGCGCGACTACGTGCCGGTCGCGCAGAGGTAGAAGGCCTTGGCCAGCGAACCCGCTTATTCCGACACCGCGCCGGCGGGCCTCGCCCGCTGGGTGGCGGTGGGCGGGTTCCTGCTGGCCGTGTTCGCGCTCTCCGCGGGCCTGCTGCTCGACGACCCCGCCGAATGGGTGGCGGACCGGGTGGCGCCCTGGCCGATCCTGATCCTCGCCGTCCTCACCCTGGTGCTGATGATCCTGGCGCGGCTGCGCGGACCCGCGCCGGCGCCCTTTTCCTCGCCCTCCCAGCGTTTCTTCTGGGTGGCCCGCTTCGCCTTCGCGACCGCGGCCGTGATCCTGCTGCTGATCTGGATCGGGCCCTGGGTCGCGGGGCTGAAGATCGCACGGGAATTGTTCCAGGGCGTGCTGCTGGTGATCGTGAGCGGAGTCGTGCTCGGCCTGGTCGGCTCCTGCCTCGCCAATGCGCTCCGCGCGATCCGGGGCAATTCCTGACGCCGGTCAGGGGTCGAGGCCGGCCTTCAATGTCCGGAGTAGATGGAGCGAATCGGCAAGATCGTCGAACATCGCCCGGACCCGCGCCTCGCCGCGCCGGAAGAAGAAGCCGAGCCCCGGCGTGAAGCCCTTGCGACCGTCCAGCGCCACGAGGATGTCGCCCAGCCCGGCATAGATGCGCAGCTTGCCGCCCTTGCGGAGCGCGAGCAGCATGCGGCGAGCCTCCGGGCCGAGCAGGGCCCGGGCTTCGGCCTCAACGGTCGCGTGCACCTGGAACCAACGCTCGAATTCGGCATCGCCCAGGGTCACGGGCCGCATGTCGGCCGTGCCGCGCGTGCTGCCGAAATAGCGGCCCGCCGGTACGATCAGGATCCGACCCTTGCCCCAGGTCCGCCGTTCGAAAGCGAAGACCCGGCCGTTGAACACCGGCTTGATGTCGCCGCCGCTGCCGCGCGCCAGATAGGTCTGCCAGGTGGCGAAGCGATGATCCCGCTCGTCTTTCCCTTGGAAGAGATCGGTGAAGCTCTCCGTCGTCAGCCAGACGTCGAAGAGATGAGGGCTCGCCTCCGCGTGCAGGGGGACGAGGCCGGTCAGCGGGGCATAAGCGAGGCCGTGGCGCGCGGCGAGCCGCTGGAAGACGGGCAGCTTGATCGCCCGGCCCGCCATGGCGAGCGGGATGGCCGCGATCACATAGACAGCCAGCATTCCGACGCCGCCGACGATCACCGCCAGCACCGGTCGATCGAGAGCGAAGGCGATGATCGTGGCGGCGGCGACCAAAAGCAGGCCGAGGACCAGGATCGCCCAGAAGCCGAGCGAGGTGCGGCCGCCATTGCGATTGGCCTCGGCAAGGATCCGCCGCACCTCCGGATCGGCGCAGAGATCCTGGAAATGGTGGTCGGCGAGCTCGATCAATGCAGGCACTCCCCGCGGGGTGCGGGCAGGCTAGCGCAAAGGCAGGGTGAAGGTGAAGCGGGCGCCCTGCCCCGGCGCGCTGTCGACCTCGATGTCGCCCCCCATGGCGCGGGCGAGACGGCGGGCGATGTAGAGGCCGAGGCCGGTGCCGCCGGGCTCGGACGGATCGACCCGCTCGAACTTGTCGAAAATGCGGTCCTGGTCCTCCGCCGCGATGCCCCGGCCCTGGTCGGCGACGATGATCGCGGCGAGATCGCCCTCCTGCTCGGTGCGCACCCAGACCTGGCCGCCCTCCGGCGTGTAGCGGATCGCGTTGGTGATGAGGTTCATCAGGATCTGCAGGGTGCGGGTGAAATCGCCGGTCGCGGGCAGCAGTTCGTCGCTGCCCGGCATGTCGATCCGGACGTTGCGGTCGGCGGCGCGGACGGCGAGCAGGCCGGCGGCGCGGCGGGCGAGATCGGCGAGGTCGATCTCGTCGGCATCCGGGTGGAAATCGGGCCGCTCGACCGCCTGCAGATCGACCAGATCGTCGACGAGGGCGAGCAGATGGCGGCCCGCCGAGGCGATGTCGTCGGCATAGCCGGCATAATCGCGGCGCAACGGGCCCTCGGGCTGGGCACGGAGGCGCTCGGCATTGTCGATGATGTGGGCGAGCGGGCCGCGCAGCGCCTGATCGAGCCGTTCGCCGAAGGCCGAGCCCGCGCGGGAGGACGTGTCGGGCGGCGCATCGCCGAGCACCGACGCCTCGGCCTCGGCGACCGCGGCGCCGCGGAAGCCGGCGAAATTGCCGGCGCCGTCGATCAGCGGCACGCCCGAGAGCAGATAGCGGGCCTGGCGGCCGCCGCGCAATTCGGCGCGCTGCCCGGCGAAGCTGCGATGCTCGGCGAGCGCGGTCAGGATGGGCAGGCCGCCGTCGGGATTTTCGAGGAAGCGGAACAGGCGGGTGAGCTGCTTGCCGGTGAAGGCGGCGGGCGGACTGCCGATCGCCGCGGCGGCGCCCGCGGAGAGCGCGGAGAGGCGCAAGGTGTCGTCGGTTTCCCAGGTCCAGTCGGCGGCCGCGCGGAGGAAATCGGCCTCGCGCTCGCGCGCCGGCGCCGGCGCGGCCCGGCGCGCGGGGCGCTGCGTCCAGCCGGTGATGGCGAGCGCCACCTCCCCGCCTTCCGGCGCGGCGCGGACCCAGAGATCGAGATCCTCCTCGCCATTGGCGGCGACGGCGGCGCGCGAGACGGTGATGCCGAGGCGTTGGGCGAGCCGGGCCAGAGCCGCGATCTGCGGCACGGCGAGCATGCCGCCGTCGCTGCCGCCCGCCTGCGCCTGCAGGGCGGCCAGCGGCGGATCGGCCGCGATCAGCCGGCCCTCCGCGTCGAGCCGGCCCGAGACGATCGCAGCCTCCCCGCTCATGCCGCCTCGGCGGCCGGGCGGGCGCGGGTGGAGACCCGCGCGACGGCGGCGCGATAGCCGGGCGCCGCGCGCCAGAGGCCGAGCACCTCCTCGGCCGCGGCGCGGGCGAGACTGTCGTAAAGTTCGAGCTGGACGATCGTCGCCTCGCTTTCGGCGCCGGAGACGAGCGGGCCGCGGCTGTTGGCGAGCAGGAGGATGGCGGCCGCCTCCTCGCGCCCGACGCCGGCGGCGCGGAGCAGGATGGCCGGGCCGCGGCCGCGCGGATCGGCGATCACCTCCCAGGCGGCGGGATAATCGAGCCCGCAGAGCGTCGCGGCGCCGGCGATGAAGAAGGGCAGCATCCCCTCGGACAGCGCGCGCAGCAGCAGGGCGCCGTCGAGACGGCCGGTCGAGGCCAGCTGGCGGGCGAGCCTTGTGGCGTGCGCCTCGAGGATCGTGCCCTCGTCATGCGCGGCGACGAGCGCGCTGCCCGCCTCCTCGATAATGCCGTCGACGGCGGCGAGATTATGCTGCTGGACGATGTAGTGGCGGAGCGAGGCGGCGACGAGCCAGACCAGCTTGTGCTGAAGCTCGGCGGGCAGCTCGACCTGGCCCATGTCGGGCTCCTGGAAGCGGTCGAAGCGGCGGCTGCGCGCGATCACCAGCTCCATCGCCTCCGCGGCCACCACCTCGTCCGTGTCGCGGACCAGCTCGAACAGCAGGTCCTGGCCGCCGGCGGGGGCATGCGCCTTCCAGAAGCGATGCTCCTCGACCCGGCGGACCAGGACATTGCCGAGATCGGCGTCGCGAAGCACCTGGGCGCGCTCGAGGATCGGCAATGCGATCGGCACGCGCGCGGAGGAAAGCGCGGCATGGACAGCGGGATGCGCCTCGAACTTCGCGGCGAGCCGCGCCCGCAGATCGTCCTCGATCGAGTGAATCAGCCGGGTGAGCAGAGCGGCCGCGGTGAGCCGCTGCCACTCGCTGAGCCGGGCGGCGTCGGGGAGCAGCAGATCGGTCGCGGCGACGGCAAAGCGCTCCCGCGCCGCGGCCAGCAGGAGGCGCGCAGCATCGCTCTGTCTTCCCCGACCGTTCGATCCGGCTTCGGCCATGGCATTTTCCTAGGGCAGGCAGGGTTAAGGCGGCGCTAATCCTGCGCGGGCGCTTTCCCGATATGGGACGGTCAGGGCTCCCGGGCCGCGGCCTGCGGCGCGTGCGCCTGCTGCTGCGCCCAGAAGAAGGAGGCCGCGGCATAGACGCAGAGGAAGATGAAGCCCGCCGGCCAGAGCCCGAACAAGGCGAACGGCACGAGCAGCAGGATCATCCCCCTGCGCTCGGCGAGCGCGACCGCGCCGGCGACGCGGCGATGGCCGGTCTCGACCGAGAGGGCGTAGAGAAAGGCCAGGGTCACGAAGGGCAGCAGCACCATCCCCCAGCCATAAGCGGGCATCAGCCGGTAGGAGAGGATGACGAAGGCGGCGACGGTGAAGAGCGGGATCAGATAGGCCCACCAGCTCTGCCGGATCCCGGCCTGCATCCTGAGCCGCGCGAGCCGGGTGGCGATCCCTTCCAGCGGCGCGGCGGCGAGCAATTTGGCGAGGCCGATCCAGTACCAGCCGACATAGAAGCTCACCGCGCCGAGCCCGGTCAGCACCGCCGCCGCGAGGCCGATCAATTGCGGCGAGAGCGGGCTGCCGATCAGCATCATGGTGAGCAGACGCTCGATCGGCGAGAGCAGATAGTCGGACCAGCTGCGATTGGCGGTGTCGGCGCCGGCGATGATCCGCCGCTCCAGCTCGTCCAGATCCTGGTCGCGGTCGAGGATGGCGACGGAGGCGGCGCCGTCCGCCTCGACATGGCCGGCGCCCGCCTGGAGCGTGCGCCGGAGCAAGGTCGACTGCAGGTCCCAGTCGCGGAGCATGCCGGCGGTCTCGCGCAGCAGGCTGCCGTCGATCGCGGCGAGGCCGGCCCAGCGCGACTGGGCGTCGATCCGCTCGTACAATTCGCCATGCGCGCCCTCGGGCACGGTCAGCACCGCCGGCCCCTTCTCGGCGGCGAGGCGGAGCTGCTGGGCGGCGGGAACGATCGCGCCGTCGCCGACGAGCAGCACGCGGTCGAACGGGTCGACGGCCTCGGCCGCTTCCTCGACGCTGCGGACGAGCTTCACGGGGACGCGGTCGCGGCGCAGACGCTCGACCGCCGCGGAGAGCGCGGCGGGCAGACGCTCGACGAAGATGACGACGGGATTGGCGCCTGCGGAGGCGGCGAGCCGGGCCTGGCGTTCGATCACGGTGCGACCGGCGAGCGGCAGGGTCGCGCGCAAATGGCCCGCCTCGCCCGATTCGTGATAAGCCGCGATCAGCGCAGCAAGCGCCACCTGTATCCCTCCGCCGCGCGGAGCCTAGGCAGGTGACAGACTTATTGCAAAGCGGTTCGGCTCAAAGGCAGGCCCTACTGGCCGAATTCGTCGATGGCAGCGCGAATCTTCCGGAGGACCACGGGATCCCCGGGGGCGCCCTGCTGGGCTTCGTCCGCCAGCGCGATCATGCCGAAGGCGCCGAAGCTGGCGGCGATGCTCTTCAGGCGGGCGGCGGCGATTTCCCAGTTCGCGTCGCAGCGGGCCCGGCCAAGCAGGTCGAGCTGCCGGGAGACGCTGTCCACGAACGCGGTCTTGAGCTCCGCCATCAGCGCCGGATCGCTGCCCACGGCGGCGGCGAGCGAGGCGTTCAGAGCTCCGGGATCAAAGGCCATGCCCTGCGGATAAGGCCAACGGAGTTAACGGGGCGTTTCATATCCGGCCCATTCTGGTACAAAGCGGCAACCAACGAGGGGCGGGTCATGAGCGTGACGGGCGTGGAAACGCAGGTGCGGGGCGACGAGGCGGGCTGGGTGACCGCGCCCGCGCCGGATCCCGCGATCGTCGAGGACAGCTTCCGCATCGAGGATATCGAGGCCGAGCCGGAAGCGTCCGACCTCGGGCCGAAGCTGCTGGCGGGCCTGCTGATCGTGCTGGCTTTGGGGTGGATCGGCGTGTCGAGCTACGGGCTCACGCTCGCCTGGCCGGGGCCGAGCCTGCCGGCCTGGCTCGGCTGGGCCGGGACCTTCGCGGCGCCGCTCGTCCTGATCGGCCTGGCCTGGCTGCTGTTCGGCCGCAGCGGGCGGCGCGAGACGGCGCGCTTCACCCGGGCGGTCACCGCGATGCGCGGCGAGAGTCAGGCGCTGGAGGCGACCCTGGCCGCGGTGGCGGCGCGGATCGAGGCGAACCGGGCGGCGCTCGGCGAGGAAGCGGCGCGGCTGATGAGCCTCGGCGAGGAGGCGTCGGACCGGATCGGCCGGGTCACCGCCAGCTTCGCGCGCGAGACGGCCGAACTGGACCGCAAGGCGCAGGCGCTGGACCAGGCCGCCGAGGCGGCACGGATCGACGTCGGCGTGCTGATGGCCGATCTGCCCAAGGCCGAGGCGCAGGCGCGCGCCACCGCCGAGGCGATGAAAGAGGCTGGGCTCGCCGCCCATGGCCAGGCCGGGGCGCTGGAGAGCCAGCTCGCCGCCCTGACCGCCAAGGGCAAGGAAGCGGACGAGGTGACCGGCGGCGCGGCGCAGCGGCTCGGCGCCCATGTCGCGCGGATCGAAAGCGGCGCCGGCGCCGCGGCAAGCCGGATGAACGAGGCCGCGGCGCAGATGGAGGCTGCGGTCGATTCGTCCATGGCCAGGGCCGCCGAGGCCGTGGACCAGGCCAGGGCCGGGCTGGAGGCGCAGGGCCAGGCGATGCTCGCCATGGTCGAGCAGAGCAAGGCGGCCTTCGAGGAGGCCGGGGCCGAGACCACCAAGGCGCTGGCCGAGCGGCTCGACATGGCCGGACGCAAGATCGAGATGCTGGCGGGGCGCCTCGCCAGCCAGGACGCGGCGAGCCGCACCCTGCTCGGCGGCATCACCCGCCAGCTGGACGAGATCGGCGCGCAGATCGCCCATATCGGCGACAGCGGCGACATGCAGAATGCGCGGCTGACCCAGTCGATGGACGCGCTGAAAGCCAATGCCTCGGGGCTGCTCCGCGAGATCCAGCAGGGCGAGGCGCAATCGGCGGCGCTCACCCAGCGGGCCGAGGCGCTGAACGCGGCGCTGACGGAGGTCACGCAAAGGCTGCGCGACGACATGCCGCCGGCCATGGCGGGGATCGAGATCCAGTCCGAGCGCACCGCCGCCTCGGCCGAAGCCGTGGTCGAGAAGATGGCCCGGATGGAGAGCGCCGCCGATGCCGCCGCCGACAAGGTCGCGGCGACCGAGGCCAGCCTGGCGCGGCAGCGGGAGGCGCTCGACGCCCTGCTCGCGACGCTCGCCGAGGGCGCGCGCGAGGCGGAGGAGAAGATGCTGGCGCTGGGCGCCGCGGTCGGCGAGGCCGACGGTGCCGCCGCGCAGCTGGTCCGCGACACCGGGCCGGAGCTGGTCGACACGCTCGTGCGGGTCCGCGACGCCGCCAACCAGGCCGCGGCCCATGCCCGCGAGGCGATCGCCGCGGTCATCCCCGAGAGCGTCGTCGCCCTGGTCGAGGCGAGCAAGGGCGCGCTCGGCGAGGCGCTGAACGAGCCGGTGCAGGAGAAGATCGCCGAAATCGGCAATGTTTCGCACATGGCGCTGGCCACCGCGCGGGCGGCAAGCGAGCGGCTGACCCGGCAATTGCTGACCATCGGCGAGACCGCCGGCGCGATCGAGGCGCGGATCGCCGAGGACCGCGCCGCGCGCGAGGAGCGCGAGGCCGGCGACCTCTCCCGCCGCGTGGCGCTGCTGATCGACGCGCTCAACTCGACCGCGATCGACGTCTCCAAGATCCTCTCCAACGAGGTCAGCGACGCCGCCTGGGCCGCCTATCTCAAGGGCGACCGCGGGGCGTTCACGCGGCGCGCCGTCAGGCTGCTGGAATCGGGCGAGGCGCGCGAGATCCACCGCCATTATGAGGAGGAGCCGGACTTCCGCGACCAGGTGAACCGCTACATCGCGGATTTCGAGACGATGCTGCGCGCGGTGCTCGCCGGGCAGAGCGGCAATACGCTCGGCATCACCCTGCTCTCCTCCGACATGGGCAAGCTCTACGTGGCGCTGGCCCAGGCGATCGAGCGGCTGCGGAAATAGCGCTTCGTCCCCGGGCTCCGCTTTACCTGTTCAGCCAGTCGAGATCCGCGGCGCCGATCCAGCCGAAGATGTAATTGGCAACATAGAGGCCGGTCAGCACGGCGCTGATGATGGTCACGCGCAGGGCGACCTTGCCGAAATCGAACCGGTGCGGCGCGCTTTCGGCATGGCCGGGCGCGGCCTTGGTGCCCTCTTCCTCCGCGGTGCGCACGCCGAACGGCAGGACGAGGAACAGGCAAAGCGTCCAGAACAGGATGTAGATGGCGAGGATCGAGGTCCACTTCATCGCCCGGCGACCCTGACGATCAGGACGCTGACCACGGGCTTCTTGCCGGTCCAGTCGGTGGCGACGCGGCGGACGGCGAGGCGGATCGCCTCGCGCAGCCTTTCCTCATTGCTCGCGCCCTTGGCGGCCGCGTCGGCGGCGGCCTGGCAGGCATCCTCGAGAAAGGCCTCGCGATCCTCCTCGACCGGAATGCCCTCGATCGCGACCTCGACCTCGCCGCGCAGCCGGTCCGCATCGTCGAGCGGCACGGCGACCGAGATGGTGCCGGCGGTGGCGAGGCGGCGACGCTCGTTCATCGTGCTGCCGTCGGCGGGGAGGATGACGTCGCCGTCGAGGATGAGGCGGCCGACCCGTTCCTCGGAGAGCTTCTCCGGGCCGTTCGGCGCGAGCCGGATCAGGTCGCCATTCTTCTGGACGATGCCGTGCGGGATGCCGCGGGCACGGGCGAAGCGGGCCTGCTCCATCATATGGCGCATCTCGCCATGGACGGGGACGATGATCTCCGGCCGGATCCAGTCGTACATGGCGGCGAGCTCGGGCCGGCCCGGATGGCCGGAGACGTGCACCGGCGCCTGCCGGTCGGTGATCATCTCGATGCCGCGCGAGGCCAGCTCGTTCTGGATACGGCCGATGGCGATCTCATTGCCGGGAATCTGCTTGGACGAGAAGATGACGAGATCGCCGCGCTCCAGGCTCAATTTGTGCTGGTCGAAGGCGATCCGGGCGAGCGCGGCGCGCGGCTCCCCCTGCCCGCCCGTGGCGATGATCATCACCTCGCGCCGGGGCAGTTTCATCGCCTCGTCGAAGTCGATGATCTCGGGGAAATCGGTGAGATAGCCGACGCTCTTCGCGGTGCGCAGGATCCGGTCCAGCGAGCGGCCGGCGACGCAGACCCGACGGCCCGTATCCTGGGCGACATGGCCCAGCGTCTTGAGGCGCGCGGCGTTGGAGGCGAAGGTGGTGACGAGGACGCGGCAATCCGCCTCCTGGATCACCTCGTCCAGCCCTTCCCTCACCCCGAGCTCGGAGCCCGACGGCGCCTCCTGGAAGACGTTGGTGGAATCGCAGACCAGGGCGAGCACGCCGCCGTCGCCGATCGCCCGGAGCTCCGCCTCGGTCGAGGGGTCGCCGAGCTGGGGCGTGTCGTCCAGCTTCCAGTCGCCGGTGTGGAAGATGCGGCCATAGGGCGTGTCGATCAGCAGCGCATTGCCCTCGGGGATCGAATGGGCGAGCGGGATATATTTGAGGCCGAACGGGCCGAGCCGGAAATCGCCGAGCATCTCGATCGTCTTCAGCGCGACCTGGCCGGTCAGCCCCTCCTCCTCCAGCTTGCCGGCGATCAGGCCGGCGGTGAAGGGCGTCGCGTAGAGCGGCACGCCGAGATCGTGGGCGAGATAAGGGATCGCGCCGATATGGTCCTCATGGCCGTGGGTCAGGACGATGCCGAGCAGGTCGGCCTTGCGTTCCTCGATGAAGGCGAGATCGGGCAGGACCAGTTCGACGCCCGGATAATAGGGATCGGCGAAGGTCAGGCCGAGATCGACCATCAGCCATTTGCCCTCGCAGCCGTAGATATTGACGTTCATGCCGATCTCGCCCGAGCCGCCGAGCGCGAGGAAAAGGAGTTCGTTACCGGGCTTCACTATCCTGTATCTGCCTGTCTTTGTTCGTCATCACCCCGAAAGCGGGGATGCAATCGCCTTTACTCCCCAGCGGACGGGAAGAAAGCTGGATTCCCGCTTGCGCGGGACTGATGGGTTACCGCTGCACACTCCGCGCGTACAGCATCGCCAGCCCCTGGATGGTGAGGTCGCTCTCCAGCGCGTCGAAAATGTCGGTATGCGTATCGAACAGGGCCGCGAGGCCGCCGGTGGCGATCACCTTCACGGGACGGCCGATCTCGGCCTTCAGCCGCGCGACCAGGCCCTCCATCATCGCGACATAGCCCCAGTAGATGCCGATATGCATCTGCTCCTCGGTGGTGCGGCCGATCACGGAGAGATTGCCCTTCGGCGCCGCCAGCGCGATCCGCGGCAGTCGCGCCGCGGCGGTGACGAGCGCGTCGAGCGAGAGGTTGATGCCCGGCGCGATGATCCCGCCTTTATAGGCACCCGAATAGTCGACGACGTCGAAGGTGGTCGCGGTGCCGAAATCCACGACGACGAGGTCGCCCGGGTGAAGCGCATGGGCGGCGATGGTGTTCAGCACCCGGTCCGCGCCGACCGATTTCGGCTCGGCGACGTCGAGCGCGATCCCCCATTCGACCGGCGCCTCGCCGGCCACGAGCGGGGTCACGCCGAAATATTTGGACGCCAGCACCTCCAGATTGTGCAGGGCGCGCGGGACCACCGTGCCGATGATCACCGCCGCGACGTCCGCCTTCGAAAAGCCTTCCAGCGCGAGCAATTGGTGCAGCCAGACCGCATATTCGTCCGCCGTCCGCCGCGGATCGGTCGCGATGCGCCAGCGGGCGCGGATCGCGCCGTCCTCGACGAGGGCGAAGACGAGGTTGGTGTTCCCGGCGTCGATGGCGAGCAGCATGGCCGCTTCCTAGCGGGACGGGCGGCGTATGGCGAGTGCCGCCATGGCGGTCAGATCAGGAACACGTCGCCGGCATGAACGACGCGAATAGCGCCGTCCGGGAGCCTGAGGCGGAGCGCGCCGCTTTCGTCGAGGCCGTCGAACAGGCCCTCGGCGCCCCCGCTGGCGAGCGGCGTGCCGACCGGGTGGGCGCCGGCGAGCCAGGCCGCGCGGACCGGGGTGAGGCCCTGCTCGCGCCAGCGCTCGAGCCAGGTCTCGAAGCAGGCGACGAGCCGGCGCAGCAGCGCGTCGGGGGTGACCCGGGCGCCGAGGCTCGCCGCCGGACGGTCGATGTCCTCGGGGTGATGGGCGAGGTTGACGCCGAAGCCGATCACCACCGCATCGGCCTGCCGCTCCAGCAGGATGCCCGCCAGCTTGGCGCGGTCGATGACGATGTCGTTCGGCCATTTGATCCGCGCCCGCTTCGTATGGCGCGAGACGGCCTCGTGCAGCGCGACGGCGGCGACCAAGGCGAGGCTCGGCGGCGGCGGGTGGCGCGGATCGACGCGGACCAGGGTGGAGGCATAGAGATTGCCGGCGGGCGACTGCCAGGCCCTGCCCTGCCGGCCCTTGCCCCCGGTCTGCCGCTCGGCGCGCAGCCAAAGGCCTTCCGGCGCCCCGTCGCGCGCCAGCGCCGCGACGTCGTCATTGGTCGAGCCCGTTTCCCGGACGATGCGGATAGCAGCCACGCGGGCCGTCTATACCGCGCTACCAGCTAGAACAATGCCTGGGCGGCGGTGGTGGCGGCCTCGCCGAGCGGTTTGATCGCCAGATAGCCGAGCGGCGAGACGATCAGTGCGGAAATCACGAGCAGCGCGCTGCCGACCGGCTCCCTGGTCGGCGCATAAGCCGGCGCGGGCGTGTCGAAATACATCTTCTTGACGATCATCAGATAATAGAAGGCGCTGATCACCGACATCGCGATCGCGACCACGGCGAGCCAGGTCAGCTGGGCCTGCACCGCCGCGTCGAACACCAGGAATTTCGGCCAGAAGCCGAACAGGCCCGGAATGCCGGCCAGGCTGAACATGAAGATCGCCATGGCGAAAGCGAGCATCGGCCGGGTCTGCGACAGACCGGCGAGCGAGGCGATGGTCTCGACCGGCCGGCCCTCGGCGTCGCGCATGCGCAGGACGACCATGAAGGTGCCGAGCGTCATCACCAGATAGACGGCCATATAGGTGAGCACGGCGGCCACGCCGGCGACCCCCGAGGCGGCGAGGCCGACCAGAGCGAAGCCGACATTGTTGATCGAGCTGTAGGCGAGCAGGCGCTTGATGCTGCGCTGGCCGATCGCGGCGACGCCGCCGAGGACGATCGAGGCCAGAGCCGCGAAGATCACGATCTGGCGCCATTGCTCCGTCGCCGGGCCCATCGCCTCGACCGAGACGCGGACCAGCAGGGCCATGGCGGCGACCTTGGGCGCGGAGGCGAAGAAGGCGGTGACCGGGCTCGGCGCGCCTTCGTAGACGTCCGGCGTCCACATGTGGAAGGGCACGGCGCCGATCTTGAAGGCGAGGCCGGCGAGGACGAAGACCAGGCCGAACAATTCGCCGGTCGCGACGCCGTCGGCGAGCTTCGCGGCGACGCCCTCGAACAGGGTCGTGCCGGTGAAGCCGTAGAGCAGCGAGATGCCGTAGAGCAGGATCCCGGAGGCGAGCGCGCCGAGCACGAAATATTTGAGGCCGGCCTCGGCCGAGCGCGTGTCGCTGCGCTGGAAGGCGGCGAGAACGTAGGCGGCGAGGCTCTGCAGCTCGAGCCCGACATAGAGGGTCAGCAGGTCGTTCGCCGAGACCATCATGCCCATGCCGATGGCGGAGAAGAGGATCAGCACCGGATATTCGGCGCGATAATCGCGGTCGCGCCCGAACCAGCTCATCGCCATCAGCATGGCGACGGCGGCGCCGGCATAGATGACGAGCTTGGCGAAGGCGGCGAAGCTGTCGCCCGCGAAGAGGCCGCCAAAGGCCATGCCGGTCGCCGAGCCCGGGAGCACGCCGGGCACGAAGACGGCCGCGGCGACGAGCAGCAGCGCGCCGAGCCAGGTCAGCAACGGCCCGGACTTGTCGCCGCCCCAGGCCGCGATCAGCATCAGCACAAGGCCGCCGACCGTCAGGATGAGCTCCGGCAGGATGAGGATGAAGTCTTGCATCAGTGGTGCGCCCCTTCCGCCGCGGGCGCGGGCGCGGCGCCATGGCTCTCCCCATGGCCGGCGGGCGCGGCGGCCGCGGGACGGCCCGGCGTCGGCTGCGAGTCGCTCTGCGGACGGGCGCGGTCGATCCGCTCGAGGAGGATCTCCACGTCGCCGCGCATGGGCGCCATGAAGCTCTCGGGATAGACGCCCATCCAGAGCGTCGCGGCGGCGAGCGGGGCGAGGAGCAGGAATTCGCGCTTGTCGAGATCCGGCATGGCCGCCGCCTCGGCGGTGCGCGCGGTGCCATAGGCCATGCGCCAGTAGAGGTAGAGCATGTAGGCGGCGCCGAGGATGATGCCGCTCGTCGCCACCGCGGCCACCCAGGTGTTCGCCTGATAGGCGCCGATCAGGGCCAGGAACTCGCCGACGAAATTGGCGGTGCCGGGCAGGCCGACCGAGGCCATGGTGAAGAACATGAAGAAGAAAGCATATTTCGGCATGTTGTTGGACAGGCCGCCATATTGGCCGATCTCGCGCGTGTGCATCCGGTCATAGACCACGCCGACGCAGAGGAAGAGCGCGCCCGAGACCAGGCCGTGGGCGAGCATGACGATCAGGCCGCCCTCGATGCCCTGCCGGTTGAAGGCGAACAGACCAATGGTGACGAAGGCCATGTGCGCGACCGAGGAATAAGCGATCAGCTTCTTCATGTCCTGCTGCACCAGGGCGACGAGGCTGGTGTAGACGACGGCGACCATGGAGAGGCCGAAGACGATCCAGATCAGCGTGCCAGAAGCCTCCGGGAACATCGGCAGCGAGAAGCGGACGAAACCGTAGCCGCCCATCTTCAGCAGCACGCCGGCCAGGATCACCGAGCCTGCGGTCGGCGCCTGCACGTGCGCGTCCGGAAGCCAGGTATGGACCGGCCACATCGGCATCTTCACCGCGAAGCTGGCGAAGAAGGCGAGCCAGAGCCAGTTCTGCGCCTCGACCGGGAAATCCGTCTCCATCAGGGCCGGGATCGAGGTGGTGCCCGCATAATTCACCATCCACAGCATGGCGATCAGCATCAGCACCGAGCCGAGCAGGGTGTAGAGGAAGAATTTATAGGCCGCGTAGATGCGGTTGGCGCCGCCCCAGATGCCGATGATCAGGTACATCGGGATCAGGCCGGCTTCGAAGAAGATGTAGAAGAGATAGAGATCCTGCGCCGCGAAGACGCCGATCATCAGCGTCTCCATGAACAGGAAGCAGGCCATGAACTCCGGCACGCGCTTCTCGATCGAGCGCCAGGAGGCAAGGATGCAGATCGGCATCAGGAAGGCGGTGAGCACGATCAGCATCAGGGCGATGCCGTCGATGCCGAGCGCCCAGGAAAATTTGCCGAAGAGCGTCTGATATTCGGTGAACTGCCATTGCGGGCCGCCGACCTGGAAGGTCGCCCACATGCCGATGGCGAGGACGAAAACGCCGAGCGTGGTCAGCAAAGCGATCCAGCGCGCCTTGGCGGCGTCGGTCAGCAGGCAGGCGATCGCGCCGAGGACCGGCAGCGCCAGCAGCACCGAGAGGATGGGAAAGTTCGCCATCTTACTGCGCCATCGCCCAGGTGACCGCGGCGGCGACGCCGAGCAGCATCACCAGCGCATAGGTGTAGAGATAGCCGGTCTGGACCCTGGCGGTGACCTTCGTGCCCGCGACCACGGCGGCGGCGATGCCGTCCGGGCCGAAGCGGTCGATCGTCTTCTCGTCGCCGCGCTTCCAGAAGAAGCGGCCGAGCCACATGGTCGGGCGGACGATGAGGGCGTTGTAGACCTCGTCGAAATACCATTTGTTGAGCAGGAAGCGGTACAAGAGGCCGAACTGGTTCACGAAGGCCGCCGGGAACGTCGTGTTGCGGATATAGGCGTAGAAGGCGATCCCGAGCCCGAGCAGCATCACCGTCGTCGCCGACAATTTCACCCAGAGCGGGACATGGTGCATCGCGTCGATCCGCTCGGCGCTGAACGCGACGGCGCCATGCCAGAAATCGTGGCCCGCATGATGGCCGATAAACGCCTCGTGGAAGACCATGCCAGCGGCGATCGCGCCCACCGACAGCAGGGCCAGCGGCACCAGCATCGTCCAGGGGCTTTCGTGCGGATGATAGCCGCCGGTGCCGGTGTGCACCTCCTGCGCGCCCTTGTCGTGCTCGTGCGTGTCGTGCCCGGCATCCTCCGCGTCCGGATGATCGTGATGATCGCCGTGGACGGCATGCTGGATATGCTCGGATTCGATCCAGCGCGGCTTGCCGTAGAAGGTGAGAAACATCAGCCGCCAAGAGTAGAAGCTGGTGAGCAGGGCCGCGAGTACGCCGATGGTGAACGCGAAACCGCCTACCGTGCTATGGGCGGCGAACGCGCTCTCGATGATCGCATCCTTCGAATAGAAGCCCGCGAAGCCGGCCACGCCGAGGATGCCGACGCCGGTGATCGCCAGGGTGCCGATCATCATCGCCCAGAAAGTGAGCGGGATGTGCTTACGGAGGCCCCCATAATAGCGCATGTCCTGCTCGTGGTGCATCGAATGGATGACCGAGCCGGCGCCGAGGAACAGCAAGGCCTTGAAGAAGGCGTGCGTGAACAGGTGAAACATCGCCGCGCCATAGGCGCCGACGCCCGCCGCGAAGAACATGTAGCCGAGCTGCGAGCAGGTCGAATAGGCGATCACCCGCTTGATGTCGTTCTGCACCGTGCCGACCGTCGCCGCGAAGATGGCGGTGGCGGCGCCGACGAAGGTGACGATGGCCAGAGCGGTCGGGCTCGCCTCGAACATGGGCGAGAGGCGGCAGACCATGAACACGCCGGCGGTGACCATGGTGGCGGCGTGGATCAAGGCGGAGACCGGGGTCGGGCCCTCCATCGCGTCCGGCAGCCAGGTGTGCAGCAGCAATTGCGCCGATTTGCCGCAGGCGCCGATGAACAAAAGGATGCAGAGCAGGGTGATCGTGTCGATCCGCATGCCGAGGAAGCCGATGGTCGAGCCCTGCATGCCCGGCACGGCCTCGAGGATCGCCGGGATGGAGACGGTGCCGAACACCAGGAAGGTGCCGAAGATGCCGAGGCTGAAACCGAAATCGCCGACGCGGTTGACGACGAAGGCCTTCATCGCCGCGGCATTGGCCGACGGCTTATGATACCAGAAACCGATCAGCAGATAGGAGGCGAGACCGACGCCTTCCCAGCCGAAGAACATCTGGACCAGATTGTCCGCCGTCACCAGCATGAGCATCGCGAAGGTGAAGAGCGACAGATAGGCGAAGAAGCGGGGCTGGCTGTCGTCCTCGGCCATATAGCCCCAGGAATAGAGGTGGACGAGCGCCGAGACGGTCGTCACCACCACCAGCATCACCGCGGTCAGCGCGTCGACGCGCAGCGCCCAGGTCACCTGCAGGTCGCCCGAGGCAATCCAGGTGAGGACGTGGTGGACGTCGGCATGCTGCGCCCCGGTCAGGAAGCCGATGAAGATCGGCCAGGACAGGATGCAGGAGATGAACAAAGCCCCGGTGGTGACCAGCTTGGCCGGCACATTGCCGATCAGCCGGTTGCCGAAGCCCGCGATGATCGCGGCCAGCAAGGGCAGGAAGACGATCGCCTGAACCATTACCTATTCCCCGTCATCCCCGCGAAAGCGGGGATCCAGGCGGCGTCGGTGCCCGGCTCGAAGTCTGTCTGGATTCCCGCTTTCGCGAGAATGACGAAGAGGGCCAGCATCTCCCGCCTACCCCTTCATCTGGTTGATGTCGTCGACCGCGATGGTGCCGCGGCCGCGGAAATAGATGACGAGGATGGCGAGCCCGATCGCGGCCTCGGCGGCGGCGACGGTGAGCACGAACATGGCGAAGACCTGGCCGACCATGTCGCCGAGGAAGGCGCTGAACGCGACCAGGTTGATGTTCACGGCGAGCAGGATCAGCTCGATCGCCATCAGGATGACGATCACGTTCTTCCGGTTCAGGAAGATGCCGAACACGCCGAGCACGAACAGGACCGCGCCCACGGTGAGGTAATGGCCCAGGCCGATCATTTCTCGATCCTCCCCGGCACGGGGAGGGGGACCGCGACGCGAAGCGGCGTGGTGGAGGGGGCCCGGAACGAGGCGCTGGGCCCCCTCCACCAAGCTGCGCTTGGTCCCCCTCCCCGTCCCGGGGAGGATTTACGGATCCCGATCACAGCTTCATCCCCTCGCCCACCCCGGGCTGCATGTTGACGACCGCGTCCCCGGGGCGGCGGCGGACCTGGCGGTCGACGCTCTGCGGACGGACGTCGGAGCGCTTGCGCCCGGTCAGCACGATCGCGCCGATCATCGCGACGAGCAGGACCAGGCCCGCCGCCTCGAAGATGAACAGATAGCGCGAGTAGAGCAGCTCGCCGAGCGCGACGATGTTGGACGGCCCCGCCGCGGGCGCGGCCGGCGGGCCGCCGGTCAGATCGATATGGCCCTGGTTGCGCGCGATCAGGGCGGCGACCATCTCGGCCAGCAGGACGATGGCGAGGATCAGGCCCGGGAAGAGGTAATTGGCGAAGCCCGCGCGCAGTTCGGCGAAATCCACGTCGAGCATCATCACCACGAACAGGAAGAGCACGGCGACCGCGCCGACATAGACGATGACCAGCAGGAAGGCGAGGAACTCGGCCCCGATCAGCAGGAAAAGGCCGGCCGCGTTGAAGAAAGCGAGGATCAGCCAGAGCACGCTGTGCACCGGGTTGCGCGACGCGATCGTCATCACGCCCGAGGCGATGACGAGCGTGGCGAACAGATAGAAGACGAAGACTTGGATCACGTTTTGCAGCCGGGCCTGTCTGAGGTTGCGGGGGCGTTAGCGATAGGGTGCGTCGGCGGCAAGGTTCGCGGCGAGCGCGCGCTCCCATTTGTCGCCATTCTCGAGCAGCTTCGCCTTGTCGTAGATCAGCTCCTCGCGGGTCTCGGTCGAGAAATCCATGTTCGGCCCCTCGACGATCGCATCGACCGGGCAGGCCTCCTGGCACAGGCCGCAATAGATGCATTTGGTCATGTCGATGTCGTAGCGCGTCGTGCGGCGGCTGCCGTCCTCGCGCGGTTCGGCCTCGATGGTGATCGCCTGCGCCGGGCAGACCGCCTCGCAGAGCTTGCAGGCGATGCAGCGCTCCTCGCCATTGGCGTAGCGGCGCAGCGCATGCTCGCCGCGGAAGCGGGGCGAGATCGGGTTCTTCTCGTAGGGATAGTTGATCGTCGCCTTGGGCTTGAAGAAATACTTCAAGGTCAAAGCGTGCGCCTTCACGAACTCCCAGAGCGTGAAGGTCTTGATGTAATGGCCGATACTCATTGGGCCACCGCCCTTCTTACAACTGCCTGGTAACCGCAAATCGCATAGCCCTTCAGGCTCTCGGCGGCATTGCCGCCGAGGCTCTGGAAGCTGATCAGCTTGGCGGCGCTCGAACCGGAATCGACGCCGTAATTCGCCGCCGTTCCGGTCGGGCCGCCATCATGATCGAACAGGCCGACCCCGCTGGGGAGCCAGCGCATGTCCGCCATGAGGCGGCGTCCGCCCCAAAGCTCTGCGCTGCTGAGCGACACGGCGTCGCGGCCGCGAAGATCGAAGCCCAGCCGGATCCGGCGGCCGTCGCCGAGCAGCATCGCGCAATCCTGTTCGGGCCAGAGCGCCGGATCGAAGGCGGGAATGTCGGCGCCGACCGCGGCGGGCTGAGCCGATGTGTCCACCGCATCCTCGGCGGGCGGCGCCGGGCCGAAGGCGCAATAGCCGAAGGCCAGCGGCAGGCCCGGCCCGCTCTCGGCGTTGCGAAACAGGGTCGCGGAGCGCGCCGGCTGGCTGGCGAGCCTCTCGCCCAGTTCGAACGCCAGGCCCCGGGCATTGCCGAAGAGGAAGCGCGGTCCCCCGGCGCGGCCCCTGCCGGCGCGGTTGCGGGTCCCGACAATCGCCTCGCGCGGCCACACGCCGCCCGCGACCGGGATGAGGCCGAGCTGCGTGCCGTCGCTGCTCCAGGCCATGGCCGCGACGCGGACGAGATCGCCGCGCGGCGTGACGAGCGTGCAGATCTCGGCCTGCGCGGCCGCCGGCGCGGCGGCCTGCGCCGCCGCCGCGAGGAGGAAGGCGCCGATCACCATGGCAGCAGCCCCTGCTTGTCGAGCATCAGATAGCCCGACACGAGGAACACCCAGATCAGCGAGATGGGCAGGAAGATCTTCCAGCCGAGCCGCATCAGCTGATCGTAGCGGAAGCGCGGGACGGTGGCCTTCACCCAGGAGAAGATGAAGAAGAAGATGAAGATCTTGAGGAAGAACCAGAAGATCCCCGGAATGACGTAGAGCGGCGCCCAGTCGATCGGCGGGAGCCAGCCGCCCCAGAAGAGCACGGCGTTCATCGCGCACATCAGCAGGACGTTGCCATATTCGCCGAGCCAGAAGAGCGCGAAGCTCATCGAGCTATATTCGGTCTGGTAGCCGGCGACGAGCTCCGACTCCGCCTCGGTGAGGTCGAAGGGCGCGCGCGCGGTCTCGGCCATGGCGGAGATCAGGAACATCACCGCGAGCGGGAAGAGCAAGGGATTGAAGCCGAAGCCGTTGATCGTCCCGAAAATATGGCCCTGCTGCGCCATGACGATGCCGGAGAGGTTGAAGGTCCCCGCCCAGAGGATCACCGGGATCAGGATGAAGCCGATCGAAACCTCATAGGACACCATCTGAGCCGCGGCCCGCAAGGCGCTGTAAAACGGGTATTTCGAATTGGACGCCCAGCCCGCGATGATGATTCCGTAGACGCCGAGCGAGGAGATGGCGAGCAAATAGAGCAGGCCGACATTGATGTTGGCGAGCACCATATTCTCGCCGAACGGCACGACCGCCCAGGCCAATAGGGCCACGGTGAAGGTGATGATCGGCGCGAGCAGGAAGAGGCCGCGATTGGCCGAGGACGGAATGATGGTCTCCTTGAGGAAGACCTTCAGGCCGTCGGCGAAGCTCTGCAGCAGGCCGAACGGCCCGACCACGTTGGGGCCGCGGCGCAGCGCCATCGCCGCCCAGATCTTGCGGTCGACATAGATGATCATCGCCACCGCGAGCATCAGCGGCAGCGCGATCATCAGGATCAGGATGAGGGTGGCAACGAACCAGCCCCAGCCGGCGCCGAGCAGGCCCTGGAACCAGGCGGTCATGCGCGATCCCCCGTCAGAAGGACCGGATCGTCACCCAGAGGATGAACAGCATCAGCACGAGCAGGACGACTTTCTGCACCGACGTGGGGAGCAGCGCCATGACGAGCTCGAACAGGCAGCCATGCATGGGCCATCACTCCGCCGCCTCCGCGAAAGCTTCCCCGTGCAGCAATTCGGCCGAGCAGCGCTGCAGCGTCGGCGAGGAACGGGCGATCGGGTTGGTGAGGTAGAAATCGCGGACCGGATAGGCGACCTGCGTCCCCTTGGCGAGCTTCGCCGCGGGCAGCGCCGGCGGCGCCCAGTCGAAGGCGACGAGGCCGGGCTTGGCGAAGGCCGGATAGTCGGCGAACAATCGCGCCCGAAGCTGGCCGAAGCTGTCGAACGGCAGCGGCGTGCCGAGCGCATCGGAGAGGGCGCGAAGGATCGACCAGTCGGCGCGGGCGTCGCCCGGCGGATCGACCGCCTTCTCGCTATACTGGACGCGGCCCTCGAGGTTCACGTGGATGCCGTGCTTCTCGGTATAGGCGGCGCCGGGCAGGATCACGTCCGCCGCATGGGCGCCGCGATCGCCATGATGGCCGAGATAGACCTTGAAGCTCTTCTCGAACGGATCGAGATTGGCCTCGTCGGCGCCGAGCAGGAAAAGCAGCTTCGGCGCGGCCTCGGCCAGTGACGTCATGCCGCCGGCACGGGCATAGCCGAGCATCAGTCCGCCGGTGCGCGCGGCGGCGGTGTGCAGGACGTTGTAGCCGTTCCAGGCGCCATTTCCGGTATCGGGCCGGACGAGATCGAGACTCTTCACGAGCGCCAGGCTGGCCGCCTGCCCGCCTTCGGCCTTCAGCGCCGCCCCGCCGACGATCACCGCCGGACGCTCGGCCTTGGCGAAGGCCTCGGCGGCCTCCTCGGGCAGCTTGGCGAGCAAGGACAGATCGTCGCCGAGCCAGGTGACGTTGTAGGTCAGATCCGCCTCGGGGCCGATCGCGAACACCTTGGCCCCTGCCCTCACCGCCTTGCGGATGCGGGTGTTGACCAGAGCCGCCTCCCAGCGCGGGTTGGTGCCCGCCAGCAGGATCACGTCCGCGGTCTCGATGCCGCCGATCGTGCTGTTGAAATTGACCGACGCGAGATTGGTCGCGTCATAGGCGAGGCCGGTCTGGCGGCCTTCGAGCAGGTCGGACCCGAGCGCGGCGAGCAATTGCTTCGCGGCATACATGGTCTCGACGTCGACCAGGTCGCCGGCGACGGCGGCGACTTTGCCCTTCGCCGCGCCCGCGACCTCCGCGATCCGGGCGAAGGCCTCGTCCCAGCTCGCCGGGCGAAGCCGGCCATTGTCGCGCAGCCAGGGCCGGTCGAGCCGGTTCCGCGTCAGCCCGTCGACCGCGTGGCGGGTCTTGTCGTGCGCCCATTCCTCGTTGACGTCCTCGTTGAGGCGGGGCAGCGCGCGCATCACCTCGCGGCCGCGCGCGTCGAGCCGGATGTTGGTGCCGACCGCGTCCATGACGTCGATCGCCGGCACCTTGCGCAGCTCCCAGGGCCGCGCCTCGAACGTATAGGGCTTGGAGGTCAAGGCGCCGACCGGGCATAGATCGACGACATTGCCGCTGAGCTCGCTCTTCAACGCCTCCTCGAGATAGGAGGTGATCTCCATATTCTCGCCGCGGCCCACCGTGCCGATATCCTCGACGCCGGCGACCTGCTCCATGAAGCGGACGCAGCGCGTGCAGTGGATGCAGCGCGTCATCACCGTCTTCACGACCGGGCCCATATATTTCTCGGTCACCGCGCGCTTGTTCTCGTCATAGCGCTTGTGGCCGCGCCCATAGGCGATCGACTGGTCCTGCAGGTCGCACTCGCCGCCCTGGTCGCAGATCGGGCAATCGAGCGGGTGGTTGATGAGCAGGAACTCCATCACCCCTTCCCGCGCCTTCTTCACGGTCGGCGTGTTGGTGAAGATCTCCTGATTCTCCGCGGCCGGCAGCGCGCACGACGCCTGGGGCTTGGGCGGCCCAGGCTTCACCTCGACCAGACACATCCGGCAATTGCCGGCGATGGCGAGCCGCTCGTGATAGCAGAAGCGCGGAATCTCCTTGCCCGCAAGCTCGCAGGCCTGGAGCACGGTGGCGCCCTGCGGGACCTCGATCTCGACACCGTCGACTTTAAGCTTGGGCATAGGAAACTCGAAACATGATAGGGCCCGAAAGGGCCGCAGCCTGCGATGCCGTTAGACGCTTGCCCCCCTCAGGTTCAAGAGGAGAAGCCCGCCTTTTCCGGAGCGCCGGGATCATCGGACCGGTCAGGGCCTGACGGCACTTAGCGCGCGGTAGAGACCGGCGGCGAGAATGGCGCGAAGGCCGACGAGATTGGCGTTCAGGCTCTGCCCCTGGACGACGCACGGGCCGACATCCGGGACGACGCGCCGTCCGGCCGCATTGTCCTCGGGCGAGCCGGGCTCGGTCAGCGCCCAGGCGCGCACCGCCGCCGGGGCGCGGCGGGCGACGCAGAGGCCGAGATCCTCCTGGCCGTTGCGCGGCGTCAGGTTGAGCCGGCCGATATCCTCGTCCGACAGGGCGGTCACCGGAGCCAGGTCGGCCGACGCGTAACGGGTCTCCAGCCCGACCTCCGCCAGGGCCCCTGACAGCGTGGCGGGATTCACCGACATCGACAGTCCGGACGCGCCCATGCAATCGTCCGCCCCCGCCAAATGGCGCCGGATCAGCCGGAACTGGTCTTCGCTGCCATAGGTCGCGGCCGAGATTTCCGAGGCCACCCGGGAACGATTGCGGACCAGGCAGGCGGCGTAGGTGCGCATCACCCGCCGGGCGGTGACCTGGTCGTCATTCCGCTGCGCCCTGACCGCGCCCGGCCGATCCTCGAGCCGTGAGCCGATCTGCGGCTGCGCCGCGACCGGCAGAGCCGCGAGGCAGAGCGGGACGGCAAGGCCGAGGCGGATCCAGCGCATGGCCATGCTCAGGACGCAGACCTCGCCAAAGGCGAGGACGGGCCGTCGCGCTGCACCACCGACCAGCGGTAGAGCGCCTCGGCGAGGATACCGCGCAGGGTGCGCGCGTCGACGCTGATCTGGCCGCTGCCGCCGGCAGTCGCGGCGCAGCGGCCGAGAACGGGCGCGAGCGTGGCGTTGAAATAGGTCGCCTCGGCCGGCGTGCCGGGATCGGTGGCGAGCAGGCCGCGGACCTGCTCCGCCTGGGTGGCGCCCATGCAATCGGCCATGCCGTAGGAGGTGACCAGGGTCGCCGCGTCGGTGCGCGTGGTCGCGGCGGCGACGTCGAGCAGCGGCCTGGCGTTGAGCGGCGGTGTGCGCGCGGCCTGGGCCGTGGCGAAACGGGCCTTGAGCAAGGCTTCGGCGACCGTGCCGCGAAGCGCCGCGACCGGCGTCGTGAAGGGGCGATTCGAATTGCACTGGCGCAGCAACGGCGCCAGCGCCTCGGCCGCGCTCGCTTCGGGCGCCGAATAAGGCGCGGTCGCCAGCAAGGCGTCGAGCGGCGCGGCATCGGCGGCGCGCTGGCACTCGACGGCGCGGATCAGATCGGCGCGGGTCGAGGCGGACTGCGCCGCCTGCTGGCCCTGCGCCTGGGCGCGGCGGCGGGCCTGTAGCGGATTGTCCTCGGGCGGCGGGGCGTTCTGCGCGACGACCGGCGCGGGCATCGCGGTCGCCACGGTCACCGCAGCGAGGATAGACAAAAGCAAGGTCTTCATTCGGCAGCCTCCAGCTGAGCCCCCTGCCGCTCGACGATCCGCCGCTCCAGCTCGGGCCGATAATGGCGGATCAACCCCTGAATCGGCCAGGCGGCGGCGTCGCCGAGCGCGCAGATCGTGTGGCCCTCGACCTGCTTGGTCACGTCCCAGAGCATGTCGATCTCGTGCAATTCGGCCTCGCCGGTGACGAGCCGCTCCATCACGCGCCACATCCAGCCCGTGCCCTCGCGGCAGGGCGTGCACTGGCCGCAGCTCTCGTGCTTGTAGAAATAGGAGATGCGGCTGATCGCCTTCACCACGTCGGTGGACCTGTCCATGACGATGACGGCGGCGGTGCCGAGGCCGGAGCCGAGATCCTTCAGGCCGTCGAAATCCATCGGCGCGTCGATGATCTGCTCGGCCGGGACCAGCGGCACCGAGGAGCCGCCGGGAATCACCGCCAGCAGATTGTCCCAGCCGCCGCGAATGCCGCCGGCATGCTTGTCGATCAGCTCGCGGAAGGAAATGCCCATCTCCTCCTCGACGACGCAGGGGCAATTCACATGGCCCGAAATCTGGAAGAGCTTGGTGCCCTCGTTCTTCTCCCGGCCGAAGCTCTTGAACCAGAGGCCGCCGCGCCGGAGGATGGTCGGGACGACCGCGATGCTCTCGACATTGTTGACCGTGGTCGGGCAACCGTAGAGGCCCGCGCCGGCCGGGAAAGGCGGCTTCAGGCGCGGCTTGCCGGGCTTGCCCTCCAGACTCTCCAGCATCGCCGTCTCTTCGCCGCAAATATAGGCGCCGGCGCCGCGATGGACGAACACGTCGAAATCATAGCCGGATTTGGCGGCATTCGCGCCCAGCAACCCGGCGGCATAGGCCTCGGCGACCGCGTCCTCGAGCACCTGCGCCTCGAAGATGAACTCGCCGCGAATGTAGATATAGGCGGCGCGGGCGCGCATCGCATAGCCGGCGAGCAGGGCGCCCTCGATCAGCTTGTGCGGATCGTGGCGGATGATCTCGCGGTCCTTGCAGGAGCCGGGCTCGGATTCGTCGGCGTTGATGACGAGGAAATTGGGCCGGTCTGGCGCGGGATTCTTGGGCATGAAGCTCCACTTCATGCCGGTCGGGAAGCCGGCGCCGCCGCGGCCGCGCAGGCCGGACAGCTTCACCTCCTCGATGATCGCGTCCTGGCCGATCGCCATCAGGTCTTTGGTCTTGTCCCAGTCACCGCGCTTCTGCGCCGCCTTCAGCGCCCAGTCCTGGAAGCCGTAGAGATTGGTGAAGATCCGGTCCTTGTCAGCGAGCATTCTTGTTTCCTTCGGTCACCGACGCGCGCAGCCCGAGCCAGGCGACGAACAGCAGAGCGAACGGTGCGAGAGTCCAGGCGGCCGGCGCGGCGCCGGTGACCAGCCATGAGGCGGCGATCAGCAGCAGCCCGGCCGGGACGAAGCCGAGCAGGAATTTCTGGATCGCGCCGAAGCGGGCGGCGGTCATTCCCGAGTCGCTTTCTGCTTGTTCCGCGCGACGGCCATGAGGACCACGCCGAGCGAGAGGAAGACGGCCAGGAGCGAGAGGATCAGGGCAAGGCTCATCGTGCGCCCGGCTTCCCGAACATGTTGAAATAGACGAGCGCGATCAGGCCGCCGCTGACGCCGCCGGAGATCATCGTCCGGAGGGTGCCGCCGACGCCGAGCGCCGGCAGCAGCAAGACGCCGACCAGCAGGAAG
>DATJUQ010000048.1:0-14196 GCA_035502235.1 Allosphingosinicella sp.
AGGATTTGCGACAATGCCCTCATGCTTTGCCTCGCGCCGCGACCACCTCGATCTCCAGCAGCCAGGCCGGATCGTAGATGCCCGCGATGATGATGGTGAGCGCCGGGGTCAAGCCCGCCAGCACCGTCTGCCGGATCGCACTATTCTCCTGCGCATAGGCACGGTCGGAGAGATAGGTCGTCACCTTGACGATGTCCGCCAGTCCCATCCCCGCCGCCCGCAGCTGCGCCTCGACATTGCGCCAGACCAGCCGGCACTGCGCGCCGAATCCCTCCGGCACCGCGCCGTCCGCCTCGACGGGGATCTGGCCGGAGACGAAGACCAGCGCCTCCGCCCCGGCCACGCGCACCGCCTGCGCATAGCCGCCGCCGGGCGCCGGCGCGTCGGGCGCGTTGATGGGCTCGATCCTCAGTCCGGCAGGCATCGGCCGTCTTCCTCCTGCTCGCGCGGTGTCGCCCCCCGGACATGGCAGTAGATCGCCTCGGCCAGATCGGCCGCTTCGGGCGGCCGTGCGACGCCGGCCTCGGTGACGAACGGCGCTTCGAGGATCAGCCACCCCTGCGCCTCCGGGTCGACGTAGATCTGCGCGACATTGGCGGCGGGCGCGTTGCGCAGATAGAGCCGCGTCCAGGCCATGCCGCGCTGCAGGCCCGCCGCGCAGGACCGCCGCCAGGCCTCGCGGAAGCTCCGCACCAGCGCCCGATGCTCGGGCGAGCCGGCCGTGAACCGCCCCGTCGGGAAATCCGGCCGAAGCATCAGCGCCGGCACCGGCACGCATTCGCGCACCGCGACCCGCTCCGGCTGCCGCGCCTGCGCGGCCGGCGCCGGCCAGAGCCCCGCGAGCGCCAGCGCCGCCGGTGCCAGCGCGCGCGCCCGACAGCCGGCCCTCATTCCCGCCCCGCTCCGGTGATGACCGAAAAATCGGCGATCGCCCGCTCCGGATGGCGCGGCGTCGCCGTACGATAATAAGCGACGATCTTCGCCATGTCGGCCTCGTAATCGCCCGTCGGCATGATCGCGGGGCCGAGCCCGCCGGTCTTCGTGCCATAATCCATGAGCCCGCAGACCAGGGGCACGCCCGCGCCCATCGCGATATGATAGAAGCCGGTCCGCCACTGCCCGACGGCCTTGCGCGTGCCCTCCGGCGCGATGGTCAGCATGAACTCACCGCGGCGGCCGAACTCGGCGATCATCGCCTCGACCACATTGTGGCTGCCGGACCGGTCGATCGCGACCCCGCCCATGTCCCGCATGAACCGCCCCATCGGCCAGCGGAACAGGCTTCTCTTGCCCATGAAATGCGCCTTGATGCCGAGTTCGTCGGTCAGGCCGAGGAAATAGACGAAGTCCCAGTTCGACGTGTGCGGCGCCGCGATGATCACGCAGCGCCGGTCCGCCGGCGGCGCCCCCGTCGCCGTCCACCCCCGCCGCCGGTAGAACCAGAGTAGGAGGCGCCGGACGACGCGCGAGGCGAAGGCGGGGGGCGGGTCCTGATAGCCGGGCGCGGTCATTTAAAATCCTCCCCGGCACGGGGGATGGGGACCGTCCGAGGCAAGCTCAACCGGCGTTTGAAGTTCGCGCACTTCGGCCGAACAGTCGGGATCGTCGGGAAATTTGCCGGCTTTATCCGGCCACAGAAGCTGCAACCGCGCGGGAGGGACCGGGGTCCCGGCGCGACGGGCGTACCAAATGGCCGATCCGAAATAGTGATCTGGAATGTGCGAGCAGTCGACGAGCAGCGCGTTATAGCCCCTGATAACGTCGGTGAGCAGCAGTCCTGGGATCGGATCCAGTCCCTTGGCCGCGCACTCCGCTATCGCGTCGGCGAGCAAGCCGTGGGCGCCGTCTCCGACAAGGCCAAAGCAAATGATCTCCGGCCAACCATGCGTTTTCGGCAAGCCGATCGTATATGTGAACCACTCTTCAGGGTCATCGCTTTCCGCAGCTGGCGAGACGCTCAGGCCGAACCAACCGTATTCCTCGACGCAATCGACAATTCTCTGTTCGATTGGGCTCAGCATCATCACATCCGGAACACGCCGAACTTCGCCCGCTCCGGAATGGGCGCGTTCAAAGTCGCCGCAAAGGCTAGACCCAGCACGTCGCGTGTCTGCGCCGGATCGATCACGCCGTCATCCCAGAGCCGCGCGGTGGCGTGATAGGGATTGCCCTCATCCTCGTAGCGCTGGCGGATCGGCGCCTTGAACGCCTCCGCCTCGTCCGCCGACCAGCTTTCGGCATCCTTGTGCACGGTCGCCAGCACGCTCGCCGCTTGCTCGCCGCCCATCACGGAGATGCGCGAATTCGGCCAGGTGAACAGGAACCTTGGCGAATAGGCCCGGCCGCACATGCCGTAATTGCCGGCGCCGAAGCTGCCGCCGATCAGCAGGGTGATCTTCGGCACGCTCGCCGTCGCCACCGCGGTGACCAGCTTGGCGCCATGCTTGGCGATCCCCTCCGCCTCATATTTGCCGCCGACCATGAAGCCGGAGATGTTCTGCAGGAACAGAAGCGGCGTCCGCCGCTGGCAGGCCAGCTCGATGAAATGCGCGCCCTTCACGGCGCTCTCCGAGAAGAGGATGCCGTTATTGGCGAGGATCGCCACCGGCATCCCCCAGATCCGCGCGAAGCCGCAGACCAGGGTGCCGCCGTAGAGCGGCTTGAACTCGTGGAATTCCGAGCCGTCGACGATCCGCGCGATGATCTCGTGCACGTCGTAGGGCGTGCGGACGTCGTCCGGGATCACCCCGTACAGCCCCTCCGGATCGAGCTTCGGCGGCACCGGCTCGGCCACGTCGATGTCCACGTCCTTGACCGTGTTCAGCCGGCCCACGATGTCGCGCACGATGGTCAGCGCATGTTCGTCATTCTCGGCGAGATGGTCGACCACGCCGCTCCGCCGCGCGTGCAGGTCGCCGCCGCCCAGATCCTCGGCCGAGATCACCTCCCCCGTCGCCGCCTTCACCAGCGGCGGACCGCCGAGGAAGATCGTCCCCTGGTTGCGCACGATCACGCTCTCGTCGCTCATCGCGGGCACATAGGCCCCACCCGCCGTGCAGCTCCCCATCACGCAGGCGATCTGCGCCAGCCCCTCGGCCGACATCTGCGCCTGGTTGTAGAAGATCCGCCCGAAATGCTCGCGGTCGGGGAAGACCTCGGCCTGGTGCGGCAGGTTCGCCCCGCCGCTGTCGACCAGATAGACGGACGGCAGCCGGTTCTGCAGCGCGATCTCCTGCGCGCGCAGATGCTTCTTCACCGTCATCGGATAATAAGTGCCGCCCTTCACCGTGGCGTCGTTGCAGACGATCATCGTCTCGCGGCCGGAGACGCGTCCGATGCCGGCGATCATCCCCGCCCCGGGCACCTCGCCGCCATAGAGATCGCAAGCGGCGAGCTGGCCGATCTCGAGGAAGGGCGCCCCCGGATCGAGCAGCCGTTCCACCCGGTCGCGCGGCAGCAATTTGCCCCGCGACACATGCCGCTCGCGCGACTTCTCGTTGCCGCCCAGCGCCGCCGCGGCGACCCGCCCACGCAATTCCTCGGCAAGCCCGCGATTGTGCGCCGCGTTGCGCCGATAGGCCTCGGACTCCGGGTCGAGCTTGGAGGTCAGAACGGGTCCGCTCATGGCGTGGCAACTCCGGGGTTCGTGTAGAAGACCTGCGCGCCCGGCCCCAGCGGGATGTCGAGCGCGACCCAGGCCATGGTCATGCTGATCCCGAGCACCATGAAGGTCAGCGCATAAGGCAGCATCAGGGCGAGCAGCGAGCCGACCCCGAAACTGTTGTCCCATCGTCGGGCGAAGGCGAGGATCAGCGGGAAATAGCTCATCAAAGGGGTCATGATGTTGGTGTAGCTGTCGCCCATCCGATAGGCCGCCTGGGTCATTTCCGGGCTGATCCCGAGCAGCATGAACATCGGCACCACCACGGGCGCGAGCGCGCTCCACTTGGCGCTGGCCGAGCCGATGAACAGGTCGAGGAAGGAGGAGAGCAGCAGCACGCTGACCAGCAGCAGCGGCGCGGGCAGGCCGATCCCCTGCAGCGTCTCCGCGCCGTTGATCGCCAGGATCGGGCCGAGCCGCGACCAGTTGAACATCGCCACGAAATGCGCGGCGAAGAAGACGAAGACGATATAGGGGGCGATCGACCTGATCCCCTCCTGCATCATCCTTGTGACGTCGGCATAGCCCTTCACGGTCCCGGTCGCGGAGCCGAAGGCGATGCCGCAGGTCACGAACAGCAGGAAGAAGCCGGCGATCAGCGAGGCGTAGAAGGGCTGGAGCTGCGCCGTCCCGCGCGCGCTCTCGTTGATCAAAGGCGTGTAGCCGGGGGTCAGCGCCAGCGCCGCGAACAGGCCGACGATCGCCAGCGCCATCAGCCCGGCCCGCTTCAGCCCGCGCCGTTCCTCGGCGGTCAGTTCGGCGCGCTCCAGCTCGGCCTTCAGCTCCGGGTCCGGCTCGCTCAGCCATTTGCCGAGCCGCGGCTCGATGATCTTGTCGGTGATGAACCAGATGGCCGGCGTGAAGATCACGACGATGGAGAGGATGAACCACCAATTGCCGAGCGGATTCATCGTCCAGCCCGGCTCGACGATCCGCGCTGCCTCCTGCGTGAAGCCGAACAGGAGCACGTCGATCTGCCCCGGCGTGATGTTGCCCGCATAGCCGCCCGAGACCGCGCCGAACGCCGCGGCGAGGCCGACCAGGGGATGCCGGCCCGCCGCCGCGTAGACGATCGCCGCGAGCGGGATGAACACGACATAGGCGGCGTCGGAGGCATGGTGCGAGACCATGCCGATGATCGCCACGATCGGGGTCAGGATCGCCTTGGGCGCATTGCGCAGCGAGGCGCGGATCAGCGCCGAGAACAGGCCCGACCGCTCCGCCACCGAGGCGCCGAGCATGATGACGAGGATCAGGCCGAGCGGCGCGAAACCGCTCATCGTGCGCGGCATCTCGCTCAGCAGGCGCCTGATATTGTCCTCGGAAAAGAGGCTGGTCGCCTCATAGGTCAGCACGCCGTTGGCGAGCACGCCATGTTCCGGCGCCTCCTCGCCCGCATAGGGCAAAGAGGCGGACCAGCCGAGCCAGGCCGCCAGCGTCGAGAGCAGCATCAGCGCGAGGATCAGCCAGATGAAGATCATCGTCGGCTCGGGCAGCATGTTGCCCGCCCGCTCGACGAAGCCGAGGAAGCCCTTCTGCCGCGCCGCCCGCGGATCGACCGGCGCCGGCGCGCCGTCCGCCCCGCTCATGTCGCGGCCGCCTCGCCGGGCACGGGCTTCTTGCGGATCAAATAGCGGTAGACGCCGATCAGGTTGATCGCGAGCAGGATCACGTTCTGCGCCCCGATCCCCTCCGCGCTCTCGCTGAGGAAGCCCCAGAGGATCAGGGCGATGGACGAGGTCACGAAGATCACGAAGGCATAGCCGGTCGGCTTGCGGCCCAGGTCCAGGCTGACGAGCAGGGCCGCGACGGCCCCCGCCACGGCGCCATAATATTGCAGAACGTCCACCAGCGCGCGGCTCATCCGGCTCCCCTTATGCGTTTGAAATCGCCTAGCGACGGGGACGGGCGGGGGCAACTCTCCGCTGCCGGGCGCGTCAGCGCAGCGGCCAGACGAGGAGGATCAGCGGCACGCCGACCAGCATGACGATCGCCGAGAGCGGCGCGCCCAGCCGGGCATAGTCGCCGAACCGGTAGCCGCCCGGCCCCATCACCAACGTGTTGCACTGGTGGCCGATCGGGGTGAGGAAGTCGCAGCCCGCGCCCACCGCAGTGGCCATCAGGAAGGCCTCGGGCCGGTAGCCCAGCCCTTCCGCGAACTCGGCCGCGATCGGCGCCATGACCAGCACCGTCGCCGCATTGTTGAGGAAGGGCGTCACCGCCATCGCGGTCGCCATGATCAAGGCCACGCCGCCCCAGGCCGGCAGCCCGGCCGCCGCCGCGGAGAGCCAGTGGGCGATGAGGTCGGTGCCGCCGGTCGTGCGCAGCGCGTCGGACACGGGAATGAGCGCGCCGATCATGATCAGGATCGGCCATTCGACGTGGTTGTAGGCCTCGCGCGGCGGCAGCGCGCCGGTCAGCATCATCAGGCCGGCCGCGGCGAAGAAGGCGATGGCGACCGGCACCAGCCCGGCCGCGGTCGCGCCCATCGCCGTCGCGAGGATCAGCACGGGCAGCCAGCGCTGCCGCGCATTGCCCAAGGCCAGCCGCCGCTCGGCCAGCGGCAGGCAGCCCAGTTCGGTCAGCCGCTCGGGCAGGATCGCCAGCGGCCCCTGCAGCACGACGACGTCGCCCGGCAGCAATTTGAGGTCGCGCAGCCGCTCGGTCAGCCGCTCGCCCCGCCGCGACACCGCGATCAGGTTCACGCCATGGCTCTCGTGCAGCAGCATCCGCGCCGCCGTCGTCCCGGCGAGCGGGGAATTGCTCTCCACCACCGCCTCGATCACGCCGATCTCGGTCTCCGCGGTCTCGGCGACCGCCGCCCGGTCATGGCCCTCCAGCTCCAGCCCGGACTTGCTGATCGCGCGCTCCAGCGCCTCCGGCTCGCCCTCGAGGATCAGCAGGTCGCCGGCCCGCAGCACCGCGTCGGGAAAGGGGATCGCCTTGCGCGCCTCGCCGCGGAACAGGCCGGTGATCTGCACCTCGTGACCGGTGCGCTCGAGAAAGGCCGCCACGGTCTCGCCCGCCGCCTCCGATTCCTCCGCGACCCGCGCCTCGGTCGCATAATCCGTGATGTCCAGCGTCTCGCCGAGGGTCGGCGCGGGCCGGCGGTGCGCGGGCAGCAGCCGGTAGCCGAAGGCGAGGAAGGCGAGGCCCACGACGGTGAGGCCCAGGCCCACGGGCGCATAGTCGAACATGCCGAAGGGCTGGCCGGTCAGATCCTCCCGCACCCGGCTGACGATGATGTTGGGCGAGGTGCCGACCAGGGTGATCAGCCCGCCGAGCAGAGCGGCGAACGACATCGGCATGAGCAGGCGGGAGCTCTGGCCGTGCGTCCGCCGGGCGAGGTTGAGCGCCGAGGGCATCAGCATCGCCAGCGCCCCGATATTCTTGACCAGCGCCGAGAGTATGGCGGTGGAGCCCGCCAGCACCAGGATCTGCGCGCCGAGCCGCTTCGCCCCGCGCGTGAGCCGCGCGATCAGCGCCTCGACGAGCCCGGACCGTTCGATCGCGGCGGAGACGACCAGCGCGCTGCCGACGATGATCACGATCTCGTCGGAAAAACCCTCGAAGGCGCGGGCGGGCGCGACGATCCCGGTCGCCAGCGCCGCGAGCAGCGAAAGGATCGCGACCATGTCGTAGCGCAGCCGCCCCCAGATGAAGAGCAGCATCGTCCCGCCGAGCACGGCGAAGGTGGTGATTTGCGGTCCGGTCATGGCCCCCCTGTGCGAGCGGATAACGTCGCCCGCGCCGAACCGATCCCGCGCGCCCGATCTAGGTCGAGCGTCCCCGCGCCGTCACCGGCCAGATCTCCACCACCGTCTCGCCGTCCAGCAGGTGATAGGCATCGTGCAGGTTCACCGTCGGGTCGCAATGGCCGGGCTGGAGCGTGACCCGCGCCCCGAGCGCCGGCGGTTCGCCCTCCTCCGCGACGATCGCGCCATGCTCGTCGCCCATGAAGAGGTAGCGGCTCGCCGCCGGCGCGCCCGCGACCACGACCGGCGGGCCCGCGTCGGTGGCGAGCGCCTTCAGCCCCGCATCCACCGTCGCCATGCCGGCCGCATTGGCGCTGATCACGGTCGCGTCGAGGAAGAGCGCCGGCTCGAACAGGGGCGCGTCGCCCGCCCCGGGCTCGCAATCGCCATATTCGCGGTCGAGGAAGACATAGGAGCCGACCTGCAGCTCGGTCAGCACGCCCAGTTCGGCGTCGATCGCGAAGCTGCCCGTGCCGCCGCCGGTGACGAGCGCGATCTCGTGTCCCGCCGCGCGCAAGGCGGCGAGCACGGTCCGCAGATAGTCCGTCCGCTCGGCGACCGCGGCCAGCCGCGCGGCGAAGCCCTGGATATGCTGCAGCGACCCGCAATAATATTGCACGCCTGCCAGCCGCAGCGTCCCCGCGCCCGCAATCTCGCCCGCCAGCGCGACCGCGGCCTCGGCCGAGGCGACCCCGGTCCGGTGGGTGCCGGGATCGACGTCGACCAGCACCGCCAGCGGCCCGCCGCCCGCATTGGCCGCGGCCAGCGCCCGGACATTGTCCGGATGATCCGCGACCACCGACAGCCCCGCGCTCCGCCGGTGCAGCGCGATCAGCCGCGCGACCGCCCCGGGCGCGACCACCGGCGAGGTCAGATGCAGCCCGCTCAGCCCCTCCGCCGCCAGTGCCTCCGCCTCGCCCAGCTTCGCGCAGCACAGGCCCGCCGCGCCCGCCGCCACCTGCAGCCGTCCGATCGCCGCGCTCTTGTGGGTCTTGGCATGCGGCCTGAGCGCGATCCCCCGCGCCGCCGCGAACGCCGCCATCCGCCCGATATTCCGCGCCAGCGCCGCCCGGTCGAGGACCAGCGCGGGGGTGGGCAGGCCGGAGCGGGGGAAAGGGAGCGTGGGCATCGGCCCCGGCATAGCGGCCCCCCGCCCGGCTGGCGAGAAACATGGACCTCGCCTGCGGTTCGGCTAAGAAGGGCTGGCGACTGCGGCCCGGGAGGGGAGCATGCGGACAGACATGGACGGGACCGCCGCACCGGCGCCGGTCCGGCCGGCCGAGCGGATCGAGGCGCTCGACATCCTGCGCGGGGTCGCGGTCTGCGGGATCCTGGCCGTCAACATCTTCGTCATGGGGACGGTGGCGGGCACCCAGGGCCGCGTCTTCCCCGCCGAGTGGAATGCCGACTGGCTCGCCTGGGGCGCCCAGCGGCTGCTGCTCGAAGGGCCGATGCGCGGCCTGTTCACCCTGCTGTTCGGCGCCGGCATGCTGCTGATGCTGAGGGCGGCGGAGGGGCCCCGGGGCAAGGCCGCGCCGATCGACGTCTGGACTCGCCGCTGCCTCGCCTTGCTGGCGATCGGCGTCGTTCACTTCGCCGTGCTGATGTGGCCCGGCGAGATCCTCTGGACCTATGGCGTGGCCGGACTCGCCTTGCTCGCCTTCCGTACCGCGAAGATCCGGACGCTCTGGCTCTGGGCGCTGCTCCTGATCGCCTGCCTCAGCCTCCATCGCGCCTGGGACACGAGCGGCTACGTCACGACCTATCAGGCCGCCCTCGCCGGTGAGCGGGCGATCGCCGAAGGCCGGCCGCCGAGCCCCGCCGAACAGGCCGGGATCGAGGCGGCGGCCGCGGCGCGCGCCGCCAACCATCCATCGGCCGAGACGATCGCGGCCGAGATCCGGCAGCGGACCGAATGGGGCAGCCTGTTCGGCTGGAGCGCCGCCGGCTGGTCGTTCCGCCATCTCGGCATCTACAGCTGGATCGCGGTCGCCGAATGCCTCGCCTGGATGCTCGTCGGCATGGCGCTCTACCGCGCCGGCATCCTGACCGGGACCGCGTCGCGGCGGACCTATTGGCTGATGCTGCTGCTCGGCGCGCTGATCGGCCTCGGCCTCAGGGCCGTGGACCTCGCCTGGCAGGCTAGGACCGGCTTCGAGCTCGATATCCACCGGATGAACCCTTTGATGTCGATCCTCCGCTCCGGCTGGTATCAGCCCGCCCGGCTGGCTTTGACCCTCGCCTGGGTGGCCGGGCTGGTGCTCATGGTGCGCGGCGGCGTCCGGTTCTGGCGGCCGCCCTTCCGGGCGATGGGCCGGATGGCGCTCACCGTCTACACCCTGCAATCGGCCCTCACCTCCCTGCTCTTCTATGCCTTGGGCTATGTCGGCGCGTTCGGCGCGGCCGCCTTGCTGCTGGTCGCGCTGGCGATCTGCCTCCTCACCGCCGCGTTCAGCATGATCTGGCTGCATTATGCCACGATGGGCCCGCTCGAGCGGCTGCTCCGCGCGATCAGCTATGGCGGCGTCCGGACCAGGGACCCGCCCGCCAGCGCGCCCTCGCTCTAGGCGCCGTCCCCCTCCAGCGCCGCCAGCCGCTGGCGCAACGCCGCCTCGCTGCGCACCATCCGGAGCGCGATCCCGGCGAAGAAGGACAATTCGCCCAGCAGCCGCGCATGTTCGCGGTTGAAATGGCCCTCGCCCGCCGCGACCACCCACAAGGTTCCAAGCGGCTCCCCGCCGCCGACATGGAGCGGCACGAGCAGCACTTCGGGCACGACCACGCCGGCCGCGGCCGCCCAGCCGTAATGGCGCTCCGGATGGCTCATCAGCACCGGCGCGTTGCGTTCCAGCGTGATCCCGCAGGGGCTGTCGTCGCGGGGGACGACCGCGTCGTCGAACGGCGCGAGCGCGCCATGCAGGCAGCGCCAGCGGAACACGCCCGGCGCCGGCTCGGTCTCGAGCAGGCTGAGCCCGGCCGAGTCGGCGCCGGTCAGCTCCCGGGCCAGGGCGACGAAGCGCGGCAGCACCTCGGCCGGTTGCTCGGCCATGCAGGCGGCGAGCGCCTGGATCGCCCGCGCTTCGCCCATGAAATTCGGATGGGCGGCGACCCGGCCGTAAAGTTGCGGACTAATGTCCGCGGCGATGGGGCGCGCGCGGTCGGCAATCGCCGCCGAACCGGGCCGGCGGGGATCGGAATATTTACTTTGATCAACTTTGAAACCGCTCATGAATCGGAGTTATCATCATGATATTAAACAGAAAATAAACGCGGCCTTCCTTGACGAAGGTTAAGGAAAAACGGCGTTTCGACTGTCTGACTCCCCTATGACAGTCTTGTGAAAAGCCTTATGAGGCCGGCCTTTCCAGCCCCGACTCAAGGACTGCACTCCTATGCGTCGCCTCGCCTTTGCCGCCGCCTGCCTCCTGTCCATCCCGATCGCCTCCGCCGCCCATCTTCCCGTCACCGCGACGGGCGCCGAGATCGGCGTCGATCTCGCCGGCGTCGACCGCAATGTCGTTCCGGGCGACGCTTTCGATCTCTACGCCAACGGCGCCTGGCGCGCGGCGACCCGGATCCCCGCCGACCGGACCAGCCTCGGCGCCTTCCAGCAGGTGCAGGAGGTGGTCGACCGCCGCAATGCCGAGCTGATCGCCGGCGCCGGCCGCGCCCGACCGCGCGCGGGCACCGACCAGCGCCGCATCGCCGATTATTACGCCGCCTGGCTCGATCAGGGCGCGATCGACCGGCGCGGTCTCACGCCGCTGCGGCCGCACATGCAGCGCATCGCGGCGATCGCCGACATCCGCTCCCTCTCCGCCGCGCTCGGCGCCAGCCTGCGCGCCGACGTCGATCCGCTCAACGCCACCAATTTCTGGACGGAGAATCTGTTCGGCCTGTTCGTCACCCAGGGCCTGCAGGATCCGACCCGGACCATGCCCTATCTGCTGCAGGGCGGGCTCGGCATTCCGGACCGCGAGACCTATTTCCCCGACCGTGACGACGAGCATCGCCGGCTGATCCGCACCGCCTATATCGGCTATGTCGAGGGCATGTTGCGGCGGCTCGGCCTGCCCGATGCCGGGCCCCGCGCCCGGCGCATCTTCGCGCTCGAACAGGAGATCGCCCGCGCCCATGTCGGCGTCGAGGACGCGCAGGCGCCGGCCAATGCCGAGACCTGGACCCGCGCCGATTTCGCCCGCCGCGCGCCCGGGATCGACTGGGACGCCTTCTTCGCCGCCGCCGAGCTGCCGCGCCAGCAAAGCTTCATCGCCTGGCATCCGCGCCCGATCGCCGGCCTCTCCGCTTTGGTCGCGAGCCAGCCGCTCGAGGTCTGGAAGGACTGGCTGCTCTTCCACACCGCCAGCCGCTACGCCGCGGTGCTGCCGCGCGACTTCGACGATCACCGCTTCAGCTTCTACGGCCGCGTCCTGTCGGGCGCGCAGGCCCAGCGGCCGCGCGAACGCCGCGCGCTGCAGGCGACGTCCGGCGCGCTCGGCGACGCCGTCGGCCGGCTCTACGTCGCCCGCTATTTCCCGGCCCGCGCCCGTGCCGACGTCGCGCGGATGACCCGGAACATCATCGACGCCTTCGACCGCCGCCTGTCGCGCATCACCTGGATGGCGCCCGAGACGCTCGCCGAGGCGCGCCGCAAGGCGCGGGGCATCGTCGTCGGCGTCGGCCATCCCGATCGCTGGCGCAATTATGCGTCGCTGGAGATCCGCCGCGACGACGCCTTCGGCAATGCCTGGCGCGCGCAGCAGTTCGAATATCGCAATCAGCTCGCCAAAATCGGCCGCCCGGTCGACCGCCGCGAATGGTGGATGAACGCGCAGACCGTGAACGCGGTGAACATGCCGCTGCAGAATGCGATCAGCTTCCCCGCCGCGATCCTCGAGCCGCCCTTCTACGACGCCGCCGCCGATCCCGCCTTCAATTACGGCGCGATCGGCTCGGTGATCGGCCACGAGATCAGCCACAGCTTCGACGATCTCGGCGCCGGCTTCGACGCCGAGGGCCGCCTGCGCAACTGGTGGACGCCCGCCGACCTCGCCCATTTCCGCGAACAGGGCCAGGCCCTGGTCCGCCAGTATAACGGCTACAGCCCCTTCCCCGGCGTCAACGTCAACGGCCAGCTCACCCTCGGCGAGAATATCGCCGACCTGGCCGGCCTCGCCGCCGCCTACGACGCCTATCGCGCCTCCCTGAACGGCCGCGAGGCGCCGGTGATCGCGGGCCTGACCGGCGACCAGCGCTTCTTCCTCGCCTACGCCCAGAGCCGCCGCGAAACCACGCGCGACGCCGCCCTGCGCGGCCTCATCGCGAACAACGAACACGCCCCGGGACGGTATCGTGCGGAGACGGTCCGCAACCTCGACGCCTGGTACGCGGCGTTCAACGTAACCAGTGGCCAGCGCCTGTACCTCAGCCCCGCGCAGCGGGTGCGCATCTGGTAGCGAAAAGGGGACACGTACTTTTCGTGCCGAAAAGTACGTGTCCCTCCCGAGCGGCTCAGGCCCCGATCAGCTCCCGCCCGATCAGCATCCGCCTGATCTCGTTCGTCCCCGCGCCGATATCGAGCAGTTTCGCGTCCCGGAAATAGCGCTCCACCGGCCAGTCCTTCGTATAGCCGGCCCCGCCCAGCGCCTGGATCGCCTCCCCGGCGACCTTCACTGCATTCTCGCTCGCCAGCAAAATCGCCCCCGCCGCATCGAACCGCGTCGTCTTGCCCGCGTCGCACGCCCGCGCGACCTGATAGACATAGGCCCGCGCCGAATTGAGCGCGACATACATGTCCGCCACCTTCGCCTGCATCAGCTGGAACGCGCCGATCGGCTTGCCGAACTGCTTGCGCTCCCGCACGAACGGCAGCACCACGTCCAGGCAGGCCTGCATGATCCCGAGCTGGATCCCCGCGAGCACCGTCCGCTCGTAATCGAGCCCCGACATCAGCACGCCGACGCCGCCATTGACCGGCCCCATCACATTCTCGTCCGGCACGAAGCAATCGTCGAACAGCAATTCCGCCGTCGGGCTCCCGCGCATCCCCATCTTGTCGAGCTTCTGGCCGATGCCGAAGCCCTCCATCCCCTTCTCGATGATGAAGGTGGTGATCCCCTTCGAGCCCTCGCCCGTCTTCGCATAGACGACCAGGGTCTCCGCATAGGCCGCGTTGGTGATCCAGAATTTCGTCCCGTTCAGCCGGTAGCCGCCGGCCACCTGCTCGGCCTTCAGCTTCATCGACACCACGTCCGAGCCCGCCCCGGCCTCGGACATGGCGAGGCTCCCGACATGCTCGCCCGAGATCAGCTTGGGCAGATATTTCGCCTTCTGCTCCGCATTCGCCCAGCGCCTGATCTGGTTCACGCACAGGTTCGAATGCGCGCCATAGGAAAGGCCGATCGAGGCCGAGGCCCGCGCCACCTCCTCCTGCGCCACGACATGCTCCAGATAGCCGAGCCCGAGCCCGCCATCCTCCTCGCTCACCGTGATGCCGTGCAGCCCGAGCGCCCCCATTTCCGGCCACAGATCGGTCGGGAACCAGTCCTCCTCGTCGATCTTCGCCGCCAGCGGCGCGATCCGGTCCGCCGCGAAACGCTGCGTCGTGTCGCGGATCGTATCGGCCATCTCGCCCAGTTCGAAATCGAGGCCAAGCTCGGACATGTCGGGTCTCCTGTTCTGGCGCGCGGCCTAACGCTCTGGGAGGGTTTGAACAAGCGCTGCGGCAAGCCTATGTGCGCCTCATAAATCCTCCCCGGGACGGGGAGGGGGACCATGCGC
>DATJUQ010000049.1:0-41185 GCA_035502235.1 Allosphingosinicella sp.
GGGACAGCATCAGCCCCCTCTCCCCTTGGGGGGAGAGGGTTGGGGTGAGGGGGCTCTGCGGCCGAAGTCGGCTCCGGAGGCCGAGCCCCCTCTCCCTACCCTCTCCCCACCGGGGAGAGGGAAAGAAAGCTGAATGTCGATTCGCTCTAGAACGCCCCGACCTCAGTCCAGCATCGCCGCCAGCGCCGGCGACAGCAGCTCGCGCCATCCGTCCCCGTCGCGGACGATCATATAGGCCGCAAGCGCCCGCGCCGCCGCGAACGCCATCCCCTCCGCCGGCCCCAGCACGGTGATCGCCGTCGCCAGCGCGTCGGCCAGCATGCAGCTGTCGTGGAGCACAGTGACCGATGCGACGCCGTGCCGCGCCGGCGCGCCGGTGCGCGGGTCCAGGCTGTGGGCCTGGCGGACGCCGTCGGCCGCGAACCAGCGGCGATAGTCGCCCGAGGTGGCGACGGCGAGGCCGTGCAGCGCGATCCGCAGCGGCGCCAGGCGCGCGCCGGGCGGGCGCTCGACATCCACCCACCAGGGCTGGCCGTCCGGCTGGATGCCCGCGCCGACCAGTTCGCCGCCGATCTCGGCGAGGAAATGCACGATCCCCGCCTGGCGCAGCCGCTCGGCGAGGCGGTCGACCGCGAATCCCTTGGCGATCCCGGAAAAGTCCAGCGCGACCCCGCCGGGCTGCAGCGCCCGCCGCGCCCCCTGGTCGGTCTCGATCCCGCGCCAGGCACCGCAGGCCGAACGCAGCGTTTCGACGCGCGCCGCCGTCGGCGCACCGCCGGTGGCGGGGGAGGGGCCGAAGCCCCAGGCGTCGACCAGCGCGCCGAGCCCGGGATCGAAGGCGCCCCCGCTGTCGCGCGCGACGCCCAGCGCCGCCTCCAGGACGCGGAAGAATTGCCAGTCCAGATTGTGCCAGCTGCCGGCCGGCGCGCGGTTGAAGCGGCTGAGCGCGGACTGCGGCTCCCACTGGCTCATCTGGGCGATGATCGTGGCGAGCTCCTCCGCGACCGCCGCGTCGAGGCCGGCGCGATCGGCCCCGGGCGCGGCCCAGGTGACGCGCCAGCTCGTGCCCATGGTCGGGCCGCTCATGGTCTCGACCGCCGCCCCCGCCGCCCGCGCGCGAAAGGCGGCGGGCGAGAGCAGGGGCGGGATCAGGATGCGGGGTTCGCCCCCGTCGGGCGGTGTCCCGGTCAGGAGGGCATGACCTCCAGGGTCGCCACATAGTTCAGCCGCCGCTGGGTCGCGCGCGGCGTGCTGGTATTGGTGTCGCTCGCCTCGGCGTTCAGCCAGTAGAAGCCCGGATTCGGCCAGTCGACGCTGAGCTCGCCATTGGCGTCGGTGCGCAGCGTCCGGTCGTTCAGCTGGTCGCGATAGCGGATCCCGCCCTCGACGACGTGCACCTCGATATTGGCCGCGGGGCGGCCGTCGATGAGGAAGCGGAAGCGCGCGGCCTCGCCGACCACCAGGTCGTTCGGATGGGTGACCGGCACCATCTCGAGCCCGCGATTGGTCGGCGCCAGCACGGTCGTGGTCGGCTCGCCGGAGGTCACGAAGAATTCGACGCGATTCTGGCTCTCGGAGATGCGGACGTCGGTCGCGTCGGTCGGGATGGCGGTGGCGAGCTGCTCGGCGGTGGTGCCGCGCGGCAGGCGCCGTTCCTCGGTGCCGACCTTGAACGTGCCGCCGATGCCGGTGCCGACATTGGCAACGCGATAGGTGCCGCGCTGGTTCAGCTGCAGGTCGAAGGTGCTGCGATAGCGGCCGGTCGAACTGTTCTGCAGCTGCAATTCGCTGCCGTCGGGCGCCCAGGCCTTCACATTGCCGAGCCGCATCGGCTGGTGCTCGAAATAGAAGAGGTCGTTGGAGACGGCGGCGTCCACCGTCACCCAGACGCCGTCGCCGGAGACGACGGTCGAGGAGGGCAGCATCCACTGGCGGTGGGCCGCGGCGGGCGTGGCGAGCAGGCCGGTGGCGGCCAGAACGACGAGGAAGCGTGAGAAGCCGAAACGCATGGTGAAGTCCCCCTGGGATTAGCGGCGGATGACGGCGCTGATCGCGCCAAGCTCGGTGCGGCCGGTGGCGCGGACGGTCTGGGCACCGGTCGCCGGCCACTGGAAGGGCAGGCGGACGACCTCGCGGCCGCCGACCTCGCGCGCCGCCTCGACCACCAGTTCGTAGCGGCCGGGCGCGAGCCCGTTGATGTTGAAGGACTGGCGCTGCGCCCCGGGCGCGCGGGTGGCGCCGGTGATGCCGGCGACGGGCATGCGCAGCGTCCGCCCGGTCTTGCGCCACCAGGTGCGCATGTCGCGCAGCCAGGTCGTGCCCTCGCGATTGTCATGGTCGTACCAGACGGCGAGGTTGCGGACATTGGCGTTGCCCGCCTGCTCGATCCAGATCGCGACATAGGGCCGGTGATATTCGGCGACGCTGAGCCGCGGGATCGTCACCGTGATGTCGATCCCCGGCGCGGCGGCGGCGGGCAGGGCCCAGCCGGCGGCGAGGCCCGCCGCGGGCAATCCGAACAGCAATCTGTAGGCGTTGGTCATGGCGGTCCCTCAGTGGATGAAGATGATGGCGAGAATCAGCGGCACCAGCAGGCCGAAGCCGACCAGCGGCCAGGTCGAGCGGCGCTTCTTGCTGTGCAGGTAGAGCAGGACGAGGCCGGTCAGCGCGAAGACCAGGCTGGCGATCGCGAAGATGTCGATGAACCACTTCCAGACCGTGCCGGTGTTGCGGCCCTTGTGGAGGTCGTTGAGATAGGCGATCCAGCCGCGCCAGGTGATTTCGTTGACGACGGTGCCGTCGGTGCGGTCGATGGTGACGAAGCCGTCGCCGCCCGGCCGGGGCAAGGGCAGGTTGATCTCCTCGGGCGACCATTCGGCATTGCCGCGCGCGGCGACGCCGAGCTCGCGCTCCACCCATTCCGCGACCGGCGCCGGCAGCGGCTTGGTCGTGTCCGGCGCCTCGTCGGCGGCGACCTGGGCCAGCAGGGGCGCGGGCAAGGTCAGCCGCCGCTCGTTCACCTGCGGCTCGGCGGTGATCTCCGCGGCATGGTTCAGGGTGATGCCGGTGATCGTGAACAGCAGCAGGCCGATCAGGGAGATGGCCGAGCTGATCCAGTGCCAGCGGTGCAGCTGCTTCAGCCAATAGGCGCGGCGGTGCTTGGGAGTGGCGGCCGGAGCCGGCCGCGAGGCGTCGGTCATCGCGAATCGCCTAGAGCGAATGCGTTGCGCTTGCAAGATTGTTGCGAACCGTTCGCAACAGTTTTTCGCGCGCTCATATTGCTATGGGCCCGGACGACCCTCTACGCAGGGAGCGTCGAGGAGGAGGTGGGCATGTCGCAGTCGGCCACGATGCGCCTGAGGAAGGTCTGGCTGTCCGTCCACAAATGGATCGGCATCCTGCTCGCCGTCCTGATCGTCCCGATCTCGCTCACCGGCTCCGCCCTGGTCTGGCACGACTGGCTGGACGAGCAGGTCAATCCGCAGCGTTACGCCGTCTCCACCGGCGAGGCGCGGCTCACGCCGGCGCAATATGCCGCGGCGGCGCGGCCCGTCATAGCCGGGGCGGCACGGGGCGGCGCGGTCGCGCAGATCCGCTATCCGGAAGGCGGGGAGGGGCCGGTCACGGTCGTCGGCACCCGGCCGCAGCCCGGCGAGGGCCGCCCGGCCCGCACCAATGTCTGGCTCGATCCGGGCACGGGCGCGGTGCTGGACAGCGCCTCCTCGCAGGCCGGTCTCGTCCAGGTCATGCACGTCCTCCACGGCTCGCTCATGGTTCCGGGTACGGGCCGCCAGATCGTCGGCTGGGTCGGCGTGTTCATGTTCGTCTCCTGCCTCACGGGCATCTGGCTCTGGTGGCCGGTCACGGGCAGCGTGCGGCGCGGCTTCCGCTGGAAACGGCAGGAGACGACCAACGCCAATCTCCATCACCTGCTCGGCTTCTGGATCATGGTGCCGCTCGCCATGCTGAGCTTCACCGGCTTCTGGATCAGCTTCCCGGGCGTCTTCGGCGGCAATCAGCCGCCGCCGGCCGCCGAGGCCAAGGCGAAGGGCAGGCAGGAGGCGCCGCCGGACCGGGCCCGGGCGATGCGCGCGCGCCCGCTCGTCCAGACCGCGCTGAGCCCCGAAGCCGCATTGGCCGCGGCCACGCCGGCAAGCGGCGGCGGCCGGCTCGTCTCGGTCACCTGGCCGACCGATCAGACCAGCGACTGGAAGATCGCCTTCGCCCGAGAGGGCGGCCCGGCCGAGGTCTCGGTCAACGACACGAACGGGGAGGTCGCCCCGCCGCGTCCGCCCCGCCCGGAGACCACCGCCCGCCTGATGCGCCGCCTGCACGACGGCACCGGCATGGGCCTGTTCTGGCAGATCGTGATCTTCATCGGCGGCATCATCCCCGCGATCCTCGCCGTCACCGGCCTGATCATGTGGTGGCGTACACGTGGCTGGAAGAAGGACCTGGCGCACAAGCGCAAGGACAGGAGCCCGTCGCCGCGGCCCGCGGACTGAAAGCTGCCCCCATGACCACCCCCACCTATTTCCCGGACGCCCCAAGCTTCCGCGCCTGGCTCGAAACCCATGCCGCGACCGCCCCGGAGCTCAGCGTCGGCTTCCGCAAGAAGGCGACCGGCCAGCCCTCCATCACCTGGCCCGAGGCGCGCGACGAGGCGCTCTGCTTCGGCTGGATCGACGGCGTCCGCCACCGGATCGACGACGAAAGCTACCGCATCCGCTTCACCCCGCGGCGCAAGGGCAGCATCTGGTCGAAGGTCAATGTCGCGCGCTTCGCCGCGCTCACCGCCGAGGGCAGGATGACGGAGGCCGGCGTCCGCGCCTATCAGGACGATACGGCCCGCGGCGGCGTCTACGCTTATGAACGGCCGCTCGCCGAATTCACCCCGGCCGAGACCGCTTTGTTCAGGAAGGACGAGGCCGCCTGGGCCGATTGGGAAAGACGGCCGCCCGGCTATCGCAAGATCTGCCTCAACTGGGTCACCAGCGCGAAGAAACCGGAGACGCGCGCCAGGCGCCTCGCCACCCTGATCGCGGACAGCGCGGCCGGGCGGAAGATCGGCGCGGTCGACATCGCCCGCAAGCCGGGCTGAACGCGCGCCTCCGCATCCTGCATGGTTTCTCCACCGGGGCCGGATCAGGGCTGCACGCGTCCCTGCGATCAGGCGGAGATGGCTGACCCTGTCGCTCCGGCCGCGCGCCGCGCATGATCTCCGACCGCGCCATGCGGATCGGCCGGTGGCTGGGCGCGGCGGCCATCGCCATGCTCCTCGCCGGCCTGCTCTTCTGGATCCTCGGCTCGGCCATCGTCATCGACCGGAACGGGCAGGTCGTCGCCGCCGCGATCGTCACGAGCGGCGGCGAGGTTCAGGCGCTGCACCGGCTGCCCGGCGGCCTCTTCTATGCGATGCCCGGCCTGGAAGGCACGATCGAGCTCCGCTGCCGCGACGGTTCGCGCCGGCAATGGGGCTATGTCACGGCCTATGCCCACACTTGGCTGAGCGTCGAGCCGGGCGCCGGCTGCGGCCGGATCGTGGAAGCCGGCTGAACCTGCCGGGCGGCGAGGCCGGAGCCCCGCCGCCTTTTCATCAGTCCAGGCGCTCGCGGAAGCATTCCCGCTGCGCGCGCTCGCGCCGGCGCTGGTCGGTGAGCGACGCGGCCTGCGCCCGGCACTGGCCGAGCGGGGTGCGCGCATCCGCCGCTGCCACCGCGGCCTGCCAGTTATAGCTCGACGCCAGGCGGCCATCGGCGGTGAACTCGACGGGCTGGGCGAGCTGCGACATCAGTTCGCGGCCGACCGGGAGCCGGGCGCGCTTGCCGGTGATGAAGCCCGCGAACACGCCGACGGCGATGATGCCGACGCCGGTCGCGACCGTATTGCCCTCGCCCTCCTGGCGATAGTCGCCGGTGACCGGGATATGCTGGCCGCCCAGGTTGATGTGGCGCAGCGAGAATTCCAGCTTGCCGGACTTGCCAAACGCGCCCTTGCCGGTCCGCCAGGTGATCTCGCCGACCGCCGGCGTGCCGCGCGGAATGACGATCGTGTCGCCGATCCGGACGTCGTTCAGCACGGTCAGCTCGATCGTGTCGCCGGCGCGGTGCGTGCTGCTGTTCGCCTCCCGGGCCACGGCCAGGGTGATCGGCGTCCCCGCGGCGAGCGTCAGCGCGGTGAGCGCGGCGCTGGCCGCCGGCACTTGCGCGGCAGACGCGGTCTGAACTTCGGCGGCCGCCGGCGTCGCTTCCGGCACGGCCTGCGCGAAGGCGGACGAACTCGTCAGAGCGGCGATGATCGCCGCCGTCATGATCTTCTTCATTATATATTCCCCCCTGCTCACGAATCGTGAGCCGGGCAGACATTCTTCCATTCCCATTTAGGGTTCAAGACCCTGTTTTCTGGTCCGAAACGGTGGTTATTGGCGGTTCAGGCGGGGCTGGACAGCTTCATCAGCACCAGTCCCGCCACGATCAGCAGGGCCGCCATGATCCGCGCCGCGCTGGCCGCCTCGCCGAGCCAGACGATGCCGGCCAGGAAGGCGCCGACCGCGCCGATCCCGGTCCAGATCGTGTAGGCGGTGCCGAGCGGCAGCACCCGCATCGACCAGGACAGCAAGGCGAAGCTCGCGATCATCGCCGCGAGCGTGACGAGCGACGGCGTCAGGCGGGTGAAACCCGCCGATTGCTTCATCGAAAAGGCCCAGACGATTTCGAGCAGACCGGCGAGAATGAGAATGATCCAGGGCATGGCAACCTCCGACGGGTTGCCGGGCCGTCCCGGGCTTGGACCCAAAAACTGGGGGAGGACGTGGCCTCGCGCCCTCCAGATAGGACAGCTTCGCCCGGGGTCAATGCCGCGGCCGGATCGACGGGCCGCCGCCGTCGCGATAAAAAGGGCGTCCCACAAGCGCGGAGTGGCGGGTGGAAGCGACGACGATGATCTATTCGCTGTTCGGCCTCGTCCTGGGGCTGGGCATCAGCGGCATTCTCACCGGCTTCGCCGACGCCTGGCGGGTGACCGCGGGCGTCGGCCGCGTCCATGCCGAAATCCGGATCGGCTGGCTCGTGCCCTTGCTCGGCGCGCTCGTCATCATGGACCAGACCCAGTTCTACATCGTCGCCTGGGAGCTGCGCCACGCCATCCCCTTCACCTATTTCTCGCTGCTCTCGGTGCTCGGCGTGGTCGGCACCTATTTCCTCTGCTCGACCTTCGTCTTCCCGGACGCGCCCGACGAATGGCCTACATGAAGGTGCGGCGGATCGTCGCCGGCGGGATGCTGATCGCCAACCTCGCCATGTTCGCCTTCGTCGTCGCGCTGGTCTTCACCGGCCATTCGGTCGAGACCCCGAGCCGCCAGTCGACGACGCTGGACACGGTCCTCAGCCTGCTCTTCCTGCCCTTGCTGGTCGCCCTGCTGCTGGTCCGCTCGAAGCGAGCCAGCCTGCTCATCCTGGCCGCGCTCAATCTCGACATCCTGATCGGCGCGGTCGCGCCCATGGTGCAAGGCGCCGCCTGAGCCGGTCCGCGGCGCGGATGCGCCGGACCGTTCGGCCGCGGCGGGAACGCATCGAACCGCATGGGGGTTTTGCTGGCACCGAACGGCGGCCGGTGCCGCCGAAGCGTAATCGAAAGGACCAGATCATGGGCGACTTCGACAAGGGACAGGGCAGCGGCGGCCAGGACCAGGGCGGCTTCGACAAGCAGCAGCAGCAGGACGACGGCGGCAAGTTCGACAAGGGCCAGGATCAGGGCGGCGACGATTATGCCGACAAGCCCGGCTTCGACAAACAGCAGCAGCAGCAGGACGACGGCGGCAAGCCCCAGCAATAGCGCCGCGCCGACATTCGAAAGGGGCCGCGACCGTCCTGGCCGCGGCCCCTTTTTTGCGGCTTCAGTCCGCCATGGCCGCGGGCACCTGGCCGCCATTGGCCGCCAGCCCTTCCATCACCTTGCGGTGCAGCCAGATGTTCATCTCGGCGCTGCCGTCCTTCGCGCCGGTATAGCCGAGCTCGGTGGCGAGCGCCTTGCGGTTCTCGAGGCTCGGGTCGAGGTCGAGCAGCCGCATCAGATCGGCGATCGAGGTCTTCCAGTTCAGCGCCGGGCCGCCCTTCGCCCTTTGCTTCTCGGTCAGCACCGCCTTCACGTTGACGGGCGCCGCATTGGCGGCGAGCTGCTGCGAGGTGCCGAGGATGGCGTTGTTGATCGATTCGAAGATGTTCATGGTCCGCTCCTGACGCTTGTGGTCCCGAGCGGATAAATGATCGGCGCCCGCCGAGGTTGCGCGGCAGGCCCGGTGGGCCGGCCCTCAGACCGACCGTTTCGCCGCCTGCGCCCCGGCCTTCTCCTTGCCCGCGAAGTCCGCGTAGAGGGCGCCGGCGAAGAGCAGGCAGGCCAGCACCGCGAAGGTGGTGGCGAACAGCTGCCCCCGGCTGAAATAGAGCAAGGCGCGCCCCGCGAAGAACAGCAGCAGGACCAGGAACAAAACCGCCATCATCGCCTCCCTCGGGATCGGGGCCGGGATAGAGAGGCCAGGTAAAGATCGGGTTTTCGAGTAGTAGAAGATCCGCGCTGCGGTTGATACGAGGACCGAGGCCGCTCAGGCACCATCGCGCAGCAGGGTCACCAGACGCTGCAAGCGTATCGCCTCGACCATCAGATCGCCCACATCGCCGAATGGCCCGCCTAGCTGGCGAATTTGTTGAAGATGGGAGCCAAGCTCGTTGAACGCGGCGTCGGTGAGAGCCGGCACGGCTTTGATCGTGCCCCTTGCAGCCTCGAGGTCTACCCCATCCAGCGCCACGTCCTCGAAGCCGGGAATATTGGTGACCCGGCAAAGTACTCGCATAGTCGCGATCGCGGTAAGCAACGAGGCTCTCACGCCGGTCAGGTCCATGGCGATCTCCCGTTGCTCGATCTCCGACAGGCTCGGGAGGGCCTCGAACGGCTTTTCGAGCTGAGCATCGGGGAAGAGCTTTCGAAGACCGCCGCTCACTGTGGTCGACAGCAACATTGCCGTGCCGAGGCCGGGGGGGGTTTGCAGAATGTGCAGGGCGCTGCGAGCGAGCGTCGCGTCATTCTCAAAAAGGGGGTGAGGATGATCGTAAAGAAGTTGCGCCTGTTGCAAACGCGCCGTGTTGAGCTGGAGCCCCAACTCCATCGCTTCGGCCGCTGTCGCAACCGTTCGGAATACCAACCTGAATTGCTCGACGGCAGCCTCGAACCCGGGATGGAAACGTTCTTCGTCATCGAAAATCTCGGAGAAGGGTATCTCCCGCCCTTCGGCGGAAAACGTGGCCCTGCCGAGCTCAGGGGGGAGGGGTGTCAGATAATAATCATCCGTCACCTCAGTCCAGTCCGGCCCCGTACAAGCAAGCTCGATATCGATCGGGAGGACCCGGTCTACCGGCCTGTCGGAAATCGGCATGCCCAGCGACTTGAAAACCGTCGCGACCAGTTCGGAGCAAAACGGCTGGGTCTCGCTCCGATTCCTGTGGGCGAGGCGCCCCAGCCATCCTGATCGCCGGCCATAAATAAAGGAATAGCGCTGACCGATAAACTGCTGTGCCGCCTGTGCTACGGCGTTGAAAAAGGCCAAGCCCTTTGAGGCTTTGCTGGATCGGAACGCCCTGAAGCGTAGGCCTGGCTTTAGGTCGCCCAAGGCGCTCCGCAGGACCTCGGCATCGGCCTTCTCCCCATCCGCATGTATTACGACGCCAGGCGCCACGCAAAGCATCACATGAGGAAAGTGGGAGAATGGCATTCTCCTGAAAAGCTTCCAAGGTCGCAAAATGGTTTGTCCGGCTACAATCCATCTGCTCGATTTTGTTTCATCCCCTACCAAGATGACATCCCCTGGCATTGCAGCAAGAGAGTTTAGCTTTTTCATAAAAAGCCCCCGCCAACAGATGATGAAAGACCTAAAAGACTATAGTCTATGCGCCGAATGTCTAGACCGGGCGCGGAGGCGGTCCATCCGCCACTGCATTTACTGAAATTTTGTCAATTTATCCGACACTGTGTCCGTGTCGGAGAAGCTTACACCCCCTGAAACGGCGCCCCTCGCGCCGCCCGCTTGCGGGGCCCTGCGCGCATGATCCGGCTGTTCAAACATTATGTGCCTTACGCGGTGCTGCTGCTCGGCGCGGTCGATTTCCTGCTGCTGGTCGGGGCGGCGGAGGCCGGCTGGTCGCTCCGGCTCTGGCAGCTCGGCGGCGGCGACGACGAGACCAACCGGCTGCCCAATTTGCTCGCCTTCGCCTGCACGCTGCAGGCGGCGATGGTCGCGGTCGGGGTCTATTCGGTGCCCGCCTTGCAGTCGATCCGCTTCGCCATCGCCCGGCTGCTGGTCGCGATCGCGCTCGGCATCATCCTGCTCAGCCTGATCTTCTTCGTCATCCCGCCGGTCAGCTTCTGGCGGTCCAGCCTGTTCTACGCGATGTGGTTCGGCGTCTTCGGCCTCATCCTCGCCCGCATCTTCCTGAAGGGCACGCTCGGCGGGGAGCGGCTGAAGCGTCGCGTGCTGGTGCTCGGCGCCGGCGCCCGCGCGGCGCGGATCGAGGCGCTCGGCCGGCAGCGCGGCACCGGCTTCGCCGCGGTCGGCTTCGTCGGCATGAACGACGGCGCCGCGGCGGTGAAGGCCTCGGTCAACCGCGCCGACATCGCCAGCCTGCCGGACCATCTGCTCGCGCTGAACGCCGGCGAGGTCGTGCTGGCGCTTGAGGAACGGCGCAACGCGCTGCCGCTCAACGATCTGCTCCGGATCAAGACCACCGGCGTCACCATCCACGATTTCTCGACCTTCCTGGAGCGGGAGACCGGGCGCGTCGATCTCGACAGCCTCAATCCCTCCTGGCTGATCTTCTCCGACGGCTTCTCGGCCGGGCGCCGCCTGTCGAGCGCGGCCAAGCGGGTCTTCGACATCATCGTCAGCAGCCTGCTGCTCGTCATCTTCGCGCCGGTGATCCTCGGCGCCGCGCTCGCCGTGAAGCTGGAGAGCAAGGGCCCCGCTTTCTACCGGCAGCGCCGCGTCGGCCTTTACGGGCAGCTGTTCGACGTCATCAAGATCCGCTCGATGCGCCAGGACGCCGAGGTCGGCGGCAAGGCGGTCTGGGCGCAGAAGGACGATCCGCGCGTCACCCGCGTCGGCCGCTTCCTGCGCAAGACCCGGATCGACGAACTGCCCCAGGCCTGGTCGGTGCTGAAGGGCGAGATGAGCTTCGTCGGCCCGCGGCCCGAGCGCCCCCAGTTCGTCGCCGATCTCGAGGCGCGCCTGCCTTATTATGCGGAGCGCCACGTCGTGAAGCCGGGCATCACCGGCTGGGCGCAGATCAATTATCCCTATGGCGCCTCGATCGAGGATGCGCGCGAGAAGCTCGAATTCGATCTCTACTACGCCAAGAATTACAGCCCGTTCCTCGACGTCCTGATCCTGCTGCAGACCGCGCGGGTCGTGCTCTGGCCGGAGGGGGCGGGCGCGCGATGACCGCCTTCGTCGTCCTGTGGGCGCACGTCGCCGCGGCCGCGCTCTACGGGGCGCTCGCCGTCTTCCAGCTGCGCCGCTGGAACGGCGATCCGCGCAACCGGCCGTTGCTCGCCGCCTTCGCCGCCATGTCGGTCTGGACGATCTTCCTCGCTTTGGTCGGCCCCTACAACCTGATGGCGCAGCTCGCCGAGAGCGGGCGCAACCTCGCCTTCCTGGCCTTCATGTACGGGCTGATGGCGAGCGCGGGCGGCGACAAGGGCAAGAATGCGCTGAAGGGGGTGTTCGCCGCCGTCGCCGCCGTCATCGGCCTGCAGATCGTGATCGGCGGGGTGATGCCGCAATTCGATCATGCGCCCCTGGTGCTGGAGGCGCTCGCCTCGACCAGCCAGATCATCGGCCTCACCATCGCCGCCGGGGCCCTGATCCTCGTCCACAATATTTACGGCCTGGCCGCGCCGGACAGCCGCTCGGCCCTGCGCTTCCCGATGCTCGCGCTCGCCATCATGTGGGCGATCGACCTGCATCTCTACACGGTCGACTATTTCATCCGCACCCCGGTGGAAGAGCTCTTCGCCGCGCGCGGCGTGCTGCTCGCCTTGATCGCCGTGCCCTTCGCCATGGGCCTGAGGAACGTCTCCTGGCGGATCCAGATCTCGCGCGTCGCGACCTTCCAGTCGCTCTCGGTGATCGCCATCCTCGGCTATATCATCACGATGATGCTCGCCGCCCGGGCGATCGAGATCGTCGGCGGGGATTGGGCGCGGATCGGCCAGGTCACGATCGTGCTCGGCATGACCCTGTCGGCCCTGATCTTCCTGCCCTCCGCAAAGCTGCGCGCCTGGCTCCGGGTCACCCTCGCCAAGCACCTGTTCGAGCATCGCTACGATTATCGCCAGGAATGGCTGCGCTTCACCGACACGGTCGGCCGGAGCGGGGCGCCCGGCGAGGGCGGGGCGCCGCTGGAGGAGCGCGTGGTCAAGGCGCTGGCCGATATCGGCGGCGCGCCGGGCGGCCTGCTGCTGCTCGTCGACGAGCATCGCCGGCTGTCGGCGGGCGCGCACTGGAACTGGCACGGGACGGCGCCGCTCGGCAGCGCGGAGGGGGCCGAGGCCCTGCTCTCCCATATCGAGCAGACCGGCTATGTGCTGGACTTCGCCGCCCTTCGCGACGGCGCCCTGGTCGAGGGCCGGGAGCGGATCCCGGTGCCGCACTGGCTCGCCGCCATGGCCAATGCCTGGGCGGGCATCCCGCTCAGCCATGAGGGCCGGCTCGCCGGGCTCGTCATCCTCGAACATCCCGCCCTCCGCCGCCGGCTGGACTGGGAGGATTTCGACCTGTTCCGCACCGCCGGCATCCAGGCCGCGAGCTACATCGCCGAGGCGCGCGGCCAGCAGGCGCTCGCCGATGCCCGCCGCTTCGACGAGTTCAACCGGCGCTTCGCGTTCATCCTGCACGACATCAAGAACCTGGTCTCCCAGCTCAGCCTGGTGACCCGCAACGCGGAGCGGCACGCCGACAATCCCGAATTCCGCGCCGACATGATCGCGACCCTGCAAAGCTCGGTGCGCAAGATGAACGACCTGCTCGCCCGCCTGTCGCCCGGCGCGGCGCGCGAATCCGATCCGCCGCGCGCGGTGGAGGTGCAGTCGATCCTCGACGCCGTCGCCGCCGCCAAGCAGCGCCAGCATCCGGTCCGCGCCTATTCCGAGGCCGGGCTGGTCGCCATGGCCGATCCGAACGGGCTCGAACAGGCCATCGCCCATCTCGTCCAGAACGGCATCGACGCCTCCGAGCCCGATCTGCCGATCGTCCTGCGCGCCTTCGAATCCGGCGGCGACGTCGCCATCGAGGTGATCGACCGCGGCGCCGGCATGACCGCCGAATTCGTCCGCACCCGCCTCTTTCAGCCCTTCGCCTCGACCAAGGAGCAGGGCTTCGGCGTCGGCGCCTATGAGGCCAAGACCTTGCTCGCGAGCATGGGCGGCCGTCTCGAGGTCGAAAGCCGGCTCGGCGACGGCACCCGGTTCACCCTCTTCCTGCCCGGCGTCGAATCCGCCCGGGCGCCTCACATCCCCGAACGGAAACGCGCATGAATGCTCACGTGAAGCCCCGGCTGTTGATCGTCGAGGACGATGAGGGGCTGCAGCGCCAGCTGCGCTGGGCCTATGACGATTATGAGGTGCTGGTCGCCTCGGATCGCAACGCGGCGGTCGATCTGGTGCGCTCGGCCGAGCCCGCCGTGGTGACCCTCGATCTGGGCCTGCCGCCCGATCCGGACGGGGTCAGCGAGGGCTTCGCCGCGCTGGAGACGATCCTGACGCTGAAGCCGGAGACCAAGGTGATCGTCGCCTCGGGCCATGGCGCGCGGGAAAGCGCGCTCCGGGCGATCGCGTCCGGCGCCTATGATTTCTACCAGAAGCCGGTCGACATCGATCAGCTCGGCCTGATCGTGAAGCGCGCCTTCCAGCTCCACGAGCTGGAGGACGAGAATAAGCGCCTCGAGGAGAAGGTCGGCGACGAGCGGACCATCCTCGGCACGATGGTCACCGCCGCGCCGGAAATGGCCAAGGTCGCGCGCACCATCGAGCGGGTGGCGAATACCGACGTCTCCGTCATGCTGCTCGGCGCGTCCGGCACCGGCAAGGAATTGCTCGCCCGCGGCGTCCACAAGGCGAGCCGGCGGCGGGCAGGGGGCTTCGTCGCGATCAACTGCGCGGCCATTCCGGAGAATCTGCTGGAGGCCGAGCTCTTCGGCTATGAGAAGGGCGCCTATACCGGCGCGATCAAGACCACCGAGGGCAAGATCGAGCTCGCCCATGGCGGCACTTTGTTCCTCGACGAGGTCGGCGACATCCCGCTGCCGCTGCAGGTGAAACTGCTGCGCTTCCTGCAGGAGCGGGTGATCGAGCGGATCGGCGGCCGCAAGCCGATCCCGGTCGACACCCGCATCGTCTGCGCGACCCACCAGAATCTGGAGACCATGATCGCGGACGGGACGTTCCGGGAGGATCTCTATTACCGGCTCGCCGAGATCGTGGTGCGGATTCCGTCGCTCGCCGAGCGGCATGGCGACGCGCCCCTGCTCGCCAAGCATTTCCTCGCCCGCTTCGCCCGCGAGATGAACCCGCAGGTGAAGGGCTTCGCGCCCGGCGCGCTGGCGGCGATCGAGCATTGGCCCTGGCCCGGCAATGTCCGCGAACTGGAGAACCGGCTGAAGCGCGCCGTGATCATGGCCGACGGCAGGCTCATCACCGCCGAGGATCTCGATCTCGCCGCGCCCGAGGGCGACACGCTGCCGGTCAACCTCAAGGCCGCGCGCGAGGCCGCCGACCGCCAGGTGATCCGCAAGGCGCTCGCCCAGACCGACGGCAACATCTCGGGCGCCGCGAAATTGCTCGGGATCAGCCGGCCCACGCTCTACGATCTGCTCAAGCAATATGGATTGCAGGCGTGACGTTCCTCCGGCGCTCTTTTCTCCGCTGGGAGATTCCTCTCCGAAGGGAGAAACATGAGTCATCCCGGCGAAGGCCGGGACCCATGAACACGATTCATGGAGGTAAGGCGGAGGCGTCGTCGCTTCCTCACCGGCATCGGCGTTCATGGGTCCCGGCCTTCGCCGGGATGACCAAGGGGAGCGTCGCCGCGCTTCTCCTCACCCTCGCCGCCTGCGGCGGGCCGGCGGGTACGCCCTATGAGCGCGGCGCGGCCGCCTTCCAGAGCGGCGACATCCGCACCGCGCGCGTGGAATTGCTGAACGCGCTGCAGGAGGATCCGAACAACCGGCCCGCCCGGATCATGCAGGCCCGCGTCCAGCTCTATCTCGGCGACGGCGCCGCGGCGGAGGGCGAGATCGCGCGCGCCCGCCAGTCCGGCGCCACGGTCGAGGAGACCGCGCCCCTGCTCGCCGAGGCGCGGCTGCTGCAGGGCGACGCCCAGGGCGCCCTGCGCGAGGCGGCGCGGGCCGGCCGGGCCAATACGGCCTATGCCCAGCGCATCGTCGGCCGCGCCTATATGAGCCTCGGCGATGCCGCCAATGCCACCACCGCCTTCGAGCGCGCCTTGGCCGCCGCGCCGAACGACAGCGACGTCCTCACCGATCTCGCCCGCTTCCGCCGCTCCGTGGGCGACGTCGCCGGGGCCTTGCAGGCGGTGGATCGCGCGGTCGCCGCGCGGCCCCGCAACGCCGTCGCGCTCGGCCTGCGCGGCGAGCTGACCCGCGGCCAATACGGCCTCGCCGCCGCCTTGCCCTGGTTCACCCGCGCGCTCGACGTCGATCCGGGCAATGTCGACGCCCTGCTGGAGCGCGCCGCCACTTATGCCGACATGGGCCGGATGAGCGACATGCTTGCCGATACCCGCAAGGTCATCACCCTCACCGGCGGCCATAGCCGGGCCTTCTATCTGCAGGCGGTGCTCGCCGCGCGGGCGCAGGATTTCGAGCTGGCGAAGCGGCTGTGGAACCGCACCGACGGCGCCTATGACGAGACGCCCGCCGGCATCCTGCTGATCAGCGCGATCGATTTCCAGACCGGCAATGAGGAGCAGGCCGCGCGCCGCCTCGCCGCCCTCGTCCAGCAGCAGCCGACCAACCGCCGCGCCCGCCGCCTGCTCGCCGCCGCGCAGTGGCGGATGAACGATCCGGCCGCCGTGGTCGCGACCCTGCGCCCGATCGCCGACCGGCCGGACGCCGACGCCTACAGCCTGTCGCTGATCGGCCGGGCGGTCTCCCGCACCGGCGATCAGGACCAGGCGGCCGTCTATCTCGCCCGCGCCGCGCAGCCGCAGCCCGGCGCGCTCGCCGCGCTCGATCCGCTCGGCGACGGCGAGTTCGCGGCGGTGCGCGCCGCCGCCGAGCAGAATGCGGACGACGGCCCGGCCCAGCTCCGTTACGCCTCGGCTTTGCTCGGCCGCGGCCAGACCGGCGAGGCGCTCGCCCGTGCCCGCCGCCTGCAGGCGGCCACGCCCGGCGCGCCCGAAGTGCATATGCTGGTCGGCGACGTGCTCGGCGCGACCGGCGACTTTGCCGGCGCCGCCGCCCAATATCGCCGCGCCGCCAATCTCGGCTTCAGCGAGGCGGTCGCGCTGCGCCTGATCGGCGCGCTCGAGCGCTCCGACCAGGGGGAGGAGGCGGCCGATGTGCTCAGCCTCTTCATCCAGCAGAATCCGGCCAGCGTGCCCGGCCTGATCCTCGTCGCCAGCCAGGCGATGCAGGACGAGAACTGGCCCGAGGCGATCGGCATTTACGAGCGGCTGCGCGTGCGCCTCGGCGACAATGACGCGACCGTGCTCAACAATCTCGCCTGGGCCTATTCGGAGAGCGGCGACCTCGCCGCCGCGGTGCCGCTCGCCCGCCGCGCCTGGTCGCTCGACCGCGACAATCCCGCGACCGCGGACACGCTCGGCTGGCTGCTGTTCAAGGCCGGCCGCCGCGCCGAAGGCATCGCTTTGCTGCAGCGCGCCGCCCGCGGCGCCCCGAGCAACACCGCCATCCGCCAGCGCCTCGCCCAGGCCCGGCGGGGCTAGCGCGCGTCGCCAAGAGCTAAAGAGTAGAAATAGTCATCCCGGCGAAGGCCGGGACCCACGAACACCGTCCCATGAGGGCCAATTGGGGCCATCTCGCCCCTCCCGGCGAGGTCCGAGTTCATCGGTCCCGGCCTCCGCCGGGATGACTATTTTTATTCCGATTTCTATTCCGGCGCGCGCAAGGTTGCGCTGTCCAGGTTCAGCGCCGCGAGCGGGATCACGATCACGTCCGGATGCTCCCGCCGCAGGCGCTCGATGAACTGCGCGGCCTCGCCGACGATCACCACCGTGGCGCCCTCGGGCCGGAGCAATTCGGCGGCCGCGCCCTGCGCCTCGGCGGGCGTCACCGCCAGCACGGAGGGGAGGTAGCGCCCGACCTCGTCCGGCCCCAGCCCGCGCATCACATAGGTCGCGACCACGCCGGCGGTCCCGGCGGTCGTCTCCATGTCGCGGCCGAAATCGCCGGTCAGCGAGGCCCGTCGCGCGGTCAGCTCCGCGACGCTGATCGGCTCCGCGCCCAGCCGCCGCATCTCGCCGAGCACCAGGCCGAGCACCTCGGCGGCGGCGTCGTTGCGGGTCTGCACGCTGGCGGAGAAGGGACCCGGATGGCGCCGCGCCTCGATGCCGCTGCCCGCCCCGTAGGAGAGGCCGCGCCGGATCCGGATCTCCTGGTTCAGCCGGGCGCTGTAACCGCCGCCGAGCACCGCATTGGCGACGAGGGCGCGGTAGAAGCGCGGATCCTGCCGGGCGAGCGTGCTGCGCGCGACCGCCACCGCCGCCTGGCCCGCGCCGGGCATGTCGATGACGACGATCCGGCCCGCCGCGGCCGGCGCGGTCGCATTGGCCGGCGTGCTCCCCACGCGGGCGCCGCGCCAGCTGCCGAAATGGCGCTGGGCGAGGCGGCGGGCCTCGGCGGGATCGATGTCGCCGGAGAGGATCAGCGTGGCATGGCCCGGCTGCCAGGTGTCGCCATAAGCGGCGACCACGTCGTCGCGGGTGATCGCGCGCAGCGAGGTCGCGGTCGGGTTCGCGCCGTAGGGCGTGGTCCCGTAGAGCGCCCGCGTCGCGGCCATGCCGGCCACCGCGCCGGGATCGCGCAGCGCCACGGCCACGCCGTCGATCGCGCTGGTCCGCTGCCGCTCGATCTCCGCGCCGGGCAGGGTGGCGTTGCGGGCCACGTCGGCGATGATGCCGAGCGCCGCGTCGAGCTGGCCGGTACGGACGGTGATGCCGACCTGGCTGCCGTCCCAGCCCGAGCTGCTGCCGAGCGAGGAGCCGAGCGCCTCGACCGCGCGGTCGATCTGCTCGGCCGAGCGCCGCCGCGTGCCTTCGGTCATCACCGCCGCGGCGAGCGTGGCGGTGCCGGCCTTGCCTTCGGGATCCTCGGCGACGCCCTGGGTGGAAACGAGCGAGACGGTGACGAGCGGCAACCTGCCGTTGCGCACCGTGATCACGCGCAGCCCGTTGGCGAGTTCCTGCACGTTCGGCGTCGGCACCGGCGGCACCAGCTCCGGCCCCGGCGGCGGCGGCGCGACCCTTTGCCCCTCCGGCGCGGGCTGGACGATCTCGATATTGGCGGGGACGGCGAGCGGGGCGGCGGCGACCGTCTCGGGCGTGCGGATCGAGTCGCCCGTCGCGCCGTTCCGCATCTCCTCGGGCAGGTAGCGGACGGCGCCGCTCGCCTCGTCGCGCAGCCAGCGGCGGGCGACGCGCTGGATGTCGGCCGGGGTGACGGCGGCGATCTCGGCGAGCCGCCGGTCGGCGGCGCGGGCGTCGCCGTCGACGATCACCGCCTCCGCCAGCGCCTCGGCCTGGCCCTCCGCCGTCTCGCGGCCGCGCAGCGCGGCGGTCAGCAATTCGTTCTTAGCCTCCTGCAATTCGGCGGCCGTGACCAGCGTGTCGCGGAAGCGGGCGATCTCGCGGCGCAGGGCGGCCTCGCCCTGCTCGGCGCTCTTCCCCTGCGACAGGATCGCATAGACGCCGAGGCTGCCCGGCCCCTGCTTGATGTCGACGAAGGAACTGGCCTGGGCGGCGAGCTGGTCGCGATAGACCAGGCTCTGGTGCAGGCGCGAGCTCTCCCCGGTGGAGAGGATGCCGTCGAGCACCTCCATCGCCGCCGCGTCCCGGTCGGTCGCGGGCGGGGCCGGGTAGGAGATCAATACCGCCGGCAGCGGCGTGTTCGCCTCGTAGACCGTATAGTGGCGCGGCTGCGTGCGCGCCGGCTCCTCGGCCCGGACGCGCGGGATCGGCGCGGTCGGGCGGCGGATCGGTCCGAAATACTGGTCCACCCAGCGGTCGAACTGCGCCTGGTCGAAATTGCCGGCGACGACGAGCACCGCATTGTCCGGCCGGTAATAGGTGGCGTGGAAGGCGCGCACGTCGTCGATCGTCGCCGCGTCCAGATCCTCGATGCTGCCGATCCCGGGCCGCGCATAGGGATGCACGTCGTAGGAGATCATCGGCAGATAGAGGTAGAAGAGCCGGCCGTAGGGCTGGGCGAGCACGCGGCTCCTGAGCTCCTCCTTCACCACGTCCCGCTCGGAGTTGAAGAAGCTGGGCTCGACGACCAGCGAGCCCATCCGTTCCGCCTCCGCCCAGAGCAGGCGCTGCAGGTGGTTGGCCGGGACGACCTCGTAATAATTGGTGTAATCGTCGTTGGTGGAGGCGTTGTTGAAGCCGCCGACATCCTCGGTCAGCCGGTCGAACTGCTCCGGCACCATGTTCCGCGTCGACTTGAACATGATATGCTCGAACAGATGGGCGAAGCCCGAGCGGCCGCGCGGATCGTCCTTCGAGCCGACATCGTACCAGACCTGGACCGAGACGTTGGCGGTGGCGGTGTCGCGGATGGAATAGACGCGCAGGCCGTTGGGCAGGGTACGCGTCTGATAGTTGAGCGGTGCGACCGCGGGCGCCGCGGCGGCGCCGCGCTGGGCCAAAGCGGGGGCGGCGAGCGGCGTCAGGAAGGAAGCGGCGAAGGCCGCGCTCAGGACAAGCTTCTTCATCGGGGCAGGGACTCCAGAGGGCGCGGACGTGCTGCGCCCGGCGCGGGGAGAGGTCAAGCCGGCCGCTCATCATAACCGATGTGCTCCGGCGAAGGCCGGAGCAGTGGCCGCTTCCAGCGCAGATCCTGCGACGCTCCGGCCTTCGCCGGAGCACATCATGCGGGCTCAGGCGCCGAGCGCCTCGGCCTGCTCCGCCAGCTCCAGCCACCGTTCCTCGGCGGCATCCCGTTCCGCGCGCGCGGCCTCGATCGCCCGGGTCAGCGCCTCGAACCGCGCATGGTCGCGCAGGTAGAGGTCGCCGTCGGACAGGGCCGCCTCGTCCCGCGCGATCGCCGCGTCCAGATCCTCGATCCGGGCGGGGAGCCGCTCATAGTCGCGCTGGTCCTTGTAGGAGAGCTTCCTGGCCACCTTGTGCTCCGGCGAAGGCCGGAGCGTTGCGGGATTGCCTCCCTGCGCTCCGGCCTTCGCCGGAGCACGTTGCGGCGCCCGCCTTTTCTGCCAGTCCTCATAGCCGCCCGCGACGATGTCCACCTTGCCGGACCCGTCCAGGCCGAGCGTGATCGTCACCGTCCGGTCGAGAAAGTCGCGGTCGTGGCTGACGATGAGCACCGTCCCGTCATAGTCCGCGATCACCTCCTGCAGCAGGTCGAGCGTCTCCATGTCGAGATCGTTGGTCGGTTCGTCCAGCACCAGCAGATTGGAGCGCCGCGCGAATTCCCGCGCGAGCAGCAGCCGCGAGCGTTCCCCGCCCGACAGGCTGCCGATCTTCGCGTCGACCAAAGTCGGCTCGAACAGGAATTCCTTCAGATAGCCCTGGATATGCTTCTTGGTGCCGAGCACGTCGATCCAGTCGCCGCCGTCGGCGAGCACGTCGCGCACGCGCTTGTCCGGGTCGAGCAGGCGGCGCTGCTGGTCGATCATCACGCCGGACAGGGTCTTGGCCCGGGTCACCGTGCCTTCGTCCGGCTCGATCTCTCCGGTCAGCAGGCGGAGCAAAGTGGTCTTGCCCGCCCCGTTCGCCCCGACCACGCCGATCCGGTCGCCGCGCTGGATGCGGAGCGAGAAATCCCGGATGATCGTGCGCTCGCCGAACCGCTTCGAGACGTTCTCCGCCTCGATCACCATCTTGGTCTTCACCTCGTCATTCTCGAGGGCGAGCTTGGCCGTGCCCGCCGGCCCGAGCATCGCCGCCCGCGCCGCCCGCATCTCGTTGAGCTTGGCGAGCCGGCCCTGGTTGCGCCGCCGCCGCGCGGTGACGCCGCGCTGCAGCCAGTGCAGCTCCAGCTTCAGCTTCGCGTCGAGCCGCTCGGCGTTGCGCGCCTCCTCGGCATAGACCTGCTCGGTCCAGGCCTCGAAGCCGCCATAGCCGACCTCGTGGCGGCGGATCAGGCCGCGGTCGAGCCAGAAGGTCTGGCGGGTCAGCCGGGTCAGGAAGGTGCGGTCGTGGCTGATCGCGATGAAGGCGCCGGTATAGCGGCCCAGCCAGTCCTCGAGCCATTCGATCCCGGCGAGATCGAGATGGTTCGTCGGCTCGTCGAGCAGCAGCACGTCCGGGTCCATCGCGATGGCGCGGGCGATCGCCGCGCGCCGCCGCTCCCCGCCCGACGCCGTCGCCGCCGGCCGGTCGAGATCGAGCCCGATCTGGTCGGCGACCGCGTCCACCTCGTGCGGCGCCGGCGCATCCGGCCCGGACAAAGCGAAGTCGCGCAAGGTCTCGAACGCGCCGAGCTGCGGATCCTGCTCCAGGAGCACGACCCTGGTGCCCGGCTGGATCGTGCGCCGGCCCTCGTCCGTCTCGACCAGGCCGGCCAGGCATTTGAGCAGGGTCGTCTTCCCGGCGCCGTTGCGCCCGATCAGGGCGAGTCGGTCCCGCGCCCCGATGAACAGGTCGAGATTGCGGAACAGCCAGCCATTGCCCTGGACGAGGCCGAGATTTTCATAAGCGAGGATCGGTGCGGACATGGCGGGCCAGATAGGGACTGGCGCGGCGCGCGTCATCCATTTCCGTCGCCTTCTTCCGCACTGTTGACGAAAAGCGGGGATAGGTTCAGCATCCTCGCGTGGCGCTTGGAGCGCCGCGAAAGGGGGACTCAGATGATCATGCTTCGCCGGGCGATGCTTGCCGTCGCCGCTTTCTCTCCGTTGCTCGTGCCCGCCGTGGCCCAGGCCCAGGCGACCCGGACCTGGGTTTCCGGAGTCGGGGACGACGTGAATCCCTGTTCGCGTACCGCGCCTTGCAAGACCTTCGCCGGCGCGATCAGCAAGACGGCGGCCGGGGGCGAGATCAACTGCCTCGATCCCGGCGGCTTCGGCGCGGTCACCATCACCAAGTCGATCACCATCGATTGCGCCGGCACTTTGGGCTCGATCCTTGCCGCGTCGAGCAACGGCATCGTGATCAACGGCGCCAATGTCGTCGTGGTGCTGCGCAATCTGACGCTCAACGCGCCGGCCAACGGCCTGGTCGGCATCCGGCTGGTCAACGGCGCCAGGCTCGAGATAACCAATGTCACCGTCTCCGGCTTCGCCGCGGCCACCAGCGCCGGCATCTCGATCGACAGCGCGATTTCGACGGTCCTCATCCGCGACAGCATCGTGTCCGGAAACCGGGTCGGCCTCCGGGTTCAGCCCACGAACAATGCCCAGGTGACGGTCACTGGCAGCGCCTTCGTCGGCAATATCACGACCGGCATTTCCGCCCTGGGCGGAGGCTCCCGGGTCCGGGTCGCTGACAGCACGCTCTTCGCCAACGGCCTCGCCCTGACCGTCGGCGCCAGCGCCCAGATCCTCTCGTACGGCAACAACCTGCTGGACGGGAATACGGCCGAGAGCGCGTTCACCGGTTCGGTCCTGCCGCGCTGAGCGCGGCGCCCACGCATGGCGCGGGAAGGAGAAGAGACATGAAGCTGACTTCGTTCGGCCCGTTCGCGGCCGCCCTTGCCCTGTCCGGCACGGCGGGCGCGCAGACGCTGCCGCCCAATCCGGTCCTCTATCTGATGGGGCTCGAGGAATATACGACCGCGTCCGGCGCCTTCACCCGCTACCGCTACGACGTCCACAACAAGACGTCCTATCCGGCGGCGATGTTCGCGCCGGCGCCGCAGCTGCCGCCCTGCGGCAACAACGCGAACAGCGCGCGCTCCTGGGTGGATTTCTTCGACAAGGACGGGCGGCGCCTCTACGGCTTCTGCGCGCTGGGCAGCCCCAACGACCTCGGCTCGATCTGGTTTGCCCTGCCGTCGGGTACCGTGCCGCCCTCCTACGTCTATATCGAGATCCACGACCGGCAGACCAACACCAGGCTACGTTCCAACCTCGCCGACACCACGCCCTAGGCGAGGCGGTGGGGCGTCGGGTCGCCGCGCTCCGCGATCAGGGCGCGGCGGGCCTCGGCGCGGGCGCGGTCGTACAGGCCGGCGACGTCGGCATCGGGATAGCGCGCGGCGAGCGCGGCGAGGATCGCGGCGTCGTCCCGCCGCGCGGTCTCCGCCGCCATCGCGTCCGCCGACAAAGCCGGATCGAGCGCCGCCGCGAGCAGCCGCATCGTCCGCGCGCGCCAGCGATAGTCGAACTCGGCGAGCCGCGCCGATTCGACCTCCTGCTTCTTGAGCATCGCGCCGCGCAGGTCCCAGGCCATGGCGGGGATGTAAGGAGTGGCGGCGGGGGTTTCCAGCGCGGCATCAGGGGGTCCCGCCATGCCGAACTCGTTTCAGCATCCAGCGCGGCGCTGACCCTCACCGTTGAGACAAGGCGCCGACATGGGAGCGCGCCACCCTGGACCCTGAAACAAGTCAGGGTGACGCTTCGACTCCCGCCGCGATTCAGCTTGCTAATGCGAATCCCTCGCAATAGATGGCGACTCATGACTTTCGCCGCTCTGGCCTTCACCGTGCTCGGCGCCACGCTTCTCTATTTGCAGGCGCCGCGTCAGGCGTGGCGGCGGACGCCGCTCCCCACCGCGCCGACGCGGCTGGCGGGGATCGTCTCGCTGCTGATCGGCCTGCTGGTCTGGCAGACGATGACCAGCCCGGTGACCGGCTTCTTCATCCAGCTCACCCTGCTGATGCTCGCCTTCGCGCTCTTCCCCTATCTCGCTCTGCTCCGGCCCCGCCGGGGATGAATGCGCCCGATCTCGGGCGTCACTGGCTGGCAAAGGCGCTCGCGGGTCTGCTGCCCGGCCTCGCCATCGCGATCGGCGTCTCTGGCCTGCTCGTCTGGGCCGGGCCCGGCGCCCCGGAGGCGCCCGGCAAATATATGGTCGCGATGTGGGCCGTGGTCCTGGTCTGGATGCTGGTTCTCACCTTCTGCTTCCTGTTCCGCAGCGGCTGGCGGGCCTGGGCCTGGCTCGGCGGCGCCGCGATCCTCGTGAACGCAGCGATGGTCGCCTGCCGCGCCTGGCTCTAGGATCGCGGTCCCGATGCGCATCCGTCCGGAGGTCGTGAAGCTCTACAAGGGCGTCCACAGCTGGACCGGCCTGATCTGCGGCCTGCTGCTCTTCGTCGCTTTCTATGCCGGCGCGCTCACCATGTTCACCGGGACGCTCGCGGCCTGGGCGGAGCCGCCCCGCGCGACCATCGCGCTCGCCGACGTCCCCGCCCTGCTCGACCGGATCGTCGCCGAGCGCCCGGAGGCGGGGGAGGAGATCCACCTCTATGTCGGCGACTCCCATGCCGAGCCGCGCTTCTTCTGGTGGGATCCAGAGACGAACAAGCAATATGTCGCGAGCCTCGGGCCGGACGGCCGGCTCGACATCGGCCCGCCCTACAGCTCCCGCCTCGCCCGCTCGGTCGATCTCATCCACCGCGCCGGCGGGCTGCCGATCGACCGCGACACCAGCCTCACCATCATGGGCGTCGTCGCCTTGCTCTATTTCGTGGCGATCCTCTCCGGGCTGATCATCGTCCTCAAGTCGCTGGTCCGCGACCTGTTCGCGCTGCGCGTCGGGCGCAACCTCAAGCGGATGTGGCTCGACGCGCACAATGTGGTGGGCATCGTCAGTCTGCCCTTCCACCTGTTCATGGCGATCTCGACCGCGGCCTTCGCCTTCGACGCCGACATCCTCAATCTGCAGGACCGCTTCGTCTATGCGGGCCGGCTCGACGAGATCGTCGACGCCGCCGTGCCCGCGCCGGCCGATGCGGGCAAGCCTTCCGACGGGCGCGCGACGATGCTCCCGCCCGCCGCTCTGATCGAGCGGGTGCGGGCGATCTCGCCGGGCTTCGAGGCGGAGACGATCACCTATATCCAGCCCGGCCGGCCTCACGCCGCCGCGATCGTCGCCGGCCGCGATCCCGCCGATCTCAGCGCGCGCAATACCGGCGTGACGCTCGAGGCCACCACCGGCCGGGTGCTCGACGAGAGCGAGCTGCCCCGCCGCGGCACCGCCTGGAACGCGATGGTCGCCGGCTTCAGCGCGCTGCATTTCGGCACGTTCGGCGGCACGCCGGTGCGCTGGTTCTATTTCCTCCTCGGCCTGGGCGGCGCCTTCCTCTTCTACTCGGGCAATCTGCTCTGGATCGAGAGCCGGCGCCGGCGCGCGGGCAGCGGCCGCCGCGCCGACCTGGCCTCGCGGCTGATGGCGAGCGCGACGACCGGCATCGCCTTCGGCTGCATCGCCGGCCTCTCGCTCAGCATCGCCTCGGCCAAATGGTTTCCGGCGGCCTGGACCGGCCTGGCCGGCTGGCATAGCGGCCTCTTCCATGCCGGGCTCGCAATGGCCCTGCTCGCGGCCTTCGCCTTCGGGCCGGGGCGGAGCGTCGCCTGGCTGATGGCCTTCGCCGCCGCCGCGACCGCCGCCATCCCGCTCACCAGCCTCGCCGCAGTGCTCGTGCCGGGCCTCGGCCTCTGGAATTCGCCGGGCGCGCTCGGCGTCGACCTGGTCGCGGGCGCCGGCGCGCTCGCCCTCGCCTGGGGCGCCCGGGCCACCGCGCGGCGCATCGCCGCGGCCCCTCCGGAGAGCGTCTGGAGCCGCGCCCCGGGAGCGGGGCCGCCGCCGCCCGGCGCCCCGATCGTAAGCGCCTGATACGATTTTTCGCGCCCGATATGATTGACCCGCCGCTTGGTCTCGCTAATAGGAATGCGAATCATTCGCATTAGCAAAGAAGATCGGGGGAATTGATGACTCGCGCCACCCTGCTGCTCGGCACCGCCTTGGTTGCCATGCCCGGAACCGCCTGGGCCCAGACCCAGCCCGCCGAGGAGGCGCCCGTGCAGCTCGCCTCGGCCGAAACGCCCGGCCAGCAGATCACCGTCACCGCGACCCGCACGCCCACCCCGACCGGGGAGGTGCCCGCCACCGTCACCGTGATCGACGAGCAGCGCATCGCCGACGAGCTCGCCACCGACTCGCGCGATCTCGTCCGCTTCGAGCCGGGCGTCTCCGTGCCGCGCGGGCCGACCCGCTTCGGCGCCGCGCTCGGCGTCACCGGCCGCGACGGCAATTCGGGCTTCCGCATCCGCGGCATCGGCGGCAACCGCGTGCTGATCCAGGTGGACGGCATCCGCGTGCCGGACGGCTTCACCTTCGGCGCGCAGGCGGCCGGCCGCGGCGACTATGTCGATCTCGGCATCGTCAAGTCGGTCGAGATCCTGCGCGGCCCGGCCTCCGCTCTCTACGGCTCGGACGGCCTCGCCGGCGCGGTCAGCTTTACCACCTCCGATCCGGGGGACCTCATGCGCGGCGACAATGACATCGCCGCTCTGGGCCGCGTCACCTATGACAGCGCCAGCGACGAATTCTCCGAGACCGCGCTCGTCGCCGGCCGTTCCGGCAACATCTCCGGGCTGATCAGCTACACGCGCCGCGACGGCCACGAGCTCGAGAATCAGGGCACGAACGACGCGCTCAATGCGACCCGGACGCGGGCCAATCCGCTGGACACGCGCTCCAACGCCGTCCTCGGCAAGCTCGTCCTCGACGCGGGCGGCGGCCATCGCTTCCGGCTGACCGGCGAATATGGCGACAGCCGGGTGGAAACCGACGTGATCAGCGGGCGGACGACGCCGCCGGCCGCGCCCAACCCGCTCCCCGCGACCGCCGTGATCGATCTCTATGCCCGCGACACGATCGACCGGGCCCGGGTCAGCCTCGACTGGCGCTATACGGGCGAGGGCGCGATCGATTTCGCCCAGGTCGCCATCTACTGGCAGCAGGCCAATAACCGCCAGTTCACCTTCGAGGACCGCAACACCGCCGCGGATCGCACCCGCATCAACACCTTCGACAACGAAGTCTACGGGGCCAGCGCCGAGGCGCGCTCCTCCTTCCAGACCGGCGGCCTGCGCCACCAGCTCGTCTATGGCGGCGACATCAGCGTCACCCGCCAGGAGGGCCTGCGCGACGGCACCGTCCCCCCGGCTGGCGAGACCTTCCCGACCCGTGCCTTCCCGGCCACGGACTTCACCCGCGCCGGCCTGTTCGTCGGCGACGAGATCACGCTCGCGGGCGGCCACGTCACCCTGCACCCGGCGCTGCGCTTCGACCATTACAGCCTGAACGCGACCAATGATCCCCTGCTGCCGGCCTTCCAAGGCGCCGACCAGTCCAGCTCGCGGGTCACGCCGCGCTTCGGCGCGGTGGTCCGCATCGGCGACAGCGGCTTCAGCGTCTACGGAAATTACGCGCAGGGCTTCAAGGCGCCGGAGCCGAGCCAGGTGAACCAGTTCTTCTCGAACCTGGGCTTTGGCTACACCTCCATTCCCAATCCGGACCTCGGCCCGGAGCGGAGCGAGACCTGGGAGGCGGGCCTGCGCTACCAGGGGCCGATCGCCTCGGCCTCGCTCACCGCCTTCACCGGCCGCTACAGGGACTTCATCAGCCAGGAGGTCGTGGCGGGCAGCTTCACCCCGGCCGATCCGGCCATCTACCAGTTCATCAATCTGGACCGGGTCAAGATCCATGGCATCGAGGGCCGCGCCAGCCTCAACTTCCCGAGCGGCTTCAACGCGGACGTCGCCTTCGCTTATGCCTCGGGCGACGTCGTCGATCCGCTCACCGGCACCGAATCGCCCTTGTCCAGCATCGATCCGCTGAAGGTGGTGCTCGGCGCGGGCTGGCGCGATCCGGGCGGCCGCTTCGGCGCCCAGCTCTACCTCACCGCCACCGCCCGCAAGGATCTGGACGACACGGTCGGCATCTGCGCCGCGGCCTGCTTCCGGCCCGAGGCGGCGACCATTCTCGACGCCACCGCCTTCTGGCGGATCAGCGAGAATTTCACCCTGCGCGCCGGCATCTTCAACATCACCGACGAGACCTATGCCTATTGGGGCGACGTGGCCGGGCTCGCCGCCACCTCGACGGTGATCGACGCCTACACGCAGCCGGGCCGCAACGGCCGCGTCTCGCTCAGCGTGCGGTTCTGAGGGCGGCGATGATGCATCGCCTGCTCGGCTCGTTCCTCGCCGCCTTGCTCCTGCTGGGCGCCATGCCCGCCCGCGCCGCCCAGCCGGGGCAGGGAGCGCCGGCGAGCGATTTCGGCATCCTCGTCATGGCCCATGGCGGCGGCGAGGCCTGGAATGCGGACGTGACGCAGATGCTCGCCCCGCTCGGTCGCGAGGTGCCGGTCGAGGCCGCCTTCGGCATGGCCGATCCGGAGCGGATGCAGGAGGCGGTGCAGCGGCTCGAGGCGCGCGGCGTCCGCCGCATCGCCGTCGTCCGCCTGTTCGTCAGCGGCGACAGCTTCCGGGAACGGACCGAGCAGATTCTCGGCCTCCGCCCGGGCGCCCCGCCCCGCCCGGCGCCCAATCCGAACGAGGATCGGGGCGCGCATGCGAGTCACGATGTGGCGGTCTGGCGGATCGAGAGCCGTTCCCGCTTCGCGCTCAGCGCCGACGGCCTCGCCGACGCCGAGGAGATGGGCGCGGTGCTCGCCAAGCGGGTGCGGGCGCTGAGCCAGGCGCCGGCGCGCGAGACCGTGCTCGTCCTCGCCCACGGCCCGGGCGACGATGCGGAGAATGCGCGCTGGCTCCGCCAGATCGGCGCCCGCGCCGAGGCGATCCGCGCCGTCGGCCCGTTCCGCAACGTGGTCGTGGAGACCCTGCGCGAGGATTGGCCGGAGAAGCGCCGGGTCTCCGAGGCCCGCATCCGCGCCATCGCCACCGAGGCGACCGCGAATGGCGGCGGCCTGATCGTCATCCCCTATCGGGTCTCCGGCTTCGGCCCCTATGGCCGGGTGCTGGAGGGCTTCACCTACACCGCCGACCGGCGCGGCCTGCTGCCGAGCGACGAGGTCACGATCTGGGTCCGCCGCCAGGCCGAGGCGCTGCGGGCGACGCTCGCCGCCGCGCCCGCGCCCTGAGACCCGCTCCGACACAAGACCGGCTGCACTGATTCTGCTACATGCGTCAAACAAAAGGGAAGAGGCTATGAAACCCGTCAACCTGCTGCTCCTGGCCGCCGCCGCGCTCGCGCCGGCGCCCGCGCTCGCCCAGCCCGCGCCGGCGGCCCCCGCCGCGTCCGGCCCGATCGACCAGCCCGCCGATTTCGAGGCGAGCCGCCGCGCGATCCTCGGCATGGCCGGGACCTTCCGGGTCCGCTTCGACATGCGCGAGACCACCTCCTGGCGGGCCGATTATACCGCGCGCGACGCCACCAGCTCGGGCGGGCACGAGGTCGTCCGCGTGATCGGCGACACCGGCCGCTTCATCAGCCTCCAGCACCTGCTGGTCGTCGAGCATGAGGGCCAGCCCATGGTGATCAAGCATTGGCGGCAGGACTGGACCTACGAGCCCGAGACGGTGCTCGTCTATGCCGGCCCGAACCGCTGGCGCACCGAGGCGATCCCCGCCGCCCGCCGCCGCGGCGCCTGGTCGCAGACCGTCTGGCAGGTGGACGACAGTCCGCGCTACGGCGGTCTCGGCCGCTGGACCAATACCGGCGGCGTGATGCGCTGGCAGAGCGACTGGACCTGGCGCCCGCTCGCCCGCCGCGACGCGGTCCGCACCCCGCGCTACGACCGCTATCTCTCGATCAACCGCCACAGCCCGACGCCCGACGGCGGCTGGATCCACTGGCAGGACAATGAGAAAATGGGCCTGGTCGACGGCCGGCTCTCGCCCTTCGTGCAGGAGAGCCTGCTCAACACCTATCGCCCGTTCAGCGAGTTCAACGTCGCCGCGGCGGACACCTATTGGGCCGCGACCCGCGATTATTGGGCCGCGGTCCGCGCCGAATGGACCCGCGTCGAGGGCGTGCACCGCGGGATCGACATCATCGAGGAGGCCCAGGCCGGCACGGTGATCAGCGGCCGCCTGCTGGAGATGGGCGGCGAGATTCAGGCCGGCCGCATGCAGACCCCGGCCGCGATCGCCGAGGCAACCCGCCTGATCCGCGAGGCGACTGGGGGGCGTTAGTCTGTGCGCCCCTTCCGACAAGCACTAATCGGCCAATCTATCGTGCAGGCCCGATCTAGGTTAAGCCCAAGTTGTGACCGAGAAGACCGGAAATGACTTGGGCGGGAATGAGCGCCTGATTCTTGCGTTGAGGCGGATTCTTGGCGCCTCGATGGGTGTGCGTCTCATACCCGGGAGACCGGACAGGGATTTCAACCCGCTGGCGGTCGCCGCAGTCTGGCTGGTGATCTATCTCGGCCTTTGGCTTGCGGTGGACCATCTGGCGCCCGCTTCCACGCCTGAATCGCCGCAGGTAAAGAGTCTTCTCGCGTGGGGCGCTCTTTATTTCGCTGCAGGCATTTATCTGTCGGTGACGACAACCGCCAAGATTTTCGAGACGGTGAGGAAGGACATTCTTCCTTACGCCTCTCCCGCCTACATAGAGAAAGTCACTCAGGATCTCGAGAAGTCCTACAGCCGCCTCCTGCTCCTTGGCCTCCCGCTCTTCGTGGGGTTGTTGTCGCTGCTGGCCGCCCTTTTCACGCTGGGCGTCGACATCAAGGTGGACCTGGGGCTCCGGGGCGAAGTCTATTCGGTAGAGATCGTCTTTTGGTGCATAAGTTACTTCATCTATTTCTTCACCGCGGCAGAGGGTGTGGTGGCGGCTCGTTTCTACGGTGCCTTCGCCAGGCATCTGGAGGTCGAGCGTGGCGCCTTTTATGTGCTCGGAGCAGCCGAAACCCCGCTTGTCAGGGGCCTCTCGAAACTCTGCACGCAGGTCCTGATATTCTGGATTTTCATCTTCATCGCGGTCATCTCGATCATGCTGCTCGCGGTGGTGCCGCCGGATTCGTATCGACTTACTGCCAATTCAAGCCTGCTCTTTACCTTGGTCCCCATAGCGGGCTTTTTCTCGCTGGGCTTCGGCGCTCTGGTTTACGTTACCAACGAGGCTAATATTCGCGCTACGTTGCAACGATTTACCTATGAGCAGGCGCTTGCGTTGCAGACCGCAAGCAATCAGCTTCTCTACCCGACCAAAGAGCGCATTCCCGAGGATCAGGCGACGCTGGATCGTCTTGCGGCCCTGCATGACCGCATTCTGGCCGGCGGTCGTTACGGGAACCGTGTCGGGATCAGCGTGAGTATCGCTCTGCCTCTCCTGATGCCGATCGCAAGCCTGATCGTGGACTTGCTGACCTGATTCAGCTCGGACATAGGGCCCCGTATTGAGCTTCCCCCGAAGCTGGTTGCGACGCCTGCGGTTCTTGAAATGTAGGACTTCCTCTGGCTTATCCTGGTCGGTGAGCAGCATTCGCAAACGCCCCTGGGCAACGCCTCCAGCCGAACATTCCCCGTCCCACGTCATGCCGGACCCGATCCGGCGCCCACCTTCTGTCGGGCGCGGCACAGACAGGTGGACCCTGGATCGAGCCCGGGGTGACGAACCGGCGACGCGCCGCTTCGCGCCCTTCGCGTCCTTCGCGCCTTCGCGTGAAACACCTTCTTTCTTCTTCGGACGGCGCCCATCGACCGGCCAAAATCTCGCGCCGCGTCGCGCCGCCCCGGACCGGAGCCCCCCGGCGGTTCCATGTGACAGTCGTGACATTCGCGTCATTCACGGCCCGCTTTCAGGGGCCGCGATCGCCACACGCATGGCGGGTGCGGGCGTCGTGAACTTCGCCCCGTTTTGGCCCCGCGCGCGAACCCCCATGGCCAGTGCGAACATTGGGACCATTCGCCCAATTCCCGCCGCCTCGCCCCGGCTTTTTTCCCGCCTTTGGGAAGTGGAAACTTTGAAACTTCCGCGTCCGCCACGCGCCCGATTGTCGGCCACCGCGGACAGGCGTACACCACGCCGCGCCGGGGGGCGATTGTGCGTGCCCGGCGTCATGTCTGGAGCAGATTCCAATGAAGATCCTCGCCGCCGCCCTCGCCACCTGCCTCCTCGCGGCCCCCGCTTTCGCCCAGAGCGGCGCCGATCAGGGCAAGCCGCCCGCCGGACAGGAGCCCCAGCAGGCGCCGGCCGGCACCACCCCGGACAAGCCGGCGGACACGGCGGCTCCCGCCGATGAGCCGACCGAGGCCCCCGAGGGCACCACGCCCGACAAGCCCGCCGCCCCGGCCGACGCGCCCCAGGCCTGACTGGCCTCTCTTCAATCCTCCCCCGGCTTGCCGGGGGAGGGGGACCGCGTGCAACGCGGTGGAGGGGCGCGCGTGGCACGCGCGTTCTTTCCGTCCCTTCGGCCGCCCGGCGCCGGCGCGCGGCCCCTCCACCATGCTGCGCAGGGTCCCCCGCCCCGCGAAAGCGAGGGGAGGATCGACCCACCCGCCAAAAGCCCCGCTGCCAAAAGCCCACCTGACAGCCCGCGCGGCGCTGTGTAAGGCGCCGCTCATGCTGTCCATCAACGCCATTACCGTCCGTCTCGGCGGGCGCCTGATCCTCGACAAGGCCAGCGCGGCCCTGCCGCCGGGCAGCCGCGTCGGCCTGATCGGGCGCAACGGCGCCGGCAAGTCGACCCTGATGAAGGTCGTCGCCGGCCTGCTCGAGGCGGACGAGGGCAGCGCCGAAATTCCCCGCGCCGCGCGCATGGGCTATATCGCGCAGGAGACGCCCGCCGGCCCGGAGACGCCGTTCGAGACCGTGCTCGCCGCCGATACCGAGCGCGCGGCCCTGCTGCACGAGGCGGAGACCAATCACGATCCGCACCGGCTCGGCGAGATCCACGAAAGGCTGAACGCGATCGGCGCCCATGCCGCGCCGGCCCGCGCCGCCCGCATCCTCGTCGGCCTGGGCTTCGACGAGGCGGCGCAGCAGCGCCCGCTCGACAGCTTCTCCGGCGGCTGGCGGATGCGCGTCGCGCTCGCCGCCCTGCTCTTCTCCCAGCCGGACCTGCTGCTGCTCGACGAGCCGAGCAACCATCTCGATCTCGAGGCGACGCTCTGGCTGGAGAATTTCCTGCGCTCCTACAAGGCGACGATGCTGATCGTCAGCCACGAGCGCGACCTGCTCAACAATGTCGTCGATCACATCCTGCATCTGCAGGACGGCAAGACGACGCTCTATGCCGGCGGCTATGACAGCTTCGAGCGGCAGCGGGCCGAGCGCCAGGCGCAGCAGAGCGCGATGCGCGCCAAGCAGCTCGCCGAGCGCGAGAAGCTCCAGGCCTTCGTCGACCGCTGGCGGGCCAAGGCGAGCAAGGCCAAGCAGGCGCAGAGCCGGGTGAAGGCGCTCGCCCGGATGCAGCCCATCGCCGAGGTGGTGAACGATCCGAGCCTGAGCTTCGATTTTCCCAGCCCGCCCGAGCTGAAGCCGCCCCTGATCACGCTCGACATGGCCGCGGTCGGCTATGCGCCCGGCAGGCCGGTGCTGCAGCGGCTGAACCTGCGCCTCGATCCGGACGACCGCATCGCCCTGCTCGGCCGCAACGGCAACGGCAAGACCACGCTCGCCCGCCTGCTCGCCGCGCAGCTGCCGCCGATGGAGGGCGGGATGACCGCGTCCGGCAAGCTCAAGGTCGGCTATTTCACCCAATATCAGGTGGAGGAGCTGGACCATGAGGATACGCCGCTGGAGCATATGAGCCGGCTGATGCCCGAGGCGAAGCCGGCCGCGGTGCGCGCCCAGCTCGGCCGCTTCGGCTTTTCGGGCGAGAAGGCGGTCATGCAGGTCGGCAAGATGTCGGGCGGCGAGCGGGCGCGCCTCGCGCTCGCTTTGATCACCCGCGACGCGCCGCACATGCTGATCCTCGACGAGCCGACCAACCATCTGGACGTCGACGCGCGCGAGGCCCTGGTCCAGGCGCTGAACGATTATTCGGGCGCGGTGGTGGTGGTCAGCCACGACCGCCACATGCTCGAGCTGAGCGCCGACCGGCTCGTCCTGGTCGACGGCGGCACCGCCACCGAATTCGCCGGCAGCCTCGACGATTATACCGACCTGATCCTCAAGGGCGACGGCGGCGGCGCCGCGAAGGAGGCGGGGAAGGGCAATCGCAAGGACGAGCGCCGCGCCGCCGCCGAGGCGCGCGACCGCAACCGCGCCCTGCGCCAGGCGGCGCGGTCGGCCGAGCAGGACATGGCGAAGCACGAGGCGCGCAAGACCGAGCTGGAGCGCGCCATGTTCGATCCCACCTCCGCGGCGCCCAAGGATGCCGCGCTGACCATGACCGCCCTGATGAAGCGCCATGCCGACACGCTCGCCGCTTTGGCCGAGGCCGAGGCGCGCTGGCTGGAGGCGAGCGAGGCGATCGAGCAGAGCGAGGCGGCCTGAGGTGAGCCGGCGCCAGCTGCTCCGCTTCGTCCTCCCTTACGCGCTGGCGCTGGCGGTCGCGGCGGTGCTGCTGGAATGGCTGCGCTTCCGCCACGTGACCCGGCTCGATTCCACCGAAATCTACGTCGCGATCCTCGCCGTCGGCTTCGTCGCGCTCGGCATCTGGCTCGGCCGCAAGCTGACGCCGCGGCCGCGCCCTCCGGCCTTCGCCCGCAACGACGCCGCGATCCGCTCGCTCGGCCTGTCGCCGCGGGAATGCGAGATATTGGCGCTGCTCGCCTCCGGCCAGTCCAACAAGGAGCTTGCCCGCAGCCTCGGCATCTCGCCCAATACGGTGAAGACCCACGTCGCGCGGGTCTACGAGAAGCTGGAGGTCCAGAAGCGCGTCGCCGCGATCGAGAAGGCGCGCTGGCTGGCGATCATCCCCTGAAATCACCCTTCAGGGCGATATCCGGGCGCAAGGCGGCGGGCTAAGCGGGGGGCCCAGCAAGGGAGGGACAAAGATGCGCTACGCACTCGTCTACGGCCTGCTCTCGGGCACGGTCATCATCGCGGTGATTCTCAGCGGCATCCTGCTCGCGCCGGACAGCCCGATCTTCAGCTCGGTCTGGTTCGGCTATCTCGTCATGTTCGTGGCGATGACCTTCATCTTCGTCGGCGTCCGCCGCTATCGCGACGTCGAAAAAGGCGGGGTGATCCGCTTCCTGCCCGCGCTGGGCATGGGCCTCGCCATCGCCCTGGTCGCGGTGCTTGCCTATGTCGCGATCTGGGAAATCTACCTCGCGGCGACGAACTACGCCTTCATCGACCGTTATTTCAGCGGCACCGATCCGGCGAGCCGCGCCTGGCACGCCTGGTACAGCAATCCGCTGAACCGCGCCGGCACCACCGCGCTCGAACTGCTCCCGGTCGGCGCCGTGGTGGCGCTGGTCTCGGCCGGCCTGCTCCGCAACCCCAGGCTCCTGCCGGCCAGGCGGGAGATCAATTGACAAGACATGTATCTTGAAATGAGATTAGAGTCTCATTATATCTCCGGAACGAAAGCGAGTCGAACGGAGGAATGGACATGGCGCTGACCCGCGCGCAGATGGATGCGAAGCTGGACGAGCATTTCGGCTTCGAGGCCGCCGACAATATCGAGGGCGTGCTCGCCACGCTCACCCCCGACGTAGAGCATGATATCGTCGGCTGGCCGCCCGGCCCGGCGAAGAGCCATGCCGACATCCGCGCCTTTTACGCGACGCTCTTCGCGGATCTCGCCGATGGCGCGGTCACCTCGACGCGGCGGCTCTATGGCGACGATTTCATGGTCGACGACGCCATCTGGCGCGGCACCGCGGTCGGCCGTCCCTTCGGCATCGAGGGCCATGGCCGGCCGCTCGAATTCCGCCTGCTCCATGTCATCGAGTTCAGCGACGGCGGCGACATCAGCCGGGAGAATGTCTGGCTCGATCTCGGCGCGATCCAGCGGCAGCTGGCGCCGCGTTGATGGCCGACGCCGAGCGGCCCGGCCGCCCCAACCAGAAGAGCCGCACCCGCAAAGACCTGCTCCGCGCGGCGGCGCGGCTGATGAAGGACGGCCGCAATCCCAGCCTGGAGGATGTGGCCGAAGAGGCGATGGTCTCGCGCGCCACCGCCTATCGCTATTTCTCCGGCGTCGAGGCCCTGCTCGTCGAGGCCGCGCTGGACGTGGCGATGCCGGACGAGGCGCTGCTCGCCGGCGACGGCTCCGCCGATCCGGCGGAGCGCCTGCTGCGCGTCGACGCGGCGGTCGCGGCGATGGTGCGCGACAATGAGGCGGCGCTGCGCGCCATGCTCGTGCACAGCCTGCAGCGCGGCCTGGACGACACCACGCTTCCGGTCCGCCAGAATCGGCGCGGTCCGCTGATCGAGCAGGCGCTCGCGCCCGCGCGGGACCGGCTGGCGCCGGCGGACTTCACCCGCCTGGCGCGCGCGCTGGCGCTGGTGATCGGCACCGAATCGATGCTCGTCTTCAAGGACGTGCTGGCGATCGGCGAGGCGGAGGCGGCCGCGGTCCGGGGCTGGATGATCCGCGCGCTCGTCGCCGACGCCCTCTCGGCGGGGGAGAAACGTTAAGCTCGGGCTACGAACGCATTCATGGGCTATTCAAAGGCTTGGGGCTATCGGGGTTGCCAAGTTTCCGAATTTAGCCGAGTTTTCGTGCCAATGCGTCTTCTGGTTCTGCTTCTTGCCGCCGGCCTCGCCGCCACCCCGGCCCATGTCTTCGCGCAGCGGGGCCTGCAGCGCAACGAGCAGGACGGCGCCTATCGCGCCATGCAGCAGGGCCAGGTCCTGTCCCTCCCCGAAATCCGCGCCCGGATCCGCGTTCCCAACGCCCAGTTCATCGGCGTCGAGATTATCGGCGGGATGATCTACCGCCTCAAATATATGCGCGGCTCCGAGGTGATCTGGATCGACGTCGACGCCCGCACCGGCCGCATCGTCGCGCAGACGGGGCGCTAGCCCCGGTCCGCTCCCGCTGCTATTCCGTTCATAATTGTCACAGTCGCCGCGTGTCGTCACGCGCGCGAGCGCAGGAAGGAAGAGCCACATGCGGGTCCTGATCGTCGAGGACGAACCCAATCTGGGCCGCCAGTTGCGCGCCACTCTGGAAGGCGCGGGCTATGCGATCGATCTCGCCACGGACGGCGAGGACGGCCATTATCTGGGCTCGACCGAGACCTATGACGCGATCATCCTCGATCTCGGCCTGCCCGAGGTGGACGGGCTCACCGTGCTCGACCGCTGGCGCAAGGAGGGGATCAAGGTCCCCGTGCTCGTGCTCACCGCGCGCGACAGCTGGTCGGACAAGGTGGCCGGCCTCGACGCCGGCGCCGACGATTATCTCGCCAAACCCTTCCAGACCGAGGAACTGATCGCTCGCCTCCGCGCCCTCATCCGCCGCGCGTCCGGCAACGCCTCGTCCGAGCTCATCGCCGGCGACGTCCGCCTCGACACCCGCTCGGGCAAGGTCACCCTGGACGGCGAGCCGGTGAAGCTCACCGCGCAGGAATATAAGCTCCTGTCCTACCTCATGCACCACAAGGGCAAGGTGGTCAGCCGCACCGAGCTGATCGAGCATATTTACGATCAGGATTTCGACCGGGATTCGAACACGATCGAAGTGTTCGTCACGCGCATCCGCAAGAAGCTGGGCCCCGACGTGATCACCACGATCCGCGGCCTCGGCTACAGCCTCGAAGAGCCGAAGAATTAGGCCGAGGTTCATGCGGCCTGCGTCATTCCCGCGGGTGACGTGACGCGATGAGATTGCCACGGATCAGATGGCCCCGCTTCTGGCGGCGGCGCGCGGGCGTGCGCAACACCGGGTCGCTGACCCGGCGCATGATCGGCGTCTCGGCGCTCTGGATCGCGTTGCTGCTCGGCGTCGGCGGCTATACGCTCGATCGCTTCCTGGTCTCCGCGATCACCAGCAATTTCGACAGCCAGCTCGATTATGTGCTGACCGCGATGATCTCCTCGGCCGAGATCGGCCCGGACGGCGAGGTGCTGTTCACCCGCTCGCTTGCCGATCAACGTTTCCTGGAGCCCTATTCAGGCCTCTATTACCAGATTTCCGGCCGCGGCTCGGAGCCCTTTCCGTCGCGGTCGCTCTGGGACCGGCAGCTGCGCGTCGCCCCCGCCCATGTCGACGACAATGTCCATTATTACGACAGCAGCGAATTCCCGAACGAGAATTTGCGGATCATCGAGCGCGACGTCCGGCTGCCCAATTCGAACATCCGCTGGCGCTTCCAGGTCGCCCAGGATCGCGACGCGCTGGACGAACAGATCGGCGTGCTGCGCCGGACTATGGTCCGCTCCTTCGGCATCCTCGGCCTCGGCCTGATCATCCTCGCCACCCTGCAGGCGATTTACGGCCTCTGGCCGCTCAGGCGGGTGCGGCGCGAGATCGCGGCGATCCGTTCGGGCCTCAAGTCCCGCGTCGACGAGCGTCTCCCGGCCGAGATCGAGCCGATGGTCGTCGAGCTCAACCAGCTGCTCGAGCATAATGAGGTGCAGGCGGAGGAGGCGCGGCGCCATGCCGGCAATCTCGCCCATGCCCTGAAGACGCCGCTCACCGTCATCACCAACGCCGCCACCGCCAAGGCGGAGGATCTCGGTCCGACCGTGATCCGCGAGGCGACGACGATGCGCCGCCAGGTCGACCACCATCTCGCCCGCGCCCGCGCCATCGGCCGCCGCTCCTCGGCCCAGGCCCGCGCGCCGGTTCGGCCCTCCCTCGAGGCGGTGGAGCGCGCGGTCTCGCGCCTCTACGAGAATGTCACCATCGATCTCGCGGGCGACAAGAAAGTGTCCGTCCGTGTCGAGCGGCAGGATCTGGACGAAATGCTCGGCAACCTGATCGAGAATGCCGCCAAGTATGGCGGCGGCCGCGTCTTCGTGACGGTGGGCAAGGCCGACGACATGGTCGAGATCGAGGTCGAGGATGACGGCCGCGGCATCCCGGAGGCGGAGCGGGTCTCGATCTTCGACCGCGGCGCCCGGCTCGACACCGGCAAGCCCGGCACCGGCCTCGGCCTCGCCATCGTCCGCGACGTCGCGCAGATTTACGGCGGCACGGTGGTGCTGGAGGAGAGCGAGGATCTGGGCGGATTGCTGGTCAGGTTGAAGCTGCCCGCATCGGGCTGACGCCCTCTTGCCTTTGCGCCCCGCCGGGCGCAGACGCGGCGCGACATGAGCAACGTCGTCCCCCTGGTGCCGAAGGCGGCGCCCTCGCTCGAGCCGATGATGCAGCTCGTGGCCTCCGACCTCAATCATGTGAACGCCGTCATTCTCGACCGGATGCAGAGCGAGGTGGCCCTGATCCCGGAGCTGGCCGGCCATCTGATCGCCGGCGGCGGCAAGCGGATGCGGCCGATGCTGACGCTGGCGAGCGCCGCCCTGCTCGATTATTCGGGTGCCCGCCATCACAAGCTCGCCGCCGCGGTCGAGTTCATCCATACCGCCACCCTGCTTCACGACGACGTCGTCGACGGCTCGGGTCTGCGGCGCGGCCGCCGCACCGCCAACATCATCTGGGGCAATCCGGCGAGCGTCCTGGTCGGCGATTTCCTCTTCTCGCGCAGCTTCGAGCTGATGGTCGAGGATGGCAGCCTCAAGGTGCTGAAGATCCTCAGCCGCGCCTCCTCCATCATCGCCGAGGGCGAGGTCGACCAGCTCACCGCCCAGCGCCGCGTCGAGACGAGCGAGGAGCATTATCTGGAGATCATCCAGGCCAAGACCGCGGCCCTGTTCGCCGCCGCCTGCCGGATCGCGGCGGTGGTCGCCGAACGGGGCGAGGCGGACGAACTGGCGCTCGACGCTTATGGCCGCAATCTCGGCATCGCCTTCCAACTGATCGACGACGCGATCGACTACGCCTCGGACGCGGAGACGATGGGCAAGGGCGTCGGCGACGATTTTCGCGATGGCAAGGTCACTCTGCCGGTCATCCTGGCCTATGCGCGCGGCTCGGAGAGCGAACGCGCCTTCTGGCGCGCGGCCATGGCCGGCGAGCGGGCCGGCGACGCCGATCTTGAAGAGGCGACCGGCCTGCTGCGCAGCTCCGGCGCGCTCGACGACACGCTGAACCGCGCCCGCCTGTTCGGCCAGCGCGCCATCGACGCGCTCGGCCCCTTTCCCGGCGGCCGGGCCAAGGCGGCGATGGCGGAAGCCGTCGAGTTCGCGGTGGCACGGGCCTATTGAGCCGGCGCGGCCGTGGCGACCCCGCCGCCGCATGTGACGATCGCGCGCGCCGATCTCTGGCAAGTGAAGGGTGCCGACGCGCACGCGATCCTGCTCGGCGGGCTCGGCTTCAAACGGGGTTTCCGCCTCGGCGGCTGGTTCGAGGCCGTCTTCGATCCGCCGCTCGATTTCGAGAACATGGCCCTCGCCGCCCGCGTCCTGATCGAGGCCGGTTTCGCCTTTTCCGCCGGGCGCGACTGGTCGCCGTCGGAGGTCGTCCAGGACCTGCGTGACCGCAAATTGCTGGCGGGCCCGTTCGACGAGATCGCCTGGAAGGGTCCGGGCGACTGGATCGTGCGGGCGCTCTAGGCGGTCGCGCGCCGTCCCCAGAGCTCATCGCTCGCCAGTCGTGCACCCTCCACCAAAGTATCATACTTGGCCCACATCACCTCGGGATGCACCCGGCTGACCGTGTCGACCTGGGCGAAGCCGCAATCCGTGCCGGCGATCACATTCTCCCGACCGACCAGTTTCGCGTAGCGGACGATCCGGTCGGCCACGAGCCGGGGATGCTCCACCGTCACCGTATGATGGGTGATCACGCCGGGGATCAGGATCCGCCCAGCGGGCAGCGTCACATTCTCCCACACCCGCCATTCATGCTCGTGGCGCGGATTGGCCATCTCGATGCAGTACCCGCCGGCTTTGACGCGCAGGACCAGATCGACAATGTCTTTCAGCGGAATGTCGGTTGAGTGCGGCGTGTTAAAGCTGCCCCAGCAGATGTGATAGCGGATGCGGTCTTCCGGCAATCCTTCGAGAGCGTGATTGAGCGCGTCGACGCGCACCGCCGCCCATTTG
>DATJUQ010000050.1:0-45041 GCA_035502235.1 Allosphingosinicella sp.
ATGCGCCTCGGCGTCGGTGGAGACGCCGACCCGCAGGCCCTGAATCGCGGGGATCAGCTTCTCGCGCAGGGCGACCGCGGTCTTCTCGCCGACCGGCACGACCACGGGCAGCGCCATGCAGCGCTCGCCCGCCGAGCCGAAGGCGGCGCCGGCCAGGTCGTTGACGACCATGTCGAGGTCGGCGTCCGGCATGACGATGCCGTGATTCTTGGCGCCGCCGAAAGCCTGGACGCGCTTTCCGTTCGCGGTGCCGCGGGAGTAGATATATTGGGCGATGTCGCTGCTGCCGACGAAGCTGATCGCCTTGATGTCCTCCTCGTCGAGGATCGCGTCGACCATCTCCTTGTCGCCATGGACGACGTTGAGCACGCCGTCGGGCAGGCCCGCTTCCTTCATCAACTCGGCCAGGCGCACCGGCACGGAAGGATCGCGCTCGCTCGGCTTCAGGATGAAGGCGTTGCCGCAGGCGATGGCGACGCCGAACATCCACATCGGGATCATCGCCGGGAAGTTGAACGGGGTGATGCCGGCGACCACGCCCAAAGGCTGGCGCATCGAATAGACGTCGATGCCGGGGCCGGCGCCGATCGTATATTCGCCCTTCAGCGCGTGCGGGATGCCGCAGGCGAACTCGATCACCTCCAGCCCGCGCTGGATGTCGCCCTTCGCGTCCGCGACTACCTTGCCGTGCTCGCTGGCCAGCAGGAGCGCAAGGTCGTCCATGTTCGCTTCGACCAACGCCTTGAAGTTGAACATCACCCGCGCACGACGCTGCGGGTTCGTCGAAGACCAGCCGGGAAAGGCGGCGCGGGCGGCGTCCATCGCCTTCGCCAGATCGGCTGCAGTGCCGAGGCGGACATTGGCCTGCACGCCGCCATTGTTTGGATCGAAGACGTCGCCCTGGCGCTCCCCCGAAGCGTAGGTGGCGCCGGCGATATAATGGTCGATGACACGCATGGACTCTCTCCTCTTGGCGGGCGCTATGGGCCGGTGCGTCTGTGCAGGCAACGGATAGACATGCAGGCACCGGCTGCATAATTGCAGGCCGATGGAATGGGACGACCTGCGCTTCTTCATTGCCGTGGCGCGCGAGGGGCAGCTGGCCCGGGCGGGGGCGCGGCTGGGCGTGGATGCGACCACCGTCGGGCGGCGGCTGCGCCGGCTCGAGGGCACGCTCGGCCAGACTCTGTTCGAGCAGACCAAGCACGGCCAGTCGCTGACCGAGGCGGGCGAGCGGCTGCTGCTCCGGGCCGAGGGGATGGAAAGGCAGGCGCGGGAGATCGAGGCGGCCGGGATCGGCGCGAGCGGACCTGATCTGACCGGCTCGATCCGGGTGAGCGTCTCCGAGGGGTTCGGCACCTGGTTCGTCGCGCATCATCTGCCGGGCTTCGCCGCGCTGCATCCCCGGCTGGGCATCGACCTGGTGGCGTCGAGCGGCTTTCTCAACCCGTCGCGACGCGAGGCGGACATCGCGATCCTGCTCGATCGGCCGCGCAAAGGGCCGCTCTTCACGCGAAAGCTCACGGATTATGCGCTCAGGCTCTATGCCTCGCGCGACTGGCTGGCGCGGCACGGTCCGGTACGGACCAGGGCCGAACTGAAGGCGCATCCGCTCGTCGGCTATGTGCCGGATCTGCTTTACGCGCCGGAGCTTCGCTACCTCACCGAGATCGATCCCGAGCTCGAGCCGCGGCTGCGCTCGACCAGTATCAACGCGCAATACCGGCTGGTCGCGGCGGGGGCCGGGATCGCGGTCCTGCCCTGCTTCATCGGCGACAGCGACGCGAGCCTGATCCGGCTGCTCGACAGCGTGGTGGTGCGGCGTTCCTTCTGGCTGGTGACCCATGCCGACACGCGCCGCGCCGGGCGGATCGGCGCCTTCACGCACTGGCTGACGGCCCTTGTCGCGGCGCGGCAGGGGATGCTGCTCGGCCAGGTCTGAGCGGACCGCACTTGATCGCTTCGTCCAGCCGCCGCAAAGGTAGCCCATGAAACTCGGATCACTCAAAAGCGGCCGGGATGGTCGCCTCGTCGTCGTCAGCCGCGATCTCGCCTGGTGCGCGGATGCCGGCCATATCGCCCGCACCTTGCAGGCCGCCCTGGACGATTGGGAGCGGGTCGCCCCGCAACTGGAATTGCTGGCCACCGACCTCGAACATGAGGCGATCCCCCGCGACCGCTTCCACGAGCGCGCCGCCGATGCCCCCCTTCCGCGCGCCTATCAATGGGCGGACGGCTCGGCCTATGTGAACCATGTCGAGCTGGTGCGGAAGGCGCGCGGCGCGGAGATGCCGGCCAGCTTCTGGACCGATCCGCTCATGTATCAGGGGGGCTCGGACGAGATGCTCGGCCCGCGCGACCCGATCCCGCTCGCCGACGAGGCCTGGGGCTGCGACCTCGAGGCGGAGATCGTGGTGGTGACCGACGACGTGCCGCGCGGCGTCCCTCGCGAGGCGGCGCTCGGGCACATTAAGTTGGTCGGCTTGGTCAACGATGTGAGCCTCCGTAACCTCATTCCGGCCGAGCTCGGCAAGGGCTTCGGCTTCGTCCAGTCCAAGCCAGCCTCGGCGCTGTCGCCGGTCTTCGTGACCCCGGATGAGCTCGGCGACGCATGGGCGGACGGCAAGCTCAAAGGCGTGCTGAAGGTCGACCTCAACGGCGCGCCGTTCGGCCGGGCCGATGCCGGCGAGGACATGACCTTCGACTTTGGCACCCTGATCGCCCATCTCGCCAAGACGCGGAACCTGGGCGCGGGCACGATCATCGGCTCCGGCACCGTATCCAACAAGGATGCGGACGGCGGCCCCGGCAAGCCGGTGGACCGCGGCGGCAAAGGCTATTCCTGCCTCGCCGAGGTGCGGACCGTGGAGACGATCCTCGACGGCGCGGCCGCGACGCCCTTCCTCAAGGCCGGCGACAGGGTCCGGATCTGGATGGAGGACGGGACGGGGCACAGTATCTTCGGGGCGATCGAGCAAGAGGTCACGGGAGGCTGACATGATCTTGCGGGGGATGGTGGCTCTGCTGCTCGCCGGCGCCATGACCGCCGCGCCGGGCAGCACCCGCTTGAACGATACGCCCGCATGGGGGTCCTGCCTCTGATCCGCGATTGACCGTACTGTATTATGCTTATAACACAGTTGGAAATTCGAGACAGGGGGCTCCCATGAAGTTCGCCTTCAACCCGGCCGTTTTCCTCGCGGCCGTCGCCATGGCGGCCGCTTCGCCCGCCGTCGCCGTGCCCGCCGATCTGCGGCAGAAGGCCGACGCCTATATGAGCGCGCGCTGGCCCGCGGACCGGCCCGGCGCGGCGGTGATCGTGACCGAGGGCGAGCGAACCGTCTACACGGCCGGGCGCGGGCTCGCGGATGTCGAGCGGCGGACGCCGGTCGCGGCTGGCACGGTCTTCCGGCTGGGTTCGATCACCAAGCAGTTCACCGCCGCCATCATCCTGCAATTGGTCGACGAGCGCCGCATCTCGCTGGACGATCCGGTCTCGCGCTTCTTCCCCGATTATCCGCAGCCCGGCGCCACGGCGACCGTGCGGCAGCTGCTGAACCACACGTCCGGCATCCAGAGCTATACCGGCATTCCCGGCTGGATGACCGAAGCCAATGCGAACCGCGCCTACACCACCGACGAACTGATCGCGGTGTTTCGCGACCGGCCCTCGCCCTCGCGGCCGGGAGAGCGCTGGGCCTATAACAATAGCGGCTATGTCCTGCTCGGCGCGATCGTCGAGCGGGTGACCGGCCTGGCCTGGCACGAGGCGGTGGCGCGGCGGATCGTCCGGCCGCTGGGCCTGAGGAGCATCCGCTACGGCGTCGGCGAGGAGAGCGTGCCGCTGATGGCGCATGGCTACACATCGCCGCCGGAAGGCGGCGTGCGCCCCGCCAACCGCATCCACATGAGCGTGCCGCACGGGGCGGGCGCCCTGATCGGCTCGGTCGGCGATCTCGCGAAATGGGCGCGGGCGCTGCACCATGGCCGCGTGGTCAGCGCGGCGAGCTACGCGCTGATGATCGCGCCGACCCGGCTGCCCGACGGCAGCACCGAGAATTACGGCTTCGGCATCGGCACGGCGGACGTGCGCGGCCGGCGGGCGATCGGACATAATGGCGGCATTTTCGGCTTTTCGACGGACAGCCTCTACCTGCCGGAGCAGGACATCTTCGTCGCCGTCTTCGCCAATTCGGACGAGCCGGTCACCCCGCCGGGGATGACCCTGCGGCGGCTGGCGGCGATGGCGCTCGGCGATCCCTATCCGGACTTCACCCGCGTCCCGGTCGATACCGCCGCGGTCGAGCCCTTCATCGGCGTCTACGCGCTGCCGGACGGGACGGGCGAGCGGCGTTTCTACCTGCGCGAGGGCAGGCTCTATACCAGGTGGACCGGCGGGCAGGAGCTCGAGGTGTTCGCCGCCGGCGACAACCGCTACTTCTACGGGCCGGAGAGCCTGACCTGGTTCAGGGCGGCGCGGGGCCCTGACGGCGTCGCGACGATCGACATGTACCAGAATGGTGCCGTGACTCCGGAACGCACCCGCCGCACCGGCCCGATCCCGCCCGAGGCGCCGCCCGTCGCGGTGCCGCGCGAAACGCTCGCTTCCTATGTCGGCCGCTATGCGACCGGCGGGCCGGTCGTGGCGATCGTGCTGCGCGAGGACGGCCGGCTGACCGCGCAAATGGGCGGGCAGAGTCCGCTCCTCCTCAAGCCCACCAGCCAGACCGACTTCGAGGTGGAGGGCGTCCCGGCGCGGCTCGTCTTCCATGCGGAGAACGGGACGGTGACCCGGCTGGTCATCCACCAGAACGGTCGCGAAATCCCGGCGACGCGCGAGCCGTCGCCGCCGGCGCGCTGACGCGAAGCCTCCCCGGCATCGGCCGGCTAGCGTCGGGCGCCGAGCGCCGCGAGGAACCGGCGCGTTTCCGCCCAGGCGGCAGCGCGGGCGGCGAGCGTGCCCGCTTCCGTGCCGCCGAACCAGATCCGGAAATCGCCCCGCGCGAAGCTCACCATGCCGGGGCCGGGACCCATGAGCAGGTGGCTGGCATCGTCATATTGAAGATTGCGCACGCCGTGGCGGAAGCGGGCGCGGCGCAGCCGCTCCTCGATCCGGTCCGCCATATAGGCGGCGGGCCAGATATTGTCCGAGCGGCTCGAGATCAGCAGGATCGGGCCGGCGATCCGCTCGGCGGGGATGACGGCGCGGCGGACCGTCGCGCCGTCGGCGAGCGCGGCCGCGAAGGCGGCATGGCCGACGAGATTCGGCCGCGCGACATAAGGCAGCGGCTGGCCGCCACTCGTCCAGGACGGCGTCCGGCCGCTGGCGTCGCCGACGCCCGGCCACAGGACCGACGAGGGCGAGAAGGCGATCACCCCCGCGACGTCGGCGCGGCGCGTTGCGACCAGCAGCGCGAGTTCCGCGCCCCTCGACAGGCCCATCAGCGCGACCGGCCGCGACCGGCCGACGCGCGTGTGCAGCCAGTCGATCGCCCGCTCGACATAGGCCAGATCGATGTTCGCCACCTGCGCCGGCAATCCCTCGATCGGGGCGCCGAAGCCGCTGGCATAGGCCACAGCGAGCACGGGATGTCCCGCCGCGGCGAGGTCCGACGCCGCCTGGGCGGAGGGATAGCCGCCGTCCGAGCCGTTCAGCATCAGCACCGCCGCGTTCGAAGGCGTGCCTCCGGCCGGCGGATAGAAGCGCGCGGCGATCCCGGCCTCACGGAGCGTGATCTGGACGGCCGGCTCCTGCGCGAAGGCAGGCGATGCGGCGATGACGATGCAGACGGCCAGCAACAGGCGCGCGATACCGGACATGGCGATACTCCGTTGGAATTCGCCGGTCAGGCTAGCGCGGGGACCCCGGCCCGGAGGGAAAATCGGCGAACGGGCAGGGTGCGGGGGTGAACGGGCGCCCCGCGCGGCCAGAGCCTGATCCGGAAGGTCTAGAGGACGCGGTCGCGCAGCAGCCTGGTGCCCGCCCGGCTGGCCTGGACGAGCTCGCCATCCTCCATATGCAGCAGCATCCGGCCGCCGCCGGCCGGCTCGGCCCGGACGATGCGCTCGACATTGACGATCCGCGAGCGGTGCACCCGGATGAAGGGCCCGCCCGCCAGCGCCTTCTCGAAATCGCCGAGCGTCATCCGCACGAGGTGCCGGCCGGACATGGTGGCGACCTCGGCATAATCGTCCGCGCCGGCGATGCTGACGATGGTTGCGACGTCGATCGGATGGATGTCTTCGCCCCGCCGGATGAAATAGCGCGAGAGCCCGGTCGCGCGCCGATCCTCGGGCGCGGACGCTTCGCCGACGACGAAGCTGGGGGCCGGGGGACGGGCCCGCAGATAGAATAAGGCGGCGAGCAGACTGTAGATCGCGAGGCCCTGCAAGAGCTGCCATGCGACCGCGACGTCGGCAAGGAACGGGCGGACCTCGAAGCGGGTTGCGGACGCGCCGGCGACGAAGCCGATCAGGATCATCAGCAGCCAATACCAGCCGAGCGCGAAGACGGGCGCGAGGACCAGGTGCCCGGCCAGCTGGAGGCCCGGACGCCAGGCGCTCAGCCCGCGGACGACGGCGAAGCGAAGGGGCAGCGCCAGGATCGCGACTGGCAGGAGGTTGATCAGCGACGCGACGCCGTGATCCCACCAGCTGCCCGGGGCGACGAGTTTGAGCACGGCGAGATAGGCGAGGAAGAAGAACCCGGCGGCGAGCGCCCAGAAGGCCGTCTCGCCGAACCGGCGATGGCTTGCATTCCCCTCGACCATCGCGCGCAGGTTCATACCCTTGTTGTGCGCGCCTTTCCGGCAGTGTCAAACAAGCGGGCTCATTCCGCGATGTAGCGCCAGGGACCGTTGGGGCTGTCGCGGCGCCAGATGGTGAAAAAGGAGAAGGCGTCGGGGCTACCGTCCGTGCCCGGCTGGTTGCGGCGGATCACGCCGAGCGAGACGCCGAGGTCGCCCGAGGAGGCGACGACGCTGCGCTGAGTGGACCAGCGGACCGGGCTGGTTGTGGCGCCGCCGGCGTCGACCCCGGCGGAAATCGCCTCGGCGCCAGTGACGAAGGCCGCGCCGCCCGCGGCGAGGTTGATCGCGTCGGCGCGGCCATATTCGCGGAAGGCGGCGGCCAAGCCGACCCGCTGGGCGCGATCGGAGAAGGCCTGCTCGGCGGCGGCGAGACTGGCCTGGTGGCGCGGCACGGCGGTGGGGTCGGGCGCGGTGGCGAAGCCGGGGAGGGAAGGCGCCGTCATGCCGGCGGTGGGCGTGCCCTCGGCGCCGTGCGGGACCTGCCGCCAGGCGACGACACGCCAGCCTTCGGAGCGACGGACCCAGTAAGCCAGATATTTGCGCGCGCGGCGCTCGGCCGGGCCGGCGGTGACCGCGAGATAGCCGTAGGTGAAGCCCTGCGTGCCGTCCGCCGAGACGCCGCCGCGCACCGGTCGCCAGGACACCTGGCCCGACTGCCAAGCCGGAGCGGCGCGGAACAGAGCGAGCGCGGCGTCGCGGCCGATGGTGAGGGCGGGGCCGCCGGGGACGATGACCTCCGCGTCGAACATGGCGGCGAGCGCGTCGGCGGGTGTGGGGGCGTTCGCGGCGGCGGCGGCGAAGGCCCGGTCGGCGGCGAGGAGCGAGTCGACATTGGCCTGCGCGGATTGGGCGCGAGCGGTGGGGGCGGCGATGAGGAGGATGAGGGCAGCGATGATACGGAGCATGGGGCTTGGCTAACGGCGCCGGCGGAACGCGAGCGAAGGTTTCGACGAAGCCCGGCGGCGGTTCGACCAAGCTTCACCCCAAGTGTCGCTTGGGAAGGAAGGCGGATGCCGCTACGACATCCCCATGCTCATCGCCCTCCTGCTCGCCGCCGCGTCCGCCCAGCAGCCGACGCCGTCCGCACCGCCGCCGCCCACCCCGCTCCGGACGATCGCCGAGGGGGTGTCGGAGCAGAGGCTGCGCGACATCGTGCAGAGGCTGGTCGGCTTCGGGACCCGGCACACGCTCTCGCCGCGCGGCAGCAGCACGCGCGGGATCGGCGCGGCGTTGGATTGGACGCAGGCCGAGTTCGAACGGATCTCGCGCGAATGTGGCGGCTGCCTCGTCATCGCCAGGCCGTCCGACACGGTGACCGGCCGGCGCATCCCGACGCCCACGCTCGTCGAGAATGTCGTCGCCATCCAGCGCGGCACCGGCGATCCGAACCGGGTGGTGATCATCACCGGCCATATCGACAGCCGCGTCACCGACGCCATGAACGCGACCGCCGACGCGCCGGGCGCCAATGACGACGGCTCCGGCACCGCGGCCGTGATCGAGGCGGCGCGGGTCCTGTCGAAGCACCGCTTCGCCGGCACGATCGTCTATGCCGCTCTGTCCGGCGAGGAGCAGGGGCTGATCGGCGGGCGGATAATGGCCGATTATGCGCGGGCGCAGAACTGGAAGGTCGTCGCCAATCTGAACAACGACATCGTCGGCAATAGCTGCGGCTCGGACGGAGTCTGCGACGACGCGCATGTGCGGGTCTTCTCGGAAGGCCTGCGCTGGCAGGGCGGCGAGCAGATCAGGGGGCAGGTACGCAGCCTGGGGGGCGAGAACGATTCACCGTCGCGCAACCTGTCGCGCTTTCTCCACACGCTCGCGGGCGGGCTCGATCTCGGCCTCGCCGTCCGGCAGATCTGGCGCAACGACCGGTTCGGGCGCGGCGGCGATCATACGGAGTTCCTCAACGCCGGCTATCCGGCGGTCCGGATGACGGTCGCGATCGAGAATTACGACGCCCAGCACCAGGATCTGAGGACCGAGAACGGCACCGTCTATGGCGACACGATCGACCGGATGGATTTCCCCTATCTGCGCCGGGTGACGCAGCTCAACGTGGCTGCTCTGGCCGCGCTGGCGCGGGCGCCGATGCCGCCGGCGCCGGTGGTGGAGGGCGCGGTCTCGACCGACACCAACATCACCTGGCCGGAGGTGCAAGGCGCGGTCGCCTATATCGTGCGCTGGCGGCGCACCGACGCCAGCCAGTGGGAGCATAGCCGGCGGATCGAGATGCCGCGCTGCCTGCTCGCGACCGATCCGGCGTGCCAGGGGCCGCGGCCGCCGGCGCGGGCGGTGCTGCCGCGGGTGCGCGTCGACGACTGGACGTTTGGGGTGTCCTCGGTCGCGGAGGACGGGTCGGAAAGCCCGGTGGCCTCGGCAGTGCCCGGCGGTGCGTTCAGGCCGGTCGAGCCGCCGCCTCCCGCCGCCACGCCACGATGATCGCGGCGACCGTCGCAAGATAGACGGCGGCGACCCAGAAGGGGAGCAAGGTAAGGCGGCCGTCCGGCAGCCAGACCCAGATCGCGGCGGCGCCCAGCGCGCGGATCACGGCATGGGCGGAATAGAGCGCGGGCTTGCCGTAGCTCCAGCCGATCACCGGCCAATGCTGGCTCATGCCGACCGCGACGATCAGGGGGACCAGCTCCGGCGCGTAGCCCAGCGCCGGGAAGGCGACGGCGTAGAAGAGCAGCATGGCGGTAAAGGCCGGGGCCAGCACGTCGCCGGTCGCCGTTCTGTCTTTCATGAAGTCCGAGCGGAAGATTTTGGAGAGCAGGATCGCCAGCGGGAAGATCGCGCCGGAGAAGATGAAGGCGGCGAGGTTCCACTGCCTGAGCGTCAGAAAGGAACCGGCCACGCCGAGCGCCAGCCAGTAGACGGCTCCGGCGAGCGGGAAGGGGAAGCCGCCCTTCAGGCGCACGAAGCTGGCCAGTTGGTCGCGGCGCACCTGCTCGCGGAGGTTCTGCACGGCATGCTCCCTGTAGATTGGCAGGTCCATGGAAGTGTATTATATCGATAACACACGTGAGGCAAGGCTTGCATCCGCGCGGGAAGTGGTGCGTTGCGGGGGCGATGGCGAAACGACCCCAGAAGCCCGTACAGGGCGGCCTGCCGACGCGGCAGCAGATCCTCGACTTCATCCAGTCGTCCGACACCCCCGCCGGCAAGCGCGAGATCGCCAAGGCCTTTGGGCTGAAGGGCAATGAGAAGGTCGCGCTCAAGGCCCTGCTTCGCGACATGGGCGACGAGGGTCTGATCGACGCCGGGCCGGGCCGGGCCTTCCACCGGCTGGGCGGGGTGCCGAAGGTGACCGTGCTGCGCATCGTCGACGTGGACGACAGCGGCAAGGCCTGGGCGGAGCCCGAGCGCTGGGAGGCGGAAGGGCCGCCGCCGCGCCTGCGCGTCATGGAACGCAAGGGGCCGCGCGCCTCCGCACTCGGCGTCGGCGACCGCGTCCTCGCGCGAAACGAGGAAGGGCCGAAGGGATGGGTCGCGCATCCGATGAAGAAGCTCCTCCGCGGCAGCGAGCTGGTCTTGGGCGTCGTCCATGAGGAAGGGCAGGGGCACTGGCTCCGGCCGGTGGAGAAGAAGGAGCGGCGCGAGCTGCCCATCTCCGATCTCGGCGAGGCGCGGACCGGTGACCTCGTGCTGGCCGAGAAGGTCGGGCGGCCGCCGCGGATAACGGCGCGGGTGGATCGTATCCTCGGCGACCCCTTCGCGCCGAGAAGCTTCAGCCTGATCGCGATCCACAAGCACAACATTCCGCACGAATTCGGCGAGGACGTGATCGCCGAGGCCGGGCGCGTCGCCAGGCAGAAGCTCGGCGCGCGCGAGGATCTCACCCATTTGCCGATCGTCGCCATCGACCCCGCCGACGCGCGCGACCATGACGATGCGGTCTGGGCGGCGGCGGACGACGACCCGAAGAATGCGGGCGGCTGGAAGGCCCTGGTCGCGATCGCCGACGTCAGTTTCTATGTCCGCCCCGGTTCCGCGCTGGACAGGGAGGCGAGGAAGCGCGGCAACAGCGTCTATTTCCCGGACCGGGTGGTGCCGATGCTGCCCGAGGAGCTGTCGGCGGACATCTGTTCGCTCAAGCAGGGCGAGGATCGGGCCGCGCTCACCTGCCACCTGCAGGTGACGAAGGACGGCGAACTCAAGTCCTGGCGGTTCAGCCGCGCGCGCGTGCGCATCCGCGCCAACATCGCCTATGAAGACGCCCAGGCCGCGATCGACGCCGACGAGGCTCGCGTGGAGGTCGCCTCCTCGCCTTGTTCCATGCCGGAGATCGACAGCGAAATCATGGATGCGCTCCGCCCGCTCTGGGCCTGCTGGCGCGCGCTCTACCGGGCGCGGACGAAGCGCGGGCCGCTGGAGCTGGACCTGCCGGAGCGGCGCGTGGTGCTCGACGAAAAGGGCCGCATCCTCTCGGTAGCGCCGCGCGAGAGGCTCGACGCGCACAAGCTCATCGAGGATTATATGATCGCGGCCAACGTCGCGGCGGCCAAGGCGCTGGAGGCGAAGAAGGCGCCGGTCATGTACCGCGTCCACGAGCCGCCGGGCCGCGAGAAACTGGTCGCGCTCAAGGACTATCTCAAGACCTTCGAGATCGAGTTCGCGCTCGGCCAGGTGATCCGGCCGGCGACCTTCAACCACATCATCGCGCGCTTGGGCGAGGCCGATTACCGCCCGCAGGTCATGGAGCAGGTCCTGCGCACCCAGACCCAGGCCTATTACGCCCCCCTCAACCAGGGCCATTTCGGCCTCGCGCTCGGCTCCTACGCCCATTTCACCTCGCCGATCCGCCGCTATGCGGACCTCGTGGTGCACCGCGCCTTGGTCCGCGCCTACGCGCTCGGCGAGGGCGGCCTGACCGAAGATGAAGCGGCGGCGATGGAGGTGACGGGCGAGCTCATCTCCAATCTCGAGCGCCGCGCGATGGAGGCGGAGCGCGACACGATCGACCGCTATGTCGCCGCCTATCTCAGCGAGAAGGTCGGCGAACTGCTGCCCTGCCGGATCACCGGCGTGCAGAGCTTCGGCTTCTTCGCCACGGTGGAGTCGCTCGGCGGGGACGGGCTGGTGCCAGCGGCGACGCTCGGCGACGAATATTATCGCTATGACGAGGCAAGCCAGAGCCTCACCGGCGAGGAGAGCGGCGAGCGCTACACGCTCGGCCAGCGGCTGACGCTCAGGCTCGCCGAGGCCAGCCCGATCTCCGGCGCCCTGCGCTTCGAGCTGCCCGGGGCGCCCCGCGGGGCGGGCCGGCCGCCGCGCCAGCGGGAGGACAGGCCCGGGCGGCGAATGCAGGGCAAGCGCGGCCGGCCTTCGAACATCCGGCACCGGTCGCGTTAACCGCGATTCCCACGCTTTTGTCATCGAACCGCCATTTCCGGCAAAGTCCGCATTAACCATTCCCGCCCTAGAGCCGCGGCAGGAAACGGGCGGGAACCATGCGGGACACGAAAGCGGGCGGGACGGCGGCGAAACGGGACGAGGAGCGCGTGCGGGCGTTGGCGGTCCGCGCCGACCCCATTCCGGTCGATACGCCGCTCGGCGCCGCGATCGAGACCTTCCGCCGCTTCCCCGACACCCGCTTCATCGCCGTGGTCGACAAGGACGGGCGGCCGCTGGGCGCGCTCAGCGAGCGGATCGTGCGCGACTTGCTCTACAGCCCGTTCGGCCATGCCCTGCTCGCCAATCCCGGCTGTCCTTGGACGCTGCGGCAACTCGTCACCCCTTGCCCGGCGGCGGAGCGGAGCGCCGGCGTGGAGGCTCTGCTCGCCGCCTTCGGCCTGGCCGACGAGGCGGAAGGGATGATCCTGACGGCGGGCGGGCGCTACGAGGCCCTGCTGCCCGGCCCGGCCCTGCTCCGGCTCGCCGCGGCACGCGAGCGGGCGGCACAGCGGCGGCGGCTGGCCGAGGCGGAGGCGGCGATCGCGCGCGCCGAGAGGCTGAAGCGCGCCTTCGCCCGCTTCAAGGCGGACGCGGGGGAGTTCGGCGAATCGCTGGCCGGGGCGGCTGAGGAGCTCCGTGTCGCGGCGACCGGCGTGGCCGAGCGCGCCGACCAGAACGAAGTGCAGGCGACGCAGGTCGCCGCCGCCTCCTCGCAGAGCGCCGACGCGATCGCCGAGGTCGCGCAGAGCAGCACCGAGCTGGCGCGGCAGGGGGCGATGATCGCGCGACGCATCGCCGATGCGGAGGCCGCGGTCGAGGCGGCGGTGGGCCATGTCGCGGAAGGCGCCGGCAAGGCGCGGGGGCTCGCGCAGGCGGCCGACGCGATCGGCTCGATCACCGGGCTGATCGCGGAAATCTCCGCCAAGGTGAACATGCTCGCGATCAACGCGACCATCGAGGCCGCGCGTGCCGGCGCCGCCGGGCGCTCCTTCGCCGTGGTCGCGAGCGAGGTGAAGTCGCTGGCCGCCCAGGCGGGCCGGGCTGCGCGGGAGATCGAGGCGCAGGTGGGCGCGGTGCGCGGCGCCGTCGCCGATTCGACCGCGGCCAACCATGCCATCGAGACGATCGTCGCCGGCCTGGACGGAGTCACCGCCGGCATTCGCGCCGCAGTGGCCGGGCAGAATCAGGCGACCGGCCTGATCGCGGCCAATGTCGAGCAATGCGCCATCGCCAGCGCCCAGATCTCCGCCCATATCGGCGAGATGAGCGGGCGGACCGCGCTGGCCGGCGGCATGGCCGCGCAGCTCGGCGGCGTCGCCGAGGGCCTGAGCCGGCGCGCGGGTGCCCTGCGCGGCCAGGTGGACGCGTTCCTTGCGGAGATCGAGGCGGCCTGACAAGGAGCGCGGATGACGCGCCGCCTGCCGCCTTTCCTGCTGTCGCTCGCGCTCGCCGCCGCGCCGGCCATCGCCCAGCGTCCGCCGCCGCCGCAGGCTGGCGCCGCCCCCTTCGCGAGGCGGTTGCAGCATCTGGTGGGCCAGCGGCAGGGGCCGGTGATGCTCGCCGCCGTGCATGCCGAGGGCAATGTGCTGGTGTTCACGCTGAACGGCGGGATCGGCTGGCGGGCCTTCGTGCCGGTCGCCGCGCTGACCCGGGCGCAGCTCGCCCGCCATTGCCAGCGGCCCGAGGTGCGCGGCTTCTTCAATGGGCGGCGGCTGCTGCGCGTCGACACGACCGAATTGGGGCGGAACCGCTGGCCGGGCCAGCCGGTTGGCCGTTGTCCGTAACAAGGGAGACAGTAGTGGCCGAACGTCAGATTGCCGTCGTCGTGGGAAGCCTGCGCGCGGGCTCGCTGAACCGCAAGCTGGCGCGGGAGCTGGAGCGGCTGGCGCCGGCGGGCCTGCGCTTCGCCGAGGTCGGAATCGGCGAGCTGCCGCTCTACAATCAGGAGCTGGACGAGGGCACGCCGCCCGCGGCCTGGACGGCGTTCCGCGAAGCGATCCGCGCGGCGGACGCCGTGCTGTTCGTCACGCCCGAATATAACCGCTCCATCCCCGGTGCGCTCAAGAATGCGATCGACGTCGGCTCGCGTCCCTACGGGAAGAGCGCCTGGGCGAAGAAGCCGGGCGCGGTGGTGAGTGGCACGCCGGGCGCCCTGGGCGCGTTCGGCGCGAACCATCATCTGCGACAGAGCTGCGTCTTTCTCGACATGCCGATCATGCCGCAGCCCGAGGCCTATCTGGCCGGGATCGGCGGCTGGTTCGGCGACGACGGGACCATCGGCGACGGGAAGACCCGCGCGTTCCTGGGCGACTTCATGACCGCCTTCGCCGACTGGGTGGAGAAGATCCTGCGGGGGCCGGGCGAACTGGCCTGAGTCCCGCTTTGGGAAGTGGGCGTTGCCAAGCGGCAAATCCTTAGCGAACATGGTTAATTCTCCCGCCGGAGGATTCCATGAGTCGCCCGCTTGCCCTGATCTTCGCGTTCTTTCTGACCGCCGCGGCGGAGCGCGCGCCGCTGCCCCATGCCGCGGGCGCGCCGGCCGGGCCGGGACCGGGCTGCGGCGGCGGCTTCACCGCGGCGCGGGGCGACACGCTCTATTCGATCGCTCGGCGCTGCGAGACCAGTGTCACCGAGCTGACGCAGGAGAACCGGCTCGGCCGGCCGCCGCGCCTGTCGGCCGGGCAGGCGCTCGCCATTCCCGGCTTCGAACGGGCCGAGGCGCCGAGGCCGCCCGAGACCGCGCCGTCGCCGTCCCGCGTCAGGCCGGCGGTGCGGCCTCCGCTTCCACCGGCGCGCGAGGAGAGGCGCCTCTATCATTTCCAGGCCGGCGACACGCTCTACTCGCTGGCGCGCTGGGCGCGGACCAGCCTTGGCGCCCTGCGCGCCGCCAATCCGGACGTCGATCCGCGCGACATCGAGATCGGCGATCCGATCCGCCTGCCGACCGGCGCGGTGCGGCCCGAGCCGCTGCGCCTGCGCGAGCGGGGCCGGCCGGCGCCCGCTCCGGCCGCCGCGCCCGCGCCGCCGCCCGTCGCTTCGCCGCCCCGGCCGCCGCGCGCTCGTCCCGCCCTGCCGCCGCCTGCGGCGGATGACGACGGCAAACCCAAGCCCGATGGCGGGGATGGGGAGGATGCGGTAACGGCCGGCGGCATGGACGATGGCGGGCCCGAACCGGAAGGGATGTAAGCATGAGGAAGATGATCGGCGTGGCGCTGCTGGCGTTGGCCATGCAGGCCGCCGGGCCCGCGGCCGCGCAGCCGAGCGCGCAACCGAGTTTCGCCGCGCGCATGGCCCAGAATTTCCAGGCCTCGCTGCCGCGGCGCTATGGCGAGAATGTCGAGCTGGTCGCCGCGACGGCGCAAGGCAATATGCTGGTCCTCACCATCGTGCTGCACAATGGCGCGTCGATGGGGCGGGAGGAGATCGCCCGGATCTTCGCCGCCGGCTTCTGCGAGGGCGATAACGAGATGGACCAGATCTTCCGCGACGGGCTCAGGATTCGCGTCGACGTGCGGGGCGGTGGCGTCACCCAGTCGGGCGTGATCGTCGACCGCTGTCCTGCCGGCTAGCGCCGGCCGTCCAGCTCCCAGATTCGCGCCGCGAAGGCGAGGAAGGCCGGCCAGTTGGGGCCGTTGGTGTGGCCGCCGTCATGCTGGCGGAAGGCGATGCGGCCGCTGTCCTGCGCCTGGTTGATCGCCGGATAGGCGTCGCCGACCAGACCCTCCTGGCCGAGCAGGCGCCAGACTGGCGAGGCGGCGCGGGCGGCCTCCCAGGAACCGCGCGGATCGACCCAGCCGTCCTCGGCGAAATTGCCGGCGCCGATGAACAAGGCGCGGGGCGCCGCCATGGCGATGAGGGTGTGCGCGTCCACCGGCAGATCGGCGACCTCGCGCGGCCCGGCGTAACGGAGGAAGTTCGGCGCGAACCAGTGATATTCGCCGGATGCGGCGAGATTGCTCATCCGCTCGCCATAATCGCGGCGCAGCAGCTTCGCCCCGCCCGCGCCGGAGGAGCCGATGAAGCCGAGGCTGAAGCGCTCGTCATAGGCCATCGTCACGAGCGCCGCCTTGCCGTAGCGCGACAGCCCCTCGATGGCGATGCGGCGGCGATCGACGCGCGGATCGGCGGCGAGCAGGTCGTAGACTCGGCTCGCGCCCCAGGCCCAGGCGCGGAGCGTGCCCCATTCGTCATTGCCGCGCGGCCGACCGGCCGAGGCGAAGCCGATCACGCCCTGGCGCAGGCCGGCGCCGTCGTCCGCCTGTACCGTCGTCGCCACGAGCACGGCGAAGCCCCAGCCGCGCTGCAGCACCTGCTCGCGCCCGGTCGGGCCCGACGGCTGCGGGCGCGGCGGCCCGGGCGGGCGGGCGCCTTCGGGAAAGCCGAATTCGACGATGACCGGGATCCGGCCCTGCGCCCGCTCGGGCATGTCGATGGTGAGCTCGATCCCGAAAAAGGGCGCGTCCAGGCCGAAATTGGCGGCGCGGCCGAGATAGCGGCGGGTGACGACGGCGACGCCGCCGACACTGCGGAACTCCTGGTTGGTGAACTCCCAGCGGACGCCCGGCGCATTGGCGGGGACGCGGCCGTACATCTCGCTGTCGAGCAGGGCGATGAGCTCGCGGCGCCGGCGCTGCCAGTCGCCGCGGCTGGCGACCGGGCGGCCCTGCGCATCGGTGAGCAGGGCCGGCAGCGGCGGCAATGTGCCGACGCGGGCCTCGTCATAATTGGCGGCGTTGGCCGCCTGGCGGTTGAAGCCGTCGGCGCCGGGGCGAATCTGCTGGACGCCGACCCGACCCAAAGTGGCGCGATAATCCTTCTCCGTCGCCGCCTGGCGCTCGGCATCGGGCTGGGCGAAGGCGGCGGTGGCGGCGAGCAAGGCGGCGCCGAGGACGAAAGCGTACTTCATGGCCGTTTGGTAGCGCCGAACCCAGGCCCGGGTCGAGCGGCTTTCGCGGCGGTCAGGCCCCGGCGATCGCCCGGGCGAGCGACCGCCAAGTCTCGGTCTCCCAGACCAGCCAGCGGAGCAATTGCTCGGCGCCGAGAATGCCGATCACCACGAGACTGGCGGCATGCGGCCGGCCGCGCTGGACGATATCCCAGGCGAGCAGCGGCAGCGACAATGCCCAGGCGAGGATCACGTTGCCCTCGCCGGCCAGGAAATCCGGCGCGAAGAGCGGCAGCCGGCCCACGGCGGGTTGGAGCATGACCAGGGTAGCGCCCAGCATCAGCCTCTTGTGGACCTGCGGCCGGGTTCGCCACGCGAAGCCCGCGCCGACCAAAGCGGCGAACGCGACCATGTCGCCGAGAGGGACGAGCAGCCAGCTCAGCGGATCGATCCCCGGCGGCTGCGTACCGCGATGAACCTGGCCGATCGACACCCAGATGCCGAGCACGAGCATCGCCACCGCGAGGGCCAGGGAGAGCCGGCCGAGCCGGCGGTGCGTGTCGTGGGCGCGGGCGGAGATCAACGCCCCTTGGGCGATGAACAGCAGCACCCAGGCGAGGAAGACCGCGCCGTGCAGGTGGATGAGCAAGGTCAGCCCGGGTGGGCGGCCGCTTCCGGAAAGGGTGCGCGCCATGCCGGGCCCGAAGCCGGCGACGACCAGCGCAAGGATCGCGAGCCCCATGCCGCCGTAAAAGGCGCGCTCGCCGGTATAGTGGAACCGCCTGCGCCCTATGTTGGCCGTGTCGTCCATATTTCCCGCCCCCGCGGTGCCGACGAGAGCCGGCGTCCGTCGCAGGGTCGCAGCTTTGCGCGCGGGCCGCAACGGTCTCCAACGAGGCGTGCCCGAGCCGGCGCCGCGCCTAGAGCTTGGGCAGCGTCACCCCGCGCTGGCCCATATATTTGCCGGCGCGGTCGGCATAGCTGACCTCGCAGGGCTCATTGCCCTGGAGGAAGAGGAACTGGCAGGCGCCCTCATTGGCGTAGACCCGGGCCGGCAGCGGTGTGGTGTTAGAGAATTCCAGCGTGACATGGCCCTCCCACCCGGGCTCGAGCGGGGTGACGTTCACGATGATGCCGCAGCGGGCATAAGTGGATTTGCCGAGGCAGATGACGAGCACGTCGCGCGGCACCCGGAAATATTCGACCGTGCGGGCGAGCGCGAAGCTGTTGGGCGGAATCACGCAGACGTCGGTCTTGCGGTCGACGAAGGAATTGGCGGCGAAATCCTTGGGGTCGACGACCGCGCTGTCGACATTGGTGAAGATCTTGAAATCGTCGGCGACGCGCGCGTCATAGCCGTAGGAGGAGAGGCCGTAGGAGATGCAGCCCTCGCGGCGCTGCGATTCCACGAAGGGTTCGATCATGCCGTGCTTCTGCGCCTGCTCGCGAATCCATTTGTCGGAGAGGATGGACATTCAGCGTGTTCCTTCGCGTGGCAGCAGACGGCCGCCGCAGCCCCTGAGTTCGGGTCCCTCCTCGCCCATCTGCACGGTCACGAAATGCTCGTAGCGCAGTTCGCGGCCCTCGCGCGGCTCGTCGGCGCACGGGCCGGGACGGGCGGTGAGCGTGATGCTCTCGGCGCCGGTGCCCGACTGCCAGGTGCGGACGCCGTCCACGGTGCGCGGCAGCACCCGCGGCCAGCGGCGCTCGCCGCCCCCGGCGACCGGGCGGAAGACGATGGCATCGTCGCCGATCACCACCTGCCAGAAGGGCTGCGAGCCCATCGCCTGATAGGCGACGTCGCGCACCGGGGCGTAGGGCGAGGTCGTCGCGCAGGCGGTCGCGGCCAGCAAGGGCGCGGCAAGGAGGAGTCGGCTCATGCGTCGTGGATGCGGGGGCGTGGCCGGGCGAGTCAAGGCCGCGCCACGTTCCAGTCCACCGGACCGGCGATGCCGTCGAGCCGCCGCATGTTGGAGACCTGCCAATAGGTCCAGGGGCGGGCGCCGAAGCGCGGTTCGAAGGCAAGGCTGCGCAGCCAGAGCGGGCGGTCCACGCGGGCGCTGACCTGGAAGGCCGCGTCGAATTCCTCGGTCAGGTAGAGCAGGGCCGGCTGGCCGTAACGGGCCTCGACCGCGGCGAGAAAGACGGCGAGCTCGCGGTGGAAGCCATCCACGCCTGGGCGGCCATCGCAATTGCCCATATATTCGAGGTCCACCGCAGGCGGCAGCGCGTCCGGCTCGGCGGGAACGACCGCGATGAAATTGGCGGCCTGGTCAGCGCCCGGGCGGCACAACGTGAAAAAATGATAGGCGCCGCGGGGAATGCCGGCGGCCCGCGCGGCCCGCCAATTCTCGGCGAAGCGGGTGTCGCGATGATCGCCGCCCTCGGTCGCCTTGATATAGGCGAAGTGGACGCCCTGGGCGGGAAGCCGAGGCCAGTCGATCGGGCCCTGATGGTGCGAGACGTCGATCCCCTGGCGCGGATAATCGGTTTCGGGGGGATGCCAGTTCGGGGCCATTTGCCAGAGCAAGAGGGCGCCGCCGGCAAGGATGGCGAGCAGCGCGCCGGCCGCCACCAGCCAGCGACCGCGCGTCATCCGGTGCGCGCCGCGTGGGCGGAGACGGCGGTGGTCGATTGCTTGATGTGCAGCACGCAGATCAGCGTGAAGAGGCGGCGCGCCGTGTCGAAATCCATCTCGACCTTGCCGGAGAGGTTTTCCTGGAGGAGTTCGGCGGCCTCGTTGTGCAGGCCGCGCCGGGCCATGTCGATCGCCTCGATGCCCTTGGCGCCTTCGCTGCGGACCGCGCGGAAATAGGAATCGCAGATCTGGAAATAGTCGCGGATCGGCCGGCGGAAGCGGGCGAGGCCCATGCGGATCGTCTCAAAGGGCGCGCCGTCCTCGCCCAGCAGCTCGATCGCGAGCCGGCCTTCCTCGACCCGCAGCTTCACGCGATATGGCCCGTCATGGCCCGCGACCGCGAAGCTGTTATGCTCGATAAGGTCGAAGATCGCGATCCGCCGCTCTTGCTCGATATCGGCATTGCGCTTCAGGATGGAGCGCTCGTCCAGCTCGATATCGATGATGCGCGGATCGGGCATTGGGGCTTGTTAGCAAGTGCAGCATTTCCGCGCCAGCGTTCGCGTTGCCGTGCTCCGGTGAAGGCCGGAGCGTTGGGATAGAAAACTCTTCGGTATCGTGCTTCATCCAGTGCTCCGGCCTTCGTCGGAGCACATCGGGCACGTTTTTTCTTATCCACATCACTTCCACAGGGTTGCTGGCTTGAGCCGCGCGGCGCTTGGGTTCAGAGGACGTGAACCATGGTCCAGCCGCTCAGCCTCGTCGAATCCCCCGCCCCCGCCACGCAGGCGCTCCCGCAGAATGTGGAGGCCGAGGCGGCGTTGCTCGGCGCGCTGATGATCGACAACCGGCTGGCCGAGGACGTGCAGCTGAAGCTGCGTCCGGAGCACTTCTACGAGCCCCTCCACGGGCGGGTCTACGAGCAGATCCTGCGCCTGCTCGACAAGAACATGATCGCCTCGCCGGTGACGCTCCGTCCCCTGTTCGAGCAGGACGAGGAGATGAAGGAGCTGGGCGGGCCGGCCTATCTGGCACAAATGACAGGCTCCAGCGCTTCGATCATTGGCGCGCGCGACTTCGCCGAGCAGATTTACGATCTCGCCCTGCTGCGCGCTTTGGTCGGGGTCGGGCGGGACATGGTCGAGCAGGCGCTCGACACCTCCGACGAGGTCGATCCGAAGAGCCAGATCGAGCAGGCGGAATCGGCGCTCTACCGGGTGGCCGAGGAAGGCGGCGGCGAGAGCAGCGTCAAGAGCTTCGCCCAGGCGGCGGTGCTCGCGGTCAAGATGGCCGAGAAGGCGCTGAACAGCGGCGGCGGGCTCTCCGGCATCACCACCGGGCTCGAATCGGTCAACGCCAAGACCGGCGGCCTGCACCATTCGGATCTGCTGATCCTCGCCGGCCGTCCGGGCATGGGCAAATCCTCGCTGGCGACGAATATCGGCTTCAGCGCCGCGGAGCGCTATCTCCAGGACATGGAGGACGGGATCGAGCCGGAGAAATCGGCGGGCGCGGCCGTGGCCTTCTTCAGCCTCGAAATGTCGGCGGACCAGCTCGCCACGCGTATTCTCGCCGAGCAGAGCCGGATCAGCTCCGAGACCCTGCGCATGGGCAAGATCACGCAGGAGGAATTTCGCAGCCTCGCCCGTGCCTCGGCCAAGCTGCAGAACGTGCCCTTCTACATCGACGACACGCCCGGTCTCACCATCGCCGCGCTGCGCACCCGCGCCCGGCGGCTGAAGCGGCAGAAGGGCATCGGCCTGATCATCATCGACTATCTCCAGCTGCTGACCGGCAGCGGCAAGGGCGGCAACGACAATCGCGTGCAGGAGATTTCCGAGATTTCGCGCGGCCTGAAGACGCTCGCCAAGGAGCTGAACGTGCCGGTGATGGCGCTCTCCCAGCTCAGCCGCGCGGTCGAGCAGCGCGAGAACAAGCGCCCGCAGCTGGCGGACCTGCGCGAATCGGGCTCGATCGAGCAGGACGCCGACATCGTCATGTTCATCTATCGCGAGGAATATTATCTCGCCTTCCAGAAGCCGACCGAGGCGACCGAGGGCGACGATGCGAAGGACGTCGTCGCCTTCCAGGCCTGGCAGGAGAGCATGGCCAAGAAATACGGCCATGCCGAACTGATCGTCGCCAAGCAGCGCCACGGCGCCACCGGCACGGTCGACCTCCATTTCGAGGCGCGCTTCACCCGCTTCTCCGATCGCGCGATCGAAGGGCGGATGCCGGAGATGCGGGGCTGAGGATCCTCCGGGGAGGATTTAGTCCGCTTGCCCGAATCCCTGCCGCCTCCTAGCGTCCGCGCCGCAATGAGATGGAGGGGAATATGCGTGGGCGCGGCGTGCTTCTGGCGGGAGTGCTGGCGGTGACTGGAGCAGGCGCGGGCGCGCAGGGCGGCGGGACCGCCGCGGCCGGCAAGGCGGACGCCGCCTTCGCCACGAGCGAGGCCAGCGATCCTTTCACCTTCCTCGAGGAGATACAGGGCGAGCGGGCGCTGGCCTGGGCGCGCAACGAGAATACGCGCACGCTCGGCGTGCTGCAGGGCGATGCCCGCTACCAGCAGATGTACGACCGCGCGCTGGAGATATTGCAGGCGCGCGACCGCATTCCAATGGTCACCTTCCGCCCCGACGGCCTCTACAATTTCTGGCAGGATGCAGACCATGTGCGCGGCATCGTCCGGCGCACCACGCTCGCCAGCTACCGGACCGACAATCCGCAATGGGAGACGGTGCTGGACGTGGACGCGCTGGCGACCGCGGAGGGCAAGTCCTGGGTCTATCAGGGCATGAACTGCTTGCCGCCCGACGAGCGCCGCTGCCTCGTCTTTCTGTCCGACGGCGGCCGCGACGCCAATTTCGTGCGCGAATATGATCTGCGCGAGCGCCGCTTCGTGGACGGCGGCTTCGCGCTGCCCGAGGGCAAGCAGAACGTCGCCTGGGAGGACGAGAATACGCTCCTGGTCGCGCGCGACTGGGGACCGGGGACGATGACCCCGTCCGGCTATCCCTTCGTGATCAAAAGGCTGCGCCGCGGGCAGACGCTGGACCAGGCGCAGGAAGTCTGGCGCGGCGAGGCCACGGACGTCCGAGTCGCGCCGATGGTGCTGCGCGATCCGGAAGGCCGGGTGCACGCCGTGGGCGCCTATCGCGGCGTCGATTTCTTCAACAGCCGCTCGATCGTCTTCCGCGCCGGCGGCCATGTGACGCTGCCGCTCCCGTCGCGCGCCAACCTCGCCGGCATCGTCGATGGGCGGATGCTGGCGACTTTGGACGAGCCCTGGGATGCGGGGCAGGGGACGCGCTTCGCCGCGGACTCGATCGTCTCCTGGGACCTCGCCGAATGGACGCGCGATCCGCTGACCGCGCGGCCGACTTTGGTCTGGGCGCCGGGGGGCCGGCAGACGCTGAACGGGATCACGACGACGCGGGGCAAGCTCATCGTCAGCATCCTCGACAACGTCCGCGGCCGCGCCTTCGCGATGGATTATGCGAACGGCCGCTGGGCCACGCGCGAAATCGCCCTGCCGCGCAATGCCACGATCGGCCTCGCCGCCGCGTCCGACCAGGACGACCAGGCGATGTTCACCGTCACCGATTACCTGACCCCGCAGACGCTCTACCATTATGACGGGGCGAGCGGCGCGCTGGAGGTGCTGAAGACGACGCCGGCCCGGTTCAACGCGGCCAACCATGTCGTCGAGCAGCTCGAGGCGGTCTCGCGCGACGGCACGCGCATCCCCTATTTCGTCGTCCGCCCGCGCAACATGCGCAACGACGGCTCCACGCCGACCATCCTCTACGGCTATGGCGGCTTCCAGGTCAGCCAGGTGCCCAATTATTCGGGGTCGATGGGCCGGCTCTGGCTGGAGCAGGGCAATGCCTGGGTGGTCGCCAACCTGCGCGGCGGCGGCGAGTTCGGGCCGGAATGGCACCAGACCGCGCAGCTCGCCAACAAGCAGCGCACCTGGGACGATTATATCGCGGTCGCCGAGGATCTGGTCCGGCGGCGGATCACCAGTCCGCGCCGGCTCGGCGTGATGGGCGGCTCGCAGGGCGGCCTGCTGGTCGGCACCGCGATCACGCAGCGGCCTGATCTCTACAATGCGGCGATCATCCAGGTGCCCCTGTTCGACATGCTGCGCTACCACACGATGGGCGCGGGCGCGTCGTGGATCGGCGAATATGGCGATCCGCGCATTCCCGAGCAGCGCGCCTGGATCGAGCGTTACTCGCCCTACCAGCACCTGACGCCCGGGCGGACCTATCCGACGCCGTTCATCCACACCTCGACGGCGGACGACCGCGTCCATCCGGGGCATGGCCGCAAGGCGGCGGCGCGGCTTGCCCAGCTCGGCCAGCCTTATTTCTACTATGAGAATATGGAGGGCGGCCACGCCGCGGCGGCGAATTTGCGCGAGAATGCGCGGCGGGTGGCGCTGGAGTTCGTCTACATGACGAAGCGGCTGGTGGACTAGCTAGGCGTCTTCCGCCTTCTCCGCATAGGGATCGGTGAGCCCGACGCCGATGCTCGCGCGGGGCGCCTCCGCTTCGGAACTGGTGACCGGATAGGCGCAATAATCCGCGGCATAATAGGCGCTGGGGCGGTGATTGCCGCTAAGGCCGATGCCGCCGAACGGCGCGGTGGAAGGCGCGCCGTTGGTGGGCTTGTTCCAGTTGACGACGCCGGCGCGGATGTTCGCCCAGAAGCGGTCGTACATTTGCGGATCGCCGCCGACGAGGCTGGCGGCGAGGCCGTAGCGCGTCTTGTTCGCCTCGACGATGGCGGCGTCGAAATCGGCGACCCGGACGATCTGCAGGACCGGGCCGAACATCTCCTCGTCCGGGCGCCGCTCGACGTCGGTGACGTCGATCAGGGCCGGGGTAAGGAAGGGACGGTCGTCGGACTTGCGGTCGAGTCGGCGAATGGCGCGGCCGCCCTTGCCGAGCAGGTCCAGATAGGCGTCCTGCAGATGATCGGCGGCGGCGTTGTCGATCACCGGGCCCATGAAGGGCGCGGGCGTCGCGTGCGGATGATCGACGATGATCCGGTCGATCAGCTTGGCGATCGTGTCGACCAGCTCTTCATACTGGCCGTCCTCGACGATCAGCCGGCGGGCGGCGGTGCAGCGCTGGCCGGCGCTCATATAGGCGGACTGGACGGCGATCGCGGCGGCGGCGTGGATGTCGCGCGCGTTCCAGACGACGAGCGGATTGTTGCCGCCCATCTCCAGCGCCAGGATCTTGTGCGGGGTCTCGGCGAACTGGCGGTGCAAAGCGAGGCCGGCGCGGGCGGAGCCGGTGAAGAGCAGGCCGTCGAGCCCGGGGCTCGCGGCGAGCGCGCGGCCGGTCTCCGGGCCGCCCTGGACGCAGCGGACCAGCTCTTCCGGCACGCCCGCCTCATGATAGAGCGAGACCAGATACTCGCCCGTGGCCGGAGTCTTCTCGCTCGGCTTGAAGACGATCGCATTGCCGGCGAGCAGGGCCGGGACGATGTGGCCGTTGGGCAAATGGGCCGGGAAATTATAGGGGCCGAGCACGCCCAGCGTGCCGTGCGGCTTGTGGCGGACGGAGACGCGGGCGCCCATCGCGCCATCGAGCCGCTTCTGGGCGGTACGGTCGGCATGGGCGGCGACCGAGATGTCGACCTTGTTGATCACCGCCTCGACCTCGGTGCGCGCTTCCCAGAGCGGCTTGCCGGTCTCGCGGGCAATGATGTCGGCAAAGGGCTCGAGCTTGCCGCGCGCGACATTGGCGAAGCGGCGGAGCGTCTCGACGCGATAGGAGAAGGAGCGCGACGCCCAGCCGGCCCAGGCGGCGCGGGCGGTGGCGACCTCGGTCTCGACGTCGCCGGGCTCGCCGGTCCACAAGGTTGCGCCGGTCGCGGGTTCGGTCGATGTCAGGCTGGCCATGCCGATCCTACATGCAGGGGCGCGCGGATTTTTCAAGCATTTGCATGGTCAACGCCCCGCCGCCCGAGGCGAATGCCGGTGGGAACGGTATCGAAACGATTGCCAAGACGCGTGGCGGGGTCCAGTCTCGGGCCGCAACGGGGCAAGGACCGGGCGGGGAGACGAAACGATGAGCAGTCCATTTGTTGGAGAAATCAGGGTATTCGGGTTCGATTATGCGCCGCCGGGCTGGGCCCTGTGCAACGGCGCGCTGGTTCCGATCTCGGAATATACCGCGCTCTTCTCGATGATCGGCCCGAAATATGGCGGCAATGGCGTGACCGACTTCGCCTTGCCGAACCTGCCCGACATCCAGAACCAGGGCGCGCCGGCGCAGACCGCTTATTATATCGCGACGACGGGGACCGTCCCGCCGCGCTGAGTTGCGCGCTCAGGAAATGCGATGCGCGTCGCCCATCCGGCGGACGGCGGCGACCTTGGCGTCGAGCGGCGCCCAGTCGTCACGTTCGTCGATGGCGGCCCAGATCGCCTCGACCTCGTCGATGAGCATCGCGCAGGGCGCGACGCCGGCCCAATAGGGATGGTCGAGCGCGCCCGGGATGGGCGCGTGGCGGGCGATCAGCGCGGCAATCTCGTCAAAGCCCTCATAGCCGTCCGGCCTGCGCCCGCCGCGCCAGTCGAACCAGAAGCGGTCGAGCGGGACCTGGGTGGCGGAGAGGACCTGCTCCAGCGCCGAGACGAGCGGCATGTCCGCGGGGAGGTCGCCGGTGCGCAGGCCGAGACGCGCGAAGAGCGCGTCGCGCAAGGCCGTCTGGAAGAGATGGGGGAAGTCCTCCAGCTTCCGCGTGAGCGGCTCGGCCTCCTCGATCCGGCGCAGCGCGATGGCGAGCTGGACGACGTCCCAGTGGATCGCCTCGGGCTGGCGGGCGAAGCTGTAGAGACCGGCATGGTCGAAATAGGCGGCGGTGAAGGCGCCGTCCCAGGTCGGCGTGAAGCGCCAGGGGCCGTAGTCGAAGCTCTGCGCGGTGATCGCGATATTGTCCGAGTTGAGCACGCCGTGGACGAAGCCGGCGGCGATATAGGAAGCGGCGAGCCGCGCGGCCCGGGCGGTGACATGGCCGAGCAGGGTGGCGGGATCGCCGCTCTCGTCCGCATAATAATGGCTGAGGCAGTAAGCGGTCAGCGCGCGCAGATTGTCGTCCTGTCCAAGCGTGGCGAGGCGCTGGAAGGTGCCGATGCGGATATGGCTGTGCTGCAGGCGGACGAGCACGGCCGCGCGGGTAGGGGAGGGCTCGTCGTTGCGCTCCAGCGCCTCGCCCGTCTCGATCAGCGAGAAGGTCTTCGAGGTCTCGACGCCCAACGCCTCCAGCATCTCCGTGGCGAGGATTTCGCGCACCCCGCCCTTGAGCGTCAGGCGGCCGTCGCCGAAGCGGCTGTACGGAGTCTGGCCGGAGCCCTTGGTGCCGAGATCGAGCAGGCGGTCCGAGCTGTCGCGCAGCTGGGCGAAGAGGAAGCCGCGGCCGTCGCCGATGTCCGGATTGTACACGCGGAACTGATGCCCGTGATAGCGCAGCGCCAGCGGCCCGGGCAGATTGTCCGGCAGCGGCGCGAAACGGGCGAAATGACGGACCCAGTCCGCGTCGCTCAGGCCGCCCAGCCCGACGCCTTCGGCCTGGCGCTGGTTGCGGAAGCGCAGGATCGCCTGCGGGAAATCCGCCGGCCGCACCGGGTCGTAGAAATCCGGGCCGAGGGTCAGGATCGCCGTTTCGGGGCGGTCGGGGGTGGGTTGCACGGCGGCGTCCATCAGTTGATAGGGAGTTCAGGTTCGAAGGGGCATTGCATGGCGGATTGGTCCGATGGCTATTGGTGGTCGAACGATGGCCTGAGGCTTCACTATCGCGACTATGCGGGCGAGGCGAGCCGGCCTCCGATCATCTGCATTCCCGGCCTGACCCGCAACGCGCGCGATTTCGAGGGGGTTGCGGCGCGGCTGGCCGGGAAGTGGCGGGTGATCTGCGTGGAGCTGCGCGGGCGGGGCGAGAGCGCGCAGGCCAAGGACCCGATGACCTATGTGCCGCTCACCTATCTCCAGGACATGGAGGCCCTGCTCACCGAGCTGAAGCTCGGGCGCTTCGTGCTGTTCGGGACCTCGCTGGGCGGGCTGATCACCATGCTGATGGCGGCGAGCGGCAAGGAAAGGATCGCCGGCGCCCTGCTCAACGACATCGGGCCGGTGCTGGAGACGCGGGGGCTGGATCGGATCCGCTCCTATGTCGGCCGCTCGCAGAACTGGCCGACCTGGTTGCACGCCGCGCGGGCGATCGCCGAGGCGCAGGGCGACCGCTATCCCGACTGGGAGATCGACGACTGGCTGGTCTACGCCAAGCGCCTCTGCCGGCTGAATTCCAACGGCCGCATCGTCATGGATTACGACATGCGGATCGCGGAGCCGTTCAAATTGCCGCAGGGCGAGGCCGGCTTCGATCTCTGGCCGGCCTTCCGGGCGCTGCAGGGCATTCCGTCGCTGCTCGTCCATGGCGCGCTGTCCGACGTGCTGAGCGCCGAGAGCGTGGCGAAGATGCGCGCGGAGGTCACGACGCTGGAGAGCGTGACGGTTCCCCGCGTGGGGCACGCGCCGACGCTGGACGAGCCGGAGGCGCAGCAGGCGATCGACGGGCTTCTGAAGCGGGTAACACCGAAGAAGGGCTAATCCTTCGGCATCAATGACGCGATCAGGTCGGGGTTCACCGCGGTGGGCGTCGCGGCCATGATCTGGTCGTGCCGGGCCTGGACGGCGCCGCGCCATTCGCCATGGGTGATGACGTAGAGCTCGTTGGCCAGGATCGCGTTCAGGACCATGCGGCCGACCTCCTCGGGCTCCATCCAGAGCGCCGAGACCTCGCGGCGGCCGAGCCTGTCGGCGGCGGCGGCGAACGCCTCGCTGGCCTGGAAGCGGGCGGGGCGGTTGCGGCCGAACTCGTGGATGCGGCTGCGGACCGGGCCGGGACAGAGGACGGTGCAGCCTATGTCGTTCTGCGCCAAGTCTCCACGCATGGCCTCGGTCAGCGCGATCACCCCCGCCTTGGCGGCGGCGTAGATCGCCATGAAGCTCGGCATCTGCACCATGCCGGCGAGCGAGGCGGTGTTGACGACATGGCCGCCGCGCCCGCCCGCGCGAATCCTCGGCACGAAGGTCATCAGGCCGTTGATCACGCCGCCGAGATTGACGCCGATGCCGAAATCCCAGTCCGCATAGCTCGCCTCGGCCAAGGGGCCCTCGATCCCAACGCCGGCATTGTTGACGAGGATGTCGACGCGTCCGAACGCCGCGTCCACCGCCTCCGCGGCGCGGGCCATGGCCTCGCGGTCGGTGACGTCGACCTCGACGGCGAGTATGCGGTTGTCGTGCGCGGCGAGCGTTCGCTTCGCTTCCTCCAGATGGTCGGGGCGGAGATCCGCGATGGCGACCTTTGCGCTCGCGTCCAGCAGCGCCTTCGCGATGCCGAGGCCGATGCCGCTCGCCCCGCCGGTGACGAAGGCGACCCTGTCCCGAACATCCTCCATGCGCCTCTCCTTTTTCCGGGCCGGTGTGGCACAAGCCGGACGGGCGCGCCATAATGCGCCCATGGCCCCCGTTCGCATCCTCCATTGTCACTCCACCTTCTCGCTTGGCGGCAAGGAGGCGCGGGCGGTTCGGCTGATGAACGCGTTCGGCGACGCGGCCGAACATCATGTCGTCAGCGCGATGCCGGACCGGCTGGCCGCGCGGGACGCCATCGCCAAGGGCATCGCGGTCGTCTTCCCAACGGACGCGCCGCCGCTCGCCGGGGCGCCGACGCCGATCCGGCTCTGGAAGCTGGCGCTCTACATGAAGCGGTTCGAGCTGGTACTGACCTACAATTGGGGTGCCTTCGACATGGTGATGGCGCGCCGCCTGTTCGGCCGGACGATGAAGCTGCCGCCGCTGATCCACCATGAGGACGGCTTCAACGAGGACGAGGCGGAGCGGCTGAACAAGAAGCGCAACCGCTACCGCAAGCTCGGGCTGAAGGCGGCGCATGCTCTGGTCGTGCCGTCGGAGCGGCTGGAGCGGATCGCGCGGCGCTATTGGGGGCGGGCGCCCTTGCGCATCCCCAACGGCGTGCCGGTCGCCGCCTATGCGAAGCCGCCGGAGCCGGGCGCGATCCCGGGCTTCGAGCGGCAGGGCGACGAGATCGTGATCGGCACCGTCGCCGGGCTCCGCGCGGTGAAGAACCTGCCGCGGCTGGTCCGCGCCTTCGCCGGCATGACGCACCGCAACGCGCGGCTGGTGATCGTCGGCGAGGGGCCGGAGAGCGAACGGATCGCCGCCGAGGCGCGGACGAAGGGCGTGGCGGCGCGGGTGCTGATGCCGGGCTTCCTGGCCGAGCCGGCGCGCTGGATCGGCCATTTCGACATCTTCGCGCTCTCCTCGGACAGCGAGCAATTCCCGATCTCGCTGGTCGAGGCGATGGCGGCCGGCCTGCCGGCGGTGGCGACGGCGGTGGGCGACGTGCCGGGCATCGTCGCCGAGGACAACAAGCCGCTGATCGTCGAGATCGAGGATGACGAATCCCTCGCCCAGACCGATAGCTCCTTCGCGGCCGCGCTGGACAGCCTCGCCGACCGGCCGGACCTCAGGCGCGCGATCGGCGAGGCGAATCGCGATCTGGCGCGGGAACGTTATGACGAGAAGGAAATGATCGCCGCTTATGCGCGTTTGTACGGCGAGGCGATCGGGCTACCCCGGGCGTTTACCGGCGCCGGATGATCTTTTGCGCATCCGGACCATTGGTCCTATATGCTGCCCAACTGATCTGGAGGTTTGATGTTCAAGGGTATCAGGCCGATCCTCTATGCGGGGCGCGAGGTGCTCCCCCTTATCGAGGGCGGCAAGGGCGTCGCGGCGACCAACCATATGAGTTCGGGCGCGTGGGCGGCGGCGGGAGGCATCGGCACCGTCTCCGCGGTCAACGCCGACAGCTACGATCCCGAAGGCCGGATCATCCCGCAAATCTACCATGCGCTGACCCGCCGGGAGCGGCATGAAGAGCTGATCCAATATGCGATCGACGGCGCCGTCCAGCAAATCCAGCGGGCGCACGACATCGCCAACGGCCGCGGCGCGATCAACATCAACGTGCTCTGGGAGATGGGTGGGGCGCAGCGCGTCCTGCAGGGCGTGCTGGAGAAGACCAAGGGGCTGGTCGCGGGCGTCACCTGCGGCGCCGGCATGCCCTACAAGCTCAGCGAGATCGCGGCCTCCCACAAGGTCAGCTATTTGCCGATCATCAGTTCGGCCCGCGCCTTCTCGGCGCTCTGGAAGCGCGCCTATCACAAGGCGGCGGAATGGCTTTCGGCGGTGGTTTATGAGGATCCCTGGCTGGCCGGCGGCCATAACGGCCTCTCCAACGCCGAGGACCCGCTCGCCCCGCAGGATCCCTATCCGCGCGTCAAGGCGCTCAGGGAGACGATGCGCGGCGGCGGCATTTCGGACAGCGTGCCGATCGTCATGGCCGGCGGCGTCTGGAACCTGAAGGAATGGGATCACTGGATCGACAATGAGGAGCTGGGGCAGATCGCCTTCCAGTTCGGCACCCGCCCGCTCCTGACGCGCGAGAGCCCGATCCCCGAGGCCTGGAAGCAGAGGCTGATGACGCTGGAGGAAGGCGACGTCCTGCTCCACCGCTTCTCGCCCACCGGCTTCTATTCCTCGGCGGTGCGCAATCCCTTCCTCCGCAACCTGGAGGCGCGCTCCCACCGGCAGATCGCCTTCACCAAGGAATCGCTGGGCGACCATGCTTTCCAGCTCGACGTCGGAGTGATGGGAAAGAAGAATTACTGGGTCACCAAGGGCGATCTCAACCATGCCCGCGAATGGTACGCCCAGGGCTTTACCGAGGCGATCAAGACGCCGGACGAGACGCTGGTGTTCGTGACGCCGGAGGAGAAGCACATCATCCGCAAGGACCAGGCGGATTGCATGGGCTGCCTCAGCCAGTGCCAATTCTCCTCCTGGGCGGACAATGAGAAGAACTCGACCGGCCGACTGGCGGATCCGCGCAGCTTCTGCATCCAGAAGACGCTGCAGGAGATCGCCCATGGCGGGCCGACCGAGGAGAATCTGATGTTCGCCGGGCACAGCGCCTTCCGCTTCAAGAAGGACCCCTTCTATTCCAACGGCTTCGTGCCGACCGTGAAGCAGCTCGTCGAGCGCATCCAGAGCGGCGACTGAGCGTGCTGAAGCGCGCCACTCTGCTGCTGATGATCTGCACGCTTTCGCTGACGGCGGTGCAGGCGCAGCCGACGCGGCCGACGCCCTACATGGCCTCGATCGCTTCGGGCCGGGCGATGATGCGCACCGGGCCGGGGCAGAACTATCCCGGCATCTGGCTCTATGTTCGCCGCGACCTGCCGATCCAGGTGATCGAGGTCTATCGCGAATGGCGCAAGATCAGGGATCCGGACGGCCAGGTCGGCTGGATGCTGGTCAGCCTGCTGTCGGACCAGCGCACCGCCATCGTACGCGGCGAAGGACTGGCGGACATGCGGGACTCGCCCGACGAGGCGAGCGCGACCCGTTTCCGCGCCGAACCCAATGTCGTCGGTCGGGTCTCCCGCTGCGGCAGCGGCTGGTGCTGGTTCGCGGTCGGCAACCGGGCCGGCTATATCCGCGTCGACCGACTCTGGGGGGTCGACGCCAACGAGGTGGTCAGATGATCGATCTGGGGCGGCAGATAGGGTTCGGCGATTTCAAGCATCGGGTGGGAAAGGTCTTCGCGGTCGCCGCCGCGGGCCAGGAGGTCCCGGTGAAGCTGCGGGCCTGCCAGGCCTTGCCCGGTTCCAAACGGGACGGCGGCGGCTTCCGGCTGGAATTTGCGGGCCCGCTCGCGCCATTGCTGGGGCAGGGAGTGTTCGAGTTCCGGATCGACCACGACCATTATGGCATCTTCATCGTGCCCATCGGCCAGAGCGAGCGTTCGATGCGCTACGAGGCGATCTACTTCTAGCCGCGGCTAGGCGGGCGGCTGCCGGATCATCCTCAGATAAACGGGCTGCTCCTCCAGCAGGACGAAGCCGAAGCGTTCGTAGAGCCGCCGTGCCGGGTTGAAGCGCTCGACGTGGAGCTCGACCGGCCGGGTCTCGTCGGCCAGCAGGTCGGTGAGGATGGCGGTGCCGAGGCCGGTGCCGCGAGCCTCGGGCAGGAGGGAAATGTCGACAAGCAGGAGCTTGCCCATCTCCTCGGCCAGATAGAGGCGCCCGATCGGCGCCCCGTCCCGCTCGATCAGCAGCCATTCGCCGTCCGGATAAGCGGAGCGGTAATAGGCATGTTGCGCGCGATGCTGTTGGTCGAGGAAGGCGGCCTGGGTCTCCGGTGGCCAGCCGGTCACGGCGACCTCCTCGGCGCGGGTGGTCGCATAGAGCTTGGCGACGAACGGCAGGTCGCCGTCCGTCATCACCCGGTAGCCGATGCCGAATGCGGCGGCCGCCTTCAGCGGGGGCGGCATTGGCCGGAGGACCCCTGCCTCAGTTGAAGACCGCGACCATCCGGCCCGGCGTGCGCCGGTCGCCGCTCGCGGCGAGGAAGAGCTGCGTCGGCCCGTAGGTTTCATGGGTTGCCGTGTAGATCAGGTCGGGCGCGACCGTCTCTGAACCCGGATCGAAGAAGGCGGCGAAGCCCTGCGTGCGCACGCCGCTCGGCTTGGCGCCCGACGTCGACAGCGCGCGGACGCCCACCAGCCGGACGTTGGTCCGGCCGCCGAGCGCGAAATTGGTACCCACCTGCGCCTGCCACTCCTCATAGGTCGCCTCGCCGAGCGAGAGCATCCGCGTGCCGATGCCGCTGTTGACCATGGTCTTGCGCGCCACGCTCTTGATCGCCTCGCGATAGGGCGCCGCCACGAGGGCGCTCGCGCCTGCGACAGCGCCGCCGGTCACCAGCATCATCTTGCGCCGGTTCAGTCCCTTTTCGGTCGTGTTTGCCATGATCCAGTCCCCACCTCCGACGCCGGCTAGCCGATACCGACGCACGTGAAAACACGGTATACGAATGGTCGCGGTCGAGAAACAGCCATTTTGGGGGAACCTGTCCCGGAGTCCGCCAAAAGCGCGGAGCATTGCCAAATCTTCACGCGCGCTTGCATGGGCCGCCATGGACCGGCATCGGGGCGCCATGCCCCGCCTGCCGCCGCCGCCATTTGACCTGATCGATGCCGCCGCCTTGTTCCTCGACTTCGATGGCACGCTGGTGGAGCTGGCCGCGACGCCGGACGCGATCGCGGTGCCGGCGGCGCTGGCGCCGATGCTGGAACGGCTGCGGCGGCGGCTGGATGGCCGGCTCGCCATCGTCTCTGGGCGCTCGCTCGCCGATCTCGAGCGACATCTGCCGCTGCACGGCACCGCCTTTTCGGGCTCGCACGGGCTGGAGCTGCAGCTGGCCGACGGCACGCGGCTACCGCTGAGCGTGCCGATCGGCCTCGACGATGTCCGTGCCAAAGTCGAGGATTTCGCGGCCGCGACTCCCGGCCTGCTCGTCGAGGAGAAGCCGGCGGGGATCGCGCTCCACTACCGCATGGCTCCGGAGGTCGGCCCGCAGGCGGACGCCTTCATCGCCGCGCTGGCGGAGGAGCGGGGGCTGACGGTGCAGCGCGGGGCGATGGTGGCGGAGCTGAGGCCGAACGGCGCGACCAAGGGCGACGCGATCAGGGCCTTCATGACGGAACCGGAGTTCGCCGGCGCGCGTCCTCTGTTCATGGGTGACGATCTGACGGACGAACACGGCTTCGCGGCCGCCGCCGCCTTGGGCGGGGCTGGCATCCTGGTGGGGCCGGAGCGGGAGAGCGCGGCGCACTATCGGCTCGGCTCGGCGGCCGAGGCGCGGCAATGGCTGAAGGAGGCGTCGGCATGAGCTCGCTCGATCTCTGGCCGATCGGCAATTGCCAGGTGAGCGCGCTCAGCGACGGCGCGGCCGGCCTGGTCTGGGCCTGCCAGCCGCGCGTGGACGGCGACCCGCTCTTTGCCGCTCTGCTCGATCCCAAGGCGTTGCCGGACGATGCTCCGGCCTATCCCGGCGCGCGCGGCGAGTGGCGGGTGAGCCTGGAGAACCAGGTCGTCGCCGAGCCCCATTATCTCAAGAACACGCCGATCCTGGTGACCCGGTTGATCGATGCGGACGGAGCGAGCTGCGACGTCTACGATTTCTGCCCGCGCTTCGAGCGGGTGGGGCGGATGTACCGTCCCGTCGCCTTCCTGCGGATCGTTCGTCCCGTCGCGGGGGCACCGCGCGTGCGCATCCGCCTGAACCCCGCCACCGACTGGGGCGCGCGGGATGCCGAGCGGACCAGCGGCACCAACCATGTCCGCTTCCTCGTCCAGCCCCAGCCGCTCCGGCTGACCACCGACGCGCCCGTGCTGCACCTGCTCGAGGGGCGCAGCTTCCGGCTGGAGAAGCCGCTCCATTTCTTCCTCGGGCCGGACGAGCCCTTCGTCGGCAATGTCGAGCAGACGGTGGCGATGATGCTGGAGCAGACCGAGCAGCATTGGCGGGACTGGGTGCGCGGGCTCGCCATTCCGCTGGAGTGGCAGAAGGTGGTGATCCGCGCCGCGATCACGCTGAAGCTCTGCCAGCATGAGGAGACCGGCGCGATCGTCGCGGCGATGACCACCTCCATCCCCGAGGCCGCCGATTCGGGGCGGAACTGGGACTATCGCTACTGCTGGATCCGCGACGCTTACTACACCGTGCAGGCGCTGAACCGGCTCGGCGCGCTCGACGTGCTGGAGGGCTATCTGTCCTACCTCAGGAACATCGTCGACGAGGTGGACGAGGGCCAGGTGCAGCCGCTCTACGCCGTGTCGGGCGAAGCGAAGCTTGAGGAAGGCCAGGCCGAGGGGCTGGCCGGCTATCGCGGCATGGGCCCGGTCCGCGTCGGCAATGCCGCCTATTTCCAGATCCAGCACGACGCCTATGGCCAGATCGTCCTCTCCAACGCCCAGGCCTTTTTCGACGAACGGCTGCTGCGCCCGGCGGGTAGGGAGGATTTCGCCGCGCTGGAGCGGATCGGCGAGCGGGCCTGGGCGATGCATGACCAGCCTGACGCGGGCCTGTGGGAATTCCGCACCCGCACCTCGGTCCACACCTACAGCGCGGTGATGAGCTGGGCGGCCTGCGACCGGCTCGCCAATATCGCCGCCGTGCTCGACCTGCCCGAGCGCGCGGAGGTCTGGCGGGACCGGGCCGCGAAGGTGCGCGCGACCATCGAGCGCGAGGCCTGGTACGCGCCCGAGCAGCGCTTCGCCGCGACCTTCGGCGGCGACGAGCTGGATGCGAGCCTGCTGCAGCTGGTCGACATGCGCTTCCTCTCCGCCGACGATCCGCGCTTCCTCGCGACGTTCGACGCCGTGGAGAAGGGCCTGAGGCGCGGTGAGCATATGCTGCGCTACGCGGCCGAGGACGATTTCGGCCTGCCGGAGACCGCGTTCAACTTCTGCACCTTCTGGCTGATCGAGGCGCTGCATCTGGCCGGGCGGAGCGCGGAGGCGCGGGCGCTTTACGAGCAGATGCTGACCCGGCTGACGCCCGCCGGCCTGCTCTCCGAGGATACGGACTTCGAGACGGGCGAGCTCTGGGGGAACTATCCGCAGACCTATTCGCTCGTCGGCCTGATCAATTGCGCCGGTCTGCTCTCCCGGCCGTGGACGAGTGTGCGTTGAATGGGCCGGCTGATCGTCATCTCCAACCGCGTGTCGGCGCCCAAGCCGCGCTCCGCCGAGGGCGCGCAGGGCGGGCTTGCCGTCGCCCTGCTCGCGGCGCTGCAGGAATCGAACGGGCTCTGGTTCGGCTGGTCCGGCGAGAAGACCGACCGCTATAGCGGCGAGATCCATCTCGAGCGGCACGAGGGCGTCACGACGGCGACCGTCGACCTCGAGGAACAGGACGTCGACGAGTATTACAACGGCTATGCGAACCGCACGTTGTGGCCGCTCTTCCACTATCGGATCGACCTCGCCGAATTCGACCGCACGTTCGGCGCCGGCTACGAGCGGGTCAACGAGCGCTTCGCCGCGACCTTCGCGCCGCTGATCGAGCCGGACGATCTGGTCTGGGTCCACGACTACCACCTGATCCCGCTCGGCCAGCAACTGAGGCAGCGCGGGCTCAGGAACCGGATCGGCTTCTTCCTCCACATCCCCTGGCCGCCGCAGCGGCTTATGGTGTCATTGCCCTATCACCAGCGGCTGGTCCGCTCGATGCTCGATTACGACCTGATCGGCTTCCAGACCGCCGAATGGCTGGAGAGCTTCCACCACTATGTCGAGCGGGAGCTGGGCGGGACGGTGGCGGCGGACGGGACGATCGAGGTGGACGGCCGGCGGGTCAGGACCGCGGCCTTTCCGATCGGCATCGACGTGCGCGAGTTCGAGCAGGTGCTGGCGCGCAAGGACGCGCGCAACGCCTACGAGACGCTGCACCGGAGCGCGCAGGGCCGCAAGGTGATCATCGGCGTCGATCGGCTCGACTATTCGAAGGGACTGGCGGAGCGGTTCAACGGCTATCGCCGCTTCCTGGAGGAGAATCGAGACTGGCTCGGCCATGTCTCCTTCCTGCAGATCGCGCCGCCGACCCGGGGCGAGGTCCACACCTACGAGCATATCCGCGAGCAGCTCGACGAGCTCAGCGGGCGGATCAACGGGGCGTTCAGCCATGTCGACTGGGTGCCGATCCGCTATGTGAACCAGGGCTATCCGCGCGACGGCCTGTCGGGCTTCTACCGCGCTTCGGACGTGGCCCTGATCACGCCGCTGAGGGACGGGATGAACCTGGTGGCGAAGGAGTATGTCGCCTCGCAGAACCCGGACGATCCGGGCGTGCTGATCCTCTCCCGCTTCGCCGGCGCCGCGCACCAGCTGCGCGAGGCGCTGCTGGTCAACCCGTACAGCAAGGACGAGGTCTCAGACGCGATCCGCAAGGCGCTGGACATGCCGCGGGCCGAGCGCATCCGGCGCTGGGAGGCGCTGATCGACAACGTCCGCAACGAGGACGTGCTGCACTGGCGGCGGACCTTCGTGCGGGCGCTGGAGAAGGCCGGGGCGCCGGCGATGGCGGCGCTGGAGTAAGGTGGCCTTCGCCTGCTAGGGTCCGGGCGAACGGGGAGGTCGACTGGATGCTGAAGCTCATCACTCTCGCGGCGGCGCTCGGGGCGGCGGCGTCGGCGGCGGCCCAGCCGGCGCGGCCGCCGGTCGAACATTTCGGGGCGCCGACCCTGAACGGTCAGCCCTTGCCCTTCTCCAACGCGGTCCGGGTCGGCGACGTGCTCTATTTGTCGGGGCAGATCGGGCTCGGCGCGGACGGGCGGCTGCCCGAGGGGATCGAGGCGCAGACGCGGCAGACGATGGAGAATATCGGCGCGATCCTGCGGAGCGCGGGGCGGGGCTGGGGGGATGTGTTCCACTGCACGGCGATGCTCGAGAACATGGCCGACTGGCCCGCCTTCAACCGCGTCTACGTCACCTATTTCACCCCCGGGCGCCTGCCCGCGCGGAGCGCGCTCGGCGCCGACGGGCTCGCGCTCGGCGCGCTGATCGAGGTCGAGTGCCGGGCCTATGCGGGCCCGCGCTGAGCGGGGACGGCCACGCCTGGCGTAGCCGTCCCCACCGAATTTAGCGGCAGCGCAGATCCTGGCTGCGCTCGACCTCGCGGCCGATCAGGGCGCCGAGCACGCCGCCGACGATCGTGCCGGTGGCGCGGTTGCGGCCGCCGTCGATCGCCCGGCCGGTCAGCGCGCCGACGCCGGCGCCGATGACCAGGCCGGTCGTGCCGTCGCTGCGGCGGCAATAATAGCGGCCGTCGGAGCCCCGATAAACCTCGTCCTGCGACGTCAGGTAGCGCTCCTCGTAGCGCGGATCCTCGCGATAGTAGCGGGCGCCGTCCCAGTCGCCGCCGCCGCCGCCCCAGCGGTAGCGATCGTCATAATAGCCGCCGCCGCCCGGCCGGCCATAGCCGCCGCCGCGACGCCGCGAACGCTCGTAGCGGTCGCGCTCGGCCTCGTAGATGGACCGCTCGTTGTCGAAGCGGCGCTGCGCCGCCTCCCAGCGCGCCTGGTCGGCACGGTTCTGCGCCGACGCCGCGGGGGCGGCGACGGTCAGCGGCGTCACCACCGTGGCGAGCGCGATTGCAAACAGACCGATCTTCATATCTTCTCTCCTTCCGGCTCCGTAACGGCCTTAGTGGCACGTCCCATCCGCCATGAGAAGCCGGGCGGGACGAGCGGATGAGCGCGCGCGATGGGTGGAAGGTTCCCTCGCATCGCGGCGGCCCGGTCCAGACGGGGGAGCGGGAGCGTGGCGGAGAGGCGGCCGATCAGCGACCTCGGCGACCGTGGCCGCCCACCGGCGCGGTGGGCGGCGCGGCCGAGGAAGGCGGGCGGGTTCAGCGGCTGGCGAGACGGGGCCCGTCCTGCCGCGCGGCGGCGGCGAGCAGGGTCTCGCGCTGGGCCGCGGTCGCGACCCGGACCTCCGCGACGCAGGCCTCCGCCCTGGTCCGGCCGAGCAGGTCGGCCGGGGAGGGGGTGCCGCAAACGGTGCGGGCGGCGCGGACGATCCGCAGGTCCAGCGCGGCACGGCCCCGGGCGGTGGCGAGATCGAGGCCGGCGGCGTCGATCGTCACCCGGGTCGGCGCGCCATGCTGGGCGAAGGCGGGGGCGGAAGAGAGGGTCGCCGCGATGACCGCGGCAAGGGCGAACGTCTTCATGGCTGTTCTCCATCTGGGTGGGCTGGCGCGGCTGGCGCCGGGCACGGAGATCATGTAGTTCAGTTGCAAATCGCAACGCAAACAACGTTCTTGCAGGCTTGATCTGCGAAAGTGCAGAATGACGGGCGCATCCCCGGAGGCGCAGGGGAGGGCGCAGGGAGCGACGATGGCCGCCACTTTGCTCGACTGGGACGACCTCAAATATTTCCTCGCCGTCGCGCGCGGCGGCAGCACCCTCGCGGCGGGGCGCGCGCTGAAGGTCAGCCAGACGACGGTGGCGCGGCGCGTGGCGGCGTTCGAGGACCGGCTCGGCCTGATCCTCTTCGAGCGGCGGCAGGCCGGCTATGCGCTGACCCCCGCCGGCGAGACCCTGGTGCCGCAGGCGGAGGCGGTGGAAGCGGCGGCCCTGTCCTTCGCCGACGCCGCCGGCGCCCAGTCGCGCGAGGCGAGCGGCGCCGTCTGCCTGACCATGCAGGAAATCTACGCCGTCACGCTGGTGCCGCCGATCCTGCGGGCTCTGCACGAGGCGCATCCCAAGCTTCGCGTCCGGCTCGACACCGCCGACCTGCCCCGCGACCTCGGCGCCGGCGAGGCGGATGTGGCGCTGCGCGGCGTATACCGGATGCCCGAGGACCAGAATCTCGTCGGCCGGCGGATCGCGGCCGACCCGTGGACGCTCTATTGCAGCCGGGACTATGCCGCCGCCCACCGGCGGCCGCGCACCGCCGCCGACCTCAGGGAGCATCCGATCATCGGCGGCGGCGGCGAGAAGGTCTGGCCGATGTACCGCGCCTGGCTGCAGCGGCACCGGCTCGAGGAGGCGGTGACCATGGAGCATAATAGCGGCACCGGCCTGCTCGCAACGGTGCGCGCCGGGGCGGGGCTGGCGGTGCTGCCCAGCTTCGTCGCCGACCGCGATCCGGAGCTGGTCCGCTGCCTCGAGCCGATCAAGGGCGACCAGGCCGAGCTCTGGCTGCTGACCCACGAACGGCTGCGGCACACGCCGCGGGTGCGCGCGGTAATGGATTTCCTCGGCGCGGCGCTGACCCGGCTTGCCAGGCAGGCGCCGGTGGCCGACGAGGGGCGCTGGGCCGCGTGAGGGGAGGGGATTGAGAGAGTGACGAGGATCTGCATCGCCGTGGCGGCGGCATGGCTCGCGACGGCCGGTCCCGCCGCCGCCCAGCCCGATCCGATCGTCACCGCCGCGCAGGGCTATGAGCTGCGGCTGATGGGCGGCGGGCTCGCCTCCGGGCGGCGCGGGCTCCATTCCTTTCCGGTCTTCCAGTTCGGCATCTCGCGCGGCGAGGCGATCAGGCGGGTGACGGCGCTGCGCGGCCCGGCCGCCGCGACCGGGCTCAGCCCGGCCTGCGGCCGCAATCCGCTGGCCTTCGCGCGCTTCGGCACGCTCACCCTCTATTTCCGCGGCGACCGCTGGGTCGGCTGGTCGCTCGCCGGCCCGCGCGGGCGGCGGCCGATCGAGTCGGAATGGGACGTCGGCATCGGCACCTTGCGGGGGCACCTCAACAATATGGACGCGACCGATCCGGTCATCCGGCGCACCCCGCGCGGCACCGAATTCGAGGCCGAGGGGATGAACGGGCTGCTCAGCGGCCCGGGCCCGCGGGCGCGGGTCACCGCGCTCTGGTCGGGGCGGACCTGCCGGCGGGGCTAGGTTGTATCGACATTCAGCTTCCTTTCCCTCTCCCCGGCGGGGAGGGGGTAGGGAAAGGGGGCTCGGCCTCGGGAGCCGACTTCGGCCGCAGAGCCCCCTCACCCCAACCCTCTCCCCCCAGGGGAGAGGGGGCTGATGCTGTCCCTGCTGAATGTCGATACGCTCTAGCATCGCGCTCCCGGTCCCCTTGCCCACTGTCCCGCGGGGAAGGGCAGGGCCGCGGGACCCGCGCCCCGCTCCGGCCGGGGACCCGGAACCCAGGCGGCATTCATGGCCGGTACACGCCGCCATCGTTACGCCGCCGGTCCTTTCTTCGAGGGACGATCCGACGATGATGCTGGCGACGCTCCTGCTCGCTCTGCAGCCGGCCGGCGCGGCGCCGGAGCCGCGCCTGGCCTGCCAGCCGCGGGTGAATCTGACCGCCGGGGGACGGCCGCCGGCCGTGCTCTCGGCGCAGCGGCTGGCGGTGGGGACGCAGGCGCGGATCGATCTGTCCGTCCATCGCTGCCCGGACGGCGGCTTCCGGGTCGAGCGGCGTCTTTCCGGGCGCGACCAAAGGGAGCGGCGGGAGATGGATTGGCTGCCGGCGGCGCAATGCCCGGCGATCGGGCGCTGGCTCGAGGCGGCGACCCGGCTGCGCCTGCCCTCGCCGATGCTGCGCCCGCACGGAGAACTTTCGGGCGGCGCCGGCGGCACCTGGTACACGCTGACCGGACGGACGCGGACGGGCGCCGGCTTCCACGGCCGGATCGAGCTGGAGATCCTGGATCCGCCGGGCGCGGCGCCGAACGTCCTGGGCAGCTGGTTCGACGAGGGCGCGCGGCTGTTCCAGGCGTGCCGCGACCGGGGCCATGGCGGCGAGGGCTGGGCGCGGACTCCCGAGAGGATCAGGCGATGAGGCGGTGGGCGGCCCTGCTCGGCTTGCTGGCCGGCCCGATCCCGGCAAGCGCGGCCGCGGAGCAGGGTGACGCGCACCGCCATGCGGGCTTCCTGTTCCAGATCCGCTTCGAGCCGGACCTGAACGCGGACCGCGTCTATCGCGCCTTCCTCCCCGATCCCGCCGATCCGGCCAGCCTGATCGTCGAGCGGGGCGCCGGCTATCTGGGCGACGAACGGCGGGTCGACCTCGATCCGGCGGCCTGCCCGGCGCTGCGGCGGGCGGTGGCCGCTTTGGCCGACCTGCCGGCGCCGGCCGTCGCGCTCGGCGAGGCCGCGCCCTATGACTACCGGCAGCGGCGGCCGGGCCATTATTATTTCAACGGCTTCGTCCGCTTCCCGAACGGCGGCGAGGGCGAGCTCAGCTTCCAGAGCTACGACGTGCCGGGCCGGCCGGCCGATCCGCAGCTGGCCTGGATGCGCGGGCTGGTGCGGGCGTTCGACGCCTGCCGGCCGCCCGCCCGATGAGCCGAAGCGAGGCCGCGCGGCGCGAGAGCGTTTGACGGCCCGGGCGCAAGCGCGCAAAGATCGGCGGGTCAGGCGTGAACGGGACGGACCATGCGTAAGGCTTTGCGGGAAGACGGGAAAAATGCGGCGCCGGGGCTCCGCGACCATGATGGCGACGTCGTCCGCCAGGCGGTGCTCGCGCCCAACGGCAAGGAGATCTTCACGCTCCCGCAGGTCATCGCGCAGCTGACCGCGGCCGGCACGGCGTGGAACGGCGCGCCCGGCAATCCGACCCCGCGCGCGGGCGTCGGCACGATCACCTTCGCCTTCTTCAACAATGCCAACGAGGTCTATTCCGAGGAGCGCAGCGAGTTCGTGCCGCTGAGCGAGGCGCAGCGCGTCGCCGTGCGCAGCGCCTTCGCGATCTGGGGCGACGTGGTCGGGGTCAGCTTCGTCGAGGGCAACGTCTCCACCGCCGACATCAATATCGGCAATATCGACACGGCCGAGGACCATTTCTCGGCTTATGCCAGCTATCCGGGCTTCGGCCTGCGCGCCGGCGACATCTGGATCAGCCTGCTCGCCGACACCAACCAGGAGATCGGGCTGGGCGAGCCGGGCTTCCGCACCCTGATGCACGAGATCGGCCACGCGCTCGGCCTCTCCCATCCGGGCGACTACAACGCCGCGCCGGACGTCGAGATCACCTATGCGGAACATGCCGAATATTATCAGGACAGCTACGAATATACGATCATGTCCTATTTCGGCTCCTCCAATACCGGGGCGATCCGCAACGGCTTCGCGGCGACGCCGCTGGCGCACGACATCGCCGCGCTGCAGAGCCTGTACGGGGTGAACCCCAATACGCGGACCGGCGACACGGTCTATGGCTTCAACTCCACCGCCGACCGGGCGGCCTTCGATTTCGCGCTCAACGCCAATCCCGTGGTCGCGATCTGGGATTCGGGCGGGATGGACATGCTCGATTTCTCCGGCTGGAGCGCGCCCTCGCGGATCGACCTGCGCGACGGCGCGATGAACGACGGCGGCGGCCAGACCAGCAATGTCCAGATCGCGTTCGGCACGCTGATCGAGAATGCGGTGACCGGCGCGGGCAATGACAGCCTGACCGGCAATGCGGCCGCCAACCGGCTGAGCGCGGGCGAAGGCGAGGACAGCCTGCGCGGCGGCCTCGGCGGCGACCGCCTGCAGGGCGGCGGCGGCGCGGACGTCTTCGTCTTCGGCGCGGCCGGCGACAGCCGCGACGTCGCCCCGCGCTCCGACGGCAAGAAAGGCGCGCCGGACCGGCTCGGCGACTTCGTCTCGGGCGTCGACAAGATCGACCTCGGCGCGATCGACGCCGACCAGGGCATTGCGGGCGACCAGGCCTTCTCCTTCATCGGCGCCAATGCGTTCAGCGGTGTCGCGGGGCAATTGCGGGCGCAGGCGTTCGGGAGCGAGCTCCACATTTACGGCGACACGGACGGCGATTTGCGGGCGGATTTCCACATCGTCGCCAGCGGGACGCAGATCCTGGCGAGCGACTTCATCCTGTAGCGCCCATCTCGTCCGGAGGCCCGTCCGGCGCCCCGGCCGCGGGGTCCGGAAGGTTCAAAGTTTCCGCTTCCATAAGCGGAAAAACCTCGTCCTCCGGGGCGCCGCCCGCAAAGCCGAAATAATGGTCCCGCCGCCGGCGCTGAAAGGCGTCGTCGTCCGCCAGCGCCCGGACCGCGCGGGCGTCGGCCGCCGCCGCCTCGGCCGCGCTCAGCGTGCGCCGGTAGCCCCGGCCGCCATATTCTCCCTGTTCGAGCCCGTCGAAGCAAGCGGGCGGCGGGAAGCGGGTCCACCAGATATTGTCCTCGTCGACCCAGACCTCATTGCCGTCGAACGCGATGTCGGGCGAAGCGGGCGCCGCGTCCTCCGCGGGCGGCGCGAGGTCCGGCGGCGGCGCGCCTCCGGCCAGCGCCTCGACCCAGGGCGTCCAGCGGGCGGCGACCGCCGGCGTCTCCTCGGGTTCGTCGAGCAGATGCTCGGTCTTGCCCATCAGGTAGACGAGCAGGCGATTGTCGAAGACCCGTTCCTCGCTCTTCAGCTCGCCATGATAATAATGGCGCCTTATCTGCCCCTCGATCGCCCGTTCCCAGCCGATGTCGTGCAGCCGCCGCGCGCCGATCCGCCGCGCCGCCGCGCAGGCGAGATCGAAGCTCCGCGCCTCGGGACGGCGGCGCAGGCGGTTGATCGCCTGCGGCGAGACGCCGATCCGGGCGGCGGCGTAGCGGGCGATGCCGGTGTCGGCGAGCGCCTCGACATAATCGCGCTGGCGCTCCGGGGTGATGCCGTCGTGGCGGTGGCGGGTGGAGGCGGGATCGAAGTCGAGCTCCAGCTCCGCCGGATGCCGGCCGCGGCCCTTCTGCGCGGCGGTGGCGACCAGCTCCGGATAGGCGTCGCGGGCGCGGGCGGAGAGCCGGGGCGAAACCAGGCCGCCGCCATTGCGGATGCCGTCGGCGACCCCGGCCCAGTAGGCATCTTCCTCGGCCTCGGTGGCGAAGGCGAAGGCTTCGGCCTCGTCTTCGGGGTCTGGGGGCGGGGGTGGGGGCGGCGCGGGGGCGGGCCGGTGGAAGGG
>DATJUQ010000051.1:0-53230 GCA_035502235.1 Allosphingosinicella sp.
GGGACCGCCGGCGCCGACTTCTTCGCCGATATAGAGCATCGGCGCCTCGTCGCGCTCGCCTTCGCCGATTACCACCGTGCCGTCGATCTCGAGCGTGTTGAGCGCGGCGCGCATCGCCTCGACCGCGGCATGATCCGCCGCCTTCTCGTCGCCGCGGCCGCAAGCACACCTTCCGGCGCGCCGCCGGTGCCCATGTAGATATCGACGCCGGTCTGTTCGGCATCAGCGCAATGGATCACGCCGGCCACGTCGCCGTCGGTGATGAGGCGCACAGCGTAGTGCCTTCCAACGGATCGACCGCGATATCGACCTTGGGGCCCGCATTGAGTCCGACCTTCTCGCCGATGAACAGCATCGGCGCCTCGTCGCGCTCGCCCTCGCCGATCACCACGGTGCCGTCGATGTCCAGCGTGTTCAGCGCGGCGCGCATCGCCTCGACCGCCGCATGGTCCGCCGCCTTCTCGTCGCCCCGGCCGATCAGCTTCGAGGCGCCGACCGCCGCGGCCTCGGTGACCCGCACCATTTCCATCACCAAGACGCGATCGAGAACCTGGCTTGCCTTGACCATCTTTTCTGTCATCCTCCCTGCCCGAACGGGGGCGTTCACGGCCGACTACGCGAGGGCCATGACAATGTCGAGAACGCTCCCGGCGCTGCTTCTGCTGGTCCTGATCCCGCCGCTGCCGGCGGTCGCGCAGCCCGGCCCGTCCCAGGGTGGGCCGCCTTTGCCGCAGGCCGGTACGCCCGAGCTGCCGACGATCGTCACCGCCGACGAGGCGATCGCCATGGAACGGGCGCGGGTCCGCGACGTGCTCGACCGGGATTGCCCGCCGGGCCAGCTCGACGAGGAGGTGATCGTCTGCGGCCGGCGTCCCGCTTATCAGCGCTACCGCGTGCCCATGGCCGGGCCGGACATCAGCCCCGGGACGCGCGAGCGCGCCGGCGATGCCCAGCTCTACGCGATGGACGCGGGCAGCACCCGCTGCTCGGCGGTCGGGCGGGATCAGCAGTGCGGCGGCGGTCTCGACGTGATCGGCATCGGCTTCGCCATCGTCCGCGGCATCACCCAGGCCCTGCTCAACCGGGATTGAGACCGGCTTAGCGGACCAGCACCCTGACCCGTGCCGTCGCGCCGGCGGCGAGGCTGGCCGGATCGGCGGTGAAGCTCACCGAGGCGAGCTCGGCCTCCCGGTTGCGCAGGCTCAGGATGCGCGAGCAATCGCCCGCCCTGACCCGGGCGCGGACGTTCAGCGTCTGCGGCTCGCCGGTGCGGTAGCGGAATTCGGCGCTGACGATCTGCACGGCCGCGTCGTCGGAGCAGAACATCGTTTCGCGCGGCACGTTGGTGCCGCTGACCTCGATCGTGTGGCTGGGTGTCGCCGCGTTGATCGGCCGGACCCCGATCCCCATCCAGGCGCTCTCCCGCGCCAGCGCCGGCGTGACCAGCAAAGCGGCCCCCGCGGCCGCGAGCAAGATGTTCCGCACGTTATTCTCCCCACGCTCCGCCGGGGTCGAACGCCCCGGTCCGAAACGGCGAGGATAACATAAGAAGAAGAGGGCGCAATGCCGGTCAGGCGCGGTCCGTTTCGGGCAGGATCGGGGCGATCACCAGGCGCTCGAGCGCGGCGGCGAGCGCGTCGGTACTCATCTCGTCCCCGTTCTGCAGCCACCAGCCGATGATGTTGAGCGTCGCGCCGACGCCGTGGACGATGGCGAGCTCGCGCGGAAGCCAGGACGGCGTGGGTGTCTGGGCGGCGCGGGTCCGGTCGATCGCCCGGCGGGTGATCTCGGCGCGGATCGCCTCGCCCGCGCCGAACAGCAGCGCGCGGCAGATCGGCCGGTGCTCGTCGACATAGGCGGCAAGGCCGCGCATCGCCGTCCGGCCGTCGCCGTCCAGCAGGAGGGGCAGCAGGCGGGCGAGCAGGTCCGCGATCATCGCGTCGGCGACGTCGGCGAGCAACGCCTCCTTGTCCGGATAATGCCGGAAGAAGGTCGCGTAGCCGACGCCCGCTTTGTCGGCGAGCATGGCGATATTGATCTCCGCGAAGGGATGTTCGGCGACGAGCGCCAGCAAGGCGTCGCGAAGCGCAGCGCGGCTCTTCAGGACGCGCGCATCGGGGCGCCTTGCATCCTTTTCCGTCTTTCCTAAGTTATGAGCCATCGTGTATCATATCTTGGAGTGAGTTATGCAAACCGCAACCCTGGAGCAGAGCGCCTGTCCGTTCCACGGACAAGGCGACGAACGCAAGACCGCGGACGCGGCGCGGGCCGGCGGAATGGTCGCGGACGCCGCGCCGGTGAAGGGCTTCGACGCCGCGCGGGCGGTGCTCCGCGACGAGGGCGCGCGCCAGGCCGGCTTCCGCGCCGAGCTGATCGCGCGCTTCGGCAAGAAGCGACGCAAGCCGATCCTCTTCCTCAGCGGCGAGGCGCATCGGCGCCAGCGCGCCGCCACCGCCCGCTTCTTCGCGCCGAAGATCGTCGCCACCCGCTATCGCGACGTGATGGAACGGACCAGCGACGCCCTGATCGCACGCCTGCGGCGGGACGGCGAGGCAGTGCTCGACGATCTCAGCATGGAATTGGCGGTGACCGTGGCCGCGGACATTGTCGGCCTGACGGAGAGCGACCTCGGCGGGATGAAGCGCCGTCTCGACGCCTTCTTCTCGACCGGCATCGAGACGCGCACCGACTGGTTCGGGCAGGTCGCGACCTTCCTGCTCGGCCAGTGGCGGATGCTGCGCTTCCACTTCAAGGACGTGCGCCCCGCCATCCTCGCCCGGCGCGAGGCGCCCGGCGACGACGTGATCTCGCACCTGATCGCCGAAGGCTATTCGAACGAGGAGATCCTCACCGAATGCTTCACCTACGGTGCCGCCGGCATGGTGACGACGCGCGAGTTCATCACCATGGCGGCCTGGCATCTGCTGGAGCGGCCGGCGCTGAAGGCCCGATTCCTCGCGGCGGACGAGGCGGGACGGATCGCGCTTCTGGAGGAGATCCTCCGGCTCGAGCCGGTGGTCGGGATGCTCTACCGGCGCATGGCGGACGAACGGGTGGTCGCGCTCGACATCCGCGCGGCGAACCTTGACGAGGCGGCGATGGGCGCCTGTCCCCATGCGATCGCGCCGGACCGGGTGCGGGCGCCGAAGACTGGCGCCGCCGGCCTGGCCTTCGGCGACGGCCCGCACCGCTGCCCGGGCGCCAGCGTCGCCATGCATGAGGCGGCCGTGTTCCTCGACCGGCTGTTGCGCGTGCCGGGCGTCAGGCTGGCCGCGGCGCCCCAGGTCGGCTGGAACCCGCTGATCGCCGGCTACGAGTTGCGCGGCTGCCGGATCGCCTGCGACGGCTGAGCGGGCACTTTCCCGTCCCTCCGCCATTCTCTAGAGGAGGGGCAGGACGAGGAGCCCGCATGGCCGACAGCACAGACACGCCCGAACCCCCGGCCGCCGCGCCGCCTTTCTCGGCGCCGAGCCTGGAGGACATCCAGCACTGGACCTTCGTGATGGGCCGGGCGCAGCAGCTGATGATGGAGCATCTCGCCCAGCAGATGGGCGAGGCGACCGAGAAAGCGGCGGAAGCCGCCGAACCGAAACATGCGGAGCGGCTCGCGCAAAGTTGGCCGGGCATGGGCCTGTTCGCGGACCCGGCGAAGCTGATGGAGCAGCAGGCGCAGCTCTGGACCGAGGGGCTGGGCATCTGGCAGCGGGCGCTCGCCAGGACGGCGGGCAGGCCGGAGGGCGAAGGAGTAGAGCCGTCGCCGCTGGCGGCCAAGGCGGACCGCGACCGGCGCTTCTCGGCGCCCGAATGGCGGGACAATCCGCTCTTCGACACGATCCGGCAGACCTATTTGCTGATCTCCGAGCGGATGCTCGGCGCGGTCGACGCGATCGAGGGCGTGGACGCGCCGACGCGCGAGAAGCTGCGCTTCACGACCCGCGCCTTCGTCGACGCGATGAGCCCGTCCAACTTCGCGCTGACCAACCCGCTCGTGCTGGAAAAGGCGATCGAGACGAAGGGCGAGAGCCTGCTCAACGGCCTCCAGCACATGCTGACGGACCTGGAGAAGGGCCAACTCACTCATGTCCAGCCCGGTGCGTTCGAGGTCGGGCGCAACATTGCGACCACCCCTGGCAAGGTGGTGAAGCAGACCGCGCTCTACCAGCTCATCCAGTACAGCCCGGCGACGGATCAGGTGCTGGAGACGCCGCTGATCATCTTCCCGCCCTGGATCAACCGCTATTACATCCTCGATCTGAATCCGAAGAAGAGCTTCATCAAATGGGCGGTGGAGCAGGGGCTCACCGTGTTCGTCGTCTCCTGGAAGTCGGCCGACGAGAGCCTCGCCGACGTGAAGCTCGACGATTATGTGCTGGCCGAGCTCGAGGCGATCGACGCGGTGCGCGAGGCGCTCGGCGTCGAGAGCGTGCACGCGATCGGCTATTGCGTGGCGGGGACGATGCTGTCGGCGGCGCTTGCCGTGCTCGCGGCGCGGGGCGAGGCGGAGAAAGTGGCGTCGGCGACCTTCTTCACCGCCCAGGTCGATTTTTCCGAGGCCGGAGACCTGAAGCTGTTCATCGGCGACGAGCAGATGGAGCTGATCCGCCTGCTTTCGGCGGAGAAAGGCTATCTGGACGGCCGCTATATGGCGGCGACCTTCAACCTGCTCAGGGGCCGCGACCTGATCTGGTCCTACGTCACCAGCAATTATCTGCTCGGCGAGGATTATCCGCAGTTCGATCTGCTCCATTGGAACGGCGACACCACCAACCTGCCGGCGGACTGGCACCGCGCCTATCTGCAGCAACTCTACCGGGAGAATAAACTGGTCCAGCCCGGCGGGATCAGCGTCGGCGGCACGCCCGTGGACCTGCGGCTGGTGAAGACACCCACTTATGTCCAGGCGGGCCGCGAGGATCATATCGCGCCGGCGCAGAGCGTCTGGAAGATCACCCACCATTTCAGCGGGCCGCTGCGCTTCGTGCTCGCCGGCTCCGGCCATATCGCCGGCGTCGTGAACCCGCCCGAGGCGGGCAAATATCAATATTGGACCAACGAGGCCAAGGCGGAGAGCCTCGAGGCCTTCATCGCCGGCGCGACCGAAACCAAGGGCAGCTGGTGGCCGGACTGGATCAGGTGGATCCGCACCCTCTCCGACGAGGAAGTGCTCGCCGCCGGCGTACGCGTGCCCGGCAAGGGCCGGCTGAAGGCGATCGAGGACGCGCCGGGCAGCTATGTGAGGGCGCGCTGAGGCGGAGCGTGTCGCAAGTGCGCCGCGGCGAACTGTTGCCGCGCTGCAACGATGACCGGTGTGTGACGCTTTAACCGACTGAAATGTTTCAGGCTTGACGGTTTTGTTGCAGTGCACAAAAAGCACTTGCAATTAACCTTTTCCGCTCCTAGATGCTGCATCGCAACATGAGTGCAGCCGGCGCCCCCAACGCCGGACGAGATGAGAGATTCGAGGAGCAAGAACCATGGCTACCAAGTCGACCACCAAGGACGCTTCGGCCGCCGGCTTCGCCGCCGCCGAGCAGATCAAGACCGTCGTGACCGAGGCCAATGACCGGGCCAAGACCGCGATGGAGAAGAATGCGAAGATCATCGAGGAGCTCGCCGAGCTCGGTCGCGGCAACATCGAGGCGTTCGTCGCCTCGTCGAAGGTCGCCGCCAAGGGCGTCGAGACGATGAGCCAGGACGCCGCCAACTACAGCCGCAAGAGCTTCGAGGACGCCACCGCGGCGTTCAAGAGCTTCGCGGACGTCAAGTCGGCGACCGACTTCTTCAAGCTTCAGGGCGACTTCGCCCGTAGCGCGTTCGACAGCGCCGTCGCCGAGAGCGCCCGCGTGTCCGAGAACGTGCTGAAGCTGGCCGGCGACGTCGCCGAGCCGCTGACCAGCCGCTACGCCGTGGCGGCCGAGCGTGTGAAGACCCTCGCTGCGTAACCGCGAGAGTCCGAACCAGTAGAAAGGGCGGCGCTCCCTGTCGGAGCGGCCGCCCTTTTTGCGTCTGGGCTCCTTCCCGGCGAGGATCACACCCCTTGCGGGCAAAGGGCACGATGCCATATTTGGCCTGTTATGCGGGACATGCGTGATTCAGTGATCAGGGCGATGGCGGGCGATGACGGCCGCCAGGACGGCGAGGACGGCACCGGGCTGGGTGTCGCCACCCGGACGCGGACGCGCACGAAGACACCGTCGCCCTACAAGGTGCTGATGCTGAACGACGACTACACGCCGATGGAGTTCGTCGTCCACGTCCTGCAGAGCTTCTTCAAAATGGATCTGGAGGACGCCACGCGGGTGATGCTCCACGTCCACCAGCGCGGCGTCGGCGTCTGCGGCATTTTTCCCTACGAGGTGGCCGAGACCAAGGTCGCCCAGGTGATCGAGTTCGCCCGGCAGAACCAGCATCCGCTGCAGTGCACGCTGGAAAAGGCGTAGGCCTCAACCCGTCATCGCTTCACCATGGCGGGGACGTGCAGGCTCGAACCGGTGCCTAGCGCGCCGCGGGCAGCCAGCCCGTTTCCAGGCCCGTGCGGTCGATGAAGTTCGAATCCGCGACCAGGCGCTTTTCGTCCAGCAGCCGAATCTGATTGCCGCCGTTGCGCTCGATGATCCCATCGTCGACCAGGGCCCGCATCATCCGGTTGACGTGGACCGAGGTGAGGCCGGTGGCGTCGCCGATATCCTCCTGCGTCAGCGGCAGCTGGATGTAGCCGCCGCTGCCGACCGCGCCGATCCGCCGCATGCGGGCGAAGATCTCGCAGATCAGCGAGCCGACGCGGGCGCGCGCCGAGGTGCGGCCGATCGACGCCAGCCGGTCCGCCAGCGCGACCCGCTCCGCGACCGAGAGGCCCAGGATCAGGGCGCCGAGGCGCGGATGGTCGGCGATCATCTGGGCGAGCTTCTCGCGGCTGAACGGGGCGACCACGACGTCGGTGACCGCGGTCACTGTCTCCGGGGAATCGGCGAAGGCGAGCAAGGGCAGGCCGAGCATGTCGCCCTGGAAGTGAAAGCGAAGGATCTGGCGGCTGCCATTGCCGAGGACCCCGCTGGAATGGAGCCAGCCGGAGCGGACGATGAACAGCTCGCGCGGGCTCTCATTCTCCCGGATGACAACGGCGCCGCGACGATAGGCACGGTCCTGATCTTCAAGTTGGGCGAGCGAAAGGCTCTCCGCTTCGGACAGCCTGACATAGTGGCTGAGCCGCTCAGCGAGACACGATCCCAAAATCTACTTTCCCCCAACACGCTGATTTCCGCGCAATTTGTAAGCACGATTTTTTCGGGATGCCCTGATCGAAATCAAGAACCCATTCAATCTGCGTCCTTTTTTGCCCAGCGATTCCGGCGGCTTGCGAAGGCGCGGGGAAGGGATAAACGGGAGCGCATGGACAAGATCATCATTCGCGGCGGCAAGACGCTTTCCGGCACCATTCCCGTTTCCGGCGCGAAGAATGCGGCGCTCACCCTGATGCCCTGCGCGCTGCTCACCGACGAGCCGCTGACACTGCGCAATCTGCCGCGGCTCGCGGATGTGGACGGCTTCGGCCATCTGCTGAACGAGCTCGGCGTCTCGATCCAGGTCGAGGGCACGCGCAAGGGCGAGTTCGGCCGGGTGATGACCTTCCGCGCCGCCAATATCGCCTCCACGGTCGCGCCCTACGACATCGTCCGCAAGATGCGCGCCTCGATCCTGGTCCTCGGCCCGTTGCTCGCCCGCGCGGGCGAGGCGACGGTGTCCTTGCCGGGCGGCTGCGCGATCGGCAACCGGCCGATCGACCTGCATCTGAAGGCGCTGCAGGCGCTTGGCGCGGACATCGAAATCGCCGCCGGCTATGTGAAGGCGGTCGCGCCCAAGGGCGGGCTCGTGGGCGGCAAGATCAATTTCCCCTTCGTATCGGTCGGCGCGACCGAGAATGCGCTGATGGCCGCCGTCCTCGCCAAGGGGACGACGGTGATCGAGAATGCGGCGCGCGAGCCCGAGATCACCGATCTCGCCCAGTGCCTGATCGCGATGGGCGCGGAAATCGAGGGGCTGAAGACCGATACGCTCACCATCCACGGAAAGGACCGGCTGCACGGCGCGACCCATGCGGTGATGCCGGACCGGATCGAGGCCGGCTCCTATGCCTGCGCGGCGATGATCACGGGCGGGTCGCTGCATCTCGCCGGCGCGCGCGAGGGCCAGATGCACGCCATCCTCTCCGGCCTCACCGACGCGGGCGCGACGCTGACGCTGGAGAAAGGCGGGATCACGGTGGCGGCCGATGGCGCGACCAGGCCGCTCTCGCTTTCCACCGCGCCCTTCCCGGCCTTTCCCACGGACATGCAGGCGCAGTTCATGTCGATGCTGGCGCTGGCCGACGGGACCAGCCTGCTGACCGAGACGATCTTCGAGAATCGCTACATGCACGTGCCGGAGCTGAGCCGCATGGGCGCGGACATCGAGGTGCGCGGGCGTTCCGCGGTGGTGCGCGGCGTGAAAGGGCTGATCGGCGCGCCGGTGATGGCGACCGATCTGCGCGCCTCGATGAGCCTCATCCTCGCCGGGCTCGCGGCCGAGGGCGAGACCCAGGTGAACCGTGTCTACCATCTTGATCGAGGTTACGAGCGGCTGGAGGAAAAGCTCCAGGCGGTGGGCGCGGATATCGAACGGGTCAGCGACGGCTGAGTCAACGTGGCGGCTCGTCCTGCCGCGCCCGCATCGCCGCCGCCAGCGCCTCCGCCTGGCCGAGCGCGGAGTCCTCGGCGGTGCCCATCTCGTCCCACTGGATGGCGAATTTGGTGGGATCGGCGCGGTCGACGATGACCGGAATCTGCTTGCCGGGACTGGGCCAGAGTGACGTCCGGATCAGGCCGCCATATTGGACGGCGGTGGGCGCGACGCCCTCGGCCGAGATTACGCCGGTGATCCGGCTCATATGATAGAGCGCGTTGCGCGACGGCATGGCGGCGGCGGTGACCAGCATCGTGCCGGGGACCGGATCGGCCATGGCCGCGAGATCGGCGCCGCCGCTGCCTCCGGTCCTGGCCCTGGAGATGCGGTAGATTAGGAAGGCGAGCAGGCCGCCGACGACCAGCGTCACGACCAAGGTCGAGATCAGCGAACCGGCGATCATGGCGCCCATCCCTAGCCCTCCAGCGGCTTGGCGAAGCGGTGGCTGGTCCGCTCATAGCCGAGCCGCTCGTAAAAAGCATGGGCGCGCAGCCGCTTCGCATTGCTGGTGACCTCGATCAGGCCGCAGCCTTGCGCCTTCAGCCGGGTTTCGGCCTCGGCGACGAGGGCGGTGCCGAGGCCGTTTCCGCGTTCGTCCTCGGCGACCACCATCATCGAGATGCGCCCGACCGGCCTGGGCCGGTGCAATACGTGCATGACCGAGGTGGTGAGCACCCCTTTCACGCCGCCCCGGTCCGCGACGAGCGCGCTCTGGCCGGCTTTTTTCAGGGCGGCGAGGCGTTTCTTCACGTCGCCCGCGCTCACCTCATAGCCGAGCGCGACGATAAGGGCGGCGAGGATGTCGGCATCCTTCGGCCTAGCGTCGCGGATGACGAGCTTCGGCGCCGGCCTTGGCCTGGCTTCGGGCGTTGGCGCCGCCTTGGCGCGAGGCCTGGCCTTGCCGACCGAGCTTTTCCAGGCCGAAGCACCGTCGCCGCGCAAATGGGCCTCGATTTGCTCGGCGGAGGCGACGAGGCCCTTGCCCTCGAAGCCGAACACCTCCTTGCCCTTGGCGTCCTTGAGGCCGAACTTCCCGTAATCGCCGCGCCCCGGGGTGCGGATCCGGGAGCTAACCAGCTTCAGGCCGCGATTCCTGGCCATGTCCCGAAGAGCATCGTCGGCCACGCTCATGTCGCGACCTCGATCGTGTGCAGGGCGAGGCCGACGAGGCCGCCGACCAGGGTGCCGTTGATCCTGATATATTGGAGGTCCCGTCCCACGGCGCCCTCCAGCCGGTCCGACACCGTCGTCGCGTCCCAGGAGCGCACCGTCTCCGACACAAGCTTCACGATACCGTCGCCATAGGAATCGACGATCCCGACGGTGGCGCGGCGGGCGAACTGGTTGATCGCCGCCTTCAGCCTCGGCTCCGACTGCAGCGTCTCGCCGAGCTGGCGCAGCGCCTCGCCGAACTTGCCGGCGAGCGCGGCGTCGGGATCGCGGGCGCCCTTGAGCAGACCGGCGCGCGCCTTCTCCCACACCCCGTCGAGCCAGGCCGAGACCGCCTCATTCTCGACCATGTCGCTCTTCCAGCCCTCGACCTTCGCCCGGGTCTCGGGATCGTGCTGGAGGCTGCGGGCGAGGTTGGCGAGGCCCTCCTCGGCCTTCACCCGCACCGGATGATCGGGGTCGACCGCCATGTCGATGGTGAGCTTCCTGAGGCCGTCGACGATCGCGTCGGCGAGCTTCTCGTCGAGGCCGACCATGCGCAGGAAACGACCCGCGCGCTGGTGGACCATGTCGCGGATCAGATCCTCGTTTGCGTCCAGCGTGCGCCCGGCCCAGGTGACGATCGAATCCACCATCGGCACGTGCCGCTCGCTGGTGATCGCCGCCTCGAGCGTCTGGCCGAGCATGGGCGCGATCTCGACGCCGCGGATGCGCTGGGCGAGGGCGGTCTTGACCATGCCGCCGAGCCGTTCCTGGTCGAGCGCTTCCAGCAGGTCCGCGAGCAGCCGCGAGCCACCGCGGCGCAGGCGCCCGTCGCCGGCCGCGGGGGGCTGGGCAAGGAAGCGCCCGACCGCGCCGGCCACGTCCAGGTCGCGCATCCGCCGCGCCACCACCCGGGGGGTGAGGAAATTGTCCCGGAGGAAGGAGGCGAGGGCGTCGCCGATCCGGTCCTTGTTCCGCGGCACGATCGCCGTGTGCGGGATCGGGATGCCCAGCGGATGGCGGAACAGGGCGGTGACCGCGAACCAGTCGGCGATGCCGCCGACCAGCCCGGCCTCGGCGAAGGCGCGGACGAAGCCCCAGGCGGGATGCTGCGCCTCCAGGCCCGTCGCGGCGACGAACAGCGCCGCCATGCCGGCCAGCATCGCCGTCGCCAGCGCCCGCATCGGGCGGGCGGACTGGTGAGCATTTGAGCGAACGGGCGCCTTCATGCCGGTTGAATAACCGGCACGGGGCTTTGTTCAAACCACCGGGCGCTTATTCCGCCGCCTGCGGCGGGGAGGACCGGCCATGATCCTGCTTCCCGCGATAGGTGAGGATCCGGCCGAATTTCGGCCCTAGCCACCGCTCGAAGCTGTCGGCCAGGCTGAACGTCGCCGGCACGAGGACGAGGGTGAGCAGGGTCGAGAGCAGCAGGCCGCCGATCACGACCACGGCCATGGGCGCGCGCCAGCTGGAATCGCCCTCGAGGCTCAAGGCGGTCGGCACCATGCCCGCGACCATGGCCATCGTGGTCATCACGATCGGCTGGGCGCGCTTGTGGCCGGCGTCGAGAATGGCCTCGTTCTTCGGCACGCCCTTCGCCATCTCCTCGATGGTGAAATCGAGCAGCAGGATCGAGTTCTTCGCCACGATGCCGAACAGCATCAGGATGCCGATATAGACCGGCATGGAGACCGCGTGGCCCGAGATCCACAGGGCGATCAGCCCGCCGAGCGGCGCCAGCAGCAACGAACCCATGTTCACGAACGGCGCCATCAGCCGCTTGTATAGCAGCACCAGCACCGCGAAGACCAGGAAGACGCCGGAGATCAGGGCGCCCATGAATTCGGACGCAAGCTGCGCCTCTTCGCGCTGCTGGCCCGAACGGGCGCGCTCGACGCCCTCCGGCAGGTTGCGCAGCGTCGGCAGGCGGGCGAGGATCGAGTCCTTGTCGACGACGCCGGGCGCGAGATCGGCGCCGATCAGGATCCGCCGCTCCTGATTGATGCGCTGGATGATGGACGGGCCAGCGCCGAAATCGATCTCGGCGACGACGCGCAGCGGCACCGAGCCGCCGCTCGCGGTCGGCACCGGCATGTTCTCGATGGTCGAAAGATTGCGGCGCGAGGTTTCGGTCAGCATCACGCGGATCGGCACCTGCCGGTCCGACAGCGAGAAGCGGGCGCTGCCCTGATCGATTTCGCCCTGGGTCGCGACCCGGATCGCCTGGCTCATCGCCGAGGTGGTCACGCCCAGGTCCGCCATGAGCGCGAGCCGGGGGGTGATGGTGATTTCCGGACGCCTGAGATCGCCGGCGATGCGCGGCGCGCGCAGCTCCGGCTGCTGCCGCATCTCCTCGACGATCTGCAAGGCGGCGCGCTGCAGCTTCGCCGGATCGGAGCTGGTCAGCAGCACCGAGACGGGACGGCCGCCGACCTGGTTCTGGCTGCGGAAGAAGACCCGCGCGTCGGCGATCGACTGCAGCTGGGGCCCGACCTGGCGCTGGAATTCGGTGCTGGTGCGCTCGCGGCCATTCCCCTGCTCCCTGAGGGAGACGAAGATGGTGGCGTTGCCGGCGCGGACGGATTCGAAGACCGACGACACGTCCGACTGGCCGCGGACCAGGGCGGCGGCGCGATCGGCGACGACGCGGGTCTGCTCGAGCGTCACGCCCGGCGGCATCTCGACCGAGACCTGCACCGTGTCCTCGTCCGTGTCGGGCTGGAAGGTCTGGGGCAGCTGGATGAACACGAAAATCTGCAGGACGAAGCAGAGGAAGCCGACGCCGACCGATTTCCAGCGGTTCCTGAGCGTCCAGCGCAGCAGGCCGACATAGCGATCCATCAGCCAGCCTTCGCCATGGCTGGCATGGCCCTTCGCCTTCAGGAAATAGGCGGCGATCATCGGCGTGATGAGACGCGCCACCATGAGGCTGATCAGCACGGAGATGACGATGGTCAGGCCGAAGCTGATGAAGAACTGACCGATGATCCCGCTCATCATCGAGACGGGCAGGAAGACGGCGACGATCGAGAAGGTGGTCGCGACCACCGGCAGGCCGATCTCGTCGGCCGCGTCGATCGAGGCCTGGTAGGCCGATTTGCCCATGCGCATGTGGCGGACGATATTCTCGATCTCCACGATCGCATCGTCGACCAGCACGCCCGCCACCAGGCTCAGGGAGAGCAGGGTGACCATGTTCAGCGAGAAGTTCATGAGATCCATGAACCAGAAGGCCGGGATCGCCGAGAGGGGGATGGCGATGGCCGAGATGAGCGTCGCCCGCCAGTCGCGCAGGAACAGGAAGACGACGATGACGGCGAGCAAAGCGCCTTCCACCAGCGCCCGCATCGAGCTGTGATACTGCATCTCGATATATTTCACGGGCGTGAAGAGCAGATTGTAGCTGACCCGCGGATCCTCGCGGTTCAGCGCCGCCAGTTCCGCCTGCACCGCGTGGAAGACGGTGACGTCGGAATAGCCCTTCGCCTTCTGGATCATGAAGCTGACCACCTGGCGTCCGTTCTGGATGCCGTAGGAGGTCTGCTCGGCCCATTGGTCGCGGACGTTGGCGACGGCGTTCAGCCGGATCGTGCGGCCGCTCCCCAGCGCGATCTGGGTCTGGCCGAGATCGTGGGCGGTGACCGCGCTGCCGAGCACGCGGACGGACTGCTCGGACCCGGCGATCTCCGCCCGACCGCCGGCCGCGTTCAGGTTCATCGCGCGCAATTGCTGGTTGATCTGGGAGGCGGTGACGCCCTGCGCCTGCATGCGCACCGGATCGAGCTCGACGCGCACCTCGCGGCTGACGCCGCCGGTGCGGCTGACGATGGAGACGCCCTCGATGCCCATCAGGCGGCGGTTCAGCGTATCGTCGATGAACCAGCTCAATTGCTCCACGGTCATCGCCGTGCTCTCGGCCGAGAAATAGCCGATCGGCTCGTCGGCGAAGTCGACGCGCTCGACCTGCGGTTCGAGGATGCCGTCGGGCAGATCGCCGCGGATGCGGGCGATGGCGTCGCGCACGTCGGAAACGGCGCGGTCGACCGGCGTGCCGATCTCGAAGCTGACGAAGGTGTTGCTGCTGCCCTCGCGGATCGTCGAGTTGATCTCGTTGACGCCGTTGATCCCGCGTACCGCCGCCTCGACGCGCCGGGTGATCTGGATTTCGAGCTCCGGCGGAGCGGCGCCCGGCTGGCTGATCGACACCGTCGCCGCGGGCGAGGTGATGTCCGGATTGAGATTCACGTCCATGCGCTTGAAGGCCATGAGCCCCATGGCCAGCATGAAGGTGAACAGGACGAGCGGAATGACCGGGTTGCGGATCGCCCAGGCTGAGATGTTACGCATGTTAACCCATCCTGCTTTCGCTTCGCCCTAGACTTACCGACGCGCGTTCGCGGCGCGGCGTTCCGGCCGGATGCGCTCGCCGGGGTTCAGGAACGCGCCGGCCGATTCCACGACCTGCTCGGCGCCGGTCAGGCCGTCGGCGATCACGACGCCGCGATCCGTCACCGAGCCGATGCGCACGGCGCGCCGCTGCACCGCATTGTTCGGCCCGACGATCATCACATAGGAGCCCGCATCGTCGGTTAGCACCGACGATTCCGGCAGCAGCGGCGCGCTGACCGAGCCAGCGCGGATCTGCGCGGTGGCGAAGCCGCCGGGGCGGAGCTCCGCCGTATAGGGAACGCGGATGCGGGCGACGCCCTGCCGCGTCTGCGGATCGATGACCGGCGAAATCTGCCAGACGACGCCCTGGACGGGCGGGCCGTTGGAGCCGGCCGGGAGCACGTCCACCGGCACGCCGACGCTGAGCCGGGCGAGATCGGTCTGGGGCAGGCGGGCCATCATCTCCATCTCGCCGCCGGCGGCGATGCGGAACAGGGCGCCCGAGCCGCCGCCGACCACCTGGCCGGCCTCGACGCTGCGGGTCAGCACCAGGCCCGCGGTGGGCGCGCGGATGTCGAGCCGGCCGATCTGGGCGCGGGTCTGGCCGAGCTGGGCGATGGCGACGCGGACCCGGGCCGCGGCGGCGTCGCGATTGGCGCGGCGCTGGTCGAGGTCCGCCCGGCTGATGAAGCCGCGGCCGACCAGGGACTGGGCGCGCTGGAGCTGGTTCTCGGCGAGCTGCAGGTCGGCCCGCGCCACCTCGATCGAGGCGGCCTGCTGCGCGGCCTGCTGGCTCTGCACCGAGCGGTTGATGGTCGCGAGCACCTGGCCGGCGCGGACGCTCTGGCCGGGCTCGACGAGCACGCGCTCGATCTGGCCGCCCTCACCGGGGACGCCGACCGGCATGTCGCGCACCGCGGCGAGCGAACCGGTGGCGGAGATCATGGACGGCACGTCCTGCCGGCCCGGGACGACGACGGTCACGGTCGGGAGCTGCTGGCCCCCGCCGGCGCCCTTGGGCGGCGCCTGCTTTTCGCCGCCGCCGCTGCCCATCATCAGATAGGCGACCACCAGCACGACGAGCACGAGCACCACGGCGATGATGATTCGCCGCCGCTTGCGCTTGCGGGCCAGCTCTTCCTCGTCGACCTGGACGTCGTCGATCGCCTCGCGACTCCACTTGCCCGACTCCAAGTTCATCGTCTTCATCGTCCCCACTCGTACAATGCGGCGCATGGCCGCCCGAGAGCGGCTGTGTTAGCCGAATAAATCACCTCGAACAAGCCAAAAACGCCTCTCGGGCCGCTGTGCGGGCTCGCTGGAACCGCCCCCTACAACCTTAGTTTCGCCATTGCCACTTTCGCGTGACGGAGTGTCCGTGGGGCGAGGGGAGTCGAGGAGGAACCTATGTCACAGTTTCTGGCGGATCATGGCTGGCTTTGGTGGATCATCATCGGTCTGGTCGCGGGCGCCATCGCCAAGGCGATCATGCCGGGCCGCGATCCGGGCGGCTGCCTGCTCACCATCCTGCTCGGCATCGGCGGCGCCGTCGTCGCCGGCTTCCTGGGCCAGCAGCTCGGCTGGTATCAGCCCGGCGAAGGGGCCGGCTTCCTCGCCGCGATCGTCGGCGCGGTGCTGATCCTGGCCATTTACCGGCTGGCCGCCGGCATGAGGCGCTGACGCGGCGGCGCTTGCCGCCGCTCCCGCGCGGGCGCATGGTCCCCTCTCCAGCTGAGCGTGGGGAGGGGACGATGCTTCACAGGGCAGGATTGGCGGCTTTGCTCGCGCTCGCGGCCGCGGCGGCCGGCCCGGCGGCCGCCCAGAACGAGGTCGCGCCGATTCCGGCGCTGACCGGCACGCGGCTGGACATCACCGCGACCGTCGAGGTTTCCCGCGTGCCGGACGTCGTGCGGATCACCGCCGGCGTGTCGACCCGCGCGCCGACCGCGGCGGCGGCGCTTCGCCAGAATGCGGAGCGGATGACGCGGGTGCGCGCCGCGCTGACCCGCGCCGGCATCGCGGACCGGGACGTGCAGACGCAGAGCCTGAGCCTCACCGCCGTGACCCGCAATCTCGAGCGCGCCGACGACGGGCTCGACCAGGATGTGGTCGGCTATCTCGCCAGCAACGATCTCGTCATCCGGTTCCGGGAAATTGGGGTGCCGGGCGCATCCTCGATGCGCTGGTGACCGAGGGGGTGAACCAGATTCGCGGGCCGATCCTCGGCTTCGACGATATCGAACCGGCGCGCGACGAGGCGCGGACGCTGGCGATCGCCGCCGCCCGGGCGCGCGCCACGCTCTACGCCCGGGCGCTGGGCATGCGCGTGAAGCGCGTGGTCTTCGTCACCGAGGGCGCGGCGAGCCGGTACGAGGGCAGCCTCGCCAATTCGATCACCGCATCGTCGGATACGATGCTCGATCCCGGCGGCCGCAAGATCGCCGCCACCGTCAGCGTGGTGTTCGAGCTGGAATGAACGAAGAAGGGGCCGCGTCCCGGCCAGGACGCGGCCCCTTCCTTCCGGTCGGGCGGGGCGGGGGGCGCCCCTTCCTGCCCGCCTCAATAATTCTGCTGGCGCTCGTAGAGCGTGCGATAATGCTGGATGCGGGTCACCCGCAGCCCGGGCATGCCGGACCGGTCGACCGCGCGCTGCCAGCCCGCGAATTCCTCGAGGCTGAGGCCGTAGCGCTCACAGGCCTCGTCGACGCTCAGCAGGCCGCCATTGACGGCCGAGACCACCTCCGCCTTCCGCCGGACCACCCAGCGGGTGGTCGAGGGGTGGGGCAGCGAGTCGATGGTCAGAGGCTCGCCGAGCGGACCGATGACCTGAGCGGGACGGATTTTCTGATTCTCGATCATTCGTACCTCAAACTAAACACGCTTTCGGCTCCCCGGCCCTCCGCGTCTCCACCCATTAGCGGGAGACGGTTGAAGGAAGGCTAAAATGCCAAGGTAAATAACCCGGTGATCTTGGTTTACGGCTCTTTCCTCCGTCGCTTCACTTCGGCACGGTTGAAACAGCCGCGCCGCGCGCTCGCCGCCTCCTGCCATGCGGGTCCCGCGAGCACTGTCTCGGTCAGCAATTCCGGCTCCGGCGCGGCCGTCGCGGCGCGGTCGAACCGGCCCTGGGCGCGGGCGGCGGGGCTTCCCGCCTGCTCTGCGATCAGGGCGGCGCTCAGCACCTGATAGTCGAGCGGCGCCGGCTGGCGGGGCCCAAGCATGCGTTTTGCGCGAAGCTGAAAGGACTCGTCCATTGGGGGAGAGTCCTAGGGAAATAGGGTGAAAAGGGCGTAAAGCACCGCCCCTGTGGATTCCACGGGAACGGCCCCGAAACGACGTCGCCCCGGACGGCCGGAACCGGCGGGGGTGGGCGCGGCGGGCCGGAGCGCCTATCTAGCGCGCCGATGGACGCGGATTTCCAGCTCGGCCGGCCCCTGAAGGGCGCGCGGATCGTCGTCGCCATGTCGGGCGGCGTCGACTCTTCGGTCGTGGCCGCGCTCGCCGCGCGCAGCGGCGCCGAGACGATCGGGGTGACGCTCCAGCTCTACGATCATGGCGCCGCTGTCGGCGCGCGCTCGCGCACCTGCTGCGCGGGCCAGGACATTTTCGACGCGAAGGCGGTGGCCGCCCGGCTCGGCATCCAGCATCATGTCTTCGATTATGAGAGCCGCTTCCGGGAGAGCGTGATCGAGCGCTTCGCCGACGAATATGCGCGCGGCCGCACGCCCATCCCCTGCATCTCCTGCAACCAGGGGGTGAAGTTCACCGATCTGCTCGACTTCGCCCGTGAGCTTGGCGCGGACTGCCTCGCCACCGGCCATTATGTGCGCCGGGCCGTCGGCCTGCATGGCGCCGAGCTGCGCCGCGCGGCGGATCCGGGCCGCGACCAGAGCTATTTCCTGTTCGCGACGACGCGCGCGCAGCTCGATTTCCTGCGTTTTCCGCTCGGCGACCTGCCGAAGCCGATGGTGCGGGAGATCGCGCGGGAACTGGCGCTGGTCGTGGCGGACAAGCCCGACAGCCAGGATATCTGCTTCGTCCCCGACGGCGATTATGCGCGGATCGTGAAGAAGGTGCGGCCCGAGGCGGCCGCGGCGGGCGAGATCGTGGATCAGGCAGGGCAGGTGCTCGGCATCCATCAGGGCCTGATTCACTTCACCGTCGGCCAGCGGCGCGGGCTGGAGATTGGCGGGCAGCCCGAGCCGCTTTACGTGCTGAGGCTGGAGCCGGAGGCGAAGCGGGTGGTGGTCGGGCCGAAGCGGGCGCTGGCGGTGCGCGCGGCGCGCCTGTCCGGGGTAAACTGGCTCGGCGAGGCGCAGCGCGCGGGGCTGACGGTGAAGGTCCGCTCCCTCGCCAGGCCGGCGCCCGCCTGGTTCGACGGCGAGATCGTGCATTTCGAGGCGCCCGAATATGGCGTCTCGCCGGGCCAGGCGGCGGTGCTCTACGAGGGCGACCGGGTGCTGGGCGGCGGCTGGATCGAGGACACCGTGTCGGCCGAGCTCGAGGCCGCCTGAAGCTTCGGCAGCGCCAGCAGGCAAAGTACCGACGCGGTCGAGATGGCCGCCGCGAAGCCGGCCAGCGCGGGCAGGCCGGCCATGATGAAGGGCGCGGCCGCCGCCGTCCCGCCCGCGGCGGTCAGCAGGATGAAGAGGATGACGAGCGCCGAACCCCGCGCATCGTCGCCATGGGCGGCGAGCACCGCCTGCATGAAGCCGGGCGGGCCGCGCAGGCCGAGGCCGAGATTCACCGGCACGAACAGGATGGCCAGCATGGTCGGCCACGTCCCGCCCGCCAGCGCATAAGCGAGGATGGCGAGCGCGCCGGCGGCGGACAGCGCGCTGCCGGCGAGGATCATCCGTTCGGTGCCGAAGCGCGCGGCGAGCTTGCCGGCATGATTGGCGCTGACCGCGAAGAAGACGATGCCGCTGATCTGCATGATCACGAAGTCGGTCAGTGTCCCGCCCAAAGCGGCGACGATCACCACGGGCGCGCCGAACACGAAGACGAGCAGGCCGCCGAGCGTGAAGGCCTGGGACAAGGCATAGCGCAGGAAGATCGGGTCGCGCAGCAAGGTGCCGTAGCCGCCGGTCCGGGTGGGACGCGCCGGTGCCGGAAAGCGGTCGCGCAGCGCGGCAACCAGCAGGGCCAGCAGGAAGGCGAGGATGGCGATGACGTCGAACGAGCCTTGCCAACCCCACCAGGCGAGCAGCCAGAGGCCGGCGACGGGCGCCAGAGCGGGCACGATCGATTCGATGCTGCCGAGCAGGCCGAGCGCCCGCACCGCCGTCTCGGGCGGGAAGCTGGCGCGGATCAGGCCGGGCGCGAACACCGCCGCCGCCGCGCCCGCCGCGCCCTGCAGGAAGCGCAGGGCGACGAGCAGCTCGATCGAACCGGCCTGGGCGCAGCCGGCGGAGACCGTGGCATAAGCGAAGAGCGAGAGCGCGAGCAGGCGCGGCTGGTCGTAACGCGCGCCGAGCTCGCCGAACAGGAGCAGGCCCAGCCCAGCGCCCGCGACGAAGGCGGCAAGGACCAGCTGGGCGGTGGCGGGCGTCCCGCCGAGCGCGGCGGGCAGGCCCGGAATGGCGGGGAGGATCAGGTCCGTGCCGGCGATGCCGAGCACCGTCCCGCACAGGACGAGGGCGAAGGCCGCCCCCGGGTTCATCGTCTCAGTCCTGCTCACCGTGCCCGCCCCGCTGGATGCGGGCGAGGCCATAGAGGATGAAGCCGGCGAGGACAAAGCCTCCCAGCATCGCCCAGCTTTGCCAGGTCGACTGCGCCGCCGCCCAGATGCACACGGCGAAGCCGCCCGCGAGCAGGATCCAGCTCAGCCAGTCCGGCCGCGCGCGCGGCAAGGCGGCGATGCAGGCCGCGTAGACGAAGAGGCGGGCGAGCGTGCTGACGATGGCGAGCCAGACGAAGCTGCCGGTCAGCGCCAGCACCGCGCCGAGCGCGCCCATGAACAGGATCGAATTGGCCGGGGTCGCGAAGCGCCCGGCAATCCGTCCGAACCATGTGGGGAGCGCGCCCTGCCGGCTCAGCGCATAGGTGACGCGCGGCGTCGAGGTCATCGAACCGCCGACATTGCCGGCGACCGAGGCCATGGCGGTGACGGCCAGCAGGATCGCGCCGGCGGGGCCGAGCAGCGCCTCGGCATAAGCGGCGAGCGGGGCCGCCGGCGCCGGCCCGGCCGGCATCACCGCCGCATAGCCGAGCTGGACCAGGCTGTAGAGCACCACGGTGGCGAGGACGGTGAACAATATGGCGCGCGGGATGGTGCGTTTGGGGTTCGCCGTCTCCTCCGCGGGCACCGAGGCATTTTCGAAGCCGACGAAGGCGTAGAGCAGGACCAGGGCGCTGGCCTCGAGCGCCGAGAGCGGCGGCACCGGGCCGGGCGCGGGCAGGCCCTGCGCGGCATGGCCGAGGCCCCAGAGCGCGAGCCCGACCAGCGGCACCGCCTTCAGCAGGGTCAGCAGGTCCAGCGCCCGGACGGCGCGCTTCACCCCGACGATGTTCACCCAGGTCAGCAGGGCGGTCAGGGCGACGATCGTCGCGCCGCGGCCGAGCGCGGTGCCGAGCGGCGTCCAGAGTGTGCCCGCATAGGTGGCGAAGACGTTGGCATTGGCCGCGAGCGCGGTGATCCGCGCGACATAATAGAGCCAGCCGACCTGGAAGGCGGCCAGCGGCCCGAAGGGCGCGGCATATTCCGCCGGTCCGCCGGTACGCTCATGCGTCGCCGCCAGCCGGGCGAAAGGCAAAGCGATCAGCAGGACGAGCAGGCCGAAGAGCGGGAACAGCCAGGGCGCGAACCCGCCGAATTTCTCGTGGAGCGGCCCGGGCAAAGCGAAGATGCCGGCGCCGACAATGCCGTTGAACGCGAGGAAGGCCGACCCGGTCAGCCCGATGTCGCGGCGAAGCCCCCCTTCGGCCACGCTTTAGGGAACGGGCTGCGGGTTCGCCGGGGCGGCTTCGCGGCGCTGCGCCTCCTCCTCCGCCTCCTGCGCGTCTTCCTCGATCTGCGCGTTGCGGCGCTGGCGGGCTTCCTCGACCATGCGCGTCCAGTTGACGTCCGTACCGGCGGCGCGGCGCTCCGCGCGGGCCTGGTTGACGAGCTGGTTGAAGCAGCCGGTAAAGCCGCCGCCGCCGACCGTGGAGCAGCTGTCCGTGCCGGTGCGGCCGACATAGCTGAGCTCGGTCGCCCGGTTCGCCCAGCTGTTGCTCGCCGGGTCGTTCGGGTTCTCGCGCAGGTTCGGCGGCACCCGATAGCGGTCCGAATCCGGCAGGCGGGCGCAGACCGTCACCTCGTTGGGGTCGGTGCTCTCGGGGCAGGGATCGTCGCCATAGATGATCAGCTGGTTGACGCGGACGTCCGCGGGCCCGGAGACCTGGCTTCCCGTCGCCCCGGGCACCGGCACGCCGGGCTGTTGGGCGAGGGCCGGGCCGGCCAGAGCGGCGGTGGCGAGAAGGGCAAGCAGGGTGCGCATGACTCAGATCCTCTTCGAAAGCTCGATCGCTATACGACAGCCGGCGCGGATCGCGGAATATAATAAGGGATAGGCCGGCGCGGCCTCGGCCCCCGCGGCGAGCGCGATGTCGCGATGCTCTCGTTCATCGGCCTGGAAACGCGCGATGCTCGCCTTAAGCTCCGGCTCGCCGTCGCCGAGCGCGGCCAGCTGTTCGGAATAATGGGCGTCGATCTCGTCCTCGACGGCGGCGGTGCAGGCCATCGCCGCCTTCGGGCCGAGCAAGGCGGTGGCGGCGCCGAGCGCATGGCCGGCGACGGCCCAGAAAGGCTGGAGCGCGGTCGGCCGCACGCCGCGCGCCGCGAGCAAAACGTCGAAATGGGCGAGATGCTCCTTTTCCTGGGCGGCCATGCGGCCGATCTCGCCCGACATCGGATGATGCTCGCCGAGCACCGCGAGCTGGCCCGCATAGATGCGGGTCGCGCCATATTCGCCGGCCTGGTCGACGCGCAGCATCGACGCCACGTCGGCGCGCGCGTCGCCCGGGCGCCAGGCGGGCGCGGCGCCGCTCACGTGGTCTGCCTGTTCCTGAGGCTCAGCCACAGGATGGCCAACGCGCCAAGGATCGAAACGATCGCATTCCAGCCCGCCATGGAAATGCCGAGCCACGACCATTGGATGTCGTCGCAGCGGACCATCGGCCGGTCGAACGTGGCCTTCAGCATGTCTTCGGCCGACCCGCTCAGGGTGGCCGTGCAGCTGGTGACGCCCGGGAAGATCTTGAGCTCGATGCCGGCATGCCAGATGCCGATCGCGCCGCTGACAAAAATGGCCAACGCCGCCAGCCAGACCAGCAGCCGGCCTTGATCCTTGAACCGGCCCCCAAACAGGATCGCGCCGAGCGCGAAGGGCAAAGCCGCGAAATGGGCCCAGCGCTGCCACCAGCACATCTCGCAGGGCGAGAGCGCCGCCCAGACATATTGGAAGCCGTAGGCGCCGCCGACCAGCGCCAGCGGCAACAGCAGGGCCAGCGCCTTGGCCTTGGCGAGCGCGCTCATGCCGGGCCTCCCCTCGGGTCCGGGCGTCAGCGGCGGGCGCGCGGCTGGGCGGCGCCCGCGACCCGCGCCGGCGGCTGCGCCGGGCCGAGCCGCGCCAGCGTGCGGATCGCATAATCCAGCTGGAAGTCGGTGATCCCGCGCTGCTGCAATTGCTCGGCGGTCAGCTGGAAGCGCGGATCGGGCCGGCCGTCATCCTGGACCAGATCGTCGCGCACGCCCGCCTCGTTGACGAGGTGGCGGCGAAGATCGGATTCGCGGACGCGGTTGCGCGAGCGATAGTCCGGATCGGAGATCTGGGGCACGTTGACGTCGGGCGCGATGCCGCCCTCCTGCACCGAGCGGCCCGACGGCGTGTAGTAGCGCGCCGTGGTGAGCCGGAGCGCGGTATTGCCGTCGCCCAGCGGGAGAAGGGTCTGCACGGAGCCCTTGCCGAAGGTGCGCTCGCCCATGACGATCGCCCGACGGTGATCCTGCAGCGCGCCGGCGACGATCTCCGAGGCGGAGGCGGTGCCGGCGTCGACCAGCACGATGACCGGCGCTCCACGCGTCGCATCGCCCGGGCGGGCATAATAACGCTCGATGTCGGTGCGGCGGCGGCCGCGCTGGGAGACGATCTCGCCCCGCTCGAGGAACAGATCGGTCAGGCCGACCGCCTGGTCGAGCAGGCCGCCCGGATTGGAGCGCAGGTCGAGCACATAGCCGAGCGGCTGGCGGCCGAGCTGGCGCTCGATGTCGGTGATCGCGCGGGCGACGCCGTCGGTGGTGACCCGGCTGAAGGTGTTCACCGTGATGATGCCGACATTGTCGCGCACCTCGGAGCGGACCGCCGGAATATCGATGATCGCGCGGGTGATGTTCACGTCGAACGGCCGCTCGCGGCCCGGGCGCACGATGGTCAGCCGGACGGAGCTGCCCGGATTGCCGCGCATCCGGTCCACCGCCTCGTCGAGCGTGCCGCCGTAGAAGAGCCGGCCGTCGATATGGGTGATGAAGTCGCCTGCCTTGAGGCCCGCCCGGTCGGCCGGCGTGCCGCGGGTCGCCGCGATCACCTTGACCGCGCTGTCCTCCATGGTGACGGTGAGGCCGAGGCCGCCATAATTGCCGTCGGTCGCGGTCATCAGGGTGCGGAAGCCGCGGGCGTCGAGATAGGAACTGTGCGGATCGAGGCTGTTCAGCATGCCGTCGATCGCGCCGCGGATCAGTTGCTCGTCGGTGACTTGGTCGACATATTCGCCCTTCACGCGCTCGAACACGCTCATGAACTGGCTGATCTCGCGAACCGAGTCCGCGTTGTTCTCCGGCTGGGCGAGCGACGCCGCGGCGGGAATGAATGCGATGGCGCCGAGGACAGCGAGCGCGGGAAGCATATTCTTGGCCATGAAAAATCCTGCTTGAGCCTTTCGGCGGGCTTCTACCCCTTTCCTAGGGCTTGGAAAAGCAACGTTCGATGAACGTCATCCGTCGGAAACTGTGCCTGGCGGGACCGGGATGCAAGAGGCTCAGCCGCCCAGGAATTGCGCGAACGGGACGGGGCGGCCGTTGCGGCGCAGCTCCAGCGTCAGGCGCGGGCTGCCCGGGCCGGTGCGGCCGAGCGCCTGGCCGCGCTGAACGGTGGCGCCATTCGCGACGTCGAGCGTGGCGAGATTGGTGATCACGCTGGTCCAGCCATTGCCATGGTCGATGATCACGACATGGGCGTAGCGGCGGAAGGGCGCGGCATAGACGATGCGGCCGGCGGCGGGCGCGATCACCGGCGCCTCGGCCGCCGCCTCGATGGTGAGGCCGCGGGAATGGACGCCGCCGTCGGAAATCTCGCCGACGCCGGTGACGAGCCGGCCTTCGACGGCGAGCGAATAGGGGATGGCGTCGGCCGGCGCGTCGCCGGGCGCGCCGGGGCGCGGGACCGGGCCGGGCAGGCGGGCGAGCGCGGCGGTGAGCGACTCCTCGCTTTGCCGCGTGTCGATCCGTCCGGCCACCACCCGCGCTTCCTCGCCGAAAACGAGGGCGCGGTCCGATTCGGACAGCGCCAGTCCGGCGAGCTGCTGGGAGCGGTTGCGCTGCTCGGCCTCGAAGCGGGCGAGCGCGGCGCGGCGCTCGCCGAGCGCGGTCCGGCTGCCGGCGAGCGCGGCGCGCGCCTGCTCGGACTGGCCGCGCAGGCTGGTGCTGCGCGCCACCTCGGCGCGAAGCGCGGCGGTGCGGCGGCGGATTTCGGGCATGGTCGCGGCGAGCAGGGAGCGGACATGGACGGCGTTGCGCACCGAGCCCGGCTGGACGAGGGCGAGCGCGGCGGGCCGGCGGGTCATCGTCTGGAGCGCCGCGGTGAGGCGGATGACCGGGCCCTGCTGCTCGGCGAGCCGCGCCTTCTGCGCGCCCTGCAGGGCGGCGATCATCGCGATCCGGCGTTCGGCGGCGGTGAGGTCGGCTTCCGCCGCCTCGATCCGGGCCGCCAGCGCCTCGGCGGCGATGCGAGCCCGGTCCGCCTCGCTGGTCGCGCGCCGGGAGGCGGCCTCGAGCTGCTGGGAGCGCTGCGTCGCCCGGGCGGCCTCGCCCCGCGCCTGCTGCAGCGCGGCGGCATCGCTCCGGGCTTCCCGCGCGCTCGCCGCGGCGAAGGCGCCGGCGGCGGCCAGCGCGATGGATGAGGCGAGAAGGAAGGCCCGCATCCGCTCATCCTTCCCGATGATAGGGGTGGTTCGCAAGCAGGCTCGTCGCCCGGAACAATTGCTCGGCGAGCATCGCCCGGGCGAGCAGGTGCGGCCAGGTCGCCTTGCCGAAGGCGAGCAGCAGGTCCGCCTGCGCCCGCTCGGCATCGCCGAAGCCGTCGGCGCCGCCGATCAGGAAGCGGGCCTCGCGCCGGCCGCCGTCGCGCCAGGCCTCCAATTTCCGCGCGAAGGCGACCGAGCCGAGCTGCTCGCCTTTCTCGTCGAGCAGGACGGTAACGCCGTTGTCGGCCGGCGGCGGGACCTTGCCGCCGCTCTCGGGCAATTCGGTGAGTCTGGTCGGCCAGGTCACCCGCTTCAGATAGCGCTCGACAAGCTCGGCCTCTGGCGAACGCCCGATCTTTCCTCGCGCGATGATGTGAAGGAGCATTCAGGGATCATCCCGGCGAAGGCCGGGACAGCTGGCGGCGGCGATGACCTCGTGGCGCAACTAGCGCGCGGCCGTGGCCGTCGGCGCATTGTCCTCGAACGCCCACATCCTCTCGAGATTGTAGAAGCTGCGCACTTCCGGCCGGAACAGGTGCACGATCACGTCGTCGGCGTCGATCAGCACCCAATCGGCCACGGGCAGGCCTTCCACGCGGACGTTGCGCCCGAGATCGCGCTTGATCCGTTCGGAAAGCTTCTGCGCCATGGCGGCGACGTGGCGGGTCGAGCTGCCCGAGGCGATCACCATGTGATCGGCGATGTTCGATTTTCCCGCCAGTGGGATGGTGACGACTTCGATGGCCTTGTCGTCGTCGAGCGAGCCGAGCACGAGATCGTGCAGGGCCTCGGCGTTCTCGATGGCTCCGTCCTGGGTCGGAGCGGATAGAGTTTGGGGCAAATGACCTCCTTAAATGACCGGCCTGCGCGTTACGCCATCGCGCAGGGCCTTCTTATGAAACGAATTTGTGGCATTTTCGTGCCAATCGGGATTGGCGGCGCGGATGGCGGTGGCGGAGGTCGGATCGGGCGGCGATTGCAGCAGCACGAGCGCGGGCGGTCTCCACAACGTCCAGTCCTTCGCCATGGCCACGGGCCGGACGAAGCGCCGCAACCAGCCCCAGGCCGGTGCCTTCAGGGCGCCCGCATCATAGCCCGGCCGAGTCGCGACCGCAATCGCCATGCTGCGCGCCATTCTCCGCCAGTCGCGCCAGCGGTGGAACTGGGCGAGATTGTCGGCGCCCATCAGCCAGACGAAGCGGTGCTGCGGGAAGCGGCGGAGCAGGGCGGCGAGCGTGTCGGCGGTGTAGACCGTGCCGAGTTCCCGCTCGATCGCGGTGACCCGGATCGGGGCGTGGCGGGCGACGGCCAGTGCCGAGGCGAAGCGGTCGGCGAGCGGCGCCATGCCTCTGGCGGGCTTCAGCGGATTGCCCGGCGAGACCAGCCACCAGATCTCGTCCAGGCCGAGCGCGTCCAGCGCGGCGAGGCTGAGCCGCCGGTGCCCCTGATGGGCGGGGTTGAAGGAGCCGCCGAGCAGGCCGATCCGGGACATGCGGGGGGCATGGCGGATTTGTCGCCCGGTTTCAACGAAGCGCCCTCTCGACGCCTTCCCGCGAAGCGCGCAATATGCGGCCCGACGCGGGGGCGGCGATGAGCGAGACCGAGGGTGATGGCGCGGACGGGGCGCCCGGCAATTGCCTCAATTGCGGGGCGGCGCTGGCCGGGCGCTTTTGCCAGCAATGCGGGCAGCGCGCCCATGTCCACCGCACCTTGGGCGCCTTCTGGCACGATCTGCTGCACGGCGTGCTTCATTTCGAAGGCAGGACCTGGCGGACCTTGCCGCTGCTCGCCTGGCGGCCGGGCGAGCTGACCCGGCGCTACATTGCCGGCGAGCGCGCGAAATTCGTCTCACCCATGGCCCTGTTCCTGTTCTCGGTCTTCCTGATGTTCGCGGTGTTCAGCTGGGTGGGCGGGCCGCTCGGTCCGGTCGCGCCGAGCGGCCCGAGCGCGGAGGAGGCGGCGGCAAGCCGCGCCCAGGCCGAGCAGCGCCTGCGCGCCCTGGAGGGCGAGCGGGTCGCGCGCCTCGGGCGCCGCGAGGATGTCCGGGTGATCGACGCGCAGATCGCCGCGATCCGCGGCACGCTGGAGGAGGTCAGGCTCGCCGAGGGGCGGACGGACGACGGCCTGAAGCTCAGCTTCGGCGCCCGCGAGACCGGCATCGCCTGGCTCGATCGCGCGATCCACAAGGCGGAGGAAAATCCGTCGCTGCTGATCTACAAGCTGCAGTCCAACGCCTATAAATTCTCCTGGCTGCTGATCCCCATCTCGGTGCCGTTCCTCTGGCTGCTCTTCTTCTGGAAGCGGCGCTACGGCGCCTACGACCATGTCGTGTTCGTGACCTATTCGCTGAGTTTCCTGACCCTGATGCTGGTGCTGCTGGCCCTGCTCCAGCCGCTTTTCCGCATCGGCGGCGAGGCGATCCTCGCTCTGTTCGTGCTGCAGCCGGTGCACATGTACCGACAGCTGCGCGGCGCCTATGCGCTGCGCTGGTTCGGCGCGCTCTGGCGCACGATCCTGCTGCTGCTGTTCGCCTTCGTCGCGCTCGGGCTGTTCACCCTGGTCCTGCTCGCCCTCGGCCTGCTCGGCTGAGGGCGAGGGAAGCGACAGCTACGCCCCCTGCGGCGCCGCGCCGCCGAAGTCGCCGCCGCGCGGCCGACGGGTGGACGGAATGGAGGCGCCGGTGATCGGGGTCACGGTCGGGCGCGCGCTCGGATTGTCGCGGCCGATATCCTCGCCCTTGATCGCCCGCTTCGACTCGTCGCCGGTCAGCGTCTCATATTCGAGCAGGGCGCCGGCCAGCTTGTGCAGCTCGTCCAGATTGTCGGTCAGCACCTGGCGGGCGCGGTTCTCGCCTTCCTCGACCAGGCGGCGGACCTCCTGGTCGATCATCCGCGCCGTTTCCTCGGACACGGTCTGCGAGCGGGCGACGCTGTGGCCGAGGAAGACCTCGTCCTGATTGTCGCGATAGCGCAGCCAGCCGAGCTTCTCCGACATGCCATATTCCATCACCATGGCGCGGGCCATGTCGGTGGCCTGCTGGATGTCGTTGGAGGCGCCGGTGTTCAGGCTGTCATTGCCGTAGATGAGCTGCTCGGCGATGCGGCCGCCGAAGCAGAGCGCGAGCCGCGCCTTCATCTGCTTCATGCTCATCGAATAGCGGTCGCGCTCCGGCAGGTTCCAGGTGACGCCCAAAGCGCGGCCGCGCGGGATGATCGTGACCTTGTGCAGCGGATCGCAGCCGTCGACATGGAGCGAGACGAGGGCGTGGCCGGCCTCGTGATAGGCGGTCGCCTTCTTCTCTTCCTCGGTCATCACCATGGACTTGCGCTCGGCGCCCATCATCACCTTGTCCTTGGCGAGCTCGAACTCCTTCATCGCGACCAGGCGCTTGCCCATCCGCGCCGCGAGCAGCGCCGCCTCGTTGACCAGGTTGGCGAGATCGGCGCCCGAGAAGCCGGGCGTGCCGCGGGCAATGGTGCGCGGGTCCACGTCGGGGGCCAGCGGCACCTTCTTCATATGGACGTTGAGGATCTTCTCGCGGCCCTCGATATCCGGACGCGGCACCACGACCTGGCGGTCGAAGCGGCCCGGGCGGAGCAAGGCGGGATCGAGCACGTCTGGCCGGTTGGTCGCGGCGATGATGATGATCCCCTCATTCGCCTCGAAGCCGTCCATCTCGACGAGCAGCTGGTTCAAAGTCTGCTCGCGCTCGTCATTGCCGTTGCCGAGGCCGGCGCCGCGGTGACGGCCGACCGCGTCGATCTCGTCGATGAAGACGATGCAGGGCGCGTTCTTCTTCGCCTGCTCGAACATGTCGCGGACCCGGCTCGCGCCGACGCCCACGAACATCTCGACGAAGTCGGAGCCCGAAATGGTGAAGAAGGGGACGTTCGCCTCGCCGGCGATGGCGCGCGCCAGGAGCGTCTTGCCGGTGCCGGGCGAGCCGACCAGCAGCGCGCCCTTCGGAATCTTGCCGCCGAGACGGGCGAATTTGGTCGGGTCCTTCAGGAACTCGACGATCTCCTGCAATTCCTCGCGCGCCTCGTCGATGCCGGCGACGTCGTCGAAGGTGACCCGGCCATGCTTCTCGGTCAGCAATTTCGCCTTGGAGCGGCCGAAGCCCATCGCCCCGGAGCCGGCATTCTTCTGCATCTGCCGCATCACGAAGAAGGCGATGCCGAGGATCAGCAGGAAGGGCAGCGACTGGTAGAGGAGCAGCATCCAGAGCGAGGTCTGCGCTTCCGGGGCGCCGTCGAAGCGCACGCCCTTCTCGCGCAGGCGGGTGGTCAGCGAGGGATCGGCGACGAGATTGGAGCGGAAGGTCGCGCCGTCCGTGGTCTGGCCGACGATCGAATCCTTGCCGATCGAGACCTGCTTCACCTGGCCGTTGTCGACCCGGGTCAGGAAATCCGAATAGGCGATCGCATCGCGCGACTGCGACGCGCCGCCGCTCATCGTCTGCACGACGAGCACGAGCGCGAGCAGGATGCCGGCCCAGATCAGCAGGCTCTTCATCCAATTGCCCCCGCCGGAGGGCTCGCGGTCATTGTTGTTCGGGCTGCGATTGTCGTCGGCCATGGTCGATAAATTCCCTTCACCGCCTAAAATAGGATTTCAGGCGGGAAGCGCAATGTAGAGAAGGCGCGTGAACGACGGGTTAGCGGCCGGCGCGCACGATATGGCGCGCCGGCCGGCAAACCTGGAGCAGGCGTGCGCCTCAGCCCTTCTTCTTCGGCGCGGCCTTGCTCGCGCTCGTGCCGCCGGTCTTCTTCCGCCGCGTGGCGATGACCGCCGCAGCCGCGACGCCCGCCGCCACCGCGACGCCCGCGGCGATCGCGGTCTTCGGGTTGCGCTTGGCGGCGCCGGCGACGGAGCTCGCGGCCCGGCCGGCGGCCTTGCCAGCGGCGCCGCCCGCCTTGGCGGCCGCGCCGCCCGCTTTCTTCGCCGCGCTGCCGGCGGCGGCGGCGGCGCTGCCCGCTTTCTTGGCGACACGCTTCACGACGCCCGCCTCGGCCTCCTCGGGGGCACTGGTGGCTTTGGGCATGGCGTCGGTGGGGATGCTGGACATGGCTCTTGCTCCGTCATTCAATGAAAACCCGAACGGCTAACTCCGGCATTCAGGCGCCGGTTCCGCGAACCGCATAATGACGCCTGTCGGTCGCTTTGGGCAAGCGCAGCGACCAATGCCGCCGATGTCGCGACGAAGAGATGATTTCGCGGCCGCTTTGCGGCTATCCTGCGTCGCATGCCCATGCCCGCCGCCCCCCGGATCCTCGTCGACGCCGATGCCTGTCCCGTGAAGGACGAGATCTACAAGGTCGCCTGGCGGCACGCGGTGCCGGTGACGGTGGTCAGCAATGCCCGGCTGCGCGTGCCGGACCATGCGCTGATCGAGCGGGTGCTCGTGTCGGAGGCCTTCGACGCGGCGGACGACTGGATCGCGGACCGGGCCGGGCCGGGCGCGGTGGTGGTCACCGGCGACATCCTGCTCGCCGACCGCTGCCTCAAGGCCGGCGCGGCGGCGGTGCTCGCGCCGAACGGCAAGCCCTTCACGGGCGCCTCGATCGGCGGCGCGATCGCGACCCGGGCGATCATGGCGGACCTGCGCGCCGGCGCGGACGGCATCACCGGCGGACCGGCGCCCTTCGCCAAAGCGGACCGCTCGCGTTTCCTGCAGGCGCTGGACGAGGCGCTGGTCAGGGCGAAGCGCGGCTAGGCTCGCTTCAAGGTCTAGGCGCCGTCGCGCCGGACCGGCGCCGGGGCGAGCCGCCAGACCCGCCCGCCCGTGCACTTCACCCCCGCCAAGGTCGCGGTCTCGCCCGCCTCGAGCGCGGCGAGCAGCCGCTGCACCGCCTCGCCGCGCGGAGGCTCCGCGGGGACGAGCAAGGCGAGCAGGCGCAGCAGGGCGCGGCGGCGCAGCTCCGCCGGGACGTCCGCGGCGTCGAAGCTGAGGCCGTCCCGGGTGGCGTCGGTGCGCTCCGCGATCAATTGCTCGACCGTCCAGTCGAGCGCCTGCTCCGCCTCGGCGAGCGCGGCCGCGCTGCGGGCGAGGGCGGGCGGATCGAGCCAGTCCGTCTCGCCGAGCTGCCGCCGCAGGCGGGCGCGGTCATAGCGTTCGTCCATATTGCTCGGATCCGCGACCGGGGTCAGGCCGGCCGCCGCGACCACCGCCGCCAGCGCGGCGCGGCGCCAGCCGAGCAGGGGGCGAAGCACGGCCAGTCCCTCGATCTCGGCGCGCGGGCGGATGCCGGCGAGCCCGGCGAGGCCGGCGCCGCGCCGCAGCCGCATCAGCAGGGTCTCGGCCTGGTCGTCCTGATGGTGGGCGGTGAGCAGGAAGGCGAGGCCGCGCTCCCGCGCCCAGGCCGCGAGCAGGCGATAGCGCAGCGCCCGCGCCCCGGACTGGACGTTGCCCGCGACGGGCGGCCCGGCGAGGCTCGCATGGGCGATTCCGCGCGCGCCGCACAGGTCCCGGACGAAGGCGGCCTCGCTGCCGCTCTCGGGGCGCAGGCCGTGATCGACCGTCGCCGCTTCCAGCCGGCCGGGGAAGGCGGCCTCGGCGAGCAGCAGCAGGGCGAGGCTGTCCGGCCCGCCCGAGACCGCCACGCCGAACCGCGCCGGCGCCGGCCCCGCCAAAGCGGCCAGGTCGGCGCGGAAGCGCGCAACTCGTTCCGGCAAGCCAATGTTCATCGGGCCGATCCTAGCCTCCGCGGGCTGCTTTGGGAGAGGAAAGATGCACAGGAGGCCGCGGCTCAGCCGCCGCTCGTTCATGGCGCGGGTGCTGGGAAGCGCCGCCGCGGGCGGAGCGCTGGTGCTGGTCTCCGGCGACGCCGAGGCCTTCCAAGTCACCGACTCGGACAGCGGGGAACGGGCCGATCCGCCCGGCCGCGGGCGCGGCCGCACCGGCGAAAGCGACGGCGACCCCACCGATCCCGCGGGCTATGGCCGGCCGCGCACGGGCTGCACGGACGGCGATAGCGGCACGAACGGCGATCCCGCCGGACGGGGGCGCTGCCGCACCGGCTACAGCGACTCGGATTCCGGACCCAATGCCGACGCGGCGGGCCATGGCCGGCCCCATACGGGGATCAGCGACGGCGACAGCGGCAGGGGCTCCGATCCCGCCGGGCGCGGGCGGGGACGCGGCGAATGCAACGACCGCGACCGCGGCCCGACCGGCGATCCGCGCGGCCGGGGGCGGCGCTGCGTCCGCCGGTAGCGCTAACCTTCCCAACTTGCGTCAAGAAACCAGGGAAAGGCCCGGAAAAGAACGCCAAAACGGATTTTTTCGCTTCCGAAAGGTTTTCCCGCGCCACTTTATCTGATACGCCTTGTGCGGCGCGGGAAACGAGCCCGCCTTTGGCGAAAGGGGAAGAGGTCGCCGATGAAGACGACACGCAAACTGAGCCGCCGTTCATTCTTCATGACGGTTGCAGGCACCGTTGCCGTTGCAAGCACGGTCGGCCTGATCGCACCCGGGGAGGCCGAGGCCTTCCAGTGCAGCGACTCCGATAGCGGATCCTATGCGGATCCCGCCGGTCGTGGCCGCCGCTGCGGCAATCGCGGCCGCCGCCGCACGGGCTGTACCGACCGCGACAGCGGCCGGAATTCGGATCCCGCGAACTATGGCCGCTGCCGTACGACGCGTCGGTCGGGCTGCACCGATTCCGACACGGGCCGTTATTCGGATCCGGCGGGCAATGGCCGTTGCCGGCGTCGCAGCTGCAGCGACTCCGACTCGGGCCGCTACGCCGATCCGGGCGGACGCGGGCGCCGCTGCTAGGACCAGTCCGGTCGCGGACTCGAACAGGGCTCTCCGGCTTCGGCCGGGGAGCCCGTTCGCGTGTCCGCGGCTTGCGATGCGCGGCCGGGCCCGACCTGTTCGCCTTTCGGACTGTGGAATAATGTCATGGTCGTCCCCGGCCTTCACCGGGGTGACTTCCTTGCTATTCGTCGCGAAAGCGTCCGACGATCGACGCCGCGCCCTGGTCGACTCGCCGGCCGTCAGTTCGCGGCGCAGCGGGCGGCGCGGCGGGCCTGGGGAATCTGGTCGCGGAGCTGGGCGCGGGCGTCGGGATAGACGCGCGCCAGTTCGTCATAGACCCGGCAGGCCTCGGTGCGGCGGTTGAGCTGGGTCAGCGCCTGGCCGAGATAGAAGAGACTGTCGGCGGCGCGGTCGCCCCGCGGGTTCTCCTGATAATTGGCGAGCAGGACGCGCGCGGCCGTCGCCGGCTTGCCGTCGTCCAGATAGGCGCGGCCGAGCAGGTTGCGGGTCCAGCTGATCCAGCGGCCGGTCGGATAGCGGGTGGCGGCGGCCTCGAGCGCGGCCTGCGCGTCGCCGAAGCGGCGCTGGTCCCAGAGCCGGTAGCCGGCATTATAGGCCTCCTCGGCGCTGGTCGGGACCGCTGGCGCGTCCGGGGCCGGACGGGTCGACCGCGACGGCGGCGGTTCGGCGGGCTCCTCCGCCGGCTCGTCGGCGGGCGGCCGGGGGCGGGGTTCGGCCTGGGGCGGCGCGGCGCCCTGCTCCACCCGGTCGAGCCGCGCGCCGAGCTCTGCCCGGAGCCGGGTGACGGCCTCGTCGAGCTGGCGGGTGCGGTAGCCATTCTCCTCGATCTGTCCGGTCAGCGCGCGCAGCTGCGTCTCCAGCGCGTCGACCCGCTGGGTGAGGCTGGTGACGGCATCGCCGCCCGGGGCGCCGCCCGGCTCGGTGACGGCCGGCTGGCCGCCGATCTCGGGCTCGACCGGCGCGCCGTTCGGGAAGACGCGGCGCTGGACCGCGCGCAGCTGCTGCTCCACCCGGTCGACCCGCCGCTCGATCGTGTCGCCGCGCGACTGCGCCTGGACCAGGGCCGGCACGGCCGTGGAGGCGAGCAGGATCAGGCCAATAAGATGTACGCGCATGACAATCCCCGCATCCTCGAAACTGGTGGACCGGGATGATATGGGACTGGCGCCGCTGTCGCCAGCCTTAAGCTACCGTTCGCCGATCAAAGTGCACAGGATACGGTGGTTGCGTCCCGCAACGGCGGGCAGGCTGCCCTGCACGGTCCCGCAGGCGAGCAGATTGTCCTGGCTGGAGCGGCGGGCGCTGTAGACGTTGACCAGCACCTCCGGCGCCCCCGTGATCCATGAGAGGCGCCGCCGGTTGAGCGCCGTTTCCGGCACGGTGACGGGGCCGGCGCGGCCCGGCACGGTCATCTCGTGCTGGCCCATGTCGAGCTCGCCGCTGGTCTCGTCAGCATGGCGCGCATAGGCGGGCCTGGGCATGCCGCTGTAGAAGGTCGAGACCGTGATGCCCTCGTTGCGGCGCTGCAGCTCGGCGGCGGCGCGGGACGACAGGACGATGTCGAGGGTGAAGCCCGAGACATTGCCCTGCGCGGCCGCCGCGGCGCGTGGCTGCCAGCAGGCGGCGAGCGCCTCGGTGAGGGCGCGGCTGGAGCCGGCCATGGAGAGGCGGCCGTTCGGCCGGCCGTTGAAGCTGACGTTCAGCGCGGCATCCGGCCCGGCGAGCACGTCGACGAACTGCCCGTCGCTCAGCCTCTTGCCCCAATATTGGCTGTTGCCCTGCCGCTCCCAGCCCGTGTCCAGCCAGCCGACCTGGTTGTTCCCGCCCCTGAGGATCAGGGAGATATGCTCGCCCGGCCGGTGGCGCGGCAAATGGACCAGCACCATCGGGACGCGCGACGTGTTCAGGCACATGACGGCGAGCGATTGCACCTCGGGCGTGCCGGTCACCGTCGTCGCCAGCACCGTGCCGCGCTCGGTGCGCTGCACGATCCAATTGGGCTGGCCGGGCTGGGCGGGGAGAGTGGTGGGCAGGGACAAAGCGGCGAGCGCCGCCGCGACGCAACGTTTCATGGACGAAGAAACCTCGGTCAGGGTTGCGGATTGGACGGCAAGGCGAGCGGCGCCTCCGGCTGCGCGCCCGCGGCCGGCGCCTGTCCGGCCTGGCGCGCGGCCAGGTCCTGCGGCAGCAGGCTGACATCCTCGACGGTGCGCTCCTCGGGCCCGATCAGGCCGAGATCGCTGCCCCCGGCGCTGGCCCGGAGCATTTGCGGACGGCCGGTGTCGAGCAAGGGCCGGGTGGCGGTGGCCGGGACGGTGTAGGTCTGGCCGGTGTTGAGGATGCCGGTGAAGAGCGCGGCGCCGGTGCCGTCAGTGACGCGCAGCCAGACTTCGCCGAGCGCGGTCAGGGTCACGGTCTGGCCGGTCAGGTCCGCGGCCGGCGCGGCGGCCTGGCCGTTTGCCGGCGCCTCCCCGACATTCTCGACCGTCGCCTCGGCGGCCGGTTCCGGCGCCGCGCCGGCATCGGCGCCGAGCGTGTTGCGCCAGAGCACATAGCCGCCGACCAGCAGCACGGCGACGATGAGGACGACGATCACCAGCGACTTGGGCGGCACCCGCGCCGGATCGGCCGGCTCGTAATATTCGGGCGCCGACGCCCGGCGGCGCGCCCCGCCGATCTGGTCGCGCAGCTCGTTGGCCATGGCGGAGCCGTCGAGGCCGACCGCATTGGCGTAGTTGCGCGTGAAGCCGATCGCATAAGTGGGGGCCGGCAGCGCGTCCCACTCCTCGGTCTCGATATGCTGGAGATGGCGCATCGGGATGCGGGTCTGGCTGGCGACGTCGTCGAGACTCATCGCGCGGGCCTCGCGGGCGCGCCTCAGCCGCTCGCCGATCGAGACGAAACGGTCTTCCCCCTCGTCGAAATCCGACATCCGATTCGCCTCAGCCGTGCACGCGCCCCCAAAGAAGCGTCATCGTCATAGCCGTGGGGGGAAGTCAACCTAGGGGGAACCGCGTCGCGCGCGGCGCTGCGATTAATCGGCTCTAGGCCATGGCCACCCGATGTTTTTCCGCCCAGGCGGCGAGGGCGCCGCGGAAGTCGGCCGGGGGATCCTTGAGCAGCTTTTCCATGGCGCGCGCGGCGGCGCCCGCGTCGAGCGAGCGGATCATCGCCTTGACCGGGCCGACGCCCGCCGGCGTGATCGAGAGGCGGCGGATGCCGATGCCGACCAGCGCCATCGCCTCGAGCGTGCGCCCGCCCATCTCGCCGCAGACGCCGAGCGGGACATTGTGCTTGTCCGCCGCCTTCGCGATCCGGCGCAGGAAGCGCAGGATGGCGGGCGACAGCCAGTCGTAGCGCTCGGCGAGCCGCGGGTTGGAGCGGTCCGCGGCGAACAGGAACTGGGTGAGATCGTTGGTGCCGACCGACAGGAAGTCGAGCTTGGGCAGCAGGATGTCGAGCATCTCGGCGAGCGAGGGCACCTCCAGCATGCAGCCGTAGAGGATCCGCTTCGGCAGCGGCTTCTTGCGCTCGCCGAGCCAGGCGCGCTGCTCCTCGACGATCTTGCGCGCCGCGTCGAACTCCCAGGGCTCGGAGACCATCGGGAACATGATCTGCAGGTCGCGCCCGGCGGCCGCCTCGATCAGGGCGCGGGCCTGCGCCTTCATCAATGTGTCCCGATCGAGCGCGAGACGGAGCGCCCGCCAGCCCATGGCGGGATTCTCCTCATTCTCCGGATTGGTGTCGAGATAGGGTAGGCTCTTGTCGCCGCCGATGTCGACAGTGCGGAAGATGACCGGCTTGTCGCCGGCCGCGTCGAGCACCGACCGGTAGAGCCGCTGCTGCGCCTCGCGCTTCGGCAGCTGGGCGGAAACGAGGAACTGGAATTCGGTGCGGAACAGGCCGATCCCCTCGGCGCCGGTCGCGGACAAAGCGGCGACGTCGTCGCGCAGGCCGGCATTGACCATCAGCTGGACGCGCTGGCCGTCGATCGTGACCGAGGGCCGGTCCTTCACCGCCGCATATTCGGCGCGGCGCTTCTGGCCGACCGCCAGCTTGGTGTCGAACGCCTCCTCGATCGCCGGCGTCGGACGGGCGAAGACGGTCGCGTCGCCGCCGTCGACGAGGACGAGATCGCCCTCGGAGATCAGCCGGCGGACATTGGGCACGCGCCCGATCACCGGCACGCCCATCGCTCGCGCGACGATGGTGACATGGGCGGTGAGCGAGCCTTCCTCCAGGACCACGCCGCGCAATTTGCGCCGGTCATATTCGAGCAGCTCGGCGGGGCCGAGATTGCGCGCGATCAGCACCGCGTCCTGCGGCAGGCCGGTCTGGGCCGCGGTGCCGAGCTGGCCGGAGACGATCCTCAGCAGCCGGTTGGCGAGATCGTCCAAATCGTGCATCCGGTCCTGCAGCAGCGGGTCGTCGATCTGGCGCATGCGCTGGGCGGTGCGCTGGCGGACGCGTTCGATCGCCGCCTCCGCGGTGAGGCCGCTGTCGATCGCCTCGTTGATCCGCCGCGACCAGCCCTCGTCATAGGCGAACATCTTGTAGGTCTCGAGCACCTCCTGATGCTCGCCGACCGTGCCGAACTCGGCCTGGCCCATCATCGCGTCGATCTGCTCGCGCATCTTGGTGAAGGCGGAGACGAGCCGGTGCCGCTCGGCCTCGATATCCTCCGCCACCGTATGCTCGATCAGCACGCGCGGCTGGTGATAGACGGCGATGCCCTTGCCCATGCCGGCGACCAGCTTCAGGCCGTCGATCCGGGTCGCGCCGGCGTCGCGCTCCTCGCCCGCCTGCACGGCGCGGTCGGCGAGGCCGGCATTGGCGATCAGCTCGCTCAGCACCATGGCGACGGTCTGCAGCGCCTCGATCTCCAGATCCTCATAGGCGCGCGGATCCGCATGCTGGACGGCGAGCACGCCGATCGAGCGCTCCTTGCGGATGATCGGCACGCCCGCGAAGCTGTGGAAAAGCTCCTCGCCCGTCTCGGGCCGATAGGCGAATTCGGGATGGCCCGCCGCCTCGGCGAGGTTGAGCACCGCCACGTCCTTGGCGATCGTCCCGACCAGGCCCTCGCCCATGGCGAGCTTGGTGACGTGCACTGCGGCCTGGTTGAGGCCGACCGTGGCGAACAGCTCCAGCACGCCGTCGCGCAGCAGGTAGATGGAGCAGACCTCGCTCGCCATCGCCTCGGCGATGATCTTCACCACCTTGTTGAGCTTCGCCTGCGCGCCGAGCTTCGACGCCATCACGTCGTGCAGGCCCGTCAGGATTTCCCGGGCGGAGGTGGCGGAAGCGGTGGGCATGCAGGGAGCGCTATCAGAAAGGCGGCGCTCTTTCCAATGGGGTCGAGAACGGCGCCGTCAGCCGCCCCGCGCGGCCAGCCAGGCGGCGACGTCCATGCACTTCGGATTGTTCGTCACGGTCGCCGCCGTTTCCGCCCAGCCGCGCGGGGTTTCGCGATGGTCCGCATCGCGGGCGTGGAGGTCCGCGCCATACTCGACGAGCAGCTGCGCCATGTCGAGGTCCCCGTTCCAGGCCGCGGCATGGAGCACGGACTGGCCGGACCGGCCGGCGGCGCGGGCATTGGCGTCCGCGCCCATCGAGAGCAGCCAGCGGACCAGGTCGGGGTGGCCCGCCTCGACGGCCGCGATCAGCACCGCCTCGCGCCGCGCAACCTCCGGGTCGCTCTCGACGAGCGCGGCGAGCATGTCCCGGTCGCCGAGCCGGGCGAAGGCCTCCGCGTCCACGCGGACGCCGTGAGCCATCATGTGGCGGACCAGGGCGCCGCCGCCCGGGCCGAGACGGCTCATCGCCTCGACCGGAATCGTGCCCCAGCGGTCCTTCTGGTGGACCGGCGCGCCCGCGGCGATCAGCCGGTCGATCGCCAGCGGCGTTCCCGCGAAGGCGAGGAGCGAGCCGCCATTGGGCGCGAGCGGCGGCAGGCCGTCGGCCAGGAGGGTGTCCACCGCCGCATCGTCCTTCAGCATCAGCGCCTCGACCAGGCCGATCCGCGCGCCGCGGGAGATCAGCGCCTCCTGCAGGTCCGGCCGGCCGCGATGGATCGCCAGCATCAGCGGCGACCACAGGTCGTAGTCGCCATTGCGGCCATTGGGGTCGGCGCCGGCGGCGAGCAGCAGGTCGACCATCTCGGCCCGCTTGGTCTCGATGGCGACGTGCAGCGCCTGCGGGCGGCCGCCCCAATAAGGATGCGGGCCGACGGCATGGACCAGGTCCGGATCGGCGGCGAGCAGGTCGCGGACCGCCCAGAGGTCGCCGTCGCCGACGGCGCGGAGAAAGGCGGCGACCTCGGCCTCGCCGCTCACCGTCGCAGGCCGACGCCGCCGACTGGGACGGTCTCCTGCCCGCTGTCGAAGCCGGCGATGAGCGGACGGGCGCGCTGGATGGCGGCGCGGACGGCCGGCAGCTGCAGCGAGGCCTGGTGGCTCGCCCGGCTGTCCCAGACCTCGGTGATCCAGATCGCGTCGGCGTCGGCCGGATCCCTGGCGACCACGTAGGACAGGCACCCCGGCATGGTCCCCGTGCCCTCCAGCAGGATCGCGATCAGCGCGTCGCGCTGCCCCGGCCGGGCGCGCAGCTTGCCGATCAGCCCGTGCATGGCGGCGGTCTGCGTCGTCGCCATGACCTCCATGGGCAGGCCGGCGGCCGCGGCGGCGCCGGCGACGAAGGCCCGCCGGCCGATCATGCGTGGACCGAGCGCCGTTCCAGCGCCTGTGCCGCCTCGTCCATCAATTGGCCGAGAATGGCGGCCACCGGCGCCTCGTCCTTGACCATGCCGACCGACTGGCCGGCCATGACGGAGCCGGTCTCGACATCGCCCTCGATGACCGCGCGGCGCAGCGCGCCCGCCCAATAATGCTCGATCTGGAGCTGGGCCTCCATCATCTCCACCTTCTGCTCGTCGAGCAGCTGCGCGACCTCGCGCTGCTTGGCGGCGAAGCTTTCCATCTCGCGATTCTTGAGCGCGCGCACCGGGATGACCGGCAGCCGCGGATCGATCTGCACCGAAGTGATCGCATCGCGGGCGGAGGCGCGGATGAAGGCCTTCTTGAAGTTCGGATGGGCGATGCACTCGATCGCGCAGACGAAGCGGGTGCCGAGCTGCACGCCGACCGCGCCCATCTCCAGATAGCCGGCGATCGCGCCGCCATGACCGATGCCGCCAGCGACGAAGATCGGCACCTCGGCGGCGAGCGGCGGCAGGATCTCCTGGGCGAGCACGGAGGTCGAGACCGGGCCGATATGGCCGCCCGCCTCCATCCCCTCGATCACCAGGGCGTCGACGCCGGAGCGGACCAGCTTCTTCGCGAGCGCGAGCGCGGGGGCGAAGCAGATCAGCTTCGCGCCGTTCGCCTTGATCCGCTCGATCGAGCCCGCGGGCGGCAGGCCGCCGGCAAGGACGACGTGGCTGACCCGGTGCTTCGCGCAGACATCGATCAGGTCGCTCAGCATCGGATGCATGGTGATCAGGTTCACGCCGAACGGCTTCGCGGTCAGCGCCTTCGTCGCGGCGATCTCCGCGTCGAGCAGATCCGGTGTCATCGCCCCGCAGGCGATCACCCCGAAGGCGCCGGCATTGGAGAGCGCGGAGACGAGGTTGCGCTCCGAAATCCAGCTCATCGCCCCGCCGAGCACGGCATGGTCGCAGCCGAGGAACTCGGTGCCGCGCGCCATCAGGCGCTGGAGGCGGTCATGGCCCAGAGCAGGACCCTGGGAATCGGTGTCGCTCATTGTTTCGTAACCTGCGAATGATGTAAGTTGTTGCCATGCACGGCGTGCGCGCCCTCTCGATCTTTGCTGCTGCAGCGGCCCTCCAGATCTTTCTGGTGGTGGCCATAGCGGATCTGCCGAAGCCCGAATATTCTGGCTGCGGCCCGGTCCGCCACCAAACGCTGGCGGAGAAACTGGGTCTTCAGGACCTGCCCGAAGTGTACGAGGTTTTCGGCATTGCCGACGCGCCGCCGCCACCGGCCGTGACCTATGGGCCAGCCAAGTTCGGCTGCATCCAGTACTAGCGTCGCCCGTCCGCTCAACTCGCCGCGTCCTCCTTGTCCAGCCCGAACGCCGTGTGGAGCACGCGCACCGCCAGCTCCGTATAATCCTCGTGGATCAGCACCGAGACCTTGATCTCCGACGTGGTGATGGCGAGGATGTTGATGCCGCGGTCGGCGAGCGTCTGGAACATCTGCGCGGCGATGCCGGCATTGGAGCGCATCCCTACGCCGACCGCGCTCACCTTGACCACGTCGGTATTGGTGAGGATTCCGCCGAAGCCGACATTCTCCTTCACCTGCTCCAGCGCCGCGACGGCATGGGCGAGCGAGGCATTGGGGACGGTGAAGGTGACCGTGCTTTCCTCGCTGCCGCTCTGGTGCGCGCTCTGCACGATCATGTCGACATTGATGCCCGCCTCGGCGAGCGGCCCGAAGATCGCGGCGACCGTGCCGGGCCGGTCCGGCAGGCCGGTCAGCGTGACCATCGCCTCGTTCTTGTCGTGGGCGATGCCGGTGATGACGTTGCGTTCCATGGTGTCCTCGATTGCTTCGTCGCTGACGATCATCGTCCCGGGCAGGTCCTCGAAGGAGGAGAGGACCTGGAGCGGCATGTTGTAGCGCATGGCGAGCCCGACCGAGCGCGTCTGCAGCACCTTGGCGCCGACCGAGGCGAGCTCGAGCATCTCCTCATAGGTGACCTTGGCGAGCTTGCGCGCCCGCGGCACGATCCGGGGATCGGTCGTATAGACGCCGTCCACGTCGGTGTAGATGTCGCAGCGGTCCGCCTTCATCGCCGCGGCGAGCGCGACGGCCGAGGTGTCGGAGCCGCCCCGGCCCAAAGTGGCGAGATCGCCCCGATCGGTGATCCCCTGGAAGCCGGGAATGACGGCGATGCCCTTCTGCTGGAAGACCCGTTCCAGCATGTAGGCGTCGATCTCCTCGATCAGGCCGGCGGCATGGCCGGAGGCGCGGATCGGCAGCTGCCAGCCCATATAGGAGCGGGCGTTGAGGCCCATGCCCTGCAGGGTGATCGCGAGCAGGCCGGAGGTGACCTGCTCACCCGAGGCGACGACCACGTCATATTCGCGCGGGTCGTAGACGCTCGCGGCTTCCTTGCAGAACTGGATCAGCCGGTCGGTCTCGCCCGCCATGGCCGAGACGACCACCGCGACCTCGTTGCCGCGCTCCGCCTCGCGCTTCACTAGCCCCGCGACATGGCGGATGCGCTCGCTCCCCGCCATGGACGTGCCGCCGAACTTCATCACGATGCGTGGCATTGGGCTCCCGAGGGAAAGACGGTGGGAAAAGACCGGGCGCACTGTTAGGGGGGCGCCATGGCACATGCAAGCGAGCCTGCAGCCGGCATCGACCCCAGCATCGTTCCCGGGGAAGCCGCCCATTTCGGCGCGATGGCGGCGGACTGGTGGGATCCGAAAGGCAGTTCGGCGATGCTGCACCGGCTCAATCCGGTGCGGCTCAAATATATTCGCGGGCAGATCGACCATCTCTGGCAGGCCGACGAGACCGGCCTGAAGCCGCTCGCGGGCAGGAAGGCGGCGGATGTGGGCTGCGGCGCGGGCCTGCTCGCCGAGCCGCTGGCCCGGCTGGGCGCGGCGGTGACCGGCCTGGATGCGGCGCCGGAGAATATCGCCGCGGCGCGGGACCATGCGCTCGGACAGGGGTTGGAGATCGACTATCGCGTCGGCGGCGCGGAGGCGCTGGCGGGGCGCTACGATCTCGTCACCTCGCTGGAGGTGATCGAGCATGTCGCCGATCCCCCCGCCTTCGTCGCCGCGCTGGCGGCCGCGGTCGCGGATGGCGGGCTGCTGATCCTCTCGACGCCGGCGCGGACCTTATGGTCGAAGTTGCTGCTGGTCGATCTCGCCGAAGGGCTGGGGCAGATTCCGAAGGGCACGCACGACTGGGACAAGTTCGTCGCGCCGGACGAACTCAGGGCGATGGTGATCGCGGCGGGGCTCGAGGTGGTCGACGTGACCGGCCTGGGTTTCAGCGTCACGCGCGGCTTCACGCTCGGCGAGGATCTGTCGCTCAACTATCTGCTGACGGCACGGCGGGCCTAGGTCAGGCACGAGCGCCGGATACACCCCAACCGTCACCCTGAACTCGTTTCAGGGTCCAAGCTGGCACTGGCACTGAGTTTGCCGGTTCACGCAGAAGCCGGCCCCACTCCGGACCCTGAAACAAGTTCAGGGTGACGCCGGGATTCGTGGTCGTCCTAGCCTAACGCGCCCGCTCCCGCGTCAATCGCGTGATCAGGATCGCGGTGCGCTTGGCCTGGCGGGTGATGGAATCGAGCTCGACCCATTCGCCCTCGGCATGGGTGTTGCCGCCCGCCGCGCCCATCCCGGCCAATGTGTCCACGTCCGCCGCTACGAAGGCGGAATCCGCCGCGCCGCGCCGCGCCGGATCCAGCTCCGGCATCTCGGCGAGGCCGAGGTCGCGGTTCACCGCGTTGAGCCGGGCGAGGAGGGCGCGGTTGCCCTCGGTCGGCGCCATCGGCGGATAGCCGTCCTCGCCGAAGACCAGCTCCGCCGAGGTGTTGGGCAGGTGCTGGGCGACGATCGCCTGCATTCGCGCCCGCGCCCGCGCGTCCTGCTCGGGGGTCAGGCTCCTCAGGTCGCCGCGCGCGACCGCGGTCTCGGCGACGATATTGGTCTTGCCCGAGGCGCTGCCGCGGAAGCCGGACGCGTCGAGCGCGGCGGGGGTACCGCCGGCCATCACGCCGACATTGTAGGTGAGGTTGGGCTCGGCCAGCTCGCGGCGGAAGGCGTCCAGGATGCGGGCGACCTCGTAGATCGCGCCGCAGCCCAGCTGCGCGCCGCAGACGCCCGAACTGTGGCCGGTGCGCCCGCGCGCGGTCAGCGTCCAATTGGTCGAGCTGCGCCGGGCGACCGAGCCATGGTCGCGGCCGTCCACGGTCGCGAGATTCTCGAACTCCAGCGCGTAGGCCGCGATGCGGCCCGCTTCGATCAGGTCGCGCCGGGCGACGGCGATGGGCGAGCCGGTCCGCTCCTCGTCGCCGGTCAGCACCACGGTGACGTTCGCGTCGCGCAGGGTCCCCGCGGCGTGCATGGCGCGAAGCGCCGCGACGATCACCACGATGCCGCCTTTGTCGTCGCCGATGCCTGGCCCCGTCGCGCGATTGCCCTCGCGGCTGAAGCGCTGGAAGGGACTGTCCGGTTCGAACACCGTGTCGAGATGGCCGATCAGCAGGATGTTGCGCCCGCGCCCGCGCCCGCGCCCGCGATGCGTCGCGATCAAATGGCCCGCGCGGCCGGTCTCGGCCATGTCGACCCAGCGCACCTCGAAGCCCAGGGGCTCCAGCTCGGCGCGGACCAGCTGGCCGACGGCGCGCACGCCCTCGAGGTTCAGCGAGCCGCTATTCTGGTTCACCAGCCGCTCGAGCAGGGCAATGTTGCGGGCCTGCTCCGCGTCGACGGCCGCGACCATGCGACGTTCCTCGGGCGCGACGCGGGCCAAAGCGGCGGCGGGGAAAGCGAGCAAGGCGAGGGCGAGCAGGATGCGCATGGCGTCCTCATCCAGGCTTAGCGGAGCGAAGTCAAAGCCGCGCGCGTTGTGAGGGTGAGGAGAGATGCCATGACCGATCCGCGCACCCCCGAGACGAAGGAAGCCCAACTGCCCGACCCGCTCGACCAGAATCCGGGCGAGGCCCGGCCGGAAGAGGAGCTGAAGCCCCGCGGCTCGGAAGACGCGCAATTGCTGGCGGAAGCCGACAGCGGCGAGGGCGACGTCGAGCAGGCCGACATAAAGGCGAACGACTAGAAATCCTCCCGGTGCCGGGGAGGATCCAGGCTCAGCGCGAGCGGCCGCCGCCGATGTCGAATTCGATCCAGAGGCCGGCGCCGCCGGTGAACTGGTCGCGCGAGCCGAGGGCGCGGACGATCGGGCTGTCCGCCGCGTCGCCGACCAGCCGGTCATAGCCGGCATAAGCCTGCACGCCCCAGTTGCGGCCCAGCCGGTGGGTGAAATTGGCGATGCCGCCGATCGCATAGACGCCGCCGTCCGGATCCAGCGCGGCAAGCCCGGTCGCGCCGGAGACGGCGGGGGTCACGCCGAAATAGCGGTCATTATACTTATTGTCGGCCCAGCGGACGCGCGGACCGATCGAGAAGATGTAATTCTCGTCGTCGCGCAGGATCAGGTCGGCGCCCAGGCTCCCGACCAGCGCCTTGTGGCCGCCAATGCCCTGCCGCAGCTCCGCGCGGATGCGGAAGTTGCGGCTGGGGTGGATGGAGACGAAGCCGCCCACTTCGAAGGTGAAGCCGACATCGCCCACCGCGGCGCCGACATCCTCCTCCTCGCGCTTGTTCTGGAAACGGATCGCCGGGCCGAAATTGATCACGCTGTCGCTGCCCAGAACGCCGAAGCCGGCGCCGTCGTCGGCGGATTCGAAGGTGATCGGCTGGCCGGGGCGGCGCAGGTCGATGATCGGCAGCGGGCCGATGCCATATTCGTCGGACCCCGGAAATTTGGGCGCGGCCTGCGCGCCGAGACCGACGGTCACGGTGCGCTGGGCCGCGGCGGGGCTCGCCGCGGCGAAGAGGGCGAGGGCGGCGGCGCCGATCAGCGCGGCCGGGCGGAGCGTGAGCATCTGCTTCGTCATGGTCGCCAGAACCGCCTTTCCGGGTTTTCGTTGCGGGGGTGGGACGAAAAAGCTGTGGGAGCGTGTTCGCTGGGTGACACTTGGCATGCGTTTCGACCCCGTAACGACTCCACCCAATTTCGTCACCCTGAACTTGTTTCAGGGTCCAGTCTGGCTGCGGCACTGGGCTGGCCGTCACGCGTGGTAGCGGGCTCGACCCTGGACCCTGAAACAAGTCCAGGGTGACGTCGTGGCAGTGTCCGGCCGGCGCCCTATTCGAATTCCAGGATGACGGCGTCGACGGCGAGGCTGTCGCCCGGCTTGGCGTTCACCGCCTTCACCACGCCGGACTTCTCGGCGCGCAGGATATTCTCCATCTTCATCGCCTCGACCACGGCGAGAGGCTGCCCGGCCTCGACCTTATCGCCCTCGCCGGCATCGAGCCGGGTGAGCAGGCCCGGCATCGGGCAGATCAGGAATTTCGAAAGGTCCGGCGGCACCTTCTCGATCATGTGCCGGGTCAGTTCGGCGACATGCAGCGGATAGACCTGGACCCGGTGGCTCGCGCCGCGCGCGCCCAGGATCCAGTCGCGGCCCTTGCGGGAGATCCGCACATGATAGGGCTGGTCGTCGACCGTGCCCTCGAAACTCGGCCAGCCCGGGAACCAGGTGCCGCGCAGCTCGCGCCAGTCGTCCTGGTCCTCGCCGTTCCTGATCAGGAATTCGCCCTCGTCGCCGCGAACCTCCTGGCGATAGTCCCGGCCGCCGATCCGGACCAGGAAGTCGAGCTTCATGGCCGGGCTGCCGATCTGATCGCTGATCAGCCGGTTCCTCGTCTCGTACGCCGCCGCCGCCATCGCGGCGATCGCGGCGAGGTCGGCCAGCAGAGCCTCGTCCGCCGGCGCGCCGTGAAAACCTTCCGGATATTCCTCGGCGATGAAGCCCGTGGTCAGTTCGCCCGCGCGGAAGCGCGGGTGCTGCATGATCGCCGAGACGAAATCGACATTGTGGCCGAGGCCCTCGATCTGGAAGGCGTCGAGCGCGGCGATCTGCTTGTCGGCGGCCTCGTCGCGCGTCTCGCCCCAGGTGACGAGCTTGGCGATCATCGGATCGTAGAACATGGAGACTTCGCCGCCCTCGTAGACGCCGTCGTCCACGCGCACGCCGCCGACCCCGCGGCGCCCGTTCGCGCTGCCGTCGTCCGTCCAGCCCGGGACCGGCGGCCGGTAGCGGATCAGCCGGCCGGTCGAGGGCAGGAAGCCGCGATAGGGATCCTCCGCATAGACCCGGTTCTCGATCGACCAGCCCTGGATGCCGATCTCGTCCTGGGTGATCGCCAGCCGCTCGCCCGCGGCGACGCGGATCATCTGCTCGACCAGGTCGATGCCGGTGATCGCCTCGGTGACCGGATGCTCGACCTGCAGGCGGGTGTTCATCTCGAGGAAGTAGAAGCTCTCGCCGGTCGGATCGGCGCCGGAGACGATCAGCTCGACCGTGCCCGCGCTGTAATAGCCGACCGCGCGCGCCAGCGCGACGCACTGCTCGCCCATCGCCTTGCGCATCTTCGGCGTGACGAAGGGGGAGGGCGCCTCCTCGACCACCTTCTGGTGGCGCCGCTGGATCGAGCATTCGCGCTCGTTGAGATAGAGGATGTTGCCGTGCTGGTCGCCGAGGATCTGGATCTCGATGTGGCGCGGGTTGAGGATGAACTTCTCGATGAAGACGCGGTCGTCGCCGAAGCTGTTCAGCCCCTCGCGCTTGGTCGCCTCGAAGCCCTCGCGCACGTCCTGCTCGTTATAAGCGAGGCGCATGCCCTTGCCGCCGCCGCCGGCCGAGGCCTTCATCATCACCGGATAGCCGATCTCCGCCGAGATGCGGACCGCATGTTCGGTATCCTCGATCTCCCCGACATAGCCCGGCACGACGTTCACGCCCGCCTGCTTGGCCAGCTTCTTGCTCTCGATCTTGTCGCCCATCGCGGCGATCGCGTTCACCGGCGGGCCGATGAAGGCGATGCCCTCGGCGGCGAGCGCCTCGGCGAAGCTGGTCCGCTCGCTGAGGAAGCCGTAACCCGGATGTACCGCCTCGGCCCCGGTCTGCTTGCACGCTTCGATGATCCGGTCGGCGAGCAGATAGGATTGGGCGGCCGGCGGCGGGCCGATATGCACCGCCTCGTCCGCCATCTGCACGAACGGCGCGCGCGCGTCCGCGTCCGAATAGACCGCCACGGTGGCGATCCCCATCTTGCGCGCGGTCTTGATGACGCGGCAGGCGATCTCGCCGCGGTTCGCGATCAGGATTTTGGAGAACACGGACGCTCCTTTGCGTGTTTCAAGACATGGGATTTGCGGATCATGGGCGCGGGTCCTCGCGGACTGGGGCCGGCTCCCACAGCATCACCCGATAGCGCCGGTCCCGCCGCGCGCGCGAAATCCAGAAGATGCCGGTCGTGCCGTTTCCCGTCGGAGCCGTATAGGCGCCGCATTCGACCGCGATTTCATACATGGGCGACTGGATCGTGTTCCAATAGCGTCCCCGCGCGCCGTCGATCCGTCCGTAGAGCCAGCCCTCGGCGTTCGCCGCGATCGGGCTGTTCTCTCCCCGGGGCTGGATGAAATGAAAGGTGCCGCGGACCGGGCGCATATTGGGATTCGCCCTGATCTCATCCGGGGAATTGCCGCGCCGCCAGCTGAACGAGCAGGCCCCCGCCGTCGCCGGCTGGAGGGCGAGAAGGGCGCCGAGCGCATAGGTCCAGCGGCGCATGTCCTCACTCCGCCGGTCGCGGGTAGAGCGCCTGCAGCGCTTCCCAGGTCGTGGGATGATAGATGGTCGCGTGGGTCAGGGCCGGCCGCGGCTCGTAGCGCAGCTCGATCTCGGGCCGCGCCCTCAGCGCCGCGAGCAGCCGCTCCGTCGCCGCCGGCTGGCCGAGCGTCTCGCGGCCGACGCTGAGCCAGAGCCGATGCCGCGCCGGGCCGTGCCGCGCGAGCAGCCCGGCCGCCTCCTCGGTCAGGCGCCCATTGTCCCACCAATTGCTGGGGTCCATCGCGATATAGGTGTCGAACGCGTCGGGCTGCCGAAGGAAGGTCTCCAGGATGAACAGGCCGGCGAGGGATTCGCCGAGCAGCGCATCGTCGCCCGACGTCCGGTAGTGCGTCTCGACGAACGGCTTCACCTCGTCCACCAGCCAGCGGCGGAAAACGGCCGAGCCGCCCGCGGTCGGATATTGCCGGCGCAGGTCCGCATCCCGCTCCACCGGGAAGGCGAGCTCGCGGCGGCGGTCGACCGTCTCAATCCCGACGACGATAAACTCCTGCGTCTGCCAGGAGATGGCGCCGAGATGGGCGAGCCCCGTGATATGCTGGAAGTCCTGCTGCAGGCCGCCGTCGATCAGGTAGATCACCGGGTATCGGCGCGTGCCCTCGGCATAGGAGGGCGGCAGCCAGATGTTGACGTTGCGCTCGCCGCCCAGCGCCGCCGCGGGCAGGCGAAAGGATTGGCCGATCACGATCAGCAGCGGCACCGGCTCCAGGAGCGCGGCGGGCGTGGCGGGCGCGGGGGCGCGCGCGCCGACGATGCAAAAAGCCGCCAGCAGCAAGGCGAGGCAGCGCCGCCCCGCCATCATTCCCCCATCGCCGCGAGGTCGGACAGCTCGCGCGTCCGGCCCTCGGTGAGCCGGATGCGGCAGAGCACGCCCTCCAGATTCTGGGTCTCCGCGCTGGCGACGGACGGGACGGCGCTCGCGCAATGGGCGGCGCGGAAGGCGAGCCAGGCGCGCTGCGCGGCCCGGATCTGCGCCGCGCCGGACGGCAGCGCCGTCAGGGCCGCCTGCCATTGCTGGGTCAGCGCCGCGTCGGCGCGGGTGAACTGGCGCTCGAGGCACTGCATGAGCGCGGTCGGCGTGCCGTCCTCGGGACAGTCCGGATTGGGGCCGCGCAGCTCGGCGGTGCGGGCGCGGGTCATCGTCGCCCGGCAGCCGCCGTCGATCATCGGCTGCATCGAGCCGCCCCGCGCCTCGAAGCTTTCGAGCCGGCAGCTGGCGTCGCGGAAGCTCACCCAGGCGCGCTGCGCCTCGCGCAGGGTCGCTTCCTCGCCGGGCAGGCCGTCGCTCGGCCCGCCGGCGCCGTCGGCGACGCGCGCATAATCGCGGTCGGCTTCCCGCGCCCGCTCGATGGACGTGCGGTAGACGCTGTTCAGCTCCGCATCCGCCCGCTCGGCATCCTGCGCCGCGCAATAGTTCATCTCCTGCTGCGCCTGCGGATTCTCGCAATTCCATTCGGAGTCCTGCGCCGAAAGCAGCAGGGCGAGAAGCAATCCCATCATAGCGCGGCCTCCATCTGCGGCGAGGGCGCCGCCGCCATCGCCTTCAGCCCCAGCCGCGCGAACATCGCCGCGTCGCTGTCGTCGCCGGCATTGGGCGCGGTGAGGAGCTTGTCGCCGGTGAAGATCGAGTTCGCGCCGGCCATGAAGCAGAGCGCCTGCGTCGACTCGCTCATGCTCTCCCGGCCCGCCGAGAGCCGCACCATCGAGTCCGGCATGGTGATCCGCGCCACCGCCACCGTGCGCACGAATTCGATATCGTCGATCTTCGCGAGCGGCGTGTCCGCCAGCATGTTGCCAAGCACCGTCCCCTTGATCGGCACGAGCGCGTTGATCGGCACGCTTTCCGGGTGGGCGGGCAGGGTGGCGAGCGCGTGCAGGAAGCCGACCCGGTCGTCGCGCGTCTCGCCCATGCCGACGATGCCGCCGCAGCAGACGTTCATGCCGGCCTCGCGGACGTGGTCCAGCGTCTCCAGCCGGTCCTCGAACGTCCGCGTCGAAATCACCTCATTGTAGCGCTCAGGCGAGGTGTCGATATTGTGGTTGTAATAATCGAGCCCGGCCGCGGCGAGCATCCCGGCCTGCTTCTCGCTCAGCATGCCGAGCGTCATGCAGGTTTCCATGCCCATCGCCCGCACGCCCTTCACCATCGCGACGATGGCGGGCATGTCGCGGTCCTTCGGGTTGCGCCACGCCGCGCCCATGCAGAAGCGGGTCGAGCCATGGTCCCGCGCCTGCGCCGCCGCCTGCAGCACCGCGCGCACGTCCATCAGCTTGGTGGCCTTCAGCCCGGTCTCGGCATGGACGGACTGCGAGCAATAGCCGCAATCCTCCGGGCAGCCGCCCGTCTTGATCGAGAGCAGGGTGGAAAGCTGTACCTGGTTGGGCGCGTGATGGCGGCGGTGCACCGTTTGCGCCTCGAAGACGAGGTCCATGAGCGGCAGTTCGAACAAAGCGGCGAGCTCGGCGCGGGTCCAGTCGGTACGGATCATCTTCCGGTCATTTCCCGTGGAAGCGGCGCGAGATTGCGCCGCGAGATGGAAAGCCTCGCCCCGGGCCCGCCGGGGACCGCGACGTTCGAAGTCAGGAAAACGCGAATCTCCATGCCATCGGCGCGGCGCATTTCCCATTCATTCTGCGTCGTTCGCCGGTCGCTCGTGTCGGTGCCGGGCGGCAGGCCGAGTTGCCGCTCGACTGATGCGGCGGCCGCGTCATGACGAAAGCTGGCGTCGGTCCGGAATTCGAGATGGCAGGCGGGCCCGCCGATCACGTGCACGATCCGCTCGTTATAATGATAGGTGATCTGGCCGATGGCCGGCGCCCGCCACTTGAGGCCGGAGCCGAAAATCTCGTCCGCCGTCCTCGGCACGCGGCGCCAGCCGACCGCGCCGGCATCCATCGCCGCGATGAAGGCGGGCTGGCTGGGCAGTGGCGTCACGCAGAGCCGCTCGAAATCCTGCAAGGCCTGGGCAAAGGGTCGCGCCTCATAGGCTGGCTCGGCCGGGGCCGCGGCCGCCTGGCCGAACGCCGAGAGCAGCAGGAGCAGGCTCATTCCGCCGCCTCGTCCACCGGCGGCAGATTGTGTCCGAGCAATCTCAACACCTCTCCCGCCGCATTCACCAGATTCGTCCCCGGCCCGAAGATCGCCTGCACCCCGGCGTCGCGCAGGAAGTCGTAATCCTGCGGCGGGATGACGCCGCCCGCCACAACCTTGATGTCGCTCCGGCCGGCGTCGCGCAAATGGCCGATCAGTTCGGGGATCAGGGTCTTGTGCCCGGCGGCGAGGCTGGAGGCGCCGACCACGTCGACGTCCTTCGCGATCGCCAGGGCCGCGGCCTCCCCGGGCGTCTGGAAGAGCGGGCCCGGCACGATGTCGAAACCGAGATCGCCGAACATCGAGCTGACCAGATTGGCGCCGCGGTCATGGCCGTCCTGGCCCATCTTGGCGACCAGCATGCGCGGCTTGCGCCCCAGCCGGCGTTCCGTCGCCGCGACCCCGGAGAGCAGATTCTCCCAGCGCGCATCGTCCCGGTAGGCGCCGCCGTAAATGCCCTTCACCGGCGTCGGCACGGTCTCGTAGCGCCCGAACCCCGCCTCCATCGCCGAGGAAATCTCGCCCAGGGTCGCCCGCTGGCGGGCGCATTCGACGGCGAGGGCGAGCAGATTGTTCTCAAATCCTCCCCCAGCGGGGGAGGGGGACCGCGAAGCGGCGGAGGGGCCGGGGTTGGTGAAACCGACGCCGGTGGCGTCGGTCCCTCCACCATGCTGCGCATGGTCCCCCTCCCCGTTCCGGGGAGGAATTTTGGCGGCTCCCGTCCTCAGCGCCTCGAGCGCCGCCTGGCACGCGGTCTCGTCGCGACCGGCCTTCACCCGCTTGATCCGCGCGATCTGCGCCTCGCGCACCGCGTGATTGTCGACGTCGAGGATGTCGAGATGATCCTCCTCGTCCTTGCGGTAGCGGTTCACGCCGACGATCACCTGCTCGCCCCGGTCGATCCGCGCGGCGGTGGCGGCGGCGGCCTCCTCGATCATCGCCTTGGGCCAGCCGGCGGCGACGGCCTTGGCCATGCCGCCCTCGCGCTCGACCCGCTCGATGATCTCCCAGGCCTTGTCGGCCAGTTCCTTCGTCAGCGCCTCGACATAATAGGAGCCGCCGAGGGGATCGACGACCTTGGTCATCCCGGTCTCTTCCTGGATGACGATCTGGGTGTTGCGCGCGATCCGGGCGGAGAAGTCGGTGGGCAGGGCCACCGCCTCGTCGAGGCTGTTCGTGTGCAGGCTCTGCGTGCCGCCGAGCATCGCCGCCATCGCCTCGATCGTGGTGCGGATCACATTGTTATACGGATCCTGCTCCTGCAGCGAGACGCCCGAGGTCTGGCAATGGGTGCGCAACATCTTGCTGCGCTCGTCCTTCGCGCCGAGCCTGGTCATCACCCGGTGCCACAGCACGCGCGCGGCGCGCAGTTTGGCCACCTCCATGAAGAAATTCATGCCGATGGC
>DATJUQ010000052.1:0-2490 GCA_035502235.1 Allosphingosinicella sp.
CATGACCGCGGGCGTGCGTTATGTCCGATACAGCCGCGAAATGGACGCCACGCTCATCCGCGCATTCGCCTTCTTTCCCTTCGCCAGCGCCTATCTGGCCTTGCTTCCGCTGATCGCTCGCCGCCAGGGGAGCCACGGGGCGGAGATTTATGGTCAACTGATGGCCGCCATCGGCGTCGGCTCGATCCTGGCCACATTCGCGCTCGGCTGGCTGAAGAAACGGTTCGGCGCGAATGGGCAGGCCGCTCTTGGCGTGTTCGGGACCGTCGTCTCGCTCTTTCTGCTTGCCGGCGCGCGAGGGCCCCTCATGGCGCTCGCCGCCAGCTTCGTCGCCGGCGCCTCGTCGATCGTCGTTCTGACGACGTTCTTCGTCTCCGCTCAGGTGGCTTTGCCGGAATGGGTGCGCGGTCGGGGCTTGGCGATTTTCCTCACTGTCTATTTTGGCGCGCTGACGCTTGGCAGCGCCGTATGGGGCGAAGTGGCGGCGCTCAAGGGGGTGCCCTTCGCCCTCTCAGCGGCCGGCATAGGCGCGGTGATCGGCTGGGCGCTCACATGGGGGTGGAAGCTTGAAACAGGCGAAGCGGAGAACCTCAGTCCGTCGATGCGCTGGCGCGCCCCCGTCTTCCTCAATCGCTTCGCCGACGATCAGGGACCGATCCTGGCGCTCATCGACTATAGGATCGACCCGTCGGACAGAAGCGCCTTCCTCGCTCTCATGCAGGACGTCAGCCTCGAGCGGATGCGCGACGGCGCCTACGGCTGGCATCTGTTCGACGACCCGGTCGAGCCCGGCAAGATGATCGAGACCTTCCTCATCCATTCCGCGCTCGAACTCAAATATCGCCGGGCGCGCGTGACCGTCGCCGACCAGATGATGGAGGACAAGGCGAGCCATCTCCTGAAGACGCCCGCCGCCGTCCGCTATCTGGTCGCGCCTCAGCGCGCCCCGCGGTCGTGGCGGAAGCGGAACTCGGCGCCGCCCTCGAGCGGATGAACCAGCGCTCGACGGACGCCTCAATAGTAACGCGGGATCGGACCGTTGTGCGGCGTCATTCGGTCCGAGAGATCGAACATCACTTCGTCGACGTAGCACCATCCCCAGCCTTCCGGCGGATCATAGCCCTCGATGATGGGATGGCGGGTGACCTGAAAATGCTTGGTCGCGTGCTGGTTCGGGGACTGGTCGCAGCATCCGACATGGCCGCATGTGCGGCAGACGCGCAAATGAACCCACCTGTCGCCGGTCTTCAGGCATTCCTCGCAGCCGAGCGCGCTCGGCGTCACGTCCTGGATGGCGTTCAGATGCGTGCAGGTCTTCGTCGTCATGGATCGCTCGCAACGTTAGAGGTGAGGACCTGCAGAATGCGCGAGCGACTTGTGAATCGCCGCCACCACCGCGGCGCCCTCGCCGATCGCCCCGCCGACCCGCTTGACCGACCCGGACCTCACGTCGCCGACCGCGAACACGCCGGGGACGGACGATTCAAGCGGTGATGGGAGGGAGGCGCCATTCGCCTGCGCTATGCCGGTCGTCACGAAGCCCGCCTTGTCCAGCGCCACGCAACCCTGCAGCCATTCGGTGGCGGGATCCGCGCCGATGAACAGAAAGACGTTGCGGGCCGGCGCCTCGGCCTCCTTCCCGGCGCGACGGTCCCGCCACCGCACCGCCTCGATGCTGCCGCCGGGCGAACCGTTCAGCGCGATGATCTCGGTCTCCGTCATGAGCTCGATGTTCGGCGCAGCGGCGATGCGGTCGATCAGGTAGCGCGACATGCTTTCTGCGAGACCCGGCCCCCTGACCATCATGCGCACCCTCGAGGCGTGGCCGGAAAGAAACACTGCGGCCTGACCGGCTGAATTGCCCCCGCCAACCAGGACAACCTCTTCGCCGGCGCACAGGCGCGCTTCGATCTGCGACGCCCAGTACCAGACGCCACGGCCCTCGAACCGGGCGATGTCGGCGAGCGCGGGGCGCCGGTAGCGCGCGCCGCTGGCGACCACGACCGTCCGGGCGTGAATGCGCTCGCCGCCCTCGGCCTCCAGGACGAACGCGCCGTTGACGCGGGCGCAGTCCAGCGTTTTCACAGCGACCGGAATCATGACGTCGGCGCCGAATTTCTGCGCCTGAATGAAGGCGCGGGCGGTCAGCGCCTGGCCGCTGATTCCGGTCGGAAAGCCGAAATAGTTCTCGATCCGGGCGCTGGCTCCCGCCTGGCCGCCGAAAGCGCGCGCGTCGACAACCGCAACCGAGAGGCCCTCGGAGCATGCGTAGACGGCGGTCGAAAGACCTGCGGGCCCGGCGCCGACCACCGCCACGTCGTAGACGAAGTCCGTCCGCCACACAGGCGTCATGCCGATCTGGCGCGCCAGCGCCTGCTCCGAAGGATTGCCGAGCACCGAGCCGTCCGGACAGACCACCAAAGGCAACCCGCCGGCGAGATCCGCATATCGGCCAATCACCTCTTTGGCTTCGGGGTCCTTGGCCGGATC
>DATJUQ010000053.1:0-43632 GCA_035502235.1 Allosphingosinicella sp.
ACGATCCGGTCTATGGCGCGCGGCCGTTGAAGCGGGCGGTGCAGAAATATCTGCAGGACCCGCTCGCCGACGCGATCCTGCGCGGCGACGTGCGCGACGGCCAGACGGTCAAGGTCGACGAGGGCGACGGCGCGCTGAAGCTGGCGAGCTAGGTCCGTACCCGATCAGCCAAGGCTGATTCGCGCTCAATTTTCATAGTCATCCCGGCGTCCGCCGGGATGACTCCTTTTGATCGTCAGAGCGTGTAGCCCATCTTCTCCACCCAGGGCGCGAGGATGGGCAGGACCGGCGCGAGCTGGTCGCGATACTGCTCCCAGCGCCCGGCGGCGCGGGTGTAGATCGGCTCGCCGACCTGCGAATAGCTGGCGGTGCGCACCCGGCCGCGGCTGGCCGCCGCCGCCTGGTTGTCGAGCACCTTCTCGTCCCAGGGCAGGCCGAGGAAAGCGAGCAAAGGCCGCATCTCGCCGGCCAGGTCCGCCACCATCCGCTCGTAGCGGATGCGGTGGACGTCGAGCGGCAGCAGGGTCTCGGCGCGGGTCCAGGCGTCGAGCACCGCGTCATAGGTGCGCGCCGCTTCCTCGATCGTCGTGAAGCTCCGCATGGCATGGTTCAGGCTGAAATTGGCCATGAAGCAGCTCAGCACGACGTCGCAGGGATGGCGCTCGACGAAGATGATCCGCGCGTCCGGGAAGACGCGCTGGATCAGGGGCATGCGCGCCGAATGGAGCGGGTGCTTGTCGACCACGGTCTTGCCCGGCGGCACCGAGGCGAGGCCGGCCAGCACCTGGAAATAGTAACTCCGGATGCCGCGCGCTTCCTCCGCGCTCATCAGGCCGAGATCGCCGTCGGCCGCGATCGCGGCCTCGACGGTGCGCATCACCGGCTGCTCCTCGAGCACGTGCAGGCTCGGCAGGTTCATCAGCAACGTGTCGAGCAGGGTCGTGCCCGAGCGCGGAAAGCCGAGGATGAAGACCGGCGCCGGCGGCTCGGGCGCGACCTCGAAACGGGTCCAGTCCGCGACCCGGTCGGCCGTCATGCGCGCCGCGGCCGCCGCCACCGCCTCGCGATAGGTCAGGCCCGGGGGCGCGGGGGAGGCAGCCTCGGAGGCCCGGTTCATCGCCTCGAACCGGGCGAAGGCCTCGGCCGGCCGGCCGAGCCGGTCGTAGAGGCCGGCGAGCAATTGCTCGCGGCGGACCGGGTTGATCGTCTCGGGGGTCGCCTCCGCCTCGGCCAGCGCCTCCTCGAACCGGTTCTGGCGGCGGAGCGCCCAGGCGGTGAGGAAATGCGCCTCGGCGCCGAGCCCGGCCCGGGCGGCCTCCTCGGCGAGCGCGGCGAGGTCGTCGGTCCGGTTCAGCGTCTCGAGCACCAGGCCGAGCTCAAGCCAGGCCTCCAGCCGGGCGGGGTCCAGCCGGATCGCCTCCCGGAAAGCCCGCTCGGCCGCCGCATAATCGTCGACCGCCGCCTCGGCGAGGCCGAGGTCGGTCTGCCCCCGCGCATCCTCGCCGTCGATCTGGGCCCAGGTGCGCAGCACCGCCGCCCGTTCCTCGTGACGCTCGGCGCCGCCCAGCGCATCGGCGAGGTTGAAGACGATCTCGACCCGGTCGGACCTGAGCTGGAGCGCGCGCCGGAAAACCGCCACCGCCTCGTCGAACCGGTCGAGCGCGAGCAGGACGTTGCCGTAATTGTTCCAGCTTTCCCAGTCGCCGGGCATGGCGCGGAGCACCGCCTCATAGGCGCCCGCGGCCTGGCGGGGCCGGCCCTGCGTCTGGTGCACATAAGCGACGATGCGCAGCAGGCCGGGATCGTCGCTGGCGGCGCACAGCCGCGCCGCCTCGTCGAGATTGCCGGCGGCGAGAAGGGCGGTGGCGCGCTCGAGCGTCGCCTCTTGAATGCCGGTCTCCATCGCCCGCTATTGCGGCCGCGCGACGTCGAAGGCAACGGTCATCCGCTCCCCCGCCGCGAACGGGACGGTGCCGTGCCACATGGTCGAGGGGAAGAGGACGAGCCGGCCGGGCTTCGGCTCGACCTTGCGGAACGGCGGCAGGTCGATACCCAGCTCCGCCTGCGGCTCGCCGAGCTTCAGCCAGCCCTCGTCGCCCGCGCCCATCGCGGGCAGGGCCACGTAGAGCGCCGAGCTCAGCCAGCCCATCGGATGGACGTGGTTGACGTGGAAGCCGGCGTCGGTCAGCCGCACCGACCAGGAGCCGGAGAAGCGGATCGGCGCGCGCTGCGCGAACAGGGTGGGATGGCCAGCGACGGGCGGCGGCAGCTGCGCGACATGGGCCTCGACCGCGGCGACGATCGCCTGCCTGAGCGCCCTGATCTCGGGCTCGATCCGGCTGAACAGGGGCCCGTCCGTCTGGGTGCCGCCGCGCAGCGACTGTTCGAGCGGATGGTGATTGCTGAGGTGGAGCGTCCGCAGCCGCGCGGCCAGCGCGTCCAGCGGCGGCAGCCGGTCCGCGAGATCGTAGACGCCGACCAGCCGTTCGTCCCCCTCCAGCCACTGCCAGCGCGGATCGCCGGTCAGCCGCCAGGCCACGGACTGATAGGGCATGAGGAGATGGCCGGGATCGCGCCCCTGCCAGGTGTCGGCGAAGACCGACGCCTCGCTCGGCCGCCCGGCGCGCAGCAAATGCCGCATGTAGCGCGCCGCCATGGTGATGTGCTCGATCGCGCCCAGCCGCGCGAACAGCCGGTCGGCGGTTTCAATGTCGCCCTTCTCCGCGGCGCAGACCGCCGCCAATGCGTCGAAGACCGGGCTCTCGCCCGCCGCGGCGCGGCCGCGCGCGACCGCATCGAGCGCCTCGTCATAACGGGCGGCATGCATCAGCACGTCGATCAGCTCGCGCCAGAGCGGGATTTCCCCCGGCGCCTTCAGCAAGGCGCGCTCCAGGCTCTGCGTGGCGGCGTCCCGCTCGCCGCGCACCCAGCGCAGCCGCGCGCTGACATTGTGGCCCTCCAGCCAGCCGGGATGCTGGACGAGCTGCGCCTCGATGCCGGCGATGGCGCCGTCGAGATCGCCGTCCGCGAATTGCGCGGCGGCGCGGCCGAGCAGGACCGAGCCGTCGTTCGGCGCGAGCCCGTGCGCGCGCTCGAACAGCGCCGAAGCGGGCAGCCCCGCCTCCATCGCCGCCCGGGCCACGCTGTGCGCGATCAGGGCGTCGCCCGGGGCGAGTTCGGCCGCCTTGGCCAGCGCCGCCACGGCGGGCTCCAGCGCGTCGAGCCGGCGGTGGGCGAGGCCGAGCACCTGCCACATGCGCGCGTCGGTCGGATGGTTGCGCGCGCCCGCTTCGGCGAGCGGCAGCGCCTCTTGGGCGAAGCCCTGGCGGATCGCGGTGGCCGCGGCGCGGTAGACGGACTCGGCATTGGCGGGATCGGCCGTCTTGAGCAGCCAGGCCGGATCGGCGCTCACAATCCCTCCAGCGCGTCGTCCGCGTCGGTCGCCGCCATCACCGCCGCCACCGCGTCCCGCTCCGCCGGCGACAGATCGGGATGCCAGGTGTCGACGATCAGGATGACGCGCAATTCGCCGGTCGGGTTCATCGCCTCATGCTCGATCGTGTCGTCGAACAGCCAGGCCTTGCCGCGCTCCCAGAGGCGCGTGTCGTCGCCGACCCGGAACCAGCAGCCCTCGGGCACGATCAGGGGCAGGTGACAGACCAGGCGGGTATTGGCGACGCCGACATGGGGCGGGATGTGCGCGCCCGGCGCGAGCAGGGAGAACATCGCATTGGGCCCGCGCCGGGGAATGACCGGCTGGCCGAGCCCGCCGAGCAGGCCCATCACGGCGGGGCAATGCCGGGCATTGGCGTCGATCGTCACGCCGTTGCGGACCAGGTGGATCGCGGTCCAGGCCTTGTTGCGGTTGAGCGCCGCCCATTGCCGGAGCGGCACGTCGTCCGGATATTGGATATAGGGGACGAGTTCCGCCCGCTCCGCCGCCATCACCCGGTGGAAATCCTCGGTGATCGCCGCCGTCGCCGCCTCCAGCCGCGCGAGCCAGGGGAAGAGGTCGCGATCATGATATTCGCGTTCCCTGAGGCCCGGATAGTGAAAGTGGGTCGGCTCGCTATGATAGGGCCGGGTCTTGCGCAGGATGTTCGACTGGAAGCGCCCCAGCCTGGCCTGCTCCGTCCCGCTCAGCGCCGCCGCGTCGACCGCTCCGGCCAGCCGCCCGGCGGTCTCGGCGACATAAGCGTCGTGCGCGGCCCGGGCATGGGCGATCATCGGCTGGAGGTGCGGCGGCACCGCGGCGGGCGCCTGGGCGAGCGCATAGCCATAGGTCTCGCCCGCCTCCGCCGGCCGGCCGGCCTGTTCGAGCAGATTGGCCTTGAGCAGCAGCGCGACGAAGCCGAGCGGATCGGCGCGCAGCGCGCCGGAGACCGCGTCCAGCGCCGCCGGCAGGTCGCCCCCGGCGCGGCACATGGCGGTCAGCTTCAGCCAGGGTTCCGCCCGACCCGGCTCGGCGGCCGTGGCGCGGGCCAGCAGCGCGCGCGCGCCGGCCACATCGCCGCGCGCGGCGGCGCGGTCGGCCTCGGCCTCCAGCGCGGCGGCGGTCTCGAGCCTCTGCTCCATGCTGCGTGTCTAGCCCGGGTGGCGCCCAAAAGAAAACGGCGGGCCTTTCGGCCCGCCGTCAGTCTTGGGTCCCGCTCCCGACTTAGAAGTCCAGCGTGATACCGGCGAAGATGTACCGGCCCATCGCGTCGTAGACGTTCGGGAAGGTGTTGCCCGAGCAGACCACCGCGGCGCAGGCGTTGATGATCGTGTTCGTGCCGTTCGCGCCGATGATCGGCGGCTCGCGGTCGAAGATGTTGTTCACGCCGAGGCGGAAATTGTAGTGGTCGCCGATCCGCGCGGTGAGCGTCAGATCGAAGTAGCTCTGCGACGGGATCCGCGCGTTGAACGGCGCGAAAGCCTGGTTGAGCGTCGTGTTCGCGCTCGAATTCTCGACGTCCACGCTGGCGAAGTAGCGCCACTGCACGGAGAGGCCGAGGCCGCTCGCATGGCTGTAGCTCAAGCGGGCCCGGTGGCGCCATTCCGGATTGGGAATGCCGCAGATCGGGCCATAATAGCCGGCGCAGTCATAGGGCTCGGACACGCCGTTGTCGGTCACGAGCTTGTCGAGCCAGGTGCCGTTCATGTTGAACGAGAACCCGCCGACGCCTTCCCAGTCCATCGAGTAGCTGATGCCGACGTCGATGCCGCGCGTGCTGAACTCACCGATATTCTGGTTGAGATCGCGCACGAAGCCCGTGCCGGTCCGCCAGATCGTGCCGAACTGGTCGCGCTGGACGAGGCCGCAGAAGAACGGATCGAGCGACTGGGCGCAGGTCGCGAGGATCACGTCCTGGCCGATCGGCTGGATCGGCGCGTCGATCTTGATGTCGAACCAGTCGACCGTGATCGCGAGCCGCGGGATGAAGCTCGGCTGGAGCACGACGCCCACCGTCCAGGTGTCGGCGATTTCCGGCTCGAGGTTCGGGTTGCCGCCGATCAGGCCGTTATACTGGCCGGCCGGGTTGCCCGCGATCGTGCCGTACTGGGCGGCGGAGACGCCCATCGCCTGGCAGGCCGCGAGCGAGGCCTGCGGGGTGTTGCCGGCGCAGGGATCGCCGTTGCCGTTCAGGGCGACGCGCTGCGGCGCGAACAGCTCCTGGATGTTCGGCGCGCGGACGGCGCGGTTGTACGCGCCGCGGAAGCGGACGTCGCGGATCGGCGAGAAGTCGACGCCGATCTTGTAGGTGTCCGTGCTCACGCTGCGGGCGCCGATGCCGTAATCCGAGTAACGGTAGCCTGCCTCGATCGAGAAGTTGTAGATGAAGCTGTCCTCGATGATCGGGATGCGGATTTCGGCGAAGGCCTCACGCACGTCGAAGCTGCCCGAGACGGGGAGCGTCGGCGCGCCCTGGCCGGCGAGATCCGAGGACGGGAGCGTCTGGAAGGCGACGTCCGTCATCAGCTCCAGGCTCTCCTTGCGATACTCGACGCCGAGCGCGAGGCCCACGCCGCTGTTCGCCCAGGGGAGCTGCACGCCCCACTCGCCGAGATTGCCGGTCAGCGAGGCGCTGGCGACGGTCTGCTGGACGTTGCCGCGCTGGAAGCCCGGGGTCTGCAGATAGGCCAGCGAGGCCGGGTTGACCTGGCCGGTCGCCCAGATGTCCCAGGGGACGCAGGCGCCGTCGGTGCCGTCGTTCTGCGTGCGGCAGACCGGGTCGACGCCGGCGGTGTCCGGATCGTCGATCACGTCGAGCGCGCGGCCGAGACGGGTGACCGAGAAGTCGTTCTGGTAGGTCAGCGCGAAGTTGGTCTGCGCGAACTGGTAGTAGACGTCATAGGACCAGACGTCCGACAGATCGCCGCGGATGCCGGTCACGATGCGGTAGTTGGTGTGCTCGAGGTCGCTGATGCGGCCGCCGCCCTCGACGTTGCGGCGCAGGATCTGGGCCTGGCCGCGGGTATATTGCAGGCCGGTCGCCGGATCGGTGAAGACCGCGACGGTGTCGCTGCCGCCCGCCGCGCCGACCGCCTGGCCGGTGGTGTCGATCAGGTTCTCGGTGTCGCAGAGGATGCCGCGCTGCTGGGCCGAGAGGAGCGGGTTGCCCACGCCCGGCGAAACGGCGGTCGGCGAACCCGGGGCGCCGCAGTTGATGGTGAAGGTGTTGCCGAAATTGCCCGACGGCGCGATCTGCGCCAGCGTGCGGTCGTTCATGAACATCACTTCGAGATAGGGCTGCAGCGCCGGGCTGATCTCGTAGCGGGCGAAGGCGCCCATCACGTAGCGCTCGTCAGGACGCTGGAAGTAGTTGGTCGGCGCGAAGTTGTACGGCGTCGTGCCGCCGATCAGGGTCCGGTTCGGGCCGATCTGCAGCGTGGTCGAGGTGCCGCCGTCCCAGGCGAAGACGGTGCCGTTCGCCGAGGTCGCCGAGCCGCCGCAGAAGAAGAGCGGCGCGCCGGGGAAGCCGCCCGGCGGGGTGGTGCCGGCCTGGGCCGGGGTGCGCGCCTGGGTGGCGCAGGAGGAATAGTCGCGACGGCCCTGGGTCACCGCCTCCAGCTTGCGGTAGCCGGCATAGGCGACGACATGGCCGCGGCCGTCGTCGAAGCCGGCGCCGATGGCGAGGCTGACGTCGAAGGTGCCGCCGTCGGCGACATTGCCGGTCGGGAAGCCGAAGCCGCGCGCGTTGAGCGCGTCGGCGATGCCGGTGCCGTTACGGTTGTTGTGCTGGTAGAAGCTGTACTGGGCGTCGAGGCGGACGCCTTCCAGGTCCGTATCCATCACGAAGTTGACGACGCCCGAGACGGCGTCCGAGCCGTAGACCGACGAGGCGCCGCCGGTCAGCACGTCGACGCGGTTCACGATCGACGACGGGATCACGTTGATGTCCGGGGTCGGGAAGGTGGGATCGCCCGGGACGAGGCGGCGGCCGTTGATCAGCACCAGGGTGCGGTTCGCGCCGAGGCCGCGAAGATCGACCGTGGCGGTGCCGGTGGCGCCGTTGGCGAGGTTACCGCCCTGGCCGGCGAAGGCCTGCGGCAGCGAGTTGATCAGGTCTTCCGTGCGGGTCACGCCCTGCAGACGGATGTCCTGGCTGTTGACGACCGTGACCGGGCTGACCGCGGTCAGGTTCGGCGCCGGAATACGGGAACCGGTGATGACGACTTCCTGGCCCTGATCTTCCTGGGCCGCACCGGCCGCGGGCTGATCGTCTTGCGCGAAGGCAGGCGTGGCAAAGCTGGCGGCGCCACAGATAAACGTCGTGGCGAGCAGATTGCTCAAAAACTGGTTCTTCCTCATGTCGGTCCCCTTGAATCGGCTCGAAGCCGTGTTCCTTGCGCCGGCCCTGACCAGCGAAGCAGACCGTCTTTACGGGAAGCAATCGAATTGACGCAATTCCCCACCCCCGTGGAATCCCGCCAATTTTCCGTAAAGTGACAAAATTGCCACATGGCGTGGCCGCCCCGCCCCGGACTTGCGCAAAGTCCGGCTCCTCCGCAATATCGCGCCGCCCGCATCGGGGAAGGGAGCGCATCATGACTCGCCGGCTTTTTCTGTTTCTTCTCTCCCTCCTGGTCGCCGCCCCGGCCCTCGCCGCGCAGGAGCGCGGGCGGGACGCGCCGCCGGCCCGGCCCGAGAGCTTCGAGGCCCTGATCCGCTGCCGCGCGATCACCGAGGACGCCGCCCGCCTGGCCTGCTTCGACCAGAGCGTCGCCGCGCTGCAATCGGCGCAGGAGCGGCGCGAGCTGGTGGTGGTCGACCGGCAACAGGTGCGCGAAGGCCGCCGGCGCCTGTTCGGCCTGGCCTTGCCGCGCCTGCCCATTTTCGGCGGCGGCGACGACGAGGAGGACGAGGACACGATCCGCACCGTCGAGGGCGTGGTCGCCTCAGCCTCGCAGGACGGCCTCGGCCACTGGATCGTGGCGCTGCAGGACGGCGCGGTCTGGACCCAGATCGACAACAACACGCTTGCCCTGCGGCCGCGCCCCGGTCAGCGGGTGGTGATCAACCGGGGCGCGATGGGCAGCTTCATGATGCGGGTGAACAACCAGCCGGGCCTGAGGGTCAGGCGCTCGCGCTAGCGGCGTTCCGCACCGCCGTCGCCGGCCGGCGCGGCCGGGGCCGCGCGCCGGCCCCGGCGGGCAGGCGCGCGAGCGGACGCCTGCCCAAGCCCGACAGCGCCATGGTCAGCTTGCGCTTGAACGGCGGCAGCCGGTCCAGCAGGCGCAGGAGCAGGTTGCGGACCAGCCGCCCCGGCCGCGAGCGCAGTGTCGCGATCCGGGTCAGCCGCGACGCGAAGGCGAGCACCTGCGCCGCCGCCGGCCGCCGCAACGCGGTATAATGATCGAGCAGGGCCGGGCCCTCGCCGTCCCGGACGACCCGCGCCAGCGCCTCGCCGAGCACGACCGCGTCGACGATGCCGGTGTTCATCCCCTGGCCGCCGGCCGGGCTGTGGACATGGGCGGCATCGCCCATCAGCAGGAACGGGCCGGCGCGGTAACGGCCGGCGAGCCGGTGATGGACCCGGAAGCGGGACGTCCAGACCACCGCGCGCAGCCACGCCGCGCCGCCGCCCGGGCCGCGCGCGTCGAGCAGCGCCTGGATCTCCGCGAGATCCTTGGGTTCGGTGCCTTCCTCGACCGTCGCGACGATCCGGAAGGCGCCGTCGGGCAGCGGCGCGACCACCATCATCCCGGCCGGCGAGAAGAAGAGCGAGACCTCGTCGCGGAGCGGCCAATCCATCCGCACATCGGCCAGGGCGAAGGACTCGCCATAGGTCTCGCCGTCGAACGGGATGCCCGCCGCGGCGCGGATGACGCTGTGCATCCCGTCGGCGCCGACGACGAAGCGGGCGCCGATCATGCGCTCGCCCGCCTTCGTCCGCACCCGCACCGTGGCGCCCTCCGCGCCGCGCGCCGCGACCAGCGCCTCGACGCCGCGATGGATGCGGCCGCCGAGACTCTCGAGCCGCGCCGCCAGCACCGCCTCGGTGGTCGACTGCGGCACCATCAGGATGTGCCGGAAGACCGAGGGGAGCCGCTCGAAGCCGACGCCGAGCAAAGGCCGGTCGCGGTCGCGGACGGTGAAGCGGGATAAGGGGATTCCTTCCGCCTCGAGGGGCGCGGCGACGCCGATCCGGGCCAGCATCTCCAGCGTATGGGCGTGGACGACCGCGGCGCGGGACAGGCCCTGGCCGGCTTCGAGCGCATCGATCAGCAGATGGTCGACGCCGGCCTGCTGCAGGGCGCAGGCGAGCGCCAGGCCGGTGGGGCCGGCGCCGACGATCAGCACGTCAATATATTCGGGCAACATGGCAAGCTCCTTTTTGTCAACGATTGTTGACTAATCTGGATCGCTTGCATTTGTCAACAGTCGTTGGCAAATAGTGGCGATGACCGAGCCCCGACGCAGCACGCCCAAATCGATCCGCACCCGCCAGGCGATCGAGGAGGCGGCGAAATATCTCTTTGCGCTGAACGGCTTCGAGCGGACGACGGTGCGCGATATTGCCGCCCGGGCCGGCATCGATCCGGCGATGGTCATCCGCTATTTCGGCGGCAAGGACGCCCTGTTCGCCCGGGTCGCGGCGCTGGATCTGCGCCTGCCGGACCTCGGCGGGGCCGAATCGGATATGATCGGCGAGACGCTGGTCCGTCACTTCCTCGCTCTGTGGGAAGGCGAGGCGGCCGGCGGCGGCGGCATGCCCGTCCTGCTCCGCTCGGCCGCGTCGAACGAGGAGGCGGCGGCGCGGCTCCGCGACATCTTCCGCGAGCAGGTCTTCCCCGCCATCGCCCGGGCCGGGCCACCGGAGACGGCAGCGCAGCGCGCCGGGCTTGTGGCGAGCCAGCTGCTCGGGCTCGCGCTCACCCGCTACGTGCTGAAGCTGCCGCCGGTGGCGGCGCTGGATGCGGAGACGATCGTCCGCGAGGTCGGCGCGACGGTGCAGCGCTACGCGACCGGGCATTAGCTCCCGGGCGGAGGCACGAGGCGCGGCGGGTCGGCAAGACGGGCGGCGACGCCGGGCGCCGCGCTTATTTTCCCTCGGCCTTCAGCGAGATTTCGGCGCTCGCATAAGGCTCCTGCCGCTCGACGCTCCAATATTTGAGCTCGCCGAGCGGGATCGGCTGGTGGGTCACCGCGCAGACGACATGGTCGCCATGGCTGAGCACGCGAAAGGTGCCCGGAAGATAGTGAAGCCGGGCCGGCCGGCCCGCTTTGCTCATCAGCATCGCAAATTCCTACAGCAATTTGGGCTGTTCGCCCCCGAAAGGGCCCTGCCCGCCTTTGTCATGGCCGCCCTTATTATGGGATGCGCGGGGCTTGCGCTCAACCGGCGGCCGTTCGACCGCGCCGCCGGCCTGGCTATCCCCGGTCGAGGCCTCGACCTCGCCGTCGCGGAAGCGCAGCCGGAGCGCCCGTGCCGTCCGCGCCGCCGCGGCCGAGAGCAGGACCTGCCCGTCCCGGTCGGTGACCAGGGCATAGCCTTTTTCCAGCGGCCGTTCCGGATGGACGAGCTGGGCGACCCGCCACAAGGCCGCCAGCCGCTCGCTCCCGCGCCGATGCGCGGCGACGAGCAGACCGGGCCGGAGCGCGCCGGCGGCGTGGCCGAGCTCGCCCCGCGCCCGGTCGAGCCGGCCCCGCAGGCCGCGCGGCAGCCGCTCGGCGAGATCGTCCAGCCTTTGCTGCTGCGGCGCGAGCAGGGCCTCCCGCTCCAGCCAGTGGCGCAGCAGGGCCTGCAATTGCTCGCCGGCCCGCTCGCCATAGCGCCGGGCGCAGCGCTCGGCGCGGGCGCCGAGATCGCGGACGAAGCCCAGCAATTCGGCGCGCACCGGCACCGCCATCTCCGCGGCGGCGGTCGGCGTCGGCGCCCGCCGGTCGGCGGCATAGTCGCAGAGCGTGGTGTCGGTCTCGTGGCCGACCGCCGAAATGACCGGCACCGCCGAGCCGGCGACGGCGCGCACCACCGCCTCCTCGTTGAATGCCCAGAGATCCTCGATCGAGCCGCCGCCGCGCGCGACGATGATCAGGTCGGGCGGCTCCGGCAGCGCGTTGAAGCCCGCGACGGCGGCAGCCACCTTCTCCGCCGCGCCCTCGCCCTGGACCGGCACCGGCCAGAGCATGACATGGGTCGGGAAGCGGTCCTCGAGCCGGTGGAGGATGTCGCGGATCACCGCCCCCGTGGGCGAGGTGACGACGCCGATCCGGCCCGGCGCGAACGGCAGCGGCCGCTTGCGCGCCTCGTCGAACAGGCCCTCGGCGGCCAGCGCCTGGCGCCTTTTGTCGAGCAGGGCCATGAGCGCGCCCTGCCCGGCCAGTTCCAGCCGCTCGACCACGATCTGGTAGCGGGACCGCTGCGGATAGGTGGTGAGCTTGCCGGTCGCGATCACCTCGATCCCGTCCTCCGGCCGGAAGCGGAGCGACTGGGCGGTGCCGCGCCAGATCACCGCGTCGATGCAGGCGCCGTCGTCCTTGAGCGTGAAATAGCAATGGCCCGAGGCGACGCGCTTGAAGCCCGAAATCTCGCCGCGCACGCGGACATGGGCGAAGCCGTCCTCGACCGTGCGCTTCAGCGCCGCGCTGAGCTCGGAAACGGAGAAAGCGGGCGCGTTGTCGCCGGGGGAGTCGCTTGCTAGGAGGCCGCCGTCCTCACGGGCATCGGCGAAGGGATCATCGGACATGAAGGTGTTGCTCATCGGTTCGGGCGGGCGCGAGCATGCCTTGGCATGGAAGCTCGCGCAATCGTCCTTGCTGACGACGCTGTGGGCGGCGCCTGGCAATCCCGGCATCGCCGACCATGCCCAGATCGCCGCGCTCGACGCCGCCGACCATGAAGCGGTGCGCGCCTTCTGCCGCGACGAGGCGATCGACCTGGTGGTGATCGGGCCCGAGGCGCCGCTGGTCGACGGGCTGGGCGACGCGCTGCGCGCCGCCGGCCTGCTGGTGTTCGGCCCGAACCGCATCCCGGCCCAGCTCGAAGGCTCGAAGGGCTTCACCAAGGATCTCTGCGCGAAGCACGGCATCCCCACCGCCGGCTATGTCCGCGTGACGGACCGCGGCGCCGCCGAGGCCGCGCTCGGGCGCTTCGGCCTCCCCGTCGTGATCAAGGCGGACGGGCTCGCCGCCGGCAAGGGCGTGATCATCGCCGAGAGTGCGGAAGAGGCACGGAACGGCCTCGACCTGATGTTCGACGGCGGCTTCGGCAGCGCCGGCGAGAGCGTCGTGATCGAGGAGTTCATGACCGGCGAGGAGGTCAGCTTCTTCGCCCTCGTCGACGGCGAGACCGTCCTCCCCTTCGGCTCCGCGCAGGACCACAAGCGCGTCGGCGACGGCGACACCGGCCCCAATACGGGCGGGATGGGCGCGTACAGCCCCGCCTCCATCTTCACGCCCGAACTGGAGCGGCGCGCGCTGGACGAGATCGTCCGGCCGACGGCCCGCGCGCTGGCCGAGGCGGGCACGCCCTTCTCCGGCATCCTCTATGCGGGCCTGATGCTGACGCCCGAGGGCCCGAAGCTGGTCGAATACAACACCCGCTTCGGCGATCCCGAATGCCAGGTGCTGATGCTGCGCCTGATGAGCGACCTCTTGGAGCTGATGGTCGCGACCGCGAAGGGGGAACTCGCCGACGCCCCCGCGCCGGTCTTCCTGGACAATCCGGCCGTCGTCGTCGTCGTCGCGGCCGAAGGCTATCCCGGCGCGCCGAAGAAAGGCGGCGCCATAGCCGGCCTCGGCGTTTCCGGCGCGAAGGTCTTCCATGCCGGCACCAGGCTGGTCGACGGCCGGCTGGTCGCCGATGGCGGCCGCGTGCTCGGCGTCACCGCCGGCGGCGGCAGCGTCGCCGCGGCGCGGGACGCGGCCTATGCCGCGGTCGACGCGATCGACTTTCCGGACGGCTTCTGCCGCCGCGACATCGGCTGGCGCGAGATTGCGCGCACCGGTCCGGCGGGTCTATGAGCCTCTCCATGTCGCGTTGGCTCAAGCTGCTGATCGGGCTCGCAGTCTCGCTGCTCGTCGCCTGGCTCGCCTATGGCCCGCTCGGCCAGGGCAATGCCTATATCGACAAATTGCAGCAGCGCGCGGACGCGGTGCTGCGCTATACCGAGATCCCGAACCTGCAGGCCCGGATGAGCCGCGCCCCGCTCGCGCGCACCGTCTTCCTCTGCGGCCCGACCAACGACTTCCAGCGCGACGGCACCATGAACTGGAGCAAGGCCGCCGATTTCCCGGGCGTCGACGCGCTCATGCTCTATGCCGGCGGCATCGGCCGCGTGGTCTGGGATCCGGCGCCGCCCTCCCCGCGCGCGGCGACCCCGGCCTGCCCGCCTGGCGGCCCCGGCACGGGCAGCGGCGCCGGCCTGCCGCTGGTCGCCGAATGGCTAGGCCTCGCCTTCCTCTTCTGGCTGATCGGGCTCGGCATCGGCTGGCTGTTCTTCCGGCCCCGGCCGCCCCGCACCGGCTATCTGTCATGATCGATCTGTTCCTCTCCAACCTGTTTCTGCTCGGCGCCGCTCTGGTCATCGGCATCCTGACCGCGCGCTGGGCGTTTCCGAAGAAGAAGGCGCCGACGCCTGCCCCGAAGCAAGAGGATGAAGCCACGCCATGACCTGGGACACCACCACCATCATCCTCGTCGTCCTGATCGTCGCCGGCCTGGCGATCATTATCCTCGGCCTGATCGCGCAGCGCAAGGCGAAGGCACCGAAGCCCGAGCGCAAGCTGGGCGAGGACGGCAGCCCCTATGTGGCGAGCCAGGAGCGGCCCTATATGGCGCCGCCGATCCCCGCTCCGGCCCCGGTCCCGGCGCCAGAGCCCGAGCCGGCGCCCGGCAAGGGCGTCCCCGACGAGATCGCCACCGCCACCACCGACGTGGCGGGCGAGGTGCTGGGCGTCGACGTGGAGCGGCCCGCCGGCCCCGCCGACGATCTCCGGCAGCTCAAGGGCGTCGGCCCGAAATTCGTCGCGCGCCTCAACGAGCTCGGCATCACCCGCTTCGACCAGCTCGCCGGCCTCAACGCGAACGAGGCCGCCCATCTCGACGAACGGATGGGGCCGTTCACCGGCCGCCTCGCCCGCGACCGGGTGATCGAGCAGGCCGATCTGCTCGCCCGCGGCGACGTTGAGACGTTCGAGGAGCGCTTCGGCAAGCTGGGCGGCTGAGACCGGTCCGGCGCCTCCCCCGTCCGGGCGCCGCTTCAGCCCCCGCGCCGGCCCCGCTTGATCTCGCTGGCCAGGATCTTGTCGATCTTGCGGCCGTCCATGTCCGAAATCTCGAACTGCCAGCCGCGATAGGTGAAGCGCTCGCCGACCTCGGGCAGGTGCTTGAGCACGGACAAAGCGAAGCCCGCCGCCGTCGCATAATCGCGGTCCTCGGGCAGCGAGATGCACAGATTCTCCGCCATCGCGTCCGCCGAGACCGAGCCCGACACCCACCAGCTGCCGTCGTCGCGCTCCACCAGCGGCGGATCGGTGTCGAAATCGGCCGAGGAGATGAACTTGCCGGCGAGCGCGGTGAGCAGATTGCCCGGCGTGACCAGCCCCTCGAAATGACCGTATTCGTCATGGACGAAGGCCATCGGCACCTCGGAATCGCGGAGCACGTTCATCGCGTCCATCGCGTCCAGCTGGTCGGGCACGATCGGCGCCGGCTTCATCAGCACGCGCAGGTCGATCTCCTTGCCCGCGATCAGGCAGGAGACGACGTCGCGCGCCTGGACGACGCCGATCAACTTGTCGACCGAGCCCTCGGCGACCGGGATGCGGTTGTGCGAGGCCTCGACCAGCTTGCGGCGGATCGTCTCCTGGTCGGCGTCGACGTCGATCCAATCCACCTCGGTGCGCGGCGTCATCACCTCGCGCGCGGGCCGGTCGGCGAGGCGCACCACCGAGGAGATCAGGGCCCGCTCGCTTTCCTCGAGCACGCCCGCGGTCGCCGCCTCGGCGACGACCAAATGCAGGTCCTCGGCGGTGACATGGTCGCCCGATTCGCGGTTGAGGCGAAGCAGCCGGAAGACGAGGGCGCTGGTCTTGTCGAGCAGCCAGACGAACGGCGCGGTGGCGCGGCTCAGCCAGCGCATCGGCAAGGCGACGGTCGCCGCGATCCCTTCGGGCGAGCGCAGCGCGAATTGCTTGGGCACCAGCTCGCCGATCACCACGGAGGCGTAGGTGGTCAGCGCGATCACCACCACGAAGCCCAAAGTCTCCGCCGTCTCATGGTCCACGCCGAGCAGCTCGATCCGCTGCCCGGTCGGCGTGCCGAGGCTCGCGCCCGAATAGGCGCCGGCGATGATCCCGATCAGGGTGATGCCGATCTGCACGGTGGAGAGGAAGCGGCCGGGATCGGCGGCGAGGTCGAGCGCGGTCTGCGCGCCCCGGCGGCCGGAGCGGGCCATCGCCTTCAGCCGGGTCTTGCGCGCCGAGACGACGGCGAGCTCCGACATGGCGAAGACGCCGTTCAGGGCGACGAGCAGGAGGACGATGAGGACGTCGAGCCAGGGAAATGGCGCGAGCTGTATGGGAGCGGGCATGGCCGCGTTGAGTCTAGACGGGAAGAGAGGCCGCCATCAAGTGCGTCTCTCGCGGAAAAAGTCCCGAAGCATCCCGCCCGCCTCGCTTTCGCCGATTCCCGGATAGATTTCGGGGACGTGGTGGCAGGTCGGCTGGGCGAAGACGCGAGGCCCGTGCAACACGGCGCCGCCCTTCGCATCGCCCGCCCCGAAATAGAGGCGGGAGATGCGGGCGAGCGCCACCGCGCCCGCGCACATCGCGCAGGGCTCCAGGGTCACCCAGAGATCGCAGCCGTCGAGCCGCCAGTCGCCCAGCGCCCGCGCCGCCGCGCGCAGCGCCACGATTTCGGCATGGGCGGTGGGATCCGCGTCCGCGCGCATCCGGTTGCGGCCGGTGCCGAGCACGACGCCGTCCCTCGTCACCACCGCGCCGACGGGCACCTCGCCCGCCGCCGCGGCGGCGCGGGCCTCGTCGAGCGCGAGGCGCATCGGCTCGGGCAGGGGATAACGCATCCCCCGCGCTTAGCGCGGCCGGGCGAATCGGGCTACCGGGCGTGCCGGATTATTGGGTGTTGGCCGCCTGGGCATTGCCGACCGTGACCGTCGGCGTCTGCACCTGCCGCTCCTCCATCCGCACCACCGGCACCTGCACGGTGCGATTCTCGGTGCCGACGGTGACCGGATTGGCGGTGACGGTGACATTGCCGTTCGCGTCGCGGTTCAGATGGACGACGCCGGTCGCGACCAGCACGATCCCGACGATGACGACCAGGGCGACGACAAGCAAAAGGGTCCGAAGCATGTTCCGGGTCCTCTCTCCGAAATGGATTTGGAGGCGTAACGAGCTTCGGTCGCATCGGTTGCATCATATGATGGATCGCGATGGGGCGCCGCGAGGTTGACGAATCTCCCCGGCCAAGCTATCCGCGCCACCTTTCCGGGACGCCTTCAGGCTCCCTATCCAGGAAGAGATTGAAATGTCGCGCATTTGCGAGCTGACCGGCAAGGGCCGGCTGGTGGGAAACAATGTCTCCCACGCCAATAACAAGACGAAGCGCACGTTCCTGCCGAATCTGCAGAACGTCACGCTCATCTCCGACGTGCTTCAGCGCGGCGTGAAGCTGCGCGTCTCGATGAGCGGCCTGCGCTCGGTCGAGCATGTCGGCGGCCTCGACAACTGGCTGCTGAAGACGGGCGACGACAAGCTCAGCCTCAACGCCCGCCGCTTGAAGCGCGAGATCGCGAAGAAGCAGGCCGAGGCGGCCGCCGCCTGAACGCCGCTCCCGCCCGCGCGGGAATGATGCTTTCGACCGCACCCCGCTTCGGCGGGGTGTTTGTCGTTCCGGGCCAGGCGCCACGGGCCTAGAGTCGGAGCTCGAACTTCATCAGCAAAGTGTGCCTGAACAGGCGCATGAAATCGTCGTCGGACAAGAGCCAGACGATCGTCCGGCCCTGCTCCCGCGACACCGCCAGTCCCTCCATATTGTCGATCGCCAGCGGCGCCTCGAGCAGCGCCACCTCCTGTGATTCGATGATTCCGCCCGCCGCCAGCCCGCGCACGTCCGCCACCGTCAGCCGCGCGGACAGCCGCAGCACCGAGAGCCGGCGATTCAGGATCAGGATGCGCCCGTCGGGGAGCAGGGCGGCATCGGTCGGCCGGAAGCCGGGCGTGCGCCGGTAGCGCAGCCGCGTCACCGGACTGGTCTCGACCGCGGGATCGCCCGCGAACAGCAGTGCGTCGCTATAGGGGGCGCCATTGTCGAGCCCTTCGGCGATCACCAGCACGCGCCCGTCGGCGAGGCGGACCATCGTCTCCGGCCCGCTATTGCCCGGCCAGCGCCGCATCAGCGGGGGACGCGCCCCGCTCTGGCCACGCAAGGTCGAACGGTCGTAGCGCCAGATCGCATTGTAGCGCTCGAAGGACAGCCAGAGCCGGTCGCCCTGCACCATCAGCGCCTCGGTGTCGCGGGTCGAGCGCCGCGATGTCGGGCCCGGCCCCTCCGTCACCGGCTGGAAGCGGACCCGCGGCTCCGGCGACGTGCCGGGCAGCGGGAAATGGACGAGCGTGCCCGCGTCGCTGATCGCGATCGCCTGGCCGTTCTCGACGTGCAGGCCGGAGAGGCCGCCGAGCCGGTCGTCGGGGCTGCTCAGCGACCAGCCGCCGAGAAAATGCAGCCGGCCGACGTCGCGGCGGCCCGGCGCGTCCGCCTGCAGCACCACGGGCGCGTAGACCAGCGGCGCGTCGGGCGCCGTCGCCGGCGCCGGCCGGCGCGCGGGCGCGACGATCGTCGCGAGCAGGATGAAGACGAACGGCAGCGCCGCGGCGCGCGACCAGCGCCGCCGCCAAATCCGTTCAGGAAAACCCCCCAATTTCATGAACGACGGCTGACAGGTGCATTCAGGCCGGGATCAAGCGACTCCGGGCATAAGGGCGTCATGTCGAAGGCCGGACCACCGGCAAACGGCCAGAAAGAACAAGGAGTTAGAACCATGATCAGGAAGATCGCCCTTTCCACCGCCGTCGCCGTCTCGGCGCTCACCGCCATCCCGGCGGCCGCGCAGGCGCAGAGCCGCCACGGCTATTATGATACGCGCCACAATGGCTACAACCAGAACCAGTATCGCGGCTACGACCGGCGTTACGACCGCCGCTACAGCCAGCGCTACGACAACCGGCGCTACGGCAATTATTACGGCTATAGCTGCCGCCGCGACAACGGCTCGACCGGCACCATCCTCGGCGCGATCGCCGGCGGCCTGCTCGGCCGCGAGGTGGCGGGCCGCGGCGACCGGACGGTCGGCACGATCATCGGCGGCGCCGCCGGCGCCCTGGTCGGCCGCGAGCTCGACCGGGACGGCAATTGCCGCCGCTAACGGGATCCACTGACAGCTTGTCCTCGTGAGCGTTGCGAGGACGGGGGCCGGTCGTAGCAATGGGCGGCCGGCCCCCACTTTTTCCTTTATTCCGCCCCGGAACGGGGAGGGGGACCAGCCGCAGGCTGGTGGAGGGGTCGCGGCGGTGAAACCGTCGCGGTGCGACGGCCCCTCCACCACGCCGCTGCGCGTCGCGGTCCCCCTCCCCGTTCCGGGGCGGAGTCTTTGTCAGGCCTTGTCGAACAGCCCCGCCAGCTGCTCGACCATCGTCCCGCCGAGCTGCTCCGCGTCCATGATCGTCACCGCCTTCTGGTAATAGCGGGTCACGTCGTGGCCGATGCCGATTGCGATCAGCTCGACCGGGGAGCGCTGCTCGATCCAGCCGATGATCTGCCTGAGGTGCCGCTCCAGATAGGTGCCGCTGTTCACCGACAAGGTGGAATCGTCGACCGGCGCGCCGTCCGAGATCACCATCAGGATCTTGCGCTCCTCGACCCGGGCTATCAGCCGCTGGTGCGCCCACATCAGCGCCTCGCCGTCGATATTCTCCTTGAGCAGCCCCTCGCGCATCATCAGGCCGAGATTCTTGCGCGCCCGCCGCCAGGGCTCGTCCGCTTCCTTGTAGACGATGTGCCGGAGGTCGTTGAGCCGGCCCGGATTGGGCGGCCGTCCGTCGGCCAGCCATTTCTCGCGGCTCTGCCCGCCCTTCCAGGCGCGGGTGGTGAAGCCGAGAATCTCCACCTTGACGCCGCAGCGCTCGAGCGTGCGGGCGAGGATGTCGGCGCTGATCGCGGCGATCGAGATCGGCCGGCCGCGCATCGAGCCCGAATTGTCGATCAGCAGGGTGACGACCGTGTCGCGGAATTCGGTGTCGCGCTCGATCTTGTAGGACAGGCTGTGGGCCGGGTTGACGATCACCCGGGCCAGCCGCGCCACGTCGAGCAGCCCTTCCTCCTGGTCGAAATCCCAGCTGCGCGACTGCTGCGCCATCAGCCGGCGCTGCAGCCGGTTGGCGAGCTTGGTGACCGCGCTCTGCAGATGGACGAGCTGCTGGTCCAGATAGGCGCGCAGCCGCCCCAATTCCTCCTCGTCGCACAATTCGGGCGCGGCGATCTCCTCGTCATACTGGCTGGTGAAGACGCGATAGTCGAAGCTCGGCGGCAGGTCCGACAGGGGCCGGTTCGGGCGGACGGGAAGCATCCCCTCCTCGCCTTCCTCGCCCAGCCCCTCGCTGCCCTCGCCCAGTTCCTCCTCGGACCAGTCGGTCTCGCCCTGCTCCTCGCCGGCCTCCTGCTCCTGGCCGCGAATTTCCGCCTCGCCGCGGCCGCCGCCTTCCTCCTCGTCCTTCTGCTCGTCCTCGCCGCCCTCGGCCTCGTCGCCGCCCTCGCCTTCCTCGCCCTCGTCCGGGTCGAGCTCGCCTTCCGGCTCGCCCTCGACCAGTTCCAGGTCCCGCAGCAATTTCGTGGTCAGGTGGGCGAAGGCCGCCTGGTCGTCGAGCGCGAGGCCGAGCGCGTCGAGATCGGCCCCGGCCTTGTCCTCGATCCACTCGCGCACCAGGTCGAGCCCGGCCCGCGCCGCCTCGGGCGGGGCCATGCCGGTCAGCCGCTCGCGGATCAGCAGGCCCACGGCCGAGCCCAGCGGCACCTCCTCGCGGGTGCGCGCCCGGGTCAGCGGATCGGTCTTCATCCGCATCTCGGTGAGCCGGGCGAGATTGGCGCGCACCCCCTCCATCGCCCGCGCGCCGAGCGCCTCGACCCGCGCCTGCTCGGCCGCGTCGAACACGCTGCGCGCCGCATCGTCCATCGGGGCGCCGCGCCGGTGCAGCCCGGTGTCGTGATGCCGGAGCCGGAGCGCCGCCGCGTCCGCGAAGCCCCGCGCCTGCGCCACCTCGTCGGGCCCGATCGCCCGCCCCGGCATCGGCGCCTTGACGCTCTTGCCCGTGGCGGTCGGCACGTCGGAGGTGAAGCTCAGCTCCACCTCGCTGTCGCCGGCGATCGCCCGCGTCGCCCCGGCCAGCGCGAGGCGGAAGGCTTCGAGGGGATTGTCTTCGGCCATCGCTACTTCTGAGTTGAGGTGCGGCCTAGATACTCACCCACCGAGCCGTAAGTGGGTCCATCCTCCAATTTAACTTTTCCATCTGGATGGACGATAGGCACTATGCCGTCTTGGCCGGAATTAACACCACCTAGGGTTACCGGATTGACCGACGACCCTTTGGTGATCGCCCACGCAACTATCGGCTCAAGAAACACTTCATCCTCGTCAAAGCCAACTAGAGCTTGATAGCCTGGCGCGGCCGGCCACACGTGCAGGGGCACCCTCAGAATGTTATTGTAGATGACGTCCAAAATCGTGAGCTTTTGTCCATCCTTAAACTCAATGTCATGGACCCAGCGCTCAGCTCCCTTTCGGATTTCCTTACGCGCTGGAGAAATGGACCTAATCTCAGACGCGTCCCACTGGGTCAGCGTATCATCATAAAAGAACATTGCCTCCTCCTGCTCAGCAAGCTTGGAGTTTGGAGAGTTCTAGCCAGCCTTCCCCACCACGCTCTCCGGCAAATCCTTGCCGAACACGCGCTGATAATATTCCGCCACGGTCGCCCGCTCCGCCTCGTCGCATTTGTTGAGGAAGGTCAGGCGGAAGGCGAAGCCGACGTCGCTGAAGATCAGGCTGTTCTGCGCCCAGCTGATCACGGTGCGCGGGCTCATCACGGTGGAGATGTCGCCGTTGACGAAGCCGCGGCGGGTGAGGTCCGCGACCTTGATCATCCGCTCGACCTCCTGGCGGCCGCCCTCATGGTCATATTCGCCCGACTTGGCGAGGACGATCCGCGCCTCGGTCTCGGCCGGGAGATAGTTCAGCGTCACGACGATGTTCCAGCGGTCCATCTGGCCCTGGTTGATCTGCTGGGTGCCGTGATAGAGGCCGGTCGTGTCGCCGAGGCCGACCGTGTTGGTCGTCGCGAACAAACGGAAATAGGGATGCGGGCGGATCACCCTGTTCTGGTCGAGCAGGGTCAATTTGCCCTCGGTCTCCAGCACGCGCTGGATCACGAACATCACGTCCGGCCGCCCCGCATCATATTCGTCGAAGACGAGCGCGGTCGGCGTCTGCAGCGCCCAGGGCAGCAGCCCCTCGCGGAACTCCGTCACCTGCTGGCCGTCCTTCAGCACGATCGCGTCGCGGCCGATCAGGTCGATGCGGCTGATATGGGCGTCGAGATTGATCCGGATCAGCGGCCAGTTGAGCCGCGCCGCCACCTGCTCGACATGGGTCGATTTGCCGGTGCCGTGATAGCCTTGGATCATCACCCGCCGGTTCTTCGCGAAGCCCGCGGCGATCGCCAGCGTTGTGTCCGGATCGAAGACATAGGCCGGGTCGAGATCCGGCACGCGCTCGTCCGCCTCGGAGAAGGCCGGGACCTCCATGTCGCTGTCGACGCCGAACAGGTCGCGCACCTTCACCATCCGGTCGGGCGCGTCCATCACCGTCGCGGCGCGGCTGTCGGGGTTCACATTGGGTATGTCTGCCATGGTCCGTTCTCTGATGCTGCCGGCGGGGGGCGCAGCCGGGCCGCCCGCGTCATTGCCCGTATAAGCCCGCACCCGCCGGTGCAACGCTTCACAGCGCGATTGTCATTCATCTTTAATATCAACCGTGCTAGTAGACAAATCGCAGATGGACGCGATTCGCACCATCCCGGTCACCGACGACCCGCTCTGGGTCAGGCTCTCATATTATGCCATCGGACCCGAGGACGCGGCGTTGAGCTTCGCGGCCCGGCTGGCGCGCGAGAATGGCTGGACGCGCGCCGCGGCCGAGCGGGTGATCGGCGAATATAAGCGCTTCTGCTACCTCGCCGTCCGCGCCGGCCATCCGGTCACGCCCTCCGACGCGGTCGACCAGGCCTGGCACCTCCACCTCACCTACAGCCGCGATTATTGGGAGCGTTTCTGCCCGGAGATCCTCGGCGCGCCGCTCCACCACGGCCCGACCGCGGGCGGCGGCGCCGAGGCCGCGCTCTATTACGAGCAATATGCGCTGACGCTGCAAAGCTATGCGCGCCTGTTCGGCGAAGACGCCCCGGCCGATCTCTGGCCCGACGCGCGCCGCCGCTTCCGCGCCGATCCCAAAGCCCGCCGCGTCCATCCGCGCGACGGCCTCTTTCTCGCCTGGCCGCGGGCCGCGCTCCTCGGGGCGCTGCTCGCCGGCCTCGTCTGTGCAAGCGTCTTCCTCTGGTAGAAGGACCAACCTCGATGTCGCTCGGACCATTCGATCTGACCGGCGGACCCTTCCTGATCCTCTATGGCTGCCTCTTCATCCTCGCCGTCGCGGCGAGCCTGATCATCCCCCGCCGCCTGCGCCCGGAGGGACGGTGGCGCGAGGTGACCGATCTCGATCAGCTCGCCTGGCTCGCCGGCGGCCGCGCCCGCTTCGCCGACGCCCTGGTCGCCCGGATGCTCGCCGGCAGAGCGCTGAAGCTGACCGGCCGCAACCTCTTCTCCATGGACCGGCGCGAGGCGGCGGCGACCCCGGCCGAGCGCAGCCTGCTCGCGCTGGAGCCACCGGTCCGCTGGAGCGCCATTTCGCGCACGCTGCGGGACTATGCCGAGCCGCTGGAGCGCAAGCTGGAACAGCAGGGCCTGGTCATGACCCGCGGGCAGCAGCGCGACATCGCCTTCTGGGCGACCCTGCCCCTGCTCATGCTGCTGGCCTTCGGCGCGACCAAATGGGTGGTCGGCGACCTGCGCGAGCGGCCGATCGGCTTCCTCACCGCCGCCTTGATCGTCACCGCGCTCCTCGCCATCGCCCGCTACTTCACCGTCGACCGCCGGACCAAGGCGGGGCTCGCGGCGCTCGACGCCGCCCGCACCGGCAAGAGCCGCCTCAGGCGCGCCCCGACCACGCCGGAGATCGGCCTCGCCGTCGCTTTGTTCGGCACCGCGGCTTTGGCCGGCTCGCCCTTCGAGCCGTTCCACAAGGAACGGACCGGCGGCGGCGATGGCGGCGGGGGCGGGGGCGGCGATGGCGGCGGCTCGGGCTGCGGCGGTGGCGGCGGCTGCGGCGGCTGCGGGGGAGGCTGAGGCGCCCGGCCTCAGGCGAAGAGCGGGCGCCCCTTCAGCGCCGTATAGGCCTCGATCACCTGCTGCAGCGCCCGCTCGTGGCCGCGGTCGCCGCCATTGCGGTCGGGATGGTAGCGGCGGACCAGTTCGGCATAGCGGGTGCGCAATTGCTTGCGGTCGGCATCGACGTCGAGCCCGAGCGTGCGCAGATGCTTGCGGTCGCCCTCGCTGAGCGGCCGTCCGTCCTGCCGCTCCCGAGTCGCCTCGGCCCTGGCCCGGAAGCGCGCGCCGATCGCGTCGAGCGGGTCGGCGAAATCGGCCCATTTGGGCGGCGGCGACTGGCCGGCGGTGCCGAAGGCGCGGGTCTCGCGCTCCCAGCCGCCATAGGGATTTTGCGCCTCGCTGATCTCCTCGGGGCTCATCCCGGTGAAATAATTGTAGCGGGCGTTGAATTCGCGGACATGGTCGAGGCAGAGCCAGCGATAGGAGCCGGGCCCGTCGAAGCCGGAGCGTTCGGGGCCGGGGGCGCGGAACTCGCCGGGCTCGGCGCAGCCGGGATGGGCGCAATGCTGCGTCCGCCCCTCGACCCGTCCGTGAAACCTCTTGCCCGACGTCGCCAACTCTCGCTCCTCCCGGGACAGTTACTCGTAACTGTCCCCATTCCCAAACCAGCCTATATAGGCCCGCATGACCCAGTCTTTAACCGGCCCCATCGCCCAGGAAATCGAGCAACGCCTCCGCGCCGCGCTCGCTCCCGTCCACCTCGCCGTGATCAACGATTCGGCGAAGCATCACGGCCATATGGGCGACGACGGCAGCGGCGAAAGCCACTTCACCGTCGAGATCGAGGCCGAGGCCTTCGCCGGCAAGAGCCGCGTCGACCGCCAGCGCGCGGTCAACGCCGCGCTCGGCAATATGCTGGAGGGCCGCGTTCACGCGCTGGCGATAAGGGCGAAGGCGCCCGGCGAGGCCTGATCCCCGCCGCGAGGATAAAGCGCCTCAAAGCGCCCGATAATAATGGACGGCCGGAATGACCCGGTCGAAGCCGAGCGCCTCATAGGCTGCCCGCGCCGGCGCGTGCGCCGCGTCGCCGCCCGTCCCGACATAGGCGATCTCCGCGCCGCGTTGCTTGAGCCGCGCCAGCGCATGGTCGTACATGAGCCGCCCGATCCCCTGCCGCTGCCGCGCGGGCGCGACCGCGTTCAGGCCGATCTCCCCCGTCTTGGTCGCCGCATCGAGGATCGCGAAGACGAAGCCGGCAATCGCCCCGTCCGTCTCGGCGACGAACGCCTCGGTCCGCCCGTCATCCTCCGCCAGCGCGTCGAACATCCGCGCATAGCCGCCTTGCCAGTCCGGATAGTGGAGCGCGAAGATCGCCTCGCCGAGCGCGGCCCGGAAGCCCTCATGGATCGGCGTGAAGGCGGCGATGCAGAGGGCAAGTGCGGCGTCGCGGTCGGCGGGCGCATAGGGGCGGATCGTCATGGTCATGTCGGTTTCCGGACTGTTGCTGGCCAAGCTGCGTTCAAATCTCCATAGTCAGACGGACCTGAACGGGGGATTCCGCATGCGCGCCGCCTTGCTCCTTCTCGTCGCTCTGGCCTCGCCTCTCGCGGCCCAGCCGGCACCGGGCCCCGCCCCGGCGCCCGCCGCCGCGCCCGCGCCGGTGACCGTCGAATCCTATTACCGGATCCGCTGGGGCAGCTTCTGGGAGTTCATGGAGATCTACAACCGCCATCACGCGCCGATCCTGGCGGAGCTGCAACGGTTGGGCTTCATCCGGGCGATCCGGGTCGAAACCCCCATTACCCATATGGCGGGCGACCAGCGCTGGGACCTGCGCGTGACCATCGCCTATCGCGACGCGGTCGGCGCCGCGGGCGCGGATCCGGCCTACGACGAGGCGGTGCGGGAGATCAGCCGGCGGCTGTTCACCGACCGTGCCGCCCATCTCGCCGCCGAGACCCGCCGCTTCGCGATGCTCGAGGAGCATTGGGACGTGCTAGTCGCCCCTTATGCGGACTGAGCGAGCGGCGAACCGGCGCGCAGGCTGTCGCCGGGCGCCTCCGGATCGGCGGGCCGTTCCGCACCCTGCCGCCCGGCGACAATGCCCTCCGCGCGCCCGGGCAGGCCGAGCAGGCTGACCAGATAGCCGAGGATCGCGCTGCCGCCATAGCCGACCAGCGGCGTCGGATAATTGCCCAGCAAGGCGGCGGCGATCGCGGCGAGCCAGATGGCCCCGAACACCGCATAAGCGGCCCGGTTGCCCGGATCGCGCAGCAGCCCGATGGCGGCGGGCACGAGCAGCAGCACCGCCCCTACCGCCACCGCGAGCCCCACCAGCGCATGGACCGCGAAGGCGGAGACGAAGACCTGGTCCACATAAAGCATGGCGGGCGACGGGTCCGTGCGCAGCAGGGCGGCCGCGAAGCCCGCGCCGCCGGCGGCCAGCGCGATCAGCACGTTGCGCTCGGGGCGCAGCAAGGCGAGCACGGCCATGGCCGCGGCGAGCGCACCGGCCATGGCGCGGTCCGGCTGCAGCGCCAGCGCCAGCGCGGCGACGAGGATCGCCGCCGTCGAAAGCGCGTCGCGGCTGCTGGCGAAGCGCAGGGCGAGGATCGGCACCAGCAGCAGCGATGGTTGCAGCAGGACGCCGCCGACCGCGACCCAGCGCGTCACCCCGCCCGCCGACACGCCCGCGAGCGCGGTGAGCAGCAGCAAGGCGGCGAGCATCAGGTCGACGACGCCGCGCCGGACGTCGCGCACCCGGCTCAGCAAGGCGACCGCGAGGATGCCCAGGATCAGAGCGACGGCGTTCACCGCCAGATGGCGGAGCGGCGCGCCGGCCGCCGCCATCCAGGCGAGGCCCAGCCCGGTCGCGCCCGCCGCGCACAGCATCGCCAGCCGCCGCGGTCGCCCGCCCAGCATGTCCATCATCGTCCTATCTCCCGTCGTCAGGTGGAAACCCATGCGCGCCCGGAGCGCGCAGCCCAGGCAGCCGAACGCGAAGCCCAGAGCGGCCAGCCGCCCGTCGATCGCGCCCGCCTCGGCCACCATCGCCCGTCCCCAGCCGTCCAGCCGCCGCGGCAGCAGGCGGGCGGCGAGGCGGGCGATCAGCAATGCGGCGCGACGGCTCATGCCGGCTTCCCCGCCACATCCGCGCCCGCCGGGCTCGACGCCAGTGGCGGGTTCTCGAAAGCCAGCCGGCGCCCCGCCGCCGTCAGCCGATAGGCATGGCGCGGCGGGCGGCCCGGCTCGGCCGGCTCCTGCCACTCCGCCTCCAGATGGCCCTGCGCCTCCAGCCGGATCAGCAGCGGATAGAGCGTCCCGGACTTGATCCCCGCCGCGCGGCACAATTCATAGCCATGGCACCAGCGCGGCCCCGCTTCGGCCATGATGGCGAGGACCTGCCGGGCGGGCGCGGAGAGGCTTCGGCTGCGAACCATGCGCGATAAATCTACATATATAGATTTAGAGTCAAGCACCGAAACGGCGTGGCGTGACATTGCAATGTTGGAGACCGCCTGTCACCCTCCGGGGATGACGCGCGCGACCCGTTTTGCCCTGCGCGATTCCAACCGCATTTCGGTGAATGTCAGGGGCGGAGACCCCCGGCGTTTCCATGTGACACTCATGTCACTTGTGACCTTCCGAGGTCCCGGCTTCGCTTCCACCCCGCGCCCGGCTAGGATGCGGCCATGACCGATGATCTTTTTCTCCAGACCCTGCTGCCGACGACCCACGATCTCGGCGGCTTCAAGGTCCACCGTACCCTTCCGCATCGCCAGCGGACCACCGTGGGCCCCTTCATCTTCTTCGACCAGATGGGGCCGGCCCACCTGGCCGCCGGGACGGGGATCGACGTGCGCCCGCACCCGCACATCAATCTCGCCACCGTCACCTACCTGTTAGCCGGCGCGATCGACCATCGCGATTCGCTCGGCACCTTCGCGACGATCGCGCCGGGCGCGGTGAACCTGATGACCGCGGGCAAGGGCATCACCCATTCGGAGCGCTCGCCCGCCGCCGTCCGCCCCGGCGGCCCTGAGCTCAGCGGGATCCAGACCTGGCTTGCCCTGCCAACGGCCAAGGAGGAGATCGATCCGGCCTTCGAGCATGTCCCGAAGGCGGACCTGCCCATGGTCGAGGGCGGCGGCGCCAGCGCGCGCGTGGTGATGGGCAGCCTGTGGGGGGCGACCTCTCCGGTGACCTGCCACAGCCCGACCATCTATGCCGATATCGCGCTGGACGCGGGCGGCGCCATGCCCATCGATCCGGAAGCGGACGAGCGCGCGATCTATCTCGCGGAGGGCGAGGCCTGGCTGGACGGCGTCCAGCTCGAGCCCGCCACCCTCTACGTCCTCAGGCCCGGCATCGCCGCGACCCTGCGCTCCGGGGGCGGCGGCCATGTCATGCTCTGCGGCGGTCAGTCGCTCGACGGCCCCCGCCACGTCTTCTGGAACTTCGTTTCCTCCCGCCGCGACCGGATCAACCAGGCCAAGGAGGACTGGAAGGCCGGCCGCTTCGCGCTGCCGCCCGACGACCATGACGAGTTCATCCCCTTGCCCGAAGTCCCCAAGACGGTGAGCTATCCATGACCGAACTGACCACCACCCGGCTCGCCCTTCCCAACGGCATCACGCTCAACGTCCAGAGCGGCGGGCCCGAGGGCGCCGAGGCGATCGTCTTCCTGCACGGTTTCCCGGAATCGCACCGGACCTGGCGGGAGATCGCGCCGGTTCTGGCGGAGGATTATTTCGTGGTCGCGCCGGACCAGCGCGGCTTCGCGGGCTCGGACAAGCCGGAGGGCGTCGAGCAATATCGGACCGACCGGATCCTCGAGGATCTGATCGCGCTCGCCGACATGCTGGGCCTCGGACGCTTCACCTTGGTCGGCCACGATTGGGGCGGCGCGGTCGCCTGGCTCGCGGCCTTGCGCCATCCGGACCGGCTCGAACGGCTGGTGATCATCAACGCCCCCCATCCTTTGGTCTTCCAGAAGAGCCTGATCGAGGACGCCCACCAGCGCGCCGCCAGCCAGTATATCACCGCCTTTCGCAACCCCACGATGGAGCGCGGCCTGGAGGCGATGGGGCTGGAGACCTTCTACGCCAAGACCTTCGCCAGCCATGCCGACATCGCCAAGGTCCCGGACGAGGAGCGCGCCGCCTATCTCGCCGATTGGGGCGCGCCCGGCGCGCTGACCGCGATGCTGAACTGGTACCGGGCGAGCGAATTGGTCGTGCCCGCCCCGGGCGAGGCGACGGAGGCGCCCGGCTGGACGACACTGCCCTTCCCGGTGTTGAAGGTGCCGACCCTCGTCATCTGGGCGATGCGCGACACCGCTTTGCTCCCGGTCCAGCTCGGCGGCCTCTACGACCTGATCGACGACCTGAAGATCGTCCAGATCCCCGATGCCGGCCATTTCGTGCCCTGGGAGAAGCCCGGGCCGGTGCTTCGGGCCATCGGGGATTTCATGGCGCGCTAGGAGCCGCTAAGGCCCCCGCCATGGCTACCACCCCCAAAAGATCGCAGTCCCGCTCCGCCGCCCGGCTCGCCGCCGTGCAGGCCCTCTACCAGCAGGAGATGGAGGGCACGCCCGTCGCGCCCCTGCTCCACGAATTCCACCACCACCGCCTCGGCGCCACCATCGACGGCATCGAATATGCCGATGCCGAGGTCGATTTCTTCGACGACATCGTGAAGGGCGCCGACGCCCGCCGCGCCGAGCTCGACGCTTTGATCGCGGCCAAGCTCGCCGAGGGCTGGTCGCTGGCCCGGCTCGACAAGCCGATGAAGGCGATCCTGCGCGCCGGCGCCTATGAGCTGGTCGCCCGCGCCGACGTGCCCGCGGCCAGCGTGATCAGCGAATATGTCGACGTCGCCAAGGCCTTTTACGACGCCCGCGAATCGGGTTTCGTGAACGGCCTGCTCGACGCCATCGCGAAAGAGGTGCGCCAGTAAGCAGCGAATCCGCCTTCATCGACACGCTCCGCGCGCTCGCCACCGATCCGGCGGCGCGGGGGCTGGTGGACGATGCGGCGGTGCTGGAGACGGGCGGCGGCGCGATCGTGCTGACCCACGACATGATCGTCGAGGGCGTCCATTATCTGCCCGACGATCCGCCGGCCGACGTCGCCTGGAAGCTGGTCGCGGTGAACCTCTCGGACCTCGCCGCCAAGGGCGCGCGGCCGATGGGCGTGCTGCTCGGCTTCACGCTTGGCGACGAGGCCTGGGACAAGGCCTTCGCCGACGGGCTCGGCACGGTGCTCGGCGCGTTCGGCGTGCCCCTGCTCGGCGGCGACACCGTCGCCTCGCCGGCGCGGGTGCTGGGCCTGACCGCGATCGGCCAGGCCGCGCGGATCCCGCCCAATCGCAGCGGCGCCCGGCCCGGCGACCAACTCTGGGTCAGCGGCGCGATCGGCGATGCCGGGGCGGGGCTGCGGGCGCTCAGGGAGGGCCGCGACGCGCCGGCCCTGGTCGAGCGCTACCGCACGCCGCGCCCGCGGCTGGAGGCCGGGGAGCGGCTCGTGCCGCTGGTGCGCGCGATGATGGATGTCTCCGATGGACTGCTGATCGACACGGCCCGCATGGCCGAGGCGAGCGGCTGCGCGGCCGGGATCCAGCTCGACCATGTGCCGCTCTCCGAGCCTTTCCTCGCCCTCATGGGCGAGGCGCGGCTCGACGCGGCGACGGCCGGCGACGATTACGAGCTGCTCTTCGCCGCCGATCCGGCCGAGGCGCCCGCCATCCTGGCGCTGTCCGACGAGATCGGCCTGCCCTTCAGCCGGATCGGCGCCTTCGCCGCCGGCGCCGGACTGCGCCTGAGCGAGCGCGGCCTTGCCGTTCCGCTGCCCGGACGGCTGGGTTTCGAGCATGGTTGAAACATTCCTGCATCCCCCTTAAAGCCCTCTCGCAAATGGGGGTACGCCGCGCGGCGGCGAGCGCCCTTTCCTGCTCGGAATCCAGGGGAAAGATCTCATATGATTGTCGTCTACATCGCCTTGGGCTGCGGCCTGCTGGCCGTCCTCTACGGCCTTCTCACCATCATGCAGGTGCTGAAAGCGCCCGCCGGCAACGAGCGGATGCAGGACATCGCCGCCAGCGTCCAGGAAGGCGCCCGCGCCTATCTGAAGCGCCAATATCTGACGATCGCCATCGTCGGCGTGATCGTCGCGGCCCTGGTCGGCTATTTCCTCGGGATCGTCTCCGCGATCGGCTTCGCGATCGGCGCGATCCTCTCGGGCGTGACCGGCTTCGTCGGCATGAACGTCTCGGTGAAGGCGAACGTCCGCACCGCGGAAGCCGCGCGCACCTCGCTGCAGGGCGGCCTCACCATGGCGTTCCGCGCCGGCGCGATCACCGGCATGCTGGTGGCGGGCCTCGGCCTGCTCGCGATCGCCGCCTTCTTCTGGTACCTGGTCGGCCCGGCCGCCAATGCCGCCAATTCGCGCGCGGTCATCGACGGCCTCGTCGCTCTGGCCTTCGGCGCCTCGCTCATCTCGATCTTCGCCCGTCTCGGCGGCGGCATCTTCACTAAGGCCGCCGACGTCGGCGCCGATCTGGTCGGCAAGGTCGAGGCCGGCATTCCGGAGGACGATCCCCGCAATCCGGCGACCATCGCCGACAATGTGGGCGACAATGTCGGCGACTGCGCCGGCATGGCCGCCGACCTGTTCGAGACCTATGTCGTCACCCTCGGCGTCACCATGGTGTCGATCGCCCTCACCCTCACCGCGCTCGGCGACGAGCTGCTGGTGAAGCTGATGTCGCTGCCGCTGCTGATCGGCGGCGTCTGCATCGTCACCTCGATCATCGGCACCTACATGGTGCGCCTCGGCCGCAAGCAGTCGATCATGGGCGCGCTCTACAAGGGCTTCTGGACCGCGACCATCCTGGGCGCCGGCGCCATCTATCTCGCCACCTGGTACGTGCTTCGCGACCATGGCGGCATGAACGCCGAGTTCGCGACCTTCACCGGCGCGGACGGCAGCTTCGCGCCGCTGACCGGCATGAAGCTCTTCTACTGCATGCTGATCGGCCTCGGCCTCACGGGCGCCCTGGTGTGGATCACCGAATATTATACCGGCACCAACTACCGGCCGGTGAAGTCGATCGCCAAGGCGTCGGAGACCGGCCACGGCACCAACGTCATCCAGGGCCTCGCGATCAGCCTCGAATCCACCGCTCTGCCGACGATCGTGATCGTCGTCGCGGTGGTCGCGGCCTACCAGATCGCCGGCGTGATCGGCGTCGCCTTCGGCGCGACCGCGATGCTGGCGCTGGCCGGCATGGTGGTGGCGCTCGATGCCTACGGCCCGGTCACCGACAATGCCGGCGGGATCGCCGAGATGGCGGACCTGCCGGGCGAGGTGCGTGACCGCACCGACGCGCTCGACGCGGTCGGCAACACCACCAAGGCGGTGACCAAGGGCTATGCGATCGGCTCGGCCGCGCTCGCCGCGCTCGTGCTGTTCGGTGCCTATACGACCGACCTGCAGCACTTCTTCGGCAACGTGCGGGTCGATTTCTCGCTCTCCAACCCCTACGTGATCGTCGGCCTGCTGATCGGCGCCCTGCTGCCCTATCTGTTCGGCGGCATCGGCATGACCGCGGTCGGCCGCGCGGCCGGCGCGGTGGTCGAGGACGTCCGCGCCCAGTTCCGCGACAATCCGGGGATCATGGAAGGCACGACCCGGCCGAATTACGGCCGCACCGTCGACCTCGTCACCCGGGCGGCGATCCGCGAGATGATCATCCCGTCGCTGCTGCCGGTGCTCGCCCCGATCGCGGTCTACTTCATCATCACCCTGGTGGCCGGCCAGGGCGCGGGCTTCGCCGCGCTCGGCGCCCTGCTGCTCGGCGTGATCGTCTCCGGCCTGTTCGTCGCCATCTCGATGACCTCGGGCGGCGGCGCCTGGGACAATGCCAAGAAGTATATCGAGGACGGCAATTATGGCGGCAAGGGCAGCGAAGCCCACAAGGCCGCCGTCACCGGCGACACGGTCGGCGATCCCTATAAGGATACGGCCGGCCCGGCGGTGAACCCGATGATCAAGATCACCAATATCGTCGCTCTGTTGCTGCTCGCGGCACTGGCGGCGCAGGCCGGCGTGCATTGATCTTCATCGCCGCTTGAATCGAATAGGCCCCGTCCGGTCCGTCCGGGCGGGGCCTTTCTTTTCGGGCCTTTGCAGCCTCCCCGATTCGGACTAGCCTCCCCCCAGACTGCATTTTGGGGGACAAGATGAAGAAGTGGCTCGCCTTCCTTTGGCTGGGGGCGTTCGCCGCGCCTGCGGCCGCCCAGCCGCAACCGGCCCCGGCGCCGCGCGAGCCCTTGCCTCTCGCCGTCTTCGCCCGGCTGCCGGAGATGCAGCAGGTCCGCATCTCCACCGACGGCAAGGCGCTCGCCTTCCGCCTGCGCGTCAACGGCGAGCCCGCGCTGGCCGTGCTGCCGCTGGACGAGCCCAATGCCCGTCCGCAGATCGTCGCCCGGGATTCGGAGTTCGACCAGCGCGAAGGCTATCGCACGACCGGCTGGTCGTGGATCGATCCGGACACGCTGGTCATCGCCGTCGCGCAGCGCACCACGCTGGAGGGAGATCCGACCGACGCCACCCGCGTGATCGCCTATAATCGCCGCACCCGCATCACCACGCGCCTCGGCTGGCCGGGCACGTTCGTGCGCAGCAACCTGCTCTGGATGTCGCGGGAGGGGCCGCCCCGCGTCCTGCTGCAGCGCCTGCCCGAAGGCCGCGGCTATGAGCGGCTGAACAACCCGGAGATCATCGAGGTCGACGTCACCAGCGGCCGCACCCGGCTGGTCGAGCAGCAGCGGCGCGGCGTCTCCAACTGGTTCGCCGACGGCCAGGGCAATGTCCGCATGGGCATCAGCCGCGACGCGGATTCCGGGCGACTATCGGTCCTCTACCGGTCGGGCGGCGACGGCAATTTCCGCACCATCATCCGCGAGCGGACCGAGCGCTACCAGAATCCGCCCGTGCCGATCGCCTTCCTGCCCGGCGACCGGGCGCTCGCGATCAGCCGCCACGAAGGCTATAGCGCGCTCTACGAGGTCGATCTCAACACGATGGACTTCACCCGCAAGGTCTTCGGCCTCGCCAATTACGACATCGACGATGTCGATCTGAACGTCGAGCAGAACGCCGTCGACGGCATCGACGTGACCGAGGATCGCAGCCGGACCGTGTGGATGAACCCGCGGCTGCGCGAGATCCAGCAGGCGCTCGACGAGACCTTCGGCGCCGGCATGGCCTCGATCGTCTCGACGGACCGGCCGCGGACGAACATCATCGCCCATGTCGGCGGCCCGGACCAGGCCGGGGCCTATTATCTCTACAATGTCGAGAGCGGCTCGATCCGCAATCTCGGCTGGGTCAATTCGGCCTTGCGCGACATGCGCCTGAACCCGGTGCGCACGGTACGCTACCGGGCCAGCGACGGCCGCGAGATCGCCGCGGTGCTGACCCTCCCGCGCCTGCGCGAGGCGCGGAACCTGCCGTTGATCGTGCTTCCCCATGGCGGCCCCTGGGCGCGCGACAGCGAGAGCTGGGACATCTGGGCGCAGCCGCTTGCCGAGCAGGGCTATGCGGTGATCCAGCCCAATTTCCGCGGCTCTTCGGGCTTCGGGAGGGACTGGGAGGCGGCCTCGGACGGCAATTGGGGCATGCGCATGCAGGACGACCTCAACGACTCGGTCGCCTATCTGGCGCAGCAGGGCATCGCCGATTCGTCGCGGGTCTGCATGTTCGGCTGGTCCTATGGCGGCTATGCCTCGTCGCGGGCCGCGCAGCGCGATCCGGACCGCTACCGTTGCGCGATCAGCGGCGCCGGCGTGCACGACATTCCGGACATGGTCACCCATGACCGCGACTATCTGGGGCGCTACGGCTCGCAATATATCGGCAGCGCCGCCGGCCGGCTGGCCGACGTCTCCCCGGCCCGCCACACGAGCGGCCGCTGGGCGCCGATCATGATCGTGCACGGCGCCCGCGACGAGCGCGTGCCGGTCGCCCAGTCCCGCACCCTGGTCTCGCGTCTCAGAAGTTCGGGCAAGGTCGAGGGGCGCGACTTCGTCTATGTCGAGCAGCCCCGCAACACCCACAATCTGCCGCTCGAGGCGGACCGGCTGCAATTGCTCGTCGAGATGCAGCGCTTCCTCGCCCAGCACAATCCGTCCGGACAGGCGGCGACGGCCGCGGCCGCCTCGGCGCCCGCCACAGGCCAGGGCGCCGCGCAGACGTCGCCGCCGCGCTGACATGAAAGGCGGCCCCCTTGGCAGGCTTTTCGCCGTCGCGCTCGCGCTGACGGCGCCGGCCGCCGGCTGGAGCGTGCAGACCGCGCCCGGCGCATCGGTCCCCGCCCCGGGCGCGCCGCCCACCGCCGAGGCCTTCGCCGAATTGCCCTTCATCTCCGGCGCGGTGCTCTCGCCCGACGGGGCGCGGATCGCCGCGCGGGTCATCGCCGACGGCCGCGAACAGGTCGGCGTCTGGCGCCTCGCCGATCCGCGCGACCGACCGCCCCGCCTGCTCGAGCAATCCGGCTACGAGGTGCGCTGGCTACGCTGGGCGGGCTCCGGCCGCCTGCTGCTCGGCATCCAATATCCGCAGCGCGTGCTCAGGGTCCCGGTCGTCGTGACCCGCATCGTCTCGCTCGACGTCGCCAGCTGGACGGCGACGCCGCTGCAGACCGGCAACGGCCTGCTCGGCGACGACGTCATCTTCGTCGATCCGGCCGGCGCCTATATTCTCGTTTCGGCCCAGCCCACCGTCCTCAACACGCCCGCCGTGCAGCGCATCGATCTGGCGACCGGCCAGGCGACGCTCGTCCAGCACCAAAGGCTCGGCGTGTGGAACTGGTATGCGGATCGCAACGGCGTCGTCCGCGCCGGTGTCGACTATGGCCAGGACAGGATCAAATTCTACTATCGCTCGGGTCCGGGCGAGGATCTGCGCCGGGTCGATTCCCGGCGCTATCCGCAGGACGGCAGCGTGGTCGACATGATCCGCTTCATCGCCGACAGCGACCGCGGGATCGTCGTCACCAACGCGGTGACCGGCCGCTTCGCCGTGTACGAATATGACTTCGCCTCCGACGCGCGCGGCGAGGCGATCTTCGAGCATCCGTCGGTCGACGTCACCGCCCCGATCATCGGCGAGAGCGGGCAGGTCGAAGGCATCAGCTATGAGGACGACCGGCCCCGAACCCACTGGCTCAATCCGGATTTCCGGGCCATCCAGGCGACCGTGGACCGGGCGCTGCCCGGCAAGGTCAACGCTTTGCTCAACCGCTCGGACGACGGCAACCGGATCCTGATCTGGTCGAGCGCGGCCGACGACCCGGGCACCTATTATGTCTACGACCGGCGCGCGCGGCGGCTCGAGACCTTCGCCAGCCCCTATGCGCAGCTCATCGACCGGCGCTTCGCGCCGGTCCGCGCGATCACCTATCGCACCCGCGACGGCACCGAGATCCCGGCCTATCTGACGCTGCCGCCGGGACGGCCCGAGCGCGGCCTGCCGCTCGTCCTGCTGCCGCATGGCGGTCCGTTCGCGCGCGACGGCTGGTCGTTCGATCGCCAGGTCCAGTTCCTGGCCGGCCGCGGCTATGCCGTCCTCCAGCCGAACTTCCGCGGTTCCACCGGCTATGGCCGCGCCTTCGTCGAGCGCGGCTACGGCCAGCTCGGCTCGGGAATGATCGACGACATGGAAGACGGCGTGAACCACCTCGTCGCGCAGGGTCTGGTCGATGCCGGGCGGGTCTGCATCATGGGCTCGTCTTATGGCGGCTATGCCGCGATGTGGGCGGCGATCCGCAGCCCGACCCGCTATCGCTGCGCGATCAGCTGGGCCGGCCCGACGGACATGCGGCGCATGATCCGCTACGACGCCCGCTACGTGATCGCGCCGCGCTATATCCGCGAATGGCAGCGGCAGCTGGCCGGCGAGGAGGCGCGCGACCTCGATTCCGTCTCGCCGCTGCGCCAGCAGGCCCGGCTGACGGTGCCGCTGCTGATCGGCCATGGCGAGCGCGACCCGCGCGTTCCCGTCGATCAGGCGCGCGACATGGTCAATGCGTTGACCCGGCGCAACTTCCCCGTCGAATCGGCTTTCTACCCCGACGCGCGGCACGGCTTTTCAAAGGTGTCGGATTCGGCCGACTTCATGCGCCGGATCGACGCCTTCCTCGCCCGGCACAATCCAGCGGGACCGCCCGTCCCGGCCGCGGCGGCGCCACGCTGAGCGCGCCGTTCGCCTTCCTCCTGCTCGCGGCCGCGCAGGCGCCGGCGACGGCGGCGCGGCCCGATCCCGGCGACCGGGTCATCGTTCGCCTCGCCGCCCAGGTGGAGCGCGCCTGCCCTGACATTCCGGACTTCGGCGGGATCAGCGAATGGGAAGGCCGGCGGCTGATCGACAATGCGCGCGAGCTCGCCGGGCTGGTGCGGACCGGCCGCTATTGTCCGGTGCGGCCCGCACTGGCCTTCGCCATCGCGCGGCGGGTGGCCGGGCTCAGGCGCTCCGAGAGCCTGGAGGCGCACGGCCTGCTCGCCGAGCTTTACGAGCAGGGCGTCGGCGTCGCGGCCAATCCGGCGCGGGCGCTCGAGGAGCGTCGCCGCGCCTGGCTCCTGTCCCCCGCCGGCTTCGCCGACCCGCCTTTCCCCGATGGCGCGAGCCGCGACCTTTATCTGACTCGACCGGCGACGATCGCCTTCCTCAGGCCCTATGCGGCCAGCGCCAATCCGCAGCACCACCATGTCCGCGCCTTGCTCGCCCAGGCCCTCTACGCGCAGGGCAGCCACAATCGCGCGGCGGCGCTTGCCCTTCTGCAGGGGGGAAGCAACGCCAATGCTGCCGTCCTCCGGGCGAGGATCGACTTCGAGGGCGACGATCCCACCGCGCGGGCGGCGGCGCTGACGGCGCTGCGGCGGCTCGCCATGTTCAGCGAGGCGAAGGCCGATGCCCGCGGCGTGCTTCGCGCCTATGCCCGCCGCCAGCTGGCCGCAAACCCGTCGCCCGAGCAGCGCGAGGAGGCGATCGAGCTGCTGGGCATCGTCGCCTGGGAGCAGGGCCACGCGGCCGTCGCGGAGCTGATGGCGGCGGTGCGCGAGGCCAATGGCGGCCGCGCGCCGGCCAATGCGAGCGACGAAGCCGCGCGGGCGCTGCGCCGCCGGCTCGCGCCGAGCCTGTCCGACGACGATTATCCGGCCGCCGGCATGCGCGCGGGCGAGCAAGGCACGGTCCGGCTGCGCGCCCTGATCGGTCCGAGCGGGCGGATCCTCCTCACCGAGCCGGTGATCGTCGGTCCGGATCAGCCCCGGACCTTGGTCGCCATGGTGCGCCGTGTCTATCTGACGCGGCCGCTCCGGCCGGTGGATCTGGGCCCGGATCAGCCGACGCCCTACATGTGGATCGCGCTGCCGGACGTCCATTTTCGGCTCGACGAGTGACGCCGCGCGGCTTCCCATTTTGGCGGTGAGCAGCTAAGGGGCTCCGCACAATTTTCCGGAAAGATGTGAATGGCCAAGGAAGAATTGCTGGAGATGCGGGGGCAAGTGGTCGAGCTGCTGCCCAACGCCATGTTCCGTGTGAAGCTCGAGAACGGCCACGAGATCCTCGGCCACACCGCCGGCAAAATGCGCAAGAACCGCATCCGCGTGCTGACCGGCGACGAGGTGCTGGTCGAGTTGACGCCCTACGATCTGACCAAGGGTCGGATTACCTACCGATTCAAATAGGACGGGTTGCGCGCCATGCGCCTGATCCTCGCCTCGCAGAGCCCGCGCCGGCTGGAATTGCTCGCGCGGATCGGGGTCGTGCCCGACGCCGTCATCCCCGCCGACATCGACGAGACCGAACATAAGGGCGAATTGCCCGTCGCTTATGTGCGCCGCGTCGCCGCCGCCAAGGCCGCCAAGGTGGCCACGCCCGGCGCGCTGACCCTGGCCGCGGACGTGGTCGTCGCCGCCGGCCGGCGCATCCTGCCCAAGGCGGAGACGGAGGCGCAGGGCCGCCAGTGCCTCGCGCTGCTCTCCGGCCGCCGCCACCGCGTCCACTGCGCGGTTTCCCTGATCGACGCCGAGGGCAAGGCGCGCCACCGGCTCTCCAGCTCGATCGTGACCTTCAAGCGCCTGAGCGCCGAGGAGATCGACGCCTATCTCGCCAGCGGCGAGTGGCGCGGCAAGGCGGGCGGCTATGCGATCCAGGGCCGCGCCGAGGCCCTGGTCCGGGCGCTGAGCGGCTCCTATTCCGGCGTGATGGGCCTGCCCGTCTACGAGACCCGCGCCCTGCTCAGGGCGGCGGGATATCCCCTTGGCTGAGTGGCTCTACGAGGAAGGGATCGGCGAGAATCGCGCGATCCTGGTCGAGGACGGCCGCATCCTGGAGGCGGAGATCGAGCTGCCGGGCCTCAGGGCCGGGGCGGTGATCGACGCGAAGCTCGTCAGCACCGCCGGCATCGCCAGGCTGCCGGAGGGCGGCGAGGCGGTGGTCGAGCCGCTGCCGAAGGTCAGCGAGGGCGCCACGTTCCGCGCCGAGGTCGTGCGCGAGGCGCTGCCCGAGCCGGGCCGGCCCAAGCCGCCCAGGCTGCGCCCGACCGCGCTGCCGCCTGCTCCCGGCCCGACCCTCGCGGAACGCTGCGGCGGGCGAAGGCCGCGCCCCGGCGAGGATCTGTTCGAGCAGGCCGGCTGGTCCGAACTGCTGGAGGAGGCCGCGACCGGCGAGATCCCGTTCGAGGGCGGCGCCCTGCGCATGAGCCTGACGCCCGCCATGACCCTCTTCGACGTGGACGGCGCGCTGCCCCCGGACGCTCTGGCCGAGGCCGGCGCGCGGGCCGCGGCCCGCGCGATCCGGCGCTTCGGCATTGCCGGCTCGATCGGCATCGACCTGCCCACTTTGCCCCGCGACCGGCGCCAGGCCGCGGCCGCGGCCGTCGACGCGATCCTCCCGCAGCCATTCGAGCGGACGGCCGTGAACGGGTTCGGCTTCCTGCAGATCGTGCGCCGGCGCGTCCGCCCCTCCATCGCGGAGATCCTGCAGGCGGATCCCGCCGCCGCCGCGATCCGCGCCCTGCTGCGCCGGGCCGAGAGGCTGCAGGGCAAGGTCGGCCTCCACGCCGCGCCCCGCATCATTCTCCAGCTCAGGGCGCGGCCGCTCTGGCTTGCCGAGCTGCAGCGCCGCACCGGCGGCGAAGTGGTCTTGCTCCCCAATCCCGGCCTCGCCATATCGCAGGTCCATGCCCAGCCCCTCCAAGCCTGACGCCTGTCCGCTCTGCGGCAAGCCCGCCGATCCCGCGCACAAGCCCTTCTGCTCGCAGGGCTGCAAGGACCGCGATCTGCTCAACTGGCTTGACGAGGGCTATCGCGTCCCCGGCACGCCCGCCGATCCGGACCTTCCCGGCCTCGAACAGGATGGGCTGGACAGCGAGCGCTAACCGCCTCTATAGGCCCCTACTTCCGCGTTCGCGGATGCGCCCAGGTAGCTCAGTTGGTAGAGCACGTGACTGAAAATCACGGTGTCGGTGGTTCGATTCCGCCCCTGGGCACCACCTCCCCAGCCATCGCCTGACCGCCGCTCAATAATCCCGGTTGTAGCGGATGTTCACGTTCGTCCCGCTGTTCGTACCGAATTGCGAGAGCAGGGAGAGGGTGCGCGAGAGCGAGATCTCGATCTGGGTGGCGGTATAGCCCTTCGCGTCGGTGATGATCTCAACATAGATGTCATCGCTAAGATACATGCCGGCGGCGACGGCGGTGCCGCGGCCGGTGGCGGTGTCGGCGTCGATGATGCGCAGCCGGTCGATCCCGGTCGCGGAGCGGAGCCGGCCGAGCGGATTGAGCCCGCCCGAGCCGCCGCGCAGCGAGTTGAGCGAGGCGGCGAGCTGGACCGCCTGGATCGCGCTGATCTCGGTGACCGAGCTGCCGAAGAGGATGCGCGAGACGATCTCGTCCTGCGGCAGGCCGGGCGAGGAGGTGAAGGCGATTTGCGGGGCGGCCGAGCTGCCCGAGACGTTGATGCCGACCTCGACATTGTCGATGTCCGCCGTCGCCGCCAGCTCGATCCGCGGCGGCCGCGCGCCGGCGAAGGTGACCTCGCCGCTGTCCAGCCGGAAGCGGCGGCCGGCAAGGCCGAGCGTGCCCCGGATGAGCCGCACCTGGCCGACGAACTGGGCGGTGGCGGTGGTGCCGGTGACGCGCAGATCCTCGGCCCGCCATTCCGATTCCATGCCCATGCCGGAGACGTAGATGCGGTTGTCGGCGATCAGGCGGATGTTGAGCCGCCAGATGCTCGGCACGCGCGCATCCGCCGATTGCTCAATGGGCGGCCGCAAGGGTTCGCCGCGACGCCGGACCCCGGCGAGTTGCGGGATATCGGCGGCGGCTTCCTGGATGAGCTCGTAGCGGACCTCGCCGAGATTGAGCTCACCCTCGATCGAGGCGCCGGCGGCATTGTTGAGGATGCGCAGGCGTCCGGTGGCCGTGGCGCTGATGTCGTCGCTGCGCGCGAGCCGAGCATTCTGGAAGCTGACGTTGAGGTCGATCGGGAAGTTGGCGGCGGCGGCGAGGCCGATCGTGCCGCTGCCCTGGATCGTGCCGTCGCCGGCGCGGCCGGTCAGCGATTCGATGACGAGCTGCGAGCCGTCGAAGCGGCCGTTGACCGCGAGATTGGTGATCCGCGTGCCATAGGCCTCGTTGACATAAGTGAGGTTGTTGGCGCGCAGCACGCCGCCGGTGAAGACCGGCGACTGCACCCGGCCGCTGAAATCGACGGCGAGGCCGACCGGGCCGGTGAGCTGATGGCCCGGCAGGTTGGCGAAGGACATGGGCACGTCGGCGGGCCCGCTATAGCGCACCCCGCCTTGCAGCGGCGCGGCGAACAGCCGTTCCCGCCAGCCGCCCTCTCGCGGGCCCAGCGGCTGCAGCCGCGCCTGCGCCCGGCCGATGACCGTGCCGCCCCGACGGATGATCGCGCCCGCCTGACCGCCCTCCGGGGTCAGCGCGCCGGCGAGGAAGATGTCGACCGGGGTGGAGCGGACGGCGATGCCGGTGCGGGTGAAGCCGGTGATGTTGAGCCGCGCCTCGGCGCGTGGGAAGGCGCCGTCGGACGGCTCGTTGAAGTCGAAGCTGCCCGAGGCCCGGCCGCCAATGCCGAGACCCGGGGAGAAGGCGTTGAGGATGGAGAGGTCCAGCTCGTCGAGCCGCGCCTGGATGGTGAGGCCGTTGCCGTAGCGCCCGGCGAGCCGCACCCGGCCCTGCTGCAGCGCGATGGTGGCCGGCTGCATCACCCAGTCGCCGCCCTCCTGCCGAAGCACCGCCGGCTGGGCAAAGCGGAAGGGGATGTTGTTGATCTGGCCCTGCATGGCGAGCTGCGCCTGATCGCCCTCGCGCCGGCCGTTGGCCGCGATCCGGAAGGGCACGCCCCGCCGGCCCTCGGCGAAGAGCTGGCCGGTGCCGACGCCGCCGCGGAAATCGACCTGGACCCGCGCGCGCTGGACCATCAGATCGTCGGCGGTCAGCCCGGCCAGCTGGGCGTCGGCGCCGATCTCGATCGTCTCGCGGTCGTTGCTCGGCAGCAGGATCGTCGCCCGGACATAGCCGCGCTGCAGGATGATCGGATTGTCGCCCGGCGTCCGGGCCGCATTGGCGTCGGCGACCACCTCGATCCGCTGGCGGCGGCCGGCGGCGGCGAGCGCGACATTGCCGGTCAGGCCCTGCCCGTTCAGCGTCAGCCGCCCCTGGAACGGCCCGGCGGCCGTGCGGACGAGCGACCCCGAAAAGTTGATGCCGGCATAAGTGAGCCGGTTCACCCGGATTGTGAACGGACTTCGGTTGGACTGGATGACGACGTCGGCGGTGAAGGGCCCGTAACGCGAATCGCCCTCGGCCATCAGCGCCCAGCCCTGCGGCGTCGCGCGGACCGTCGCCCTGATGCCGGTCAGGCCGTAGCCGGGACTGGCCGCGGCGACCTCGACGCGCGGCGCGCTGGCCGTGCCCATGACGCGCACCGCCAGCGGCCCGTAGTCGCGGCTCACCCCGGCGACGCGGATGTCGAGCGCCCCGTTCGGCCGGTAGGTGCCGCCGCCCGAAGTGATCCTGAGGGCCGGCGCCGAAAGCCGGATGTCGCTCACCCGGATGATGCCGGACGGATCCATGACGACGTTGGCGGTGGCGGTGCCGACGCCGCCAAGCACCTGCGCGACCGTCTCGTTGGTGATCCGCCGGGTGCGGGCGGCGATGCGGCCGCGCAGGCCGAAGCCGGCGGAACTCTGCGTCATGTCCAGATCGGTGGTGACGTCGAGCAGGCCGACGCCGTCGACCAGATAATTGTTCACCCGGCCCTGCAGCGCCGCGAGATAGCGGCCGCGGGAGAGATCGAAGGCCAGAGCGAGCCGCGCGTCGATCCGGTCCGAGCGCAGGAACATGTTGTCGGAGACGAGCCGGGTGCCGGTGATCCCGATCTGGCCCGCCAGGGAGACGTTGGCGAGAGTGCCGCCCGCGATCGCGTCGAAGCCGATGATCCGCGCCGCCCGCGCCCGCACCGGGACGATGATGTCGTCGGAGCGCACGGTCGCGCGGCCGCTGGCCTGCAGCCCCTCGATCGTGGTGCCCGCCATGGTGAGCCGCGCGGCGCGCAGGTCGTAGAGCATCTCCGGGCGGGTGAAGGGACCGTTCAGCACCAGCGCG
>DATJUQ010000054.1:0-4168 GCA_035502235.1 Allosphingosinicella sp.
GGACGCGGCCGCGTTCGTGGAGAGCGAGCTCTGGCCCAACCTGATCGAAGCGGCGGCGGCGCGGCGCATTCCGCTCGCACTGCTGAACGGGCGGCTTTCGGAGCGGAGCTTCGAGCGCTGGCGCCTCGCACCCGGCTTCGCCCGGCGGATTTTGGGGGCGTTCAGCCTGGTCGCGGCGCGCTCGGAGGCCGATGCGGCGCGGCTCTCGATGCTCGGGGCCGCCATGGTCGAGGTGCCGGGGGATCTCAAGCTGGCCGCCGATCCGCTGCCGGTGGACGAGCGCGAGCGCGAACGGCTCGCCGCCCTGCTCGGCGCCCGCCCGCGCTGGCTCGCCGCCAGCACGCATCCCGGCGAGGAGGCGATCGCGGCCGAGGTGCATCGCGGGCTGAGCGGCGACTTTCCTGGTCTTGCCACCATCATCGCCCCGCGCCATCCAGAGCGCGGGCCGGAGATCGCGGCTCAGCTCTCCGGGCTTCGGACCGCGCGACGGGCGGTGGGGGCGGACCCGCCGGCCGGCGGTGTCTATATCGCCGACACGCTGGGCGAGCTTGGGCTCCTCTATCGGCTGGCGCCGATCGTGTTCGTGGGCAGAAGCCTCGCCGGAAAAGGCGGGCAGAACCCGATCGAGCCGGCACGGCTCGGATGCGCGATCGCGGTCGGGCCGCATACGAAGAACTTTTCCGCCGCCGTCACGCGCCTCGAGCTGGCGGGCGGCCTTGCCCGCGTCGCCGACGGAGCGGCGCTCGGAAGGTGGGTCGCGGCTTTGCTCGCGGACCCGGAGCGGGCGCGGCGGATGGGGGAGGCGGCGCGCGCCGCAACGGCGACCGACTCCGGGCTGCCGGACCGGCTGGCTGCCCGCCTGCTGGCCCTTCTCAGGGGATAGGTTCCGTGCTGCGCGCGCCGCGCTTCTGGACCGGCGGTGATGGGGTGTTGCCGGCGCTGCTCTCCCCGTTCGCCGCGATTTCCGCGCGACTCACGGCAGCGCGCGTGGCGAAGCCCGGCTTCACCGCGCCCGTGCCGGTGCTCTGCTGCGGCAACGTGACGCTGGGCGGCGCAGGGAAGACGACGCTGGCGCTCGACCTCGCGCACCGGCTTCGCGGCCAAGGGATCGACGCGCACATCCTGGCGCGCGGCTATGGCGGGAGGGCGCGCGGCCCGCTCCGCGTGATCGCCGGGCACGAGGCCTCCCTGGTCGGCGACGAGGCGCTGCTGCTCGCGGCAGCGGCGCCGACCTGGATTGGCGCCGACCGTGCCGCCACCGCCCGCGCGGCGCTCGCCGCGGGCGCCGCGGCGCTCGTGATGGACGATGGCTTGCAGAACCCGAGCTTGCGGAAGTCGCTTGCCTTCATCGTGATCGACGGCGGCTCGGGCTTCGGCAACGCTTGCGTCTTTCCGGCCGGGCCTCTGCGCGAGCCGATCGCCGCGGCCGCGGCGCGCGCGGGGGCGGCGGTGCTGATCGGCCCGGACCGCACCGGTGCGCGGGCTGCACTGCCGGAGGGGCTCCCGGTGCTGACGGCGCGGCTCGATCCGGGGCCGGAATCGGCCTCGCTCAAGGGGCGGCGCGTGCTCGCCTTCGCCGGGATCGGCCGGCCGGAGAAGTTTTTTGCGACCCTCGACGAAGCCGGCGCGCTCGTGGTCGCGCGGCAGGCCTTCGCGGACCACCATCCCTACCGGGAGAGCGAGGTTTCGCGCCTGCTCGCCGAGGCCGAGCGCCTCAGTGCGTGCCCCGTCACCACGGCAAAGGACCGGGTGCGGCTGCCGCGCCATCTCGGCGAGCGGGTCGCGGTGCTGACGGTTGCGCTCGCCTGGGACGAGCCGGCCCGGCTCGGAGCGCTGCTCGCGCCCTTCTTTCCCGGCGCGGCGCTCGTGTGAACCTCGCTCAGCGGCTGGAGGCGGCGGGCGCAGAAGGTGGCCTTGCTTTCCTCTGCTCGCCGGCGCCCGGCCGGACGGCTGGCTCTGGCTGCACCGGCGATACGCCAAGGAGGAGTACCGCTGACGCCCGGCTTTTCGGGTCCTGTTGACTAACTAACATGTCAGGCTAGGATCAGCGCGATGGCAATGCGCAGCCAGGCTTATGACGCATTCACCCGACAGCTGATCGACCGCCAGCTGACGCCGGGCCAGTTCGTCACGCAAAAAGAATTGGCCGCGCTCACCGGCTTCTCCCTCGGCGCCATTCGCGAAATGATTCCGCGGCTCGAGTCGGAGGGCCTGATCCGCGCGATTCCGCAGCGCGGGTTGCAGGTCGCGCAACCGGACGTGCACCAGATGCGCGAAGCCTTCGAATTGCGCGAACTCATCGAGCTGGCGGCCCTGGCCCGCTTCGTCGCCGTTGCTCCGGAGAGCGCCGTCAGGGAGCAGCGAGCCCTGCTCGACCAGATCGGCCAGGAAGCGGAACGCGGCATCACGCCGGAGCTGCTGGGCCGCGCGCAGGCGATCGATTGGGCCTTCCACGACACGCTGGTCGGCGCGATGGCCAATCGTCTCGTGGCCGACATCCACAGGGTCAACTCGATTCGCATTCGCATGATGATGCCCGACCGCGTCACCTTGTCCGCGGCGACGCTGCCGCCGGCCATCGCCGAACACGTGGCCATTCTCAAGGGCATCGAACGACGCGACGTCGAGGCCGCTTCCGCTTCCTTGCGGGCCCATCTCGCGAGCGCCCGCCGCCGCGCTCTCGGCGTCGATGAGGTCGCGCTACCGGAACAAACGAAGGGGCGATCGGACTAACCGGATTGCACCAATATCACCTGTCGGAACGGAGGAAACCCATGCACAGGAAGACCAAGCTGCTGACCAGGCTGCTCGCCGGCGCGGGGCTTGCGACGGCCATGGCAACGGCACTGGCCGGGGCCGCTTCGGCGCAGCCGGCGCGCACCGTTGTGACGTTGTGGTCGTGGAGTCCCGTGGCGCCCACCACGGCCGCGATGGTCGCCGCTATCGAGAAGGCGCATCCCGACATCGAAGTGCGCGCCACGATCCAGCCGCACACCGCTTACTTCACGGCGCTGAAGGCGGCTTCCGCATCCGGCGGGCTGCCCGACATCATCGGCCTGCCGCCCGGCGCCTACACGCAGGAATACCGCGGCGACCTGGAGAATCTTGCGACCACGGCAGAGCTTCTATGGGGCAAGGACTGGCAGAAGCATTTCGCGCCGGCGCTCTTGGAGCAGGCGCGCCTCGGCAACCCGAAGGGCGACGACGGCTTCTACATGCTGCCGGAGGAAGCCGAGGTGCTGAACCTCTGGTACTACCGCGCCGCCTTCGCCAAGGCGAAGATCACCGAGCCGCCGAAGGATTTCGCGGAGCTGGTGGCAGACGCGAGGAAGCTGCGTGCCGCCGGCTACATTCCCTTCTACCAGGGCGGCGCAACCGGGCTGTTCGACGGCTGGGTGTACATGCAGATCGCGGCGCAGACGGATCTGCCCGACCTCATGGCGGCCGAGAAAGGTGCTGAGGTGTGGGACAAGCCCGGCATGGTCGAAGCGGCCAGGTTCTGGCAGCTCATGTTCAGGGAATATGTGGTCCAGCCCGGCGCGCTCAGCGCGCTGCAATACCCGACCGGCGCCAACCTGTTCGCCGCCGGTCGCGTCGGCATGATCTCGCTTGGCTCCTGGTGGCTGCAGGAGACCGCGCTCTCCGACAATCCGGCGCTGAAGACGATGTCGGGCTACGGCAAGTTCTTCTTCCCCGCGCTTGAACCCGGCGGGAAGCCAAGCCCGGTGCTCGGGGGCATCGATCTCGGCTGGGGCATCACCAAGATCGCCGAGGCCTCGCCCCAGGTGGAGGCGGCATCGCGCGTCGTGCTGAAGGAGCTGATCAGCGGCGTGGGCGAGCAGGTGGCGCTGGATCAGCTGAACGACCTGCCGGCGTTCGGCGGGATGAAGCCGTCGTACAAGCTGCCGGCGCACCTGAAGCAGCTGTACGACACCTACATTGCCGAGCTGCAAACCGCCCATCCGCACGCGGTCGGCAACCCGGTGGTGTTCGAAGCATTGGTGAGCAACCTGCAAGCGATCGCCGCCGCCAGCAAGACACCCGAGGAGGGAATGGCGGCGGTGCAGAAGGTCGCGCAGTCCCAGGCGGTGCAGTAGGGACGATGCAATTGGCGGGTGCAGCTTCGGTGCCTGCCAGCGTCACCAGGCCAAACCTGGTCCGGCGCCGA
>DATJUQ010000055.1:0-43275 GCA_035502235.1 Allosphingosinicella sp.
ATGCCGACGACCGCATCGTCTACAATGCCGCCACCGGGCAGCTCTTCTACGACGCCGACGGCAACGGCGCCGGCGCGGCAATCCTGTTCGCAACCGTCCAAGGCGCGCCGCTCATCGCAAGCGACTTCACCGTCATCTGACGAGCAAGAATGGCGCCGCCATAAAACGGCACCCTTCCGGGTTCGATTAGCCGACCTGCAGTTCGGCCGTGGCTGCCTTGCGAGCCTCGGTCTCGGCGCGCATCCGGCCGGTGCGCTCGACGCGCGCGGCCATCTGCTCCCAGGCCTCGGCGGCGCGGAGGCAGCGGTCGCGGACATTCTGGAGAGGGGTGGCATCGGCGTCGCGGCGCGCCTCGGCGGCGCGCTCCAAATAAAAATCGTGATGGGTGGACATCGGGAATCCTGATTCCAAGAGAATGGGTTAAGCATAGGCGCTCGGGGCCGAAACCGCAAATCCGGGGCTATTCGTCCCCGGAAAGCAGGGCGGCCAGCTTCTTCGGCGCCACGGCGCGATAGCTCTCCGCCAGCCAGCGCTTCATCAGGTCGAGATCGGGCGTTTCCTCGGGCGCGAAGCGGCAGGAAATCCAGCCCGACTTGCCGAGACCGTAGCCCGCGGGCGACGCGAAATCGAACATCTCGGCGAAGTCCCGGCTGACCGGCAGCTTCACCGTCATACTGAATTTCCCGTCCGTTTCGTCCAGCCAGACGAAGGTCTTGTTGCGGACCTTCAGGGCGGTGTGGCCCCAGGGGAAATCCTCCTGCGCCTCGGGAAAGGCGAGGCCGTGCGCGCGAAGGGTCGCAAAGGCCGTCATCCGACAATGTCCGCCATGAAGGGCGGATCGGGGATGGTCGCCGCCGCGTCGTGCAGCAGATCGCCCCAGCGCGCGGAGAGATCGTTGAAATAGGGGTCGGTCTCGCCGATCCGCCGGGTCAGCACCTTCGAGCCCGGCGCCGACGGCATCACCATCAGGTCGAGCGGGCGCCCCACGGCGAGGTTCGACCGGATCGAGGAGTCGAAAGACAGGAAGGCGATCTTCATCGCCTCGGGCAGCGGCGTCGACGGCTTGATCGTCCGGTCGAGCATCGGCCGGCCATATTTGGTCTCGCCGATCTGGAAGAAGGGCATGTCCGGCTTGCACTCGATGAAATTGCCGGCGGAGTAGATGAGGAACAGGGCAGGGGGCCCGTCGCCGATCCGGCCGCCGAGCAGGATCGAGGAGGAGCCGGAGATCTTGATCGAGGCCAGCGCCTTGCCGACCGTCTCGTTGGCGAGCCGCATCGCGTCGCCGACCAGCTGCGCGGCGCGGAACATCGAATTGGGCTCGGCGATGGTGCGCATGATCGCCCCGTCCTCGCCGGTCGGAATGCCCTCGCGCAGCATGGAGATCACGGTCTGGGTGGTCGAGAGATTGCCTGCCGAGGCCGCGTAGAGGACGCGGTCCTCGGTATCCGCGAGGCAGTGCAATTTGCGGAAGGAGGAGATGTCGTCGACGCCGGCATTGGTGCGGGTGTCGGCGATCATGATCAGCCCCGCGTCCAGCAGCATGCCAAGGCAGTAGGTCATCCGCGCCGCAACCCTCTCATCTGTCCGTCCGTCAGCTCTGCGCCTGCGACTGGCTTTGCCCCGCCGCCGCATCGCTGACGCGCACCTCTACCGTGAGTCGCTCGTCGCCGCCACCCGAACGCGCGCCGGCGATGGGCGCGGCGTCGCGATAGTCGAGCCCGCAGGCGACGCGCAGATAGGCGTCGTCCGTGCTGATCCCGTTGACCGGGTCGAAGGCGACCCAGCCGAGATCGTCGACCCAGGCCTCCGCCCAGGCATGCGCCGCCTGCTGCTCGTGCCGGCCGTCGCGGCGGAAGAGATGGCCGGAGACGTAGCGGGCCGGGATGTCGGACAGACGCGCGGCGGCGATGAAGATATGGGCGAAATCCTGGCAGACGCCATGGCCCTCCGCCGCCGCCTGCTCCGCCCTGGTCTCGACCTCGGTCGCGTCCGTATCGAAGCGCAGCCGCCGGTGGATCGTGCCGACCAGCCGATGCAGGCGCTCGATCGTCCCGCCCTTGCCCGCCGAGGCGTCGGCCAGGGCCTGGATCGTCGGCCCGGGCTGGGTCAGCGGCGTCGCGCGCAGGAAGATTTCGGACGGCAGGTCGTAGGGCAGGCCCTGGACGATACCGTGCTTGTCCTCGGTCAGCACGCGCCCGAAAATGGAGAGGGTGAGGCTCGAGACCGGGCTGTCGACATAGAGCATGTGGATGACGTTGCCATAGCCGTCGCGCCCCTCGCGCAGCTTGGCGTCCTGGTCGACGTCGACGCGCCAGTCGAGCACCGACTGGCCGGCGAAGCTGAGCGGCTCGACGCGCAGCAGCTGGATGACCCGGCGGACCGGCTCGGCATAGGTGTAGGTGGTGGAATAATGGACGGAGAGGCGCATCAGGCGAACCGGAACTGGCGCGCGATCGCCTGGTCGAGCGCGGCATTGTCGCGGATGTAAGCGTGCAGCCATTCGTGCAGCCCTTCCTGCACGATATGCGTGATACGCAGCGCTGCGATGCGGTCCAGCCGCTTGCGGGCGAGCCGGTCGGCGGGGCCCTGCCGGCCGAAGCGGTTGGCGAAATCGGACAATAGGTCGACCGTCTCGCCGGCCGAAGCGGCCAGCGAGCGCGGCATCTCGTTGCGGAAGATCAGGAACTCGGCCACGCGCCAGGGCTTGAGCGGGCCGGAATAGAGGTGGCGATAGGCGGTCTTGGCCGAGACGATCTGCAGCAGGGTCGACCATTGGTCGCGGTCGAGCGCGCCGCCGACCTCCTGGCCGGGCGGAAGGAGGAGGTAATATTTGACGTCGAGAAGGCGCGCCGTGTTGTCGCCGCGCTCGATCGCCGCGCCGAGTTGCATGAACCAGGCGCCCTCGGAGCGCAGCATCCGGTTGAGCGCGCCCTCGAAGCCGCGGATCTCGGCCTTCAGGCTGTCCATGAGGTTGAGGCTCTGCTGCACGCCGCCGGGCTTGGTGCGGTCGCGGATGATCAGCCAGGCGCGGTTGATCGCCTCCCAGCATTCGACGGTCAGCGCGGTGCGCGCGGCCCGCGCATTGTCCCGGGCGGTGGCGAGGCAGGAGCGGACCGACCCCGGATTCTCGGTCGCGAGGGTCAGATAGCGGCGGACATTGGCCGGGCTGAAGCTCTCGCCCGTGGCGCGGAAGGATTGGGCGGCGCCGACCACGGAAAGGGCGCTGCGCCAGGCCTGCTCGCTCTCCTCATGGTCGCCGAGCGCGGCGAGCCTGATCGTGGCCTCGATCAGGCGCGTGGCGAACTCGGCCCGCTCCATGTAGCGGCCGATCCAGTAGAGATGGGCGGCGGTGCGTGACAGCATCAGCCGGCACCTCCGGGGCTCGGGACCGCGTCCTCCGCGGCGAGGACGAAACTGTCCTTGGTGCCGCCGCCCTGGCTGGAATTCACGACCAGCGACCCCTCCCGCAGCGCCACCCGGGTCAGGCCGCCGGGGACGATGGTGACGCCCTCGCTGCCAGTCAGCACGAACGGCCGGAAATCGACATGACGCGGCGCCAGACCGCTGTCGGTGAAGGTCGGCACGGTGGAAAGGGCGAGCGTCGGCTGGGCGATATAGCGTTGCGGCTCCGCCTTCAGCGCGGCGCGGAAATCCTCGATCTCCTGCTTGGAGGCGGTCGGGCCGACCAGCATGCCGTAGCCGCCCGAGCCGTCGACCAGCTTCACGACCAGCTGCTCGAGATTGTCGAGCGTATATTGGAGCGCGCCGGGCTCGCGGCAGCGGAACGTCTCGACATTGGGGAGCTTCGGCTCCTCGCCCGTATAATAGCGCACGATCTCCGGCATGTAGGAGTAGATCGCCTTGTCGTCGGCGATGCCGGTGCCGGGCGCGTTCACGATGGTGACGTTGCCGGCGAGATAGGCGGCCATCAGCCCCGGTACGCCGAGCGCGCTGTCCGGCCGGAAGACGAGTGGATCGAGGAAGGCGTCGTCGATGCGGCGGTAGATGACGTCGACCTTCAGCCGGCCGTGGATGGTGCGCATCCAGACCTGGTCGTCGTCCACCTCGAGGTCCGACCCCTCGACCAGCTCGATGCCCATATTGTCGGCGAGGAAGCTGTGCTCGTAAAAGGCCGAGTTGAAATGGCCGGGCGTGAGCAGCACGCAGCAGGCGTCGCCGCGGCCGGGCGAGACCGACTGCAATGTCTCGCGCAGCAGCTCCGGATAGGAATCCACCGGCTCGACCGGAAGCGCGTCGAACAATTCGGGGCAGAGGCGAAGCATCGCCTCCCGGTTCTCCAGCATGTAGGAGACGCCGGACGGCGTGCGGGCATTGTCCTCCAGCACGAAGAAGTCGTCCGGACCGGTGCGCACCAGGTCGATCCCGCAAATATGGGCATAGACGCCGTGCGGCGGCCGGGCTCCGGCGACGGGGATGCAATATTGGCTGTTGCCGAGCACGATATCGGCCGGGATCACCTTGTCGGCGAGAATCTTCCGCGCGCCGTAGACGTCGTCGATGAACAGGTTGATCGCCCGCACGCGCTGCTCGAGCCCGGCGGAAAGGTTCGCCCATTCGCGGGCGGAGAAGACGCGCGGGATGATGTCGAAGGGGATGATCCGTTCGGCGGCTTCCTCGTCGCCATAGACGGCGAAGGTGATGCCCAGCGAGCGGAAGGCGGCCTCGGCGGCCTGCTGACGACGGAGCAGTTCGGCGGCGCTGAGGTCCGAAAGCCAGGCAGCGACGGACTCGAAATCGGGACGCGGCGTGCGGTCGCCGCTGTCTCCCCAGAGCTCGTCGAACGCCCGCTTTTTCGCCATCGCCCCTCGCTCTTCCGCTCCGCGGATGCGCGGCGCCCCGCAACAATGCACGAAAGGCCGGGACGGGCAAACCGATTCCGCACTGCAGCAACTTATCGGCGTGACGGACGTACGCGCGAGGACTATCGTTCCGCCATGCCAACGATCCTCCCGACGGAACTCGCCGTCCTCGCCTGGGGCTGCATCCTCGCCTTCGTCCACATCTTCGCCGCCGTGCAGGTCAAGACGCGGCAATATGGCACGAAGTGGAACATGGGCGCGCGCGACGAGGAATTGCCGCCGATCAGCCCGCTTGGCGGCCGGCTGGCGCGGGCGCAGGCGAACTTCTTCGAGACCTTCCCGATCTTCATCGCCGCCGTCATCCTCGCGATGACCGTCGGCACGACGGATGGGACGAAGCTCGGCGCCTGGCTGTGGCTCGGCGGCCGCGTCGCCTATCTGCCGCTTTACGCGCTCGGCGTGCCCGTGGTCCGGAGCCTCGCCTGGATCGTCAGCGTGGTCGGGATCGTGCTGATTCTGAAGCCGGCGCTGGCGGCGTTGTTCTAGGCCCTCCGAGGCAGGATGGATCGGCGGCGGTTTCTGGCAGCGAGCGCCGCCGCGACGGCCGTGGCATTCGCTCCGATGAGGCTGTCCGCGCGGGACGCGGGTGGAGCCGAAGCTCTCGCCGCGCGGCTCGAGCAGCGCATCGCGCCTCTGGTAAGGCGGGCGCTTGAGGAGTGGGAGCTTCCCGGAGGTTTCTCGGTCGCGATCGTGAAGGACCGGAGGCTAGTCTACCAGGCTGCCTTCGGAAAGGCCGATCGGGAGGCGGGCACCTCCCTCGCAGCCGACGCGCTCTTCCCGATCGGGTCGGTGACAAAGACCTTCACGGCCGCCCTGGCGGTGAAGCTCGCCGCGCGGGGCGTGGTCGATCTCGATGCGCCGGTGCAACGCTATCTGCCCGAGGGGGTGACGCTGCATCCGACGCTGACGCGAGTGCCGGTCACGCTGAGAACCTTGTTGACGCACCGGCAGGGGTGGCCGCGCGACAATGCCACGCGGCGCAATCTGAGGCTGGAGCTTTCCAACGGCTACGATCCCGGCATCGCCGACCCCGCGAGCTTCAGCAGGGCGGAATTCCAGCGCGGCCTCGCGCTGACGCAGGCCACGCTCCCGCCGCTGGAGTGGAGCTATTCGAACCTCGGCTTCCATTTCGCCGCGCACGTGCTGGAATTGGCCAGCGGGCGCGGCATGGAGGAACTGCTCGCTACCGAAATCGCGGCTCCGCTTGGCCTTGCCGACACGAGATTCCGCCCGTCGCAGGCGCAGTTGGGGCGCGTCCCGGCCGGTTATGTGCTCGACCAGCGTAATGACCGGATCAGCCGGGTTCCGCCCTGGACGGCGGGAGAGGTGGTCGGCGGATCCTTCCTCTTTTCGACCGCAGGGGACCTTGGCCGCTACCTGGCGACGATGATGGACCGGGACGCGACGGCCCGGCTGGTCGGCGGCCGGCAGTGGGAGGCCATGCTTCTGCGCCCTTATGTCGAGTTCATTGGCGGCGACATTCCGCGCCAGCAGGCTTTGGCCTGGCAGGTCACGGTGTTCGGGCGACACGGAACGATCATCCGGCACGAAGGCGAGGCGGACGGCCATAATGCCTTAGTGGCGGTGTCGCGTCAGCGCCGCCTCGGCCTCGTGCTGCTGACCAACAACCCCTTCGATGCGAACGAGGCACTGTCGCTGCGCCTGCTGCTGGCGCTCTTCCAGCTCGACGCCGGGGAGGCGGCCTGACGGGCCGGCCCAAAAGAAACCGGCGCCCGCGCTTTCACGCGGACGCCGGCTCGCCCCTCGCAAATTCGTAAAGGTCAGGCGACCTGGGCCGCTTCGCCTTCCTCGGGCTCGCGCAGCACATAGCCGCGGCCCCAGACGGTCTCGATATAATTGTCGCCGCCGCACGCGAGGCTGAGCTTCTTGCGCAGCTTGCAGATGAAGACGTCGATGATCTTGAGCTCGGGCTCGTCCATCCCGCCATAGAGATGGTTCAGGAACATTTCCTTGGTGAGCGTCGTGCCCTTGCGGAGCGAGAGCAGCTCCAGCATCGCATATTCCTTGCCCGTCAGGTGCACGCGGGCCCCGTCGACCTCGACCGTCTTGGCGTCGAGATTGACCGCCAGCTTGCCGGTCTTGATGACCGACTGGCTGTGTCCCTTCGAGCGGCGGACGATGGCGTGGATGCGCGCGATCAGTTCGTCGCGGTGGAACGGCTTGGTGACATAATCGTCGGCGCCGAAGCCGAGCGCGCGGACCTTGGAGTCCATCTCGGCGACGCCGGAGAGGATCAGCACCGGCGTGCCCACCTTGGCGGTCCGGAGCTTCTTCAGCACGTCATAGCCGTGCATGTCCGGAAGGTTCAGGTCCAGGCAGATGATGTCGTAATCATAGAGCTTGCCGAGGTCCAAGCCCTCTTCGCCCAGATCCGTCGTATAGACGTTGAAGCCTTCGTTATTGAGCATGAGCTCGATGGCCTTGGCCGTCGTCGGCTCGTCTTCGATCAGCAGCACGCGCATGGAAATGGCCTCCTGTCGCGAGGAGCCAATCGCCCCGGCCCCTTCGACGCTCATTAATCTTTACCGGTGTGAAGGCAAAAGGTTAATTTCGTATTAATACCGTAGAATCCGGGACTAAGCCTGGATCGTTGCGCGACGGCCACAGAGGTGGCAGGGCCCATGGAATGCGCTTCTGGGACGACAGGGTCTTATACATAGACGGCGAGGCGATCGTCATCGACAAGCCGGCCGGCCTCGCCGTGCACCCGGGTGCGCGGACCCGCGAGAGCCTGGAAGACTATTTTCACCATCTTCGTTTCGGATTTCAGCGGCTGCCTCTGCCCGTGCACCGGCTCGATCGCGACACGTCCGGCTGCCTGCTGCTCGCGCGCAATCCCAAGGCGCACAAGGCCTTCCAGCGCGCCTTCGAGGAGAAAAGGGTTGGGAAGACCTATGTCGCGGTGCTGGACGGCGTGCCGAAGGCGGAGAGCGGCACGGTCGACATGGCGCTGGGCAAGGTCTCGACCGCGGCCGAGGGCTGGCGGATGGTGGCGGAGCCGAAGGGCAAACAGGCGGTGACGCACTGGCGGGTCGCCGCCGTGAAGGACGGACGGGCGGTCATCGTCTTCACGCCGGAGACGGGGCGCACCCATCAGATCAGGGTCCATGCGGCCTCGGGCATCGGCGTGCCGATCTCGGGCGACCCGGTCTACGGCGCGGGCCGGGGGCCGATGCTGCTCCATGCCTTGTCGCTGAAGGTCGATCGCGGGGCGAAGCCGCCGGTCGAGGCGACGGCGCCACTACCGCCGACCTTCGTCAGCGCCGGCTTCGGCGACCTCGACCTCGGAACGGCCGATGCCGTTTGAGCTCCCCGAAGAGGCGCTGTCCGAGACGTTCCTGGCCGCGTCCGGGCCCGGCGGGCAGAACGTCAACAAGGTGGCGACCGCCTGCCAGCTGCGCTGCGACGTCTTCAGGCTGGAGCTGGCGCCGGACGTCTATCAGCGGCTGAAGGCGCTGGCCGGCAGCCGGATGACGAGCGCGGGCGAGATCGTGATCACCGCGCGCAGCTTCCGCACGCAGGAGGCGAACCGCGAGGATGCGCGGGCGCGGCTGGCGGACCTGATCGAGAAGGCCCATGTGCGGCCCGTCAAGCGGATCAAGACCAAGGCCAGCCGTGCCGCCAAGGCGAAGCGGGTGGATGCGAAGAAACAGCGAGGCTCGATCAAGGCAGGCCGCGGGAAGGTGAGTCTGGACTAGTTCCTCTCCGGCACGGGGAGGATTTGAGGAGCTACGAATGTACGACTTCAGGATCGAGGCGGCCGACAAGGCGACGCTCTATGCGGAGCTGACCGACGCCGCCGTCGCCCTCACCGCCGGCGAACCGGACGCGGTCGCCAACATGGCCAATGTCGCGGCGCTGCTCTGGGAGAGCCTGCCCGAGCTCAACTGGGCCGGTTTCTACCGCAATGTCGGCGGCGAACTGGTGCTCGGGCCGTTCCAGGGGCGGCCGGCCTGCATCCGCATTCCCTTCGGCAAGGGCGTGTGCGGGGCGGCGGCGGCGACCCGCGAACCGCAATGCGTCGCGGACGTCCACGCTTTCCCCGGCCACATCGCCTGCGACGCCGCCAGCCGCTCGGAGCTGGTCGTGCCGATCGTCGCGGACGGCCGGCTGGCCGGGGTGCTGGACCTCGACAGCCCCGTCCCCGGCCGCTTCGATCAGGAAGACGTTTCGGGCTGTGTCAAACTGATACAGCGTCTCGAAACGGCACTTGCCGGCATGGCGGAGGAGGGAACGAGGGGGTAAAAGGCCGGTTCACGACGCTCCAACTTCACGGCGGGGCGGCACTCGCGAACAAGGGGAATTACCTTCATGCGCAAGTTGAGCCTCACCCTGCTGGCGGCGAGCACCATGCTCATTGCCGGCGTCGCCACGGCCCAGCCCGCCCCCGGGGCCCGTCCCGGCGCCACCTGGCGCGGCGGCGGCAACGTCCAGATGCGCGGCCCGAACGTCCAGATGCGCGCGCCCAACGTGCAGATGCGGGCCCCCAATGTGCAGATGCGCGGCCCCCACATGCGCGGCCAGGTGCGGACGGGCGGCGGCTTCCAGGCCGGCGGGCACGTGCGCGGCGGCCATGTCCGCGGCGGCAATTTCAACTTCCATCGCTGGGGCCGGCATCCCGGCCGCAACTGGCGCTACGAGCGGCTGCGCCGCGGCGGCTTCATCAACAGCTTCTGGTTCGCGCCGCAATTCTACGTCGGCAACTGGCAGGCCTATGGCTTCGCCGCGCCGGGCCAGGACCAGCGCTGGGTGCGCTATTATGACGACGCCTATCTGGTCGACGGCCATGGCCGCATCCTCGGCGAGCGCTATGGCGTGAACTGGAACGGCTATGGCGAGGAGTGGGAGGACCATGACGGCATCCCCGGCTATCGCGGCGCCTGGCGCGACAGCGACGAGGGCTACGAGGCCGACGAGGAAGGCTATGCCTATGAGGAGCATGGCGAGAGCCGCGGCGGCCATGGCGGCTATGCCTATGGCCCGCCCCCGCCGGGCTACGGCCCGCCGCCGCCTCCGGGCTACGGGCCGCCTCCGGGCGGGCCTGGCGGCACGACCCACGTTTATGGCGGCGGCTACGGCTATGGCCATTACGCCTATCCGATCGTGATCGAGACAGTGACGACCACTGGCAGCACCGGCTATGTCGAGGAGATCACCGAGGAATATGTCGAGGTTCGGCAGGCCCGGCGCCGCGCCACCAGGCCGCGCCGCGCGCGCTGCGCCTGCGCCCCGGCGCCGCGTCCGGCCGTGCGCCGTCCCGCGCCGCGGCCCGCGCCGCCGCGCCGGCCGCCGCCGGGCGAGCGCGGCTGATCCAGCAAGGGTGGGGGAATGGAGGCCCTCTCCGGGAAACCGGGGAGGGCCTTCCGATTCAGGCCCCGGGGGTGCGGGTTCGATTGGAGCCGAATTCACCAAGTTTGAAACTTGCCACCGTTCGGGCTGAGCCTGTCGAAGCCCCCTCTTCCTTTGGGCGATAAGAAGGAAGGCCCTTCGACAGGCTCAGGGCGAACGGAGAGCGGTCCGACCCAACTGGATCACGCTCTCATTAGCTTGACGGCCGGAAATAGCGCGACCAGCGCCACCGTCTTTCCTTCGGTTTTCCGTGTGCACAGGTCCCGGCCTTCGCCGCGATGACTCTTTCGGGTCGATCTAAATCGAGTCGTCGTCGGAACCCTAGGTCAGGCGTTCGAGCGTCTCTTCGTCGAGCGCCGCGGGCACGATGATCAGGAGGCAGGGCAGGCTGCCGGCCGCCTGGCCCGCGAAATGGCTGATCAGGGGGCCGGGCCCGCCTTCGGCCGCGGCAGCGAGCACCAGGGCGCCGATATCGTCGCGCTCCTCGATCAGGCTCGCGACCGCCTTGACCGGCTCGCCCTGGCGGACGGTGACCTTCGGCTTGATCCCGGCTTCCTCGACGACCGCGTCCTTGGCCTGGACGAGCATCGCCTCGGCGCGCAGCCGGGCCTCCTCCTCCATCGCCTCCTGGACGGCGCCCCATTGCACGAACTCGGCGGGCTCGATGAGCGCGAGCAGCTCGACGCTGCCGCCGGTTCGCGCCGCGCGCCGCGCCGCATAGCGCAGCGCCGCCCGCGCCTCCTCGGTCTCGTCCATCACCACCAGATAGGACCGCATCGCCTCTCCTTTTCGATGGAACGCCTGCGCCAGTTCGCCGCTTCTGGCAAGCGGCCTCCTTCGACCGGCTCAGGACGGGCTTGACCATCGCCCCGCCTTTGCTGTTTGAGCGGCAGGCGTTCCCCGGTTGCCCAGAAGGAAAGCCCGTTCCATGCCGATCGAGCTCAAAATGCCCGCCCTTTCGCCCACGATGGAGGAGGGGACGCTGGCCAAATGGCTGGTGAAGGAGGGCGATACGGTCGCTTCGGGCGACATCCTCGCCGAGATCGAGACCGACAAGGCGACCATGGAATTCGAGGCGGTCGACGAGGGCACGATCGCGAAGATCCTGGTCGCCGAGGGCACGGACGAGGTGAAGGTCGGCACGGTGATCGCCCTGATCGCGGGCGAGGGCGAGGATGCCGGCGCGGCGGCCAGCGCCCCGGCCCCGGCCCCGGCGCCCGCACCCGCCCCGGCGCCGGCCGCCGCGGCTCCCGCGCCCGCGCCTGCTCCCGCGCCGACGCCCGCCCCCGCCGCAAGCAGCGGCGACCGGGTCAAGGCGAGCCCGCTGGCCCGCCGCCTCGCCGAGCAGCAGGGCATCGACCTCGGCGGCCTGAGCGGCTCCGGCCCCGGCGGCCGGATCGTGAAGGCGGACGTGGACGGCGCCGCCGGCAAGGCGCCCGCGCGCCCCGAATCCGCCCCGGCACCGGCGTCGGCCGCCGCGCCGCATGTCGCCGCCCCGGCGGTGGTCGAGACCGACATCCCGCACGAGGCGGTCAAGCTCTCCAACATGCGCAAGACGATCGCGCGCCGCCTCACCGAGGCGAAGCAGACCATCCCCCATATCTACCTCACCGTCGACGTCCGCCTCGACGCGTTGCTGAAGCTGCGCGGCGAGCTCAACAAGGGCCTCGAGAGTCGCGGCGTGAAGCTCAGCGTCAACGACATGCTGATCAAGGCGCTCGCCGTCGCGTTGGTCGAGGTGCCGGAGTGCAACGTCTCCATCTCCGGCGACCAACTGCTCAAATATAGCCGCGCCGACATTTCGGTCGCGGTCTCGATCCCGGGCGGGCTGATCACCCCGATCATCCAGGGCGCCGACACCAAGACCATGTCCGCCATCTCGAAGGAGATGACCGAGTTGGCCGGCCGCGCCAAGGAGGGCAAGCTGCAGCCGCACGAATATCAGGGCGGCACCGCGAGCATCTCCAACATGGGCATGTTCGGGATCAAGCAGTTCGACGCGGTGATCAATCCGCCGCAGGCGATGATCATGGCGATCGGCGCCGGCGAGAAACGACCCTATGTCGTCGACGACGCCCTGCAGATCGCGACGGTGATGAGCGCCACGGGCAGCTTCGACCACCGCGCCATCGACGGCGCCGACGGGGCGCGGCTGATGAAGGCGTTCAAGCAGCTGGTCGAGGATCCGCTGGGCATGCTCGCCTGAGCCGTGCCGCCGGCCCCAGCCGGGAACCGCGTGCCGCGAGATTCATTTTCCGTTCGTAATCACCTGCCATACCGGCGGGCGAGCGCCGGCGCCCGAAGCCGGCGCGCGAGGTGAGCGGGCATGACCAGACGGCTCGACGGCATCGTAGCGAACCACAAACGCCGGGGAGGCGCCTGACATGGCGCTGGCCAAGGCGGTGATCGCCGGCGGCATCGCCGCGCTCGGCCTCCCCTGGGCCTTTCGCGGCGGCGGCGGCGCGCTCGCCGACTGGGTGCAGGCCAGCTCCGTGCACTTCAACCTCGCCGGCGTCCACCTGATCTGGTCCTGGACGATCTTCTGCGTCATCACCCTGTTCGCCTGGGCGCTGATCGCCTGGGCCGGGCGAACCTGACTCAGCCCGGCGCCGCCCGCAGCCGGCGCAGCAGGGCGGCGAGGCCCGTGGCAAGGAGCATCGACGCGCCGGTCAGCGGGAACAGGATGCCGATCGTGGCCGCGACGATCAGGCCGCCCTTCGCGCGCCGCCCGTCCCCCGGCCCGGCCGACGCCCCGCGGCCGCGGCGCTTCCACCACAGGATCGGCCCGGTCAGCGCGAGCAGCAGCAGGCCGATGCAGCCGGCCAGCATGACGAGCCGGTTGAGCTCGCCATATTGCCGGCCCTGATGCGTGTAGATGCCCCATTCGAAGACGCGCGCGCCGGCCCCGAAATCGGCATAGCCGATGTCCTGCAGCACCCGCGCGTCGGCCGGGTCGATATAAAGGATGCGCACGTCCCCGGTGCGCTCCGCCGCCGCCGACAGCCGGTAGGGGCGGCCGGGCGCGGCGGGGAGGTCCAGGATCCAGGGCGCGGCCAGCCCGCGCGCTTCCGCCGCCGCCACGGCGCGGCCGGGGCCGAGGTCGCCATGCGTCGAGGCCGGGGGCTGCGGCGCGCCGCGCAGGCTCCAGGGAAGATGCGCGTCATGGCCGTGCGCCTGGGGCGCGGGCGCCGGCGGGCGGCCGATCTGCTGGCGCGCGACGACGGCATGGAAGCCCGCGCCCCAGAAGGCGGTCCAGGGCATGCCGGTGACCGCGAGGAACAGGATCACGCTTCCCGCCAGCGCGCCCACCGAGGCGTGGAGATTGCGCCAGAAGCGCCGCTCGCCGAGCCGCCCGGCCAGCGACAGCGCCCGACCCCCGGCGCGCGGCCACCAGAGGTAGAAGCCGGTCAGCACGAGCAGGATCGCCCAGCCCGCGACGAGCTCGATCAGCAGATTGCCCGGGAGGCCGAGGACGCTGAGGCTGTGCAATTCCTTGACCAGCTCCAGTGGCCCGCCGGCGCGGCTGGTGCCGAGCACCAGCCCGACATCCGGCCGGACGAAGGCCATGCGCGCCGCGCCGTCGCGCGCGGTGAAGGCCATGCGCCAGCTTTCCGCCGCGGCGGCCGGGCGGACGACCTGCGTGACCCGGCCGCCGGTCTGCGCCTCGACCAGGCCGATCATGTCCGCGACCGGCATGGGCGGCGCGACGGCGCGCGAGACGATCCAGTCGCGGTAGAGCGCGCGTTCCAGCTCCGGCTTGTAGAGATAGAGCGCGCCGGTGATCGCCATCCAGGCCAGCACCGGCAGCACCACGATCCCGGCGGTGACATGCCAGCGCCAGACGGAGCGGGAGAGGGAGAATTCGGTCATGACGCCCTCCCTCAGAAATGCGCGCGCAGGCCGCCATACAGGGCCCGCCGCTCGATGGGGTAGAAGAGGACCGAGGCCGGCGTCGCGGCGATGGCGGCGGAAATGTCGCCGACCGCGTTCGTGCCGCTCAGGTTGCGGGCGTCGAGAAAGACGGACAGGCCCTCGCGCAGCCGGGTCGCAGCGGTGAGGCCGAGCGTGGCATAGCCGCCGACGCGGAGCGTGTTCGAATAGTCCGCCCAGGCGCCGCGCGGCACCCATTCGACGTTCGGCGCGACGTTCAGCGCCTCGGTGCCGAGCCGGAGCTCGGCGCGGTAGAGATGCGGGGGGATCACCGGCAGGCGGTTGTCGCCATGTTGCGCGTCGCCGCGGAAGCGGAAGTCGTTATACTGGTAGACCTGCCTGAGCCGGAGCCAGGATGCGAGATCGAGGTCCAGCCCGGCCTCCACGCCCTGGTGCCGGGTGCGGTCCGCGTTGAACGTGGACGCCGGGATGTCCGGGCCGACGTTGAACTGCAGCAGCTCGCCGCGCACCGACGCCCGGTAGACGCTGACGTCGAAACTGGCGATGCTGATCCGCCCGCGCGCGCCGAGCTCCGCCGTCCAGGCGTGCTGGCTGTCCAGCGGCACGAAGGCGGCGATCTGGGCCAGTTCCACGAAGCCGGGCATTTCGTGCGACCGGCTGAGATTGGCGTAGACCTGCACCTCCTCGCGCGGCGCCCAGATCAGCCCGAAGCGCGGCGAGAGCTGGTCGCCCTCGAAGCGGCCGCGCGCCGGGGCGGGGAGCAACTGGTCCTGCGCCCGCGCGCCATGGCTGTAGACGCCGCCGGCGACCAGGGTCAGCGCGCCCAGCCGGTAGCGGCCCTCGCCATAGAGGTCGATTGTCCGCGCCCGCTGGTCCGCCGCGAAGGTCCGCGCGCCGCGGCGGCCGTTGACGTTCACGAAACGCTGCGCCGCGACCGTGCCGAAGCGCGCGGTCGAGCCAAGGGTGAGTTCGAACGGGCCATTGCGCCAGTCGAGCCGGGCGAAGGCGCCCCAGTCGGTCGAGACCTGGTCCACCACCTGGAAGATCGGGTGGAACAGCTCTTTCAGGTTCACGAACCCGCCCAGTTCCAGCGTGCCGCCGCCGAGCTCGATCCGGGTGCGGTTCTGCACGCGGAGGGAGTCGATGTCCCGCGCCTGGTCGCCGGCGGCATTGCCGGTGCGCGGGGCGGTCAGCGCGGTGGCGAGGTTGAGCGCGCCGGGCAGTTCCTGGTCGATCGCCTGGAGGCTGCCGTAGAAACGGGTCTCGATCCGGTCGGTCAGGCGGATTCCGGCATTGGCGTGGAAGCGGAGCGACCGACGCCGCGCATGGTCGCGGTCGCCGTCCGAGCGGTCGAAGGTCAGCGCCGCCCAGCCGTCGCCGCGCGCATCCGCATGACCATAAGCCGCCTTGCCCCGCAGCGTGGCGAAGCCGCCGCCGTCCAGCCTCAGGTCGAGGCCGGGCGCCGAGCGGCCGGTCGGCGTCACGCCGTTGATCCCGCCGCCCAGGGTCGTCCCGCCGAAGCGCAGCGCATTGGCGCCGCGATAGACCTCGATATGCTCGAAGACCGTCGGGTCCAGCTCCTGGAAGTCACCATTGTCGTCGGCGAGGTTGATCGGCACTCCGTCCTGCAGGAGCGTTAGGCCGCGCATATGGTAGCCGCGGCTGATGCCGGAGCCGCGGATTGAAAGCCGCACCTCCTGCCCGAAGCGCGGCTGGGCGTAGATTCCGGGCGAGAAGGCGAGCGCGTCGCGCAGCGAGACGGCCGCGACATTCTCATAATCGGCGGCGGTGACGATGTCGGCGCCGCCGGGGCGGCGGTCGGCATCGGCCTCCGCTTCGGCGGTGCGCTGGGCGGTGACGATGACAATCTGGTCGGCCGGCGCCGGGTCGGCGTCGGACAGGACGAGCGCGCAGGAAGCGGCGCCCGCGAGAAGGAAAAGTGACATGGGATTTCATCCTGAACCTGGGCGGCCGCGCGGGCGGCCGGTGGGGACGGCGGGGCGCCGTCCGGCGGTGGGTCAGGCGAAAGCGGGCGGGCCGGTGGCGGGCGGGGGCGGCGCGGCAAGGCCGCGGCCGACAAAGGCCGCCGCCGGGGCCGGTGGCTCCAGGGTCGCCGCGACGGCGATGGGCGGCGCGAGGGCGGGGGCCTCGGCGCCGGTCCAGGCCGTGGCGAGGCCGGCAAAGGCGCAGGGCTGGTCCTTGCCCGGATGATCGGCGCCGCGGTCCTTCGCCTTGCGGTCGGCGGCGGGGCCGAGCGCCTGTTCGAACTGGCGCTGCGCGGCGGTGGCGAAGCCGGTGTCCGTGCTGCCGGTCGCGTCGGCGCAGATCTGGATGCTGAGGCCGTCGCCCGCGGGCATCCAGCCCGCCGGGATCAGGCCGCGCAGCAGCAGGGCGCAGGCGAGCAGCAGCCCCAAACGGGCGTCGCGCAGCGGGACTCGGCGGCCGGCGGGCATGGCCGCCTGATAGGCCTTGCCGGACTTCGCACAAGCGAAATGCGGCGCTAGGCTGCGCGCCGGTTGCGGAGGAGGCGCGGATGAGGGGGAGCAGCGTGCGGCGGGGCGCCTTGCCGGCATGATCCTGTCCCCGGCGCTCATGACGGCGCTCTGGGCCGGCGGCATCACCGCCGCCCTGATCCTCGCGGCCGTGCTCGCCGGGGCGCTGTTCGGACGCCTCCGCCACGGCCCGCCGGTGCGGCGCCTGCCTGCCCACCTGCTGGGCATGGCCTTGCTCCTGGCCGTCCCGCTCGCCTTCGCGGTGCCGCTCGCGGCGCTGGGCGGCGCCGCCTTGCGCGCCGCCGGCACCGCGCCGCTCGTCTACCCCTTCGTCACCCTGGCCGCATCGGTCTGCCTGGGGGCGGCGCTCAAGGCGAACGGCTACGGGATGGAAGGGTGCACGAAGATGTTCGGCGTCTTCACCGCGCTCTACATCGCCGTCTGGGGAGCGGTGGCGTTCGTCGCCGAAGCGGGGCCGGCCTGGGTCGCCGGCGGCGCGGCCGGCCTCGCCTGGCTGAAGCCGCCGCTCGCCGCGCTGCCCTTCGCGCTCGCCTTCACCGCGCTCGCCGGGCGCAAGCGCACCCGCTGGACCTTCCCGGTCGCCTGGGCAATGTTCATGGCGATCCTGGCCGTCTGCTATCTACCGATCGAGGCCGGCGTCGGCGCCGCCTGGCTGCCGGCGAGCGACTGGCTGCGCTTCCCGCTGGCCGGCCTCGTCATCGGCGCCCTCCTCTCGGCGGTGCAGCTGCTCGGGCTGGTCGGCGGCAGCGCCGCGCTTCGGGCGAGGCGCGCCCGGGCGATGCCGGGCCAGACCCTGCTCTTCGCCTTGCTGATCGCGCCGACCGGCCTGGCCTGGGCGGTTGCCCGCGCTGTATGCGGCTGAGCGCGATGGCTTGGCCGGCATCGGCGCCCGTTCTAGACTGGGCCGGCAAGGCAAGGGGAGCAGGATGAGGATCGGACGAATCGCGGCGGCGAGCCTGCTCCTGGCGGGGGCGCTGCCGGCAGGCGCGCAGCCCGGCCAAGGCGTGCGGCCGGTGCGCGTCGGGCTGGCGGGGCCGGACATGGACGCCTGCCTGAGCCTCGCCGAGGTGCGCGGGCTCGATCGCAACGGCGACAATGTCCTCACCGTGCGCGCCCGGACCTCGCGGGTCGCGCCGGCGCTCGACCGGCTCGGCCCGGGCCGGCAGGTCTGGGTCTGCGACGGCGACGCGGTCCCGGGCTGGACCGGCATCGTCTATGCCGCCGAACCCGGCCAGGACTGCAATGTCGGCTCGCCGGTGCCGAGCATCCGCCCTTATGCGGGCGCCTGCCGGCAGGGCTGGGTGGCGTCGCGCTACTTGACCGTGATCGCCGGCTGAGCGCGCGACTTGAGCGTCGACCGGGCCATCGCGCTTTTCTACTGGCCCCGCTTCCTCGGGCTGGCGGCCTTGCCCGCGGTGGCGATCTACCGGGCCAGGCGGCGCTGGCTGGATGCGGAACCGGACAGCCAGGCGAAAAGGATCATCTTTCCCTGGCTCTCGATCCTGTTCGGCTTCGCCGTCTTCATGGGCCTGCTCTCCATCTTCCTGCTGCCCTGGCTGATCTTCTATCTCGCCGCGATCGTCTCGCTCTGGATCGCGTTGCCCGCTTTGGCCTCGATCGCGGTGCTGGACCTAGGCGCCAGGCTGGCCCGGGCGCGGCGGACGGCTTTCTGGCTCGCCGCCGGAATTGTGGCCTATGTCGCGGTCACGGCGCTCTGGCTCGTCTGGCTGGGCGGCGGCGAGATGCCGGCCGTCGCCCTGTTCTGGCTCGACTATCTCGCGGTCGCCGCGATCCCGGTGACGGCGGCGATCATCTGGTGGTCCTATCTGCCGGGCGGAAGCGGCGGCGATGCGGTGGCGCGGACGTTCGACTGATCGGCCATGGTCGAGCTGCTCACTCTCTTCGCCATCGTCTTCGGCATCAATCTGATCCCGGCCTTCGGGCCGCCGACCTGGGCGGTGCTCGTCCTCTACGTGCTGAGCACCGACATCCACCCGGCGCTGCTGATTCCCGTCGCCGCGCTGGCCGCCGCCTCGGGCCGGCTGCTGCTGGCGCTCGCCTTCCGGCTGCTCGGCAACCGGCTGCCGAAGAAATATCGCGACAATCTGACGGCGGCGCGCGAGGCGCTGGAGAAGAACCGGAAGGGCGCGATCCTCGCGCTCGGCCTGTTCGCGCTTTCGCCCGTGCCTTCGGCGCAATTGTTCGAGGCGGCGGGGCTGGCGGGGCTAAGGCTGCTGCCCTTCACCATCGCCTTCTTCCTCGGCCGGACGATCTCCTATTCTATCTACGTCTTCACCGCCGCCGGCCTGCGCGCCACCAGCCTGGGCGACGCGTTCAGGGACGCTCTGACCAGCCCCTGGGGCATCGCCATGCAGGTGGCCATGCTGATCGGCCTCGTCCTGCTCGCCCGGCTCGACTGGGCGAAATGGCTCGGCGGCGGCAAGCGGAAGCGCGGCTGACGCCCGCCTCGCTCATTCCTTCAGTGGATCGTGGCCCCAGTTCATCAGGCTGTAGCGCCAGCGCGAGGTGACGATATTTTCCGGCCGCTGGGCCGAATGGCGCGCGACATAGCCGGCCACCTTGCGCATGTGCGCGTAGTCGTCGTCGGTGAGATCGGCCTTCTGCGTGCGCAGCAGGTCGACGATCCGGCGCCCGGAGGCATGGCCGATGCTTTCGCTCCGGCCGTCCGCCTTCCAGCCGACCTTGCGGCTCTCCTCCGACTCCAGCCATTCCTCGAGCTCGGCCGGCGCCATGTTCACGGCGCGCCCGAAATCGCGATAGACCTTGGCTTTGTCGAGCGCGGGCATGCGCCTGATAACCGTCAAAGGCTTGCGGAGTTCAAGTCGGAAGATAGGGTGGCGCGATGATCCGCCTTTACCGCCTGTTCGGGCTTCTCGCTTTCGCTTTTCCCCTCATGATGGTCGGGCCCGCTTCGGCCCAGCGCGCGGCCGCGCCCGGCCTGCTCGGCGCGCCGCCGCTCGAGCGCAGGTTCGGCGACTGGCTCCTGGTCTGCGACAATGTCCGCGTCTGCCGCGCCCAGGTGACCGGCCAGGGCGGCTCGTTAATGGTCCGCCGCGATCCTGGCGCGGCCGGCCTGGTCCGGATCGTGCTCGACGGCCAGGAGCCGAGCGACGGTCCCTCGCTCCCCGACATCGGCTCGATCCGCGTGGTCGGCGGGCTGGCGCCGGGGGGCTGGCGGCTCGACCGCGAGGCGGAGAGCGCGAAGCTCGAGGGCCCGCCCGCGCTCACCTTCCTCTGGGCGATCGCCCCCGCCCGCACGCTCAGCTATCGCGCCGGCGGCGAGACCCGCACGGTGTCGCTGGCCGGGCTGACCGCCGCCCTGCTCGCGATGGACGAGGCCCAGGGCCGCGCCGGCACGGTGACCGCCTCCGTCCGCCCGGGCGCGCGCGCCGCGACCGCCGTGCCGGCCGCGCAGCCGGTGCCGGTCCTCTGGGTGCCCCGGCCGTCCGCGGCGCCGGTGCCGCGCGGCTTCGCCGCTTCGGTGCGCCGGGCGCATGGCGCCGCCCTGCGCCGCGCCGATTGCGAGACCAACGAGCTCGCTTTGGCCAATGATTCCGCGGTGCCGCTGAGCCGGACCGAGGTCCTCGTCTTCCTCGGCTGCCGCCTCTACAATACCAGCTTCGGCTCGCTCCTGCTTCGCGCTTCCCGCGCCGACCCGCGGCGGGCGAGCGTCGTCGTGCTGCCGCCGAGGCCGGGCGAGGATGGCGGGACGGGATCTGGCGATTATACGGAGCTGGAGTGGGATGCCCGGACGGCGACCCTCTCGTCCGGCGGGCATAGCTGCGCCGGCAGCTGCGGCCAGCGGACCCTGTGGGCGTTCGACGGCCAGGCCTTCCGGCTCGCGGCGCACCGCACCTATCAGGCGGGCGGCGCCGAGCAGCTCGATCATTACCGGACGAACGTCCGCATCCGCCGCTGAGCGGGGGCGGAAACTTCTCCCGCGACAAGGATTATCGGGCGATGGACGATTGGAAGCTCCCCTGGGACGGCGGCTGCCGCTGCGGCGCGGTCCGGCTGCGGGTCACGAAGCCGCCCTTGCTCGCCGCCGCCTGCCACTGCACCGGCTGCCAGAGCATGAGCGCAAGCGCCTTCTCGCTGTCGCTGGCCGTCCCCTCGGACGGGTTCGAGATCGTCCAGGGCGAGACGGTGCTGGGCGGGCTTAGCCGGGACGTGCACCATTTCTGTCCGGACTGCATGACCTGGATGTTCACCCGCCCCGCCGGGATGGACTGGTTCGTGAACCTGCGCCCGACCATGCTCGACGACCATATCTGGTTCGAGCCCTTTATCGAGACGTTCACCTCGGAGAAGCTGCCCTGGGCGGTGACGCCGGCGAAGCACGGCTTCGAGAAGATCCCGGACCTCGACGCCTTCCAGCCGCTGATCGAGGCCTATGCCGTGGAGGGCAGGCGGCCTTGGGCTCGGATTCACCGGGTTTGAATTTCACAACCGTTCGGGCTGAGCTTGTCGAAGCCCTCTCCGTCCTTTCGGCCATAAGAAGAAAGGCCCTCCGACAGGCTCAGGGCGAACGGTAAGCGGTTCATCTCAAAGGGAAACACTCTAGGCCGTCGCGGCTTCCGCGTCGGCCTCCGCCAGGCGCCGGCGCCGATAGAAGCGCGACACCCGCCAGGCGCCGAGGGCGGTGACCAGGGCGCCGATGGTGAGCAGGACGACGCAGGCGCTGGAGGCGAGCACCCAGTCGAGCGCGCCCTGGCCGCCGTTCCAGCCGAGCTGCGGATAGGGCAGGCCGACCTCCGACAGCATCTTGCTCGCCGGATAATGCGGCCAGATGCCGGTCCGGACCCAGGCGTAGATGCCGTAGGTGAGGAAACCGGCGCCGACGGTGATGAACGCCGCGCCGATGAACAGGATGATCAGCCCGCTGAGCGGGGGCCTGAGTTCATCGTCCTCCATGCGGCGCCCCTAGCACGAAAGCCGCCGCGACGGGACCCTTAGTTTCCGGCGGCGGCGCTCCGCCGGTCGCTCGCCACCGCGCCGCCCTTGATCACCACCGCCACATTTTCGAGCAGGCGCACATTCTGCAGCGGATCGCCCGCGACCGCGACGATGTCGCCATAGCGGCCGGCCGCGATCGCGCCGACATCCGCCTCCCGGCCCAGCGCCTGCGCGGCGTTGCGGGTCGCGGCCTGGATCGCCTCCAGCGGGGTCATCCCATATTCGACCATCCAGCGGAATTGCCGCCCCGCCAAGGCATGCGGCATCACCCCGGCGTCGGTGCCGTAGGCCATGCGCACGCCGGCCCGGTGCGCGGCGCGGAAATTGTCGCGCTGGAGCTGGGCGATCTCCCGGTCCTTCCTGAGATTGTCCTCGAGGATGCCGTTCGCGGCGCCATTCTCCTGCGTATATTCGCTGTTGTAGATGTCCATGACGAGCCAGGTGCCGCGCTCGCGGGCGAGCCTGATCCCCTCGGCGTCGATCAGCGAGGCATGTTCGATCGTGTCGATGCCCGCGCGGATTGCGGCGCGGATGCCGGCCGCGCCATGGGCATGGGCGGCGACGCGCAGCCCCCACATATGCGCCTCGTCGGCGATCGCGCGCAGCTCTTCCTCGCTGAGCTGCTGCTGGCCGGGCTCGGTGTTGCGGGAGAAGACGCCGCCCGTCGCGCAGACCTTGATCACCTGCGCGCCGGCCGCGCGCATCTGCCGTACCCGGTCGCGCAGCGCCTGCGGCCCGTCGGCGACGCCGGGGGCGGGGCGATGATATTCGGGCGGCAGGAAGGTCTCGTCGCAATGGCCGCCGGTCGCGGACAAGGCGTGGGCGGCGGGGACGATGCGCGGCCCCGGGATCCGCCCCTCGTCGATCGCCTGCATATAGGCGACATCGGCATAATTGTCGGCGCCGACATTGCGCACCGTCGTGAAGCCGGCCGCCAGCATGTCGCGGGCATGGCCCGGGCCCATCACCGTCTGGAAGAGATCGGTGAAGCGCAGCGATTCATAAGGGCCGTAGAAGGGCGAGCTGTCGAGATGGACGTGCATGTCGATCAGTCCGGGCAGGATGGTCATCCCCGGCAGGTCGATCCGCCGCGCGCCCGCCGGAATCAAAGGCCGCGCGCCGCCGCGCCCGACCACGGCGGCGATCCGCCCGTCGGTGATCACCACCACCGGCTCCTCGACGACTCGGCCGGTCAGGACGTCGATCATCCGGTCCGCGGTGACGACCACGGTCTCGGCCCGGGCCGGCGCCGCGAGGGCGAAGGCGAGCAGCAGGACGGCCAATAGTCTCGACATGACGAACTCCCCTGTTCCCTGGCGAACGGGGCATGACTAGCGGCTCGGGTCCGGCCTGTCGAAGCCGATTCCGTCCTCCGCGTCCGGCGCGGGCCCGTCCGGGTCGCGCCCGTGCCGCCGGTCGAAGCGGCGCATGGCCGGCGTGACCGTCAGGCCGTGGAGCAGGATCGAGAGCAGCGCGACCAGCCCGACGATCGCCCAGAGCCGCTCGCCCTCCTGCAGGTGCAGCGCGTTCAGCGCGTAGGCGAGATAGTAGAAGGAGCCGACGCCGCGAATGCCGAAGAAGGCGAGCATCCATTTCTCGGAGCGGTCGGCGCGGAAGCCGGCGAGGCCGATCATCCCGGTCAGCGGGCGGACGATAAGGATGATCGCCACCGCCGCCGCCACGTCCGCCCAGCGGAGCGCGCCGAGCAGGCCGCTCATCAGCGCGCCGCCGAAGAGGATCAGCAGGGCCATCATCGCGATCCGCTCGATCTGCTCGGTGATGTCGTGCATGTCGCGCTGGAAATCATGGTCGCGATGCGCGCGGCGCAGGGTGAGCGCGGTCACGAACACGGCGAGGAAGCCGTAGCAGTCGACCAGCTCCGTCACGCCGTAGGAGACCAGGGCCGCGGCGATCGCGATCACGCCGTCCCCGGTCCTGGCGAGCTTCGTCTCGGCCGGGACGTGGAAGGTGAGCCAGCCGAACAGCCGGCCGACCAGCCAGCCGCCCGCAATCCCCGCGCCGATCTCCCAGAGCACGTCCTGGAGCAGCCAGCCGCCCAGCCACGCCTCGCCGGTGGCGGCGTGGAGGCCGAGGGCGATGGCGAGATTGACGAACGGGAAGGCGAGGCCGTCGTTCAGGCCGGCTTCGGAGGTCAGCCCGAACCGGACCTCGTCCTCCTCGCCGGTCCTGGGCGGCCCGACCTGCACGTCGGCGGCCAGCACCGGATCGGTCGGCGCGAGCACCGCGCCGAGCAGCAAAGCGGCGACCCAGGGCAGGCCGAGCCCCCAGCCGCCGATCGCGGTGATCGCGAGGATGCCGAGCGGCATGGTGATGGCGAGCAGCCGCCAGGTGACCGTCCAGCGCCGCCAGCCGAACGCCCGGTCCAGCTTCAGGCCCGCGCCCATCAGCGCGATGATCACCACCAGCTCGGTGAACCGCTCGGTGAGCTCGGGCCAGGCCCAGGGCAGAGGTTGCAGCGAGACCGAAGGGATGGAGAAGAGGCCGGCGCCGATGGCGATGCAGACGATTGGCAGCGACAGCGGCAGCCGCTTCAGCGCCAGCGGCAGCCAGGCGACGAGCGCGATCAGGATGCCCGCGCCGGTCAGCCACAGGATGTAGGGGTCGGGCGGCGTGAACATGGCGGCTTCAACCGCCGGGCGGCGAAGGCGTTCATTCCGCCGGACGGAAAGCCGCCGCGGCGGCCTTGGCCGGGCGCGGCGCGCAATCCGAGCGGGTTCTTGTTAGCGCAAACATCCGCTGGTAGTTTTGGCGCGATCCGAGAGGGAGGATTGCGATGCGCAGCCTGCTCGTCCCCGCCGCCTTTCTGTGCGTCGCCGGCACCGCCGCCGCGGCGCCCGCGCCCGAGACCAGCTGGGGCAAGGCGGGCGTCTCGCTCGCCGATTATCGCCACGACGCGACCCTCTGCCTGCGGCTCGCCGAGCGGGTGGACCTGGTCGGGACGCAGCCGGCGGAGGCCCTGATCCGGGGGACGCGGCGGATCGATACGCTCTATGGGAACGGCGGCGGCGACGACAATCCGGACAATATGGTGAGGCTCGGCCAGCAGGCGATGAACGTGGTGGAATTCACCCGGCCGCAGCACCGGATCAACCAGATCCGGGCGCTGATGCGGGTCGCGCTGGACGCCTGCCTGACCGAGCTCGGCTATACCCGCTTCCGCCTCACCGGGGCGCAGCGGGACGCGCTCAGGCGGCTGCGCTACGGGCGGCCGGAGCGGCACGCCTTCATGCACCGGCTGGCCAGCGATCCCGCCATCCTCGCCGCCCAGGCGGTTCCCGCCGACGCCGAATAGGCGCCGGCGTCGGGATGGAACCGGGCGAGGGGGAGACCAAGCGGTTGCCGCCGCTGGGCACGGCCGAGCTGCCGGAGCCGCCCGCCTCCGCCTGGCGGATCGTCGGGCCCGGCGTCGTCGCGGCGGGCGTCGGCTTGGCTTCGGGCGAGTTCGTCCTCTATCCCTATATCGCCAGCCAGGTCGGCCTAGTCTTCCTCTGGGCGGCGGCGGTCGGCCTCGCCACCCAATATTTCATCAACATGGAGATCGAGCGCTACACGCTGGCGACCGGGGAGACGGTGCTGACCGGCTTCTCCCGGCTCGGCCGGCATTGGGGCCTGGTCTTCGCCGGGCTGGCCATGCTCGCCAATCTCTGGCCGGGCTGGGTGAGCGGCGCGGCGACGCTCACCACCTGGCTGGTCGGCGGCGACGCGCGCTGGATCGCGATCGGGATGCTCGCGGCGATCGGGCTGATCCTGACCCTGTCGCCAATCGTCTACCGCACGCTGGAGCGGGCGCAGTGGCTGAAGGTGATCGCGGTCGGGCTGCTGATCGTCGTCGCGGCGGCGCTGGCCATTCCCGCTTCGGCCTGGGCGGAGGCGCCGGCCCGCGCGAGCGAAATCCGCGTTCCCCATGCCGAGCTGGGCTGGGCCCTCTTGATGGGCGCGCTCGCTTATGCCGGCGCCGGCGGCGGGCAGAATCTCTGCCAGTCCAACTGGATCCGCGACAAGGGGTTCGGCATGGGCGCCTATGCGCCGCGGATCGAAAGCCCGCTCACGGGTGAGCCTTTGGCCTCGCCGGGGACGGGCTGGCGCTTCCCCACGGACGCGGCGAACATGGCGCGCTGGCGGCGCTGGTGGCGGCTAGCCAATGTCGAGCAGCTCGCCACCTTCGTCGCGATCACCTTCCTGACCATCGCCTTCACCTCGCTGCTCGCCTGGGCGACCCTGTCGGGCCGGGAGGGGCTGCCGCGGGACATCGCCTTCCTTCGGGTGGAGGGCGAGATCCTGTCGGCGCAGGTCGGCGGCTGGTTCGGGCGCCTGTTCTGGTTCGTCGGCGCCTTCTCCCTGTTCGCGGCGGCGCTCGGCATCGTCGATTACACCGCCCGCCTCGCCGCCGACGTGCTCCGGACCAGCTATCTCAAGGGCAGGAGCGAGAGCCTGCTCTATGTCTGGCTGGTCTGGGCGATGGTCGCGACCGGCATCTTCATCCTCGCCGCCGGCCTCACCCAGCCGCTCGTCCTGCTGGTCGCCTCGGCCTGCATCGCGGCCTTCATGATGTTCCTCTATTCCGGCCTGCTCATCCTCCTCAACCGCCGCCTCCTCGCCCCCGAAGTGCGGCCGGGCCCGGTGCGGACCGGCGCATTGCTCTGGGCAATGACCCTGTTCGGCGCCCTGAGCGCGATCGTCGCCGTGGACCAGCTCGGGCGGCTGCTGGGCTGACTCAGATGTGCAGCGTCTTCCCGTAGGCGCCCAGTACGCTCTCGTGCATCATCTCGCTCAGCGTCGGGTGCGGGAAGGTGGTGCCCATCAGCTCGGCTTCGGTCGTCTCCAGCTCGCGGGCGACGACGAAGCCCTGGATCAATTCGGTGACCTCGGCGCCGACCATGTGCGCGCCGAGCAATTCGCCCGTCTCCGCGTCGAACACCGTCTTCACGAAGCCCTCCGCCTCGCCGAGCGCGATCGCCTTGCCGTTGCCGATGGCGGGGAACTTGCCGACCTTAACCTTGTGCCCGGCCTCCTTGGCTTTCGCCTCGGTGAGGCCGACGCTGGCGACCTGCGGGCGCGAATAGGTGCAGCCGGGGATGTTGCCGGTCTCCATGGCATGGACGCCCTCGACGCCGGCGAGCTTCTCGACGCAGACCACCGCCTCGTGCATCGCCTTGTGGGCGAGCCAGGGCGGGCCGGTGACGTCGCCGATGGCGAGGATGCCGGCGACGTTGGTGCGGCCATAGCCGTCGGTGACGATGTGGCCGCGGTCGGTCTTCACGCCCGCCGCCTCGAGGCCGATGGACTCGGTGTTGGGCGCGATGCCGACGGCGACGATGACGTGGCTGAATTCCTCGACGCCCGCGCCCTTGATCGTCGCCTTCACGCCGGTCTTGCCGACCTCGAGCTTCTCGACGCCGGAGCCGACGTGCAGCTTCATGCCCTGCTTGGCGAAGGCCTTGTGGACGAAGGCGCTGACCTCCTCGTCCTCGACCGGCAGGATGCGCGGCAGCATCTCGACGATGGTGACCTCGGCGCCGAGGTCCGAATAGAAGCTGGCGAATTCGACGCCGATCGCGCCCGAGCCGATCACCAGCAGCTTCGTCGGCATCTCCTTCGGCACGAGCGCGTGGCGATAGGTCCAGATCCGCTTCCCGTCCGCCTTGGCGAAGGGCAGGTCGCGGGCGCGCGCGCCGGTCGCGACGATGATGTGCTTGGCGCCCAGCTCGGTGGTCTTGCCGTCCTTCGTCACCTTGAGCTTGCCCGCGCCGGCCAGCGCGCCGTCGCCGAAATGCACGTCGATCTTGTGCTTCTTCATCAGGCCGGTGACGCCCATGTTGAGCTGCCCGGCCACCTTCCGGCTGCGGTCCACGACCTTGGCGAGGTCGAAGCCCGGCTTCTCCACGGTCAGCCCATAGGCCGCGGCGTGGGTCATATAATGATAGATCTCGCTGGACCGGAGCAGGGCCTTGGTCGGGATGCAGCCCCAGTTGAGGCAGATGCCGCCGAGCTTCTCGCGCTCGACGATCGCGGTCTTGAGGCCGAGCTGGCTCGCGCGGATCGCCGCCACATAACCGCCGGGGCCCGAGCCCAGCACGATGAGATCGTAAGTGTCCGCCAATGCCGCCTCCACAGGGTCGATGAGCCAGAGCGCTTAATCACGTCGCGGGCCGATGTGCAACGCGGCGCGGCCTTGCCAAGCCATCGTGCCCGCGCCACGCTGGCCTGATGGCCCAGAGCATGCACGACAGCGCGGGGGACGCGCGCAACGCGGCGATCCTGATCAACGTCAACGGCGATCTGAAGCCGCGCGCCGAGGCAATGGTCTCGGTGTTCGATTCCGGCTTCGTGCTCGGCGACGGCGTCTGGGAAGGGCTGCGCGTCCACCGGGGGCGCCTCGCCTTCCTGGCGGCGCATCTCGACCGGCTGTACGAGGGCGCGAAGGCGATCGCGCTGGACATCGGGCTGACGCGGGAGGCGCTGGCCGCGCGGCTCCATGCGACGCTCGACGCCAACGGGATGGCCGGCGACGGCGTCCATGTCCGGCTGATGGTGACGCGCGGACTGCGCTCGACGCCCTATCAGGACCCGCGCGTGGTCGTGTCCGGCGCGACGATCGTGATCGTGCCGGAATATAAGGAGCCGCTGCCGGCGATCGTCGAGACGGGGATCACCCTGTTCACCGTCCATGTCCGCCGCGGCGATCCGGCGGTGCAGGATCCGAAGCTCAACTCCCATTCCAAGCTCAACTGCATCACCGCCTGCATCCAGGCGATCGAGGCGGGGGCGGACGAGGCGCTGATGCTCGATCCGCACGGCTTCGTCGCGACCTGCAACTCGACCCATTTCTTCATCGTCCGCAAGGGCGAGGTCTGGACCTCGTCGGGCGATTACTGCCTCGGCGGGATCACGCGGGCGAACGTGATCCGGCTCTGCCGGGAGAACGGCATCCCGGTGTTCGAGAAGAACTTCTCGCTCACCGATGTCTATGGCGCGGACGAGGCCTTCGTGACCGGCACCTTCGCCGGGGTGGTGCCGGCGCGAATGGTGGACGGCCGGGTGCTGACCGAGGGACGCGGGCCGATGACTGGCCGGCTGCAGGCGCTGTACAAGGCCCTGGTCGCGGCGGACGTGAGCGAGGGCGCCAGGCCGTGAGGCGGCGGGCGTGACCCTGCGCATCGCCATGTGGTCCGGGCCGCGGAACCTCTCCACGGCGATGATGCGCAGCTTCGGCAACCGCGCCGACACGGCGGTGAGCGACGAGCCTTTCTACGGCGCCTATCTGAAGACCAGCGGCGCCCCCCATCCAATGGCGGCGGAAGTGATCGCCGCGATGGACTGCGACTGGCGAAGCGTGGCGCGCACGCTGGCCGGGCCGGCGCCCGGCGGCCGGCCGATCTGGTATCAGAAGCAGATGTGGCACCATATGGTGGGGCCGGTCGGCTATGCGGATTTCGCCGGCTTCAGCCATGCCTTCCTGATCCGCGATCCGGCGCGGATGATCGCCTCCTATCTCAGGAAGCGCGAAGCGGCGGCGTTCGAGGATTTCGGGCTGGAGCGGCAGGCGGACTTCTTCGAGCGCGAGGCGGACCGGCTTGGCCGGGCGCCGCCGGTGATCGACGCGTCGGACGTGCTGGCCGATCCGGCGGGGGTGCTGAAACCGCTCTGCGCCGCGCTCGGCATCGGCTGGGACCCGGCGATGCTGGCCTGGCGGCCGGGGCGGCGGGAGACGGACGGGCCCTGGGCGCCGCACTGGTATCATGCGGTGGAGGCCTCGACCGGCTTCGGTCCGCCCGAGGCGGCGCCCGCCGCCCTGCCGGAGGAGGCGCAACGGCTGGCCGAGCGCTGCCTGCCTTATTACGAGCGGCTCGCCGCCCACCGGATTCGGGCCTAGACCATTTGAAGAGAGCCTGAGTCACGCTTCCGGCGGACGCGCGCAGCGCTTCACCTTGAACGATCGGGCTCTAGCGGGCGCCCCCGCCGCCGCTTTCCCGGCCGGGCATCGGCGCGGCCATGACGGTCTTGCCCTTCATCCAGAGCTCCGCCCCGGGCCGGTTGCGCTCCAGCGCCCGTTCCTGCGCGCGCACGTCCTCGTAATAGGGGATGTCCGACCAGGCGACCTCGACGACGATCTCGTCCGCGTCGGCAAGATCGTGCTGCTCGAAACGGACCTCGTCGTCCGGCAGCGGGCCTTCGGCCAGCTTCACGATTCGCGGCGGCAGGACGAGCTGAAGCTCCGCCTCGCTGCCCGGATCGATATAGCTGAAATTGGGATGGACGTCGGCCGCGCCGGGGATCACCACCCGGCCCTCGTCCGACAGGCCGACGACGACCCGCTTGGTCGCGGGATCGAAGCGGATCGTGCGCACGCTCGAAATATAATGGACCGGGCGGCTGTCGTCGTTGCGCAGGCGCAGCGTCACCTCGGCGCCGCGTTTGCTGAAGTCGACGCTCCGGATCGTGCCGCGCGGCCCCCGCGGTTCGTACGGGCCGCCCGTCGTCGCTGCGCTGCTCATGCGGGGACTCCCAAGGCTTCGGTCCCGCCGAGCAGCTGGCGGATCGGCGGGATCGTCTCGAAACGCGCGAGCAGGCGGCGGCGGAAGCGGGCGCGGGCGGCCTCGCTCTTCAGCAGCACCGCATCGATATTCTCCAGCTCCGCGGTCAGTTCGCGCAGCGGCAGCGAGGCCCAGATCGGGTCGATCGGGAAATCGGGCACCCAGGCGTCGATCGCCGCGCGGATGTCGCGGCCGATCGTGGCCGCGACCGGCCGGCGGGGCAGCGCCCGCAGGATCGCCTGGAAGATGCGGACCGGCTCGACCAGCGCCCAGCGGACATGCTCGCTCGGCAGCGCATGATCCTGGAGCAGCCCCGCCAGCTTCCGCGCCGTCTCGTGATCGGGCACCTCGTCGCCGCGCCAGAAGCGCCCGGCTTGGTCGAGCGCCGCCAGACGCTGCCGGCGCGCGGCGGGGCCGCCGACCGCGGCGAGGAAGCGGCGGCCGAGGGTTTCGTCGTCGATCGGCTCGTAGGTGGCGGCGGTCATCGCCCGCAGCATTAAGAGCAGCGGCTCGACATAGCCCTTGAGCACGAGATCGGGCAATTGCGGCTCCCCGGCCATGAGCGTGCAGACCTGCGGCGAGAAGCTGTAATAGTCGAAGAACAGGCGCCCGAAGAAGGCATGGCCGACCTCGCTCCGCCGCAACAGGCCGTCGCGCAGCGCCCGCAGCTCCTGCACCAGCGGCGACACCGGCGAGCCGGAGGCCACGGACGCGATGATGCAGCAGACCTTGGTGGTGACGCAGCCGACATTGCCGCAATGATTGCCGGCGTCGCGCAGGATGACCGGCTCACCCTCCGCATTGGCGATCTGGGTACGCAGGTCGTTCTCCTCGGTGATCGCCGCATTCTCCTCGGGCGAGGAGGGATCGCAGCCGCCGGCGAGCGACAGCAAAGTGTTGTTGACGATCCGGAAGGCGTGCGACAGCTCGTGATAGAGGATCACCGAATTGGGCGTGTCGAGATTGAGCGCGCCGCCGGAGCCGGCCCGGGCCGTGCAATAGCCGCCATTATTGTTCTGCGTCGTGTCGTAGAGAACCAGGCAATTGTTCGTGCCGTTAAGCGTGGCGCCGCCCAGGCCGGAATTGGACGGCGGCAGCGCGGTGCCGCCGCGGGTCAGGATCGACGAGCCGTCGTTGAGCACGAAATCCGAGCCGACGCCGATGCAGATCACATCGACCTGCTGCGGGCCGGCGCCGAGGCCGTAATCGGGCATGAAGACGGTGTTGACGAGCGCGTTGAGCCGGTTCTGGCAGGTGCCCATCAGGGTCTGGGCGTAGGTCACGGTCTGGCGGTTGCCGACCGGCGCGTTCACGCCGAGGCCGGTATCGCCATTGGCGACCACGCCGAGATTGAGCGCGACGAGATTCGGGTTGATCGTGCCGGCGCCGGCGCCGGTAGCGTCCGTCTGGATAAAAAGGGTCATCGGTCTAGCCCGGCTGCTGCTGGTCCTTCGGCGTGGGCAAAGGCTTCCAGTCCTGCCCCTTCGGTTTGGGCGGGACATAGTCGGCCTTCGCGCACGTCTCGGGGCAGAGCTCCAGCGGCCGCTTGGGCGGCGGGCAGCAGACCTCGATCTTATCCTGGAGGTCGTTGAGCCGGTCGTAATCGGCCGCCTCGGCGGGATGGACGCGCTCGTCGATCGCGGCGCTCCGCTCGACCGCCGTGCGGATCGCGTCGCTGAGCTCCAGCTGGCGGGTCAGCTTGCGCGTGATGCCGCAGAGCAATTCGTTGGAATTTTCGAGCAGGCAGATGATCGTGTCGTTCTGCTTGCGGTTCTGCTCGGCGAGGGCGATCGACACCTTCTCCAGCTCGGTCAGCGCGAAGATGCCCTGGGAGAGGTTGGCGAAGCCGGCCTGCAGGTGCACGTCCAGCAAGGCGAGCTTCTGGTCGATGCCCGTCAGCTTGGTGTTGGTGGTGGCGATTCCGGTCTTGATCGCATCGGTGTTGGTCGCCGTCTTCGCGGTGTTCGTCGTTATGTTGTCGAGCTTCGCATTGATCTGGTCGGCAACGTCCTGGATGGAAGGCATGAGCTTCTCCCGGCCGCAGACCTTCGTTTCCGAAGGACAGATTGCGGTCCCTCTCCAAAAGCAATCGGAATGGCGACTCGCAGTAAGCGACTCGCGATAGGTCAGACTGACATAAATCAGGAATCAGTCAACGCGAATCCGGTAAATGACCTTGACTGTTCATTTTATTATTTGATTATTTATGAAATATTGCGGGAATCTTACTTGATCATATCGCGGCGGGATCGTTGCGCGGCCGCCATTGCGCCCCGGGGGATGCACATTGCGGAAAGGCCCGGGGGCGGATAAGTTCGCGCCGTCTCTTGCGGGGGGAACCGCGAGGAGCAACGACATGCCGATCACCGCGACCTATTCGCCGGGTGCCTTCACGCTGGCGGTCACCGGAACCAATATCGGCGAGACGATGACCATCGAACGCGATGTCGCCGGGGCCCTGCTGGTCAATGGCGGGACCGTGCCCATCACCGGCGGTTCGGCCACGGTCGCGAACACGGATCTGATCACCGCTTCGGGCGGCGACGGCAACGACATCATCGCGCTCAACGAGGCCAATGGCGCCTTGCCCAAGGCGGAGCTGTCCGGCGGCAATGGCGACGATACGCTCACCGGCGGGTCGGGAAACGACCTGCTGACCGGCGAGGCGAACAACGACGTCCTGGCCGGCCGGGGCGGGGCGGACGAGCTTCGCGGCGGCGCGGACAATGACACACTGACCGGCGGCGACGGCGACGACCAGATGTTCGGGGACGCCGGCGACGACCGGATGATCTGGAATCCCGGCGACGACAGCGATCTGATGGAAGGCGGCGACGGGACCGACACCGCCGAGGTCAATGGCGGCGGCGGCGCCGAAGTCTTCACCGTCACCGCCAATGGCGCGCGTGTACGCTTCGACCGGCTCGATCCCGCGCCCTTCGCGCTCGACCTCGGCACGACCGAGCGGCTCGAGCTGGACGCCGGCGACGGCAACGACTCGATCAGCGCCACCGGCAATCTCGCCGCTCTGATCAGCCTGACCCTGGACGGCGGCGGGGGCAACGACACCATCCTCGGCAGCAACGGCATCGACACGCTGATGGGCGGCGACGGCGACGACTTCATCGACGGGCAGCAGGGCAATGACGTCGCCCTGCTCGGCGCCGGCGCGGACACCTTCCAGTGGGACCCGGGCGACGGCAGCGACGTAATCGAGGGGCAGGGCGATTTCGACCGGCTGCTGTTCAACGGCAGCGCGGCCAATGAAATCCTGGAGCTTTCGGCCAATGGCGCGCGCGCCCTGTTCACCCGGAACATCGCCAATATCGTCATGGACCTGAACGACCTTGAGCGCGTCTCCGTCAACGCGCTGGGCGGGGCCGATGCGATCATCGTAAACAATGTCGCGGGCACCGACGTCAGCCAGGTGGACATCGATCTGTCGGGGTCGATCGGCGGCTCCGCGGGCGACGGCCAGGCGGATGTGGTCACGGCGAACGGCGGCAATAGCAGCGAGAGCGTGACGATCACCGGCGCCGGCACCAGCTTCGCCGTGGCGGGCCTGGCCGCCGCGATCAACGTGACCAATGCGGAAGGGGCCAACGATTCGCTCGTGATCAACGGGCTCGGCGCCATCGACACCATCGTCGCGACCACGCTGGCGGCCGGCATCGTCAAGCTGACGCTGGACGGCGGCGACGGCAACGACATCATCCGGGCGAGCCAGGGGGCGGATACGATCCTTGGCGGAATCGGCGACGACGAGGTGCTGGGCGACAATGGCAACGACGTCGCCTTCCTAGGCGCCGGCAACGACGTGTTCCAGTGGGACCCGGGCGACGGCAACGACGTCATCGAGGGCCAGGCCGATGTCGACCAGCTCAACTTCTTCGGCTCCAATGCCAGCGAGACGATCAACCTCGTCGCCAATGGCGGGCGCGCCCTCTTCACCCGCGACGTCGCCAACGTCACCATGGACTTGGACGATGTCGAGCACATCACCTTCCGGGCGCTCGGCGGCCTGGACAATATCATCGTCGGCGATCTGACGGGCACCGACGTCTCGCAGGTCGACCTGCGCCTCGGCGCGTCGGGCGGAGGCGGCGACGGCGCGGTCGACACGGCGACCGTCAACGGCACCAACGCGCTCGACACCGTCACCGTCTCGTCCGCGGCCGGGGTGGTGGCGGTCTCCGGGCTCCCGGCGGTCGTGTCGCTCTTCGACGTCGAGGGCCCGAACGACCGGCTGATCCTCAACGGTCTGGGCGGCGACGACATCATCAATGCGACGGCGCTGCAGACGGGCCTCGTCGCGCTCACCGTCAACGGCGGCCTCGGTGCCGACCTGATCACCGGCTCGGCCGGCAACGACCTGGTCAATGGCGGCGACGGCAACGACACCGCCTTTCTGGGCGGCGGCGACGACAGGTTCGTCTGGAATCCGGGCGACGACAATGACGTCGTCGAGGGCCAGGGTGGGCTCGACACGCTGCAGTTCAGCGGCGCCAATGTCGCCGAGAATATCACCATCTCGGCCAATGGCGGGCGCGCCACTTTCTTCCGGGACGTCGCCAGCGTGCTGATGGATCTCGACGACGTCGAGAGGATCGATTTCGTCGCGCTCGGCGGCGCCGATACGATTACCATCGGGGACCTGACCGGCACCGACCTGCTGCAGTTCCGCCTCGACCTGTCGAGTTCGGGCGGCGTGGGCGGCGGGGACGGCCAGAGCGACAGCGTGATCCTGAACGGCAGCGCGACCGCGAACACGATCAACCTCAGCGGCGCGTCGGCCTCGCTGAGCGTGACCGGCCTCCCCTGGACGGTCACGCTCGGCCCGGTCGAGACGAACGACCGGGTCACCGTGAACGGCGGCGATGGCAACGATTCCATCTCGGCGACGGGTCTCGTGAACGGGACGGCGATCCTCACGCTCGACGGCGGCTCGGGCAACGACGTGCTTCGCTCGTCGGGCGACGGCATCTATCTCGGCGGCATCGGCGACGACGTCATCTTCGCGGGGCTGACCAATGCCAGCGAGGTGATCGATGGCGGCGACGGCGTGGACACGCTCGACACGACGACCTGGGGCGGCCCCTATATCATCAACATGGTGACCGGGGTCACCAATTATTCCGGCGAGAGCTTCGTCAATTTCGAGAATCTGATCACCGGCGCCGGCAATGACGGGATTACCGGCACGGCGGTCGCCAATATCATCCGCACCGGTGCCGGCCTCGACAATATCGCCGGCAGCGGGGGCAACGACACGCTCGAGGGCGGCGCCGATGCCGACACGCTCGATGGCGGCGCGGACATCGACACGCTCGATTATACGTCGAGCGACGCCGGCGTGACGGTCTCGCTGGCGACGAACAGCGCGAGCGGCGGCCATGCGACCGGCGACAGCATCGCCAATTTCGAGAATGTGACCGGCTCGGGCTTCGTCGACAACCTCGGCGGCAACGGCCAGGCCAACATTCTGAACGGCGGCGGCGGCGCGGACCTGCTGGCCGGTGCCGGGGGCGACGATTTCTATTTCGTGGACAATGCGGGCGACTTGGTGACCGAAGGGGCGGGCGGCGGCACCGACCGGATCTTCGCGAGCCTGAGCTATACGCTCGCCGCCGCCCTGTCGGTCGAAACGCTGTCGACCGCCAGCAATGGCGGGACCGGGGCAATCGACTTCACCGGCAACGAGCTGGGCAACACGCTCATCGGCAATGCGGGCGTCAACACGCTTGCCGGGGCGGCCGGCAACGACGTCCTCGACGGCGCCGCCGGCAATGACGCGCTGTACGGCGGGACGAACAACGACGTCCTCTACGGCCGCCTCGGCAACGACACGCTGTACGGCGGTTCCGGGGTCAACCATCTGGATGGCGGCGGCGGCGACGATCAGTACGTGATCGAGAACGGCACCGACACGGTGGTCGAGCTCGTCGGCGAGGGCAATGACCGGATCTTCGCGGGCGTGGGCTATGTGCTGACCGCGGCCGCCTCGGTGGAGACCCTCTCGACGAGCGACAATGCCGGGACGAACGCCATCAACCTGACGGGCAACGAGCTCGCCAACACGATCCTCGGCAATGCCGGCGTCAACGCGCTGACCGGCGGCGGCGGCGACGACGTCCTCGACGGCAAGGAGGGCAACGACACGCTCGCCGGCGGCGCGAACAACGACATCCTCTACGGCCGCGCGGGCAACGACATGCTGTTCGGCGGGGCCGGCACCAACCAGCTGCTCGGCGGCACCGGCGACGACCAATATGTCGTCGAGAGCGGCACCGACATCGTCATGGAAGCGGCCGGCGAGGGCAATGACCGGATCTTCGCGAGCGCCAGCTTCATCCTGGCGGCCGGCGCCTCGGTGGAAATCCTCTCGACCGACTTCAACGCGGGCACGAATGCGCTCAACCTGACCGGCAACGAGCTCGCCAACACGATCATCGGCAATGCCGGCGCCAACATGCTGACCGGCGGCGCCGGCGGCGACGCCCTCGACGGCAAGGAGGGCAACGATGTCCTCAACGGCGGGGCCGACAACGATTCGCTCTCCGGTGGCGCGGGCAACGACCAGCTAGTCGGCGGGACGGGCGTCGATGCGCTCGCCGGCGGCATCGGCGACGACCTCTTCTTCGTCGACACCGCCGTCGACACGGTCATCGAGCTGGCGGGCGAGGGCGTCGACCGCATCTTCTCGAGCGTGAGCTATGCGCTGGCGGGCGGCGCGTCGGTTGAAATCCTGTCGACCGACTTCAATGCCGGCACCGCCGCGATCAACCTGTTCGGCAACGAGCTGGCCAACACCCTGTTCGGCAATGACGGCGCCAACATCCTCAACGGTGGCAATGGCAGCGACGTGCTGGACGGCAAAAGCGGGGCGGACACCTATGCGTTCAACAACGCACTCGGCGCCGGCAATGTCGACACCTTGATCGGCTTCGTGAGCGGGGTCGACCGGATCTCGCTGGAGAATGGGATCTTCACCGGCCTTGCCGCCGGGGCCCTCCCCACCGGCGCGTTCGTGATCGGGGCCGGCGCCGCGGACGCCACCGACCGGATCATCTACAACAATGCGACCGGCGCGCTTTCGTTCGACGTGGACGGCATCGGCGGTGCCGCGGCGGTCCAGTTCGCCACGCTCAGCGGCGCCCCGGCGCTCGCCGCCAGCGACTTCGTGATCGTCTGAGGCGCGCGATGCGGCACGCGGTCCTGGCGTTCGTCTTGCTGCTGGCGGCCTGCGGGCAGAGCGCCGATGCGCCCGACCCGTCCGCCAACGCGCCGGACGCGGCGGCCGCGGGCGACGACCGGGAGGTGGTCGCCACCCTTGCCCTTGCTCCGACCGGCCCCGGCGGCTGCTCGGCCAGCTGGGACGGCCGGGCCGCGACGCCGCAGCAGGTGCTCGAGCGCAGCACCGCCGCCGTCGAGCAGGCGATCGCCGCCGCCGGGGGCATGGGCAATGTCACCCGGGAAGTCCTGCCCGCGCTCGCGGTCGAGGCGCCGGCGGGGCTCGGCTTCGCCTGCGCGGACAGCTTCCTCTCGGCGGTCCGGCGCGCGGGGGTGGTGAGCATCCTTCTAAGCCCCGGCGGCGGGCAGGCGCCGGCGCTCGCCGACTTCGCCCTCAGCGAGATCGGCACGCCGCCGTCCGTGGCGGTCACGGTCGGGCGGGGCGGGGTGCTGGCCTGGAATGGCGAGGCAGTGACGCTGGCGGCGGTCACCGAGCGCGCCCGGCAGATGGGCGGCAGTCTCGAAGCGGCGATCGAGGCGCCGCCCGGCGCGCTGGAGCTGCGTCCGGCGCGCGAGGCCAGCTTCGGCCAGGTCTATGAGGCGCTGCGGGCGGTGCGTCAGGGCCGGGTCCGCGCCGCCTTGCTGCTGCCTTCGGTGCCGCCCGCTTCCGGACCGCCGCCAAGGTCGATACCGCCGCCGCCGGACGCGGTCGACGGGCCCGGCAATGCAACGAACGCGGCGATGTCTCGCTAGCCGACCGGAAGAGGGAGAGGGACGATGCGGACGGGTGCATTGACGCTGGTGCTGCTGCTCATGGCGTCCTGCGGGCGGAGCGGAAGCGAGACCAACGGGCCCGCCGCCGCGCGACACGACCGGCCCCAGCCGCCCAGCATGACCGCCCAGGCGGCGGCCGAAACCATCGTCGTCGCCGCGACCGGTCCGAACGGTTGCGCGGCCAGCTGGAACGGGGAGGCGGTGACGCCGGAGCAGATCACCGCGCGCAGCGTCGCCTTGCTCGAACGGGCGATCGCCGCGGCGGGCGGGCCCCGCAATGCGACCGAGCAGACCTTCCCGGTGCTCGGCGTGGAGGCGCCCGCCGATCTCGGCTTCGCCTGCGCCGACACCATCCTCTTCGCGCTCCAGCGCGCCGGCCTGATCCGCGTGCGGCTCAAGCCCGCGGGGAGCGGACCGGCCGTCCTTGCCGACTTCCCGCTGGACATGGACGTCCCGCCGCCGCCCGTTCCGATGGTGCTCGGGATCGGCGCCGGCGGCCGGATCACCTGGAACGACGATCCCGTCGACGACGCGGAACTGGCCGCCCAGCTTCGGCGGATCGGCGGCGACCCGGCCGAACCCGGCGAGATGTGGCCCCCGCCGGGCGGGCTGGAGCTTCGGGTGGAGCGGGAGGCGACGTTCGGCCAGGTCCACGCGCTGCTGAGGACGACCAGCCGCTACAATCTCCGGCCGTCCCTTTCCCTGCCGTCGGCCGAAGCCGGGCCGGCCCCGTCCGGCACCGCTCCGGCGCGGCCCTGACCCCCGTTCTTGCAAATCCACCCTGTTGACCCACATAGGCGTCGCGGCTATAGGCCGCCTCGCTCGCGGGCTGGTGGTGGCTGACAAGCCAAACGCTTCCTGCATGGGCATTTTTGAGCTGAACACTGCTGCATGTGAAGCAAGGCCTGGGGGGCCGAAAAGGCCGCCTGGACAACCTTGCGCATTTTTGCGTTGCAGTAGAGTAACTTAAAGGAAGTGAAGGGCTTCATGCCGACGATCAACCAGCTGATCCGCAAGGGTCGCGAACCGCAGAAGGCCAAATCGAAGGTCCCTGCGATGGAGCAGAATCCGCAGAAGCGCGGCGTCTGCACCCGCGTCTACACGACGACTCCGAAGAAGCCGAACTCGGCCCTTCGCAAGGTCGCCAAGGTTCGTCTGACGAACCAGCGCGAGGTGATCTCCTACATCCCCGGCGAAGGCCACAACCTGCAGGAGCACTCGGTGGTGCTGATCCGCGGCGGTCGCGTGCGCGACCTTCCGGGCGTCCGCTACCACGTGCTGCGCGGCGTTCTCGACACCCAGGGCGTCAAGGACCGCCGGCAGAGCCGTTCCAAGTACGGCGCCAAGCGTCCGAAATAAGGGGATATAGAAGATGTCACGTCGCCGCCGCCCAGAGAAGCGCGAGATCCTGCCCGATCCGAAGTTCGGGGATATCACGCTCAGCAAGTTCATGAACAACATCATGCTCGACGGGAAGAAGTCCGTCGCCGAGGGGATCGTCTACGGCGCCCTCGAGACGATCGAGACCCGCGCCAAGAAGGACCCGCTGGGTGTCTTCCATGATGCGCTCAACAATGTGAAGCCGGGCATCGAGGTCCGCAGCCGCCGCGTCGGCGGTGCGACCTACCAGGTCCCGGTCGAAGTGCGCGTCGAGCGCGCCCAGGCGCTGGCGATCCGCTGGCTCATCTCGGCGGCCCGCAGCCGCTCCGAGAAGACCATGGCGGGCCGCCTGTCGGGCGAGCTGATGGACGCCGCCTCGAACCGCGGCAACGCGGTGAAGAAGCGCGAGGATACCCATCGCATGGCCGAGGCGAACCGCGCCTTCAGCCACTACCGCTGGTAACAATCGACACTATATGATGGGGAGCCGGACGATCCGGCTCCCCACATTGCCAAGGAAACAACGATCATGGCCCGCAGCCATCCGCTCGAGCTCTACCGCAATATCGGCATCATGGCCCACATCGATGCCGGCAAGACGACGACGACCGAGCGCATCCTCTATTATACCGGCAAGTCCTACAAGATCGGCGAGGTCCATGAGGGCACCGCGACCATGGACTGGATGGAGCAGGAGCAGGAGCGCGGGATCACGATCACCTCGGCCGCCACCACCTGCGTGTGGAAGGCCGCGGAGGGCAAGGGCCCCGAGCACCGCATCAACATCATCGACACGCCGGGCCACGTCGACTTCACCATCGAGGTCGAGCGTTCGCTGCGCGTGCTCGACGGCGCGGTCGCCTGCTTCGACGGCGTCGCCGGCGTCGAGCCGCAGTCCGAGACCGTGTGGCGCCAGGCCGACAAATATGGCGTGCCGCGCATGTGCTTCATCAACAAGCTCGACCGCACAGGCGCGAATTTCGACTATTGCGTGCAGTCGATCATCGATCGCCTGGGCGCGAAGCCGGCCGTCCTCTATCTGCCGATCGGCATCGAGAGCGACTTCAAGGGCCTGGTCGACCTGGTCGAGCAGCGCGCGATCATCTGGCTCGAGGAGAGCCTGGGCGCGAAGTTCGAATATCAGGAGATTCCGGACGACCTGAAGGACAAGGCCGCCGCGGCCCGCGAGAAGCTGGTCGAGCTCGCCGTCGAACAGGACGACGACGCGATGGAGGCCTATCTCGAGGGCAACGAGCCCGACGTCCCGACGCTGAAGAAGCTGATCCGCAAGGGTACGCTGGCGATGGCGTTCGTCCCGGTGGTCACCGGCTCGGCGTTCAAGAACAAGGGCGTGCAGCCCCTGCTCGACGCCGTCGTCGACTATCTGCCGAGCCCGCTCGACGTCCCCGCCATCAAGGGCGTGCTGCCGAACGGCGACGAGGATTCGCGTCCGTCCGACGACAGCGCGCCTTTCTCGGCGCTGGCGTTCAAGATCATGAACGATCCGTTCGTCGGCACCCTGACCTTCGCCCGCATCTATTCGGGCAAGCTCGAAACCTCGTCGCAGGTGACGAACTCGGTCAAGGATAAGAAGGAAAAGGTCGGCCGCATGCTGCTCATGCATGCCAATGACCGCGAGGACATCCAGGTGGCCTATGCCGGCGACATCGTCGCTCTGGCGGGCCTGAAGGACACCACGACCGGCGACACCCTGTGCGCGCCGTCGGCGCCGATCATCCTGGAGCGGATGGAATTCCCGGATCCGGTCATCGAGCTCTCGGTCGAGCCGAAGACGAAGGCCGACCAGGAGAAGATGGGCATCGCCCTCAACCGTCTCGCCCGCGAGGATCCCTCGTTCCGCGTTTCGACCGATCACGAATCGGGCCAGACCATCATCAAGGGGATGGGCGAGCTCCACCTCGAGATCCTGGTCGACCGCATGAAGCGCGAGTTCAAGGTCGAGGCGAACGTCGGCGCGCCGCAGGTCGCCTATCGCGAGTATCTCAAGAAGCCGGTCGAGCTCACCTACACGCACAAGAAGCAGTCGGGCGGCTCCGGCCAGTTCGGCGAGGTCAAGGTGCAGGTGAAGCCGGGCGAGCGTGGCTCGGGCTTCGTCTTCGTCGACGAGGTCAAGGGCGGCAACATCCCGCGCGAGTATATCCCCTCGGTCGAGAAGGGCATGCGCGAGACCGCCGAGACGGGCAGCCTGATCGGCTTCCCGATCGTCGACCTCGAGGTCCACCTGATCGACGGCAAGTATCACGACGTCGACTCCTCGGCGCTCGCGTTCGAGATCACGGGCCGCGCCGCGATGCGCGAGGCCGCGCAGAAGGCGGGCATCACGATCCTCGAGCCGATCATGAAGGTTGAGATCGTGACGCCGGACGACTATCTGGGCGACGTGATCGGCGACCTGAACAGCCGTCGCGGCCAGATTCAGGGCACCGACACCCGCGGCAATGCGCAGGCTGTCGAGGCGATGGTCCCGCTTGCGAATATGTTCGGCTACGTTAATGAGCTTCGCTCCTTCACCCAGGGACGTGCTCAGTACACGATGCAGTTCTCGCACTATGACGAGGTGCCGGCGAACGTCGCTGAAGAGGTCAAGGCGAAGCTGGCTTAAGGGCCGGCTCCGCAGGGCAATTTGAAAGAAAGAGGTTAGGGAAAATGGCTAAGGCTAAATTCGAGCGGACGAAGCCGCACTGCAACATCGGCACCATCGGTCACGTCGACCATGGCAAGACGTCGCTGACCGCCGCGATCACCAAGGTGCTCGCCGAGACGGGCGGCGCGACCTTCGTCGATTACGCCAACATCGACAAGGCGCCGGAAGAGCGCGAGCGCGGCATCACCATCTCGACCGCGCACGTCGAGTATGAGACCGACGCGCGTCACTATGCGCACGTCGATTGCCCGGGCCACGCCGACTATGTGAAGAACATGATCACCGGCGCCGCCCAGATGGACGGCGCGATCCTGGTCGTGTCCGCCGCCGACGGCCCGATGCCGCAGACCAAGGAGCACATCCTGCTCGCCAAGCAGGTCGGCGTGCCGACCATGGTGGTCTTCCTCAACAAGGTCGATCAGGTCGACGATCCCGAGCTGCTCGAGCTGGTCGAGCTGGAGATCCGCGAGGAGCTTTCCAAGCGCGACTTCGACGGCGACAACATTCCGATCATCGCGGGTTCGGCCCTGGCCGCCCTCGAGGATTCGAACGACGAGACCGGCAAGCAGGCGATCCTGAAGCTGATGGCCGCCGTCGACGAGTGGATCCCGCAGCCGGAGCGTCCGCTGGACAAGCCGTTCCTGATGCCGATCGAGGACGTGTTCTCGATCTCCGGCCGCGGCACCGTCGTGACCGGCCGCGTCGAGACCGGCGTCGTCAAGGTCGGCGAGGAAGTCGAGATCGTCGGCATCAAGGACACCAAGAAGACGACCGTCACCGGCGTCGAGATGTTCCGCAAGCTGCTCGACCGCGGCGAAGCGGGCGACAACGTCGGCTGCCTCTTGCGCGGCATCGAGAAGCAGGACGTGGAGCGCGGCCAGGTTCTGGCGGCCCCCGGCTCGCTCAAGACGCACAAGAAGTTCGAGGGTGAGGTCTACGTGCTCAAGAAGGAGGAGGGCGGCCGCCACAAGCCGTTCTTCACCAACTACCGCCCGCAGTTCTACATGCGCACCACCGACGTCACGGGCACCGTGTCG
>DATJUQ010000056.1:0-119511 GCA_035502235.1 Allosphingosinicella sp.
TCCGTCCTGGACCGCGTTCTCGTCCTCGAAATGGTCCGCGTGACCGAAGCCGCCGCCATCGCCGCCTCGCAGCTTGTGGGCCGCGGTGACGAGAAGGCCGCCGACGCTGCCGCCGTGCAGGCCATGCGGGAAGCCTTCAACGATCTGGAGATCGACGGGACCGTCGTCATCGGCGAGGGCGAGCGCGACGAGGCGCCGATGCTGTTCATCGGCGAGAAGGTCGGCGCCGCGCAGGGCAGCGGCCCGCGCATCGACATCGCGCTCGATCCGCTGGAAGGCACGACCATCACCGCCAAGGCCGGCGCCAACGCCATGGCCGTGCTGGCGATCGCGGAGAAGGGCAATCTGCTCAACGCCCCGGACGTCTATATGGAGAAGCTGGCGGTCGGCCCCGGCTATCCGGACGGCGTGATCGACCTTCGCAAGAGCCCCACCGAGAATGTCCGCGCCGTCGCCGCGGCCAAGGGCGTCCGCCCCGATGAGATCATCATCTGCGTGCTCGACCGGCCCCGCCACGAGAAACTGATCGCGGAATTGCGCGGCCTCGGCTGCGGCATCCAGCTCATCCCGGACGGCGACGTCGCCGGGGTGATCGCGGTCACCGACCCCGACACGGTCATCGATCTCTATATGGGCTCGGGCGGCGCGCCCGAGGGCGTGCTCGCGGCCGCGGCCCTGCGCTGCGTCGGCGGCCAGTTCCAGGGCAAATTATTGTTCCGCAACGATGCCGAGCGCGCCCGCGCCGCCAAGTGGGGCGTCGAGGACCTGGACCGGATCTATCACCTGGAGGAGCTGGCCAAAGGCGACGTGATCTTCGCCGCGACCGGCGTCACCGACGGCTCGCTGCTCGAGGGCGTGAAGCGCCGCAAGGACTGCGTGACCACCGAGAGCGTGGTGATGCGTGCCTCCACCGGCACCGTCCGCGTCGTGAAAGGCCGCCACCGGCCGGACCACGAACCCGGGGCGAACTGAGCACGAAGGGAGCGATTCCCTTTTGCACCGCCCGGCCCTAGGGTCGGGCCGTGTTCAACCCCGAAGCCCATGTCTGCGGCGTAACCCGCTCCATCCTCGGTCAGCCCTGGCGCTGGCGAGGCCTGGCGGCGGGCGGAGACGACGCGGCGTTCCGGCCCGACGATCTGGTCGACCGGCTGCTCATGGCGCGAGGCGTGACCCGGGACGAGCTGGCCCGCCACCGCCGCCCGACCCTCAGGGAGTTCATGCCGGACCCGTCCGTGTTCCGCGACATGGACAAGGCGGCGGAGCGCCTCGCCGACGCCGTCCAGGCGGGCGAGCATGTGACCATCTTCGGCGATTATGACGTGGACGGGGCCACCTCGGCGGCCCTGCTCATCCTGCTGCTGCGGCAATTGGGGCTCGAGGCGAAACCCTATATCCCCGACCGGCTCATGGAGGGCTATGGTCCCTCGGGCGAGGCCCTGGTCCGGCTCGCCGAGGCGGGCGCCTCGCTGATCGTCACCGTCGACTGCGGCGCCCAGGCCTTCGAGGCCCTGGCCATGGCGAAGGCGGCCGGCGTGGACGTCGTCGTGGTCGACCATCACAAATGCGCCAGCCGGCTCCCGGACGGCTTCGCCATCGTCAATCCCAACCGGCTCGACGAGACGGACGAGGGTGCCGCCCAGGGACACCTCGCCGCCGTCGGCATGGCCTTCCTGCTCGGCGCCGCTCTGCTCCGCACCCTCAGGGGACGCGGCTGGTTCGCCGGGCGCGGGGAGCCGAAGCTGATCGAGCTGCTGGATCTGGTCGCGCTCGGCACCGTTGCCGATGTCGCCCAGCTGCGCGGCCTCAACCGCGCCTTCGTGACGCAGGGGCTGAAGGTCATGGCCGGGCGCCGCAACCTGGGCCTGTCCGCCCTCGCCGACGCGGCCCGGCTCGACCGCGCGCCGGAATGCCGGGACCTCGGCTTCGCGCTCGGCCCGCGCATCAATGCCGGCGGCCGGGTCGGCAAGTCCGATCTCGGCGTCCGCCTGCTCACCACCGGGGATCCGGAAGAGGCCCGGGCCATCGCCGAGGAGCTCGACCGGCTGAACGAGGAGCGCCGCGCCATCGAGGCCGCGGTTTGCGAGGCGGCCGAGGCGCTCGCCGAAACCCAGGGCAATCGCGCCGTCGCGCTCGTCGCCGCGCCCGGCTGGCATCCGGGTGTGATCGGCATCGTCGCCGGGCGCCTGAAGGAGAAGCTCCACCGCCCCGCCATCGTCGTGGCGCTCGGCGAGGACGGCGTCGGCAAGGGCTCGGGCCGTTCCGTTTCCGGCGTCGATCTCGGCGCCGCGGTGCTTGCCGCGAAGGACAGCGGCCTGCTCCTCGCGGGCGGCGGCCACGCCATGGCGGCGGGCCTGACCGTGGCGGGCGACCGGATCGAGGCGCTGGCCGACTTTCTCGACGCGCGGCTGGCCGCGGACGTCGCCCGCAGCCGCGACGACCGCGCGCTGCTGCTCGACGCCCTGCTCGCGCCCGGCGGCGTCTCCGCGGCCTATTGCGACGCGATCGAGGCGGGTGGCCCCTATGGCGCGGGCTGGCCCGGCCCCCATGTCGCCGCCGGCCCGGTCTCCATCGTCAAGGCGGATGTGGTCGGCAACGGCCACTTGCGGGTCATCGCCGCAGGCGCGGACGGCCGCCGGGTGAAGGCGATCGCCTTCCGCATGGCCGAAAGCCCGCTCGGCCAGGCCCTGCTCGCCACCCCGCCGCACCGCAAGCTCTGGCTCGCCGGCCGGATCAAGCGCGACGATTATAATGGCGGCGGCGCGGCGGAGCTGCATCTCGAGGACGCCGCCTGGGCCGATTGACGAGCCTCTTGGCCATCGCCGCGCATCGCGATATGTTAGCGTTAACAGAATAAAGGAGGAGCGGATGGCGGGGCGCTGGGTCGCGGCTATATGGCTGGCCGCCTGCCTCTTGCTCGCCCCCGCCCTCGTCCAGGCCCGGGCCTCACCCAGGGTCGAGAGTCTGCTCGCCCGGATGACGGTCGAGGAGAAGATCGGCCAGCTCGTCCAGCGGCCCGGCGGGCGGCAGCGCAGCCCGAACAGCCGGATCAACGATGAGGAGCGCGCCCTCGTCCGCGCGGGCCAAGTCGGCTCCTACATCAACGTCGCCGGCGCCGAGGCGACGCGCGCGCTGCAGCGAATCGCGGTCGAGGAATCCCGCCTCGGTATTCCGCTCCTGTTCGCGATGGACGTGATCCACGGCTACCGCACCATCTTTCCGGTGCCGCTGGCCATGGCGGCGAGCTGGGATCCGGCGGTGCCGGAGCGCGCCGCCCGCATTGCCGCGACCGAGGCGTCGGCCGCCGGCCTGCACTGGACCTTCTCGCCCATGGTCGACGTCGCCCGCGATCCGCGCTGGGGGCGGATCGTCGAGGGCGCCGGCGAGGATCCCCATCTCGGCGCCGTCATGGCCGCCGCCCAGGTGCGCGGCTATCAGGGCGCCAGCCTCAGGGCGCCCGACACGATCATGGCCACCGCCAAGCATTTCGGCGCTTATGGCGCGGCGACGGGCGGGCGCGATTATGGCGGCGCGGAGATCGGGCCGCGCGCGCTGGCGGACATCTACCTGCCGCCCTTCTACGCCGCGGCGCGGGAAGGCGCAGGCGCCTTCATGGCCGCGTTCAACGAGATTGACGGCATGCCAAGCCATGCCGATCCCGGCCTGCTGCGCGAGACCCTGCGCACCCGCTGGCACTGGCCGGGCGTCCTGATCAGCGACTGGAATGCGGTCGCCGAGCTGCGCGCGCACGGCGTCGCGGAAACGGATGCCGATGCGGCGGCGCTGGCGCTGGCCTCGGGTGTCGATATCGACATGGCGAGCGGGCTCTATGCCGGGCAGCTCGCCGCGCGCGTCCGGCGCGAGCCGGCGCTGATGGCCCGCCTCGACGAGGCGGTGCGCCGCGTTCTCGCGATCAAGGAAAGGCTCGGCCTGTTCGACGATCCCTATCGGCGCAGCGACGCCGCGCGCGAAACCGCCGCGATGCTCACGCCGGAGCATCGCGCCGCGGCGCGCGCGGCGGCGATCCGTTCGATCGTCCTGCTCAAGAATGACGGCGCGCTCCTGCCCCTCGCCCCCTCCGTCCGGCGCGTCGCCGTGATCGGCGAGCTCGCCGAGGACGCCAGCAGCCAGCTCGGCTCGTGGCGCGCGCGCGGCCAGATAGAGGACGTGCGCCCGCTCCTGCCGGCCCTGCGCGAGGCGCTGCCGCGCACCGAGATCGCTTATGGCAGCGGCGCGAACGTCCCGAATGCCGTCGCGGCCGCGCGCGGGGCCGAGCTCGTCCTGCTCGTCCTCGGCGAGGATTTCGATCGTAGCGGCGAAGCGCGCAGCCTCGCGGACATCGCGCTCCCGACGGGACAGCAGGCGCTGGCCGAGGCCGTGCTCGACACGGGCCGGCCCGTCGTCGTCATCCTGATGAACGGCCGCCCGCTGGCGATCGACCGGCTGGCGCGGCGCGCACCCGCGATCCTCGAAACCTGGTTTCTCGGCATCGAGGCCGGACCCGCCATCGCCGACATCCTCACCGGCCGGGCCGCACCGGGCGGGCGGCTTCCCGTCGGCTTCCCCCGCGCAAGCGGCGCCTTGCCCTTCGCCTATAACCGGCTGCCGAGCGGCCGCCCCGCCGATCCGGATCCGGCCCGCGACACCGTCCGCTATCGCGACCTGCCGGTCACCCCGCTCTTCGCCTTCGGCCACGGGCTCAGCTACACCGACTTCGCCTATTCGGACCTGAGCTTGTCCCGGGACAGCCTTTCCCTGACGGGCGGCCTCGCCGCCAGCGTCATCGTCCGCAACCGCGGGACGCGCGCCGGCGAGGAGGTCGTCCAGCTCTACGCCCACGATCCCGTCGCCAGCGTCTCGCGGCCGATCCAGGAATTGCGCGGCTTCCGGCGGATCGCGCTGGCGCCGGGCGAGGCGAAACGCGTGACCTTCATATTGTCCGCCGCCCAGTTCGCCTTCTGGGACAATGGCTGGCGGATCGAGCCTGGCGAAATCAGGCTCATGGTCGGCTCCTCCTCCGCGGACATCCGCGCCCGCGCCGCCTTCCGCCTCACGGAGCCGGGCTGGGCCGGCCAGCCCCCCGCCGCCCTCATCGAACGCATCACCGAGGAGCCTGTCCGATGAAGCGCCTGATCCTTGCCGCCGCCCTGCTCGCCGCGCCGCTCGGGAGCCAGCCGCGCCTGCCGCCCGCGCCTTATCCGATGATCGGCGGCATCGAGCGGCTCTCGCCCCGCTTCGACGCCCTCGTCGATCGGGCCGCGCCGATCCAGCGGCTGGGCGAGGGTTATCGCTGGGCGGAAGGGCCGGTCTGGGTACGCCGGGGCAATTATCTGCTGTTCAGCGACGTGCCCGCGAACCGCATGTACCGCTGGTCCGAGGAAGGCGTCTCGGTCTTCCTCGATCCGTCGGGCCTCGCGGGGCCGGTTCCCGCGACCCTGCGCGAGGCCGGCTCGAACGGTCTGATCCCCGGCCCGGGCAACACCATCTTCATGGCCGATTCCGGCAGCCGTGCCATTGCCTGGCTCGATCTCGCCACGCGGCGGAAGACGATGCTCGCCACCACCTATCGGGGCCGCCGCTTCAACTCGCCCAACGATCTCGTCCTCGCCCGCGATGGCGCCATCTACTTCACCGATCCGCCCTACGGCCTCGCCGGGCTGAACGATTCGCCGCTGAAGGAACAGCCGGTCAACGGCGTCTACCGGCTCGCTCCGGACGGCCGCGTGACGTTGATCGACGGCGCGCTGAGCTTCCCGAACGGCATCATCCTCTCGCCGGACGGCCGCACGCTCTACGTCGCCAATTCGGATCCGCGCCGCGCGATCTGGATGGCCTACCGGCTCGACGCCCGCGGCAATGTGGCGAGCCGGCGCGTCCTGGCGGATGTGACGAGCGAGGTCGCGCGGGAGCGGCCCGGCCTGCCCGACGGCATGGCGATCGACGCCCGGGGCAATCTCTTCGCCACCGCGCCGGGCGGCATCCTGGTCATGGCGCCCGACGGCACCAGGCTGGGGCGGATCGCGACCGGCCAGCCGATCGCCAATTGCACCTTCGGCGGCGCCGACGGCCGCACGCTCTTCATGACCTCGAACAACCTGATCGCGCGGCTGCGCACCCGCACGCGCGGCCTTGGTTATTGACCGCGGCGGGGCCAGCCCCTAAGGCGCCACCTCGCCTCACGGCCCCTTCGTCTAGCGGTTAGGACGCGGCCCTTTCACGGCTGAAACACGGGTTCGATTCCCGTAGGGGTCACCATTTTCAAGCGAAAAATGGCGGTTTTGTGAGGATTTCGACGAAATCGCCACCTCGCGACCCCACAGAATTTCCCACAAAATAATTGAGATTTTGCGGTCTGCTGTGGGTCTCAATGATACATTCTGAGCTGTTGGGCTGTGGCTTCCAGATGCGTCAGGTCTGCGCCCATTTCAGACGTCAGTTCGCAGGACGCCATGTCTCAAAACCCGACATCAGCGTTTCCGATTCCCGGCCATCCTAGCTAACAACAACGTCAATCCGGCTGGAGCCACGACCGGTGGGCGTAACCTCGACCTTCACCGGAATCCGCTCCTTCAATTCCTCGACATGGCTGATCACGCCGACCCGGCGCCCGCTGGCGTGGAGCTGTTCGAGCAGCGCCACAGCTTGGCCGAGGCTGGCCGGATCAAGCGCCCCAAACCCTTCATCGATGAACAGGCTTTCGATGCTGACCCCGCTGGTCGTCGACATTTCCGCGAGTCCCAGCGCGAGTGCCAGGCTCACCAGGAAGCGTTCTCCGCCGGAAAGATTGTGAAGGCCGCGCACTTCGCCGGCCATGTCATTGTCCACCACCTGAATGAGCATGTCGCCGCCCAGGCCCCGCTCCAGCACATAGCGTGGCTTGATGTCGGCAAGCCGAAGATTGGCATGTTCGAGCAAGCGGTCGAGCGTCAGTCCCTGCGCAAAACGCCGGAACCTGCGGCCCTCCCGGTCACCGATAAGATCCGACAATTTGAGCCAGATGTCGGCATCGGCGGTCGCGCGCTCGAGGGTTGCGCGCAATGCCGCGGTTTGCGCCCGAACCTGGTCATCCATCCTGATCTTGAGGTCGGCCTCCCCTTTTCGCGCCGCCGCGACGTCACGGACGTCATTCGCCTCTGATATCGCGCCCGCCAGCGCCGCGCCGAGCAAGGCAGGTGCTAGGCCTTCTTTGTGGCTGGCCAAATCAGCGCGGCATTTCGCGGAGACGACGCGGCAATCCGCCAATCGGCGATCGAGGATTTGCAGCGCGCCCGCTTCCGCATCGATCGAAGCCTGACCTCCTTCCGCAATGCGCACGACATCGGCGATCGCCAGACCGGCCGCGCCGAGCACCTCGTTCAGCCGCTGTTCTTTCACCGCATGGTCGCTGACGGCCTCATCGCGGCGGCCAATGGCTTCGCTGCGCCGCGCTTCGGCGGCAACACGCGCTTGCGCTGCTTCCACCCGGTCGTTGCGGGCCGCGGTCAATGCCGCGCCAGCGCTCTCTTCTGCGCTGGCCAGACGCTGTTCGACCTCTGCGACGGCTTCGCCATCCAGCAAAGCAGCGCGATTGCCCCGAAGCGTCTGCGCGCCGCGTTGCGCCTCTGCCAGGGTTGCATCCGCCGCCTCGGCACGGGCGCGAGCAACGGAGAGCGCCGTGGCGGCGGCCTCCCTCGCTTCTCTGAGTGCGGGCAGTGCTCGCGCGGCACGATCGCGACCTCCTTCCTCTTCCCGCCATAAGGCGGCCTGCGCCGCGAGCCATACGCCCGCATCCGGCAAAGCGCGCCAGTCGACCAGCGGCGCCAGCATCCTGTCCAACGTCGCAGCCAGCTGGTCGGCGGACGCGCGATGCGCCGTCCCCTGCCGGTCGAGCTCGGCGACGATGTCCGCCTCGTTGGCCATGGCGTCTCGCGCGTCCGCTTGTGCGACCCGTGCCATCTCCATCTCGGCGCGGGCGCCGCGTTCCACGCTCCGCGCGGCTTCTGCCGCGCTCAGCGCCGCTTGCAGCGCGTCGAGTTCGGCCTGAACGGCCTCCCTGCGCTGAGTCAGGGCGTTAGCGAGCTCGGCGTCACTGACCGCAAGACCGGCCTCTACCGCGCGGGACCGCAATTTGGCGGTTGCCGAGTTGCGGCGTTCCTCCGCAACCGACAGTGCCCGGCCCTGTTCCTCCAGATCGGCGGCAAGTCGTTCAAGCTGACTCTCTAAGGCGCGCTGCGCGGCGCTTTGCGCCAACAAATCCTGCTCCTTCTTCGCCGTGTCTGCCTCAAGACCCGCGAGCGCTTGCTTTCGTGCACTCACGAGGGCACCCACTCGGCCTTCGAACCGGTCGAGGTGATGCTGCTCCGATCCGCATACCGGGCATGGTTCCCCTTCTTCGAGATCAGCGCGCAAAGCTTCGGCCGCCTCGCTCACAGCGGCTGTCAGCAAACTGAACTCGCGTCGCGCATCGTCACGGCGCATGCGGAAGGCTGGTAATTCCGCTTCAAGGGCTATTACGCGGGCCAGCGCCTCGTCGCGCGACGCACTAGTCTCGGCGTGCCGCGCGCGCGTCGTGGCGACCGCCCTGCCCGCCACCACCAGCGCTGCGTCGGCATAAGCAACGTCGCTTTCCAGGAGCGCGAGTTGGCCCAGCCGCTCGCTTTCCGCAGCGAGTTCGCCAAGCCGGCCCTCGGCGGGCTGAGCCGCCTCTGCGTCCGACAGGGCGGCGGCCAAGGCACGGTGGCGTGTCGCGACGGCCTCCAGACTATCGGCAGCCGCCTCGGCACGCGCGGTGGCTTCCAGCCTCCGCGTCTCCGCCGCCTCGCGCTGGGTGGACACGGCGGCAGCTTGCGCAACCGCATTGGTCTGCCCGGCGATGCAGGCAACGAGTTCCTCCTCGCGCTGGACCAATGGCTGAAGCCCGGCATTTTCGTGGAGCCACGCTACATGCTCTCCGTGCGCTGACGCGACCGCGTCATACTCGCCCCGCCTCTCGGACTCCATGACGGTGGCCGCCGCAAGCTCCTCTCGCCGCGTCGCTGCCTCTTTCTCCTGCCCCGCAAGTCGGCCACCGGCCTCCTCGATTTGACGATCCAGGGCACGGGCCTGATCGAGCTGCCCCGCCTGCGCCTTTGCCTCGGCCTTCACTGCTTCGGCGGCTATCTGCGCCTCGATCTCCGCTTCGGCCGCCAGGTGCTCCGCCGTTGCGCGCTCCACGACACCGGCCTCTGCCAGCGTCACACGATTGGTGGCTTCAGTCCGCGCGTGAAGCGCCAGATCCATGTCGCGCCAAGTCGGAACATGGATGAGTGTAGCGCGGTCGCGCTCGAGCGCTTGTCGCCTCGGTAAGGCAGCATCCATAGCTGCGAGGGCCTCAGCTTCATGGGCTTCGGCCCCTTCAACCGCCGTTGCGAGTTCCTCGGCGCGTTCCTCCCAACGTCGGGCCTGAAGCAGTTCGTTCAACCGCGCGGTCGCCCCTTCTTCTTCTTCGCGGGCGTTGGCGAGTTCCAGCTCGGCTGCAGCGCGCCCTTCTTCGTCGAGGCCGTTCTGTGCTGCGATCTGCTGCCGGATCGCATCGAGCCCGGTCCTGAGATCGCTGGCCTTTTCGTAAGCCTTCCGGCCAAGCCGGGCGTAAATGTCCGAGCCGGTCAGCCGCTCAAGCAAGAGCGCGCGTTCGTTGGCATCGGCCCGAATGAAGGCCTCGAAATCGCCTTGGGCAAGCAGCACTGCGCGTCCGAATTGCTCCGCCGTGAGGCGCACGACCTCCTGAATGGCCGCCAGCGTCTCCGTCCGGTTTCCGCCGAGCCGCTCGCCGGTATCGATCCGCTCGAAGCTGTGCTCATAGTTTTGAAGGCGTCCCTGAGCCGCCTCTCGGGCGCGCCGGACCGACCAGCGGGCACGATAGATGCCTCCCCCCGGCATGGCGAAGTCCACTTCGGCGAAGCCTTCGCCCGCCCCGTGGCGCAGGATTGCCCTCGGGTCGGTGGCGCTGATCCCTTGATCAGGGCCGCTGGGCAACTGCGCTCCGGCGGGAGCGGCGGCGAGCCGAGGCAACTTGTTGAACAGTGCAAGCATGAGGGCATCGAGCAAAGTGGATTTGCCGGCACCCATTGGCCCCGTGATCGCGAAAATCCCGGACCCGGCGAGCGGTTCGGCCTCGAAGTCGATCTCGAAATCTCCGGCGAGGCTCGCGAGATTGCGGCCCCGAATAGCGAGAATGCGCATCAGTCATCCCCTCCGGCCGTTTCGACTTCGACCAGCAGGGCATCGAACGCGCGCGCCAGTTCCTCGGGCGGTCCGTCGCTATATTCCGAACGGAACATCGCCTCGAACACCGCGCCGGGCTGAAGCTCCGCGAGATCCTCTCCGGCCAATGGCCGCGTCTCCGTCCGCTTCTCCTGTGCGGTCACCTTCTCGATCCGGGTCAGCCGGACGGGCTTTCCCTCGAGCGCGGCCAGCACTCGGGATTGCAAATGCGGCTCCGGCCCGTCGACCAGAACGGCTACCTCCAGGAAGGGATGAGACTCCCGCGGCAGGCTTGCGTCGATCTCGAGCTGCTCGATCGCACGGATGACCTGATCGAGCGGCGCCGCGCCGCCTTCGGGAAGTGCGAGGAACGGGACCGGCCGGGGAATCGCGATCTCGGAAACCTCGCACTTCCCCCGAGCCAGGGACACGACGCTGATCGAATGGCGATAATTCCGTTCGGTTGAGGACAGCGGGAAGGGCGACCCTGCATAACGAATTGGCACCTGACCCGGGATCCACTGGGGCCTGTGCAGGTGACCGAGGGCGACATAGGCAGCGCGCTCGTCGAACAGCGACGATGCTTCCGCTTCCTGACCGCCGATCACGATGCATCGTTCGGAGAGCTCTGAAACCGCGCCACCGGCAATGTGGAGATGGCCAGTCACCACCAAAGGCAAATCGCCGGCCCTTACCGCGCCTTTGTCGAGTACCTCCTTGTAAAGGGACGATAGCGTGTGCGTGCCGAGATCTCCGGGGCGGCAGAAGGGGACGGCGGCAAGCCATGCCCCGACTGCTCCATCCCCATCGAGCAGAGGCATCAACAACGCTTCGCAATCCGGAAGCCCCTCGGCGCGCGGCATGGCACCCACGAACCGAACCCGGCCCTCCCCTAACAGCGCAGACGGCAAATCGATGCGCGCCGCACTGTCGTGATTGCCACCGATCACCACGACCTGGAGGTTCGGCCGGCGCGTCGTCGCTGCGCGCAGAAAATCGAAGAGCCGTCGCATCGCGGAGACAGGCGGATTGGCGACATCGTAGATATCGCCCGTCACAAGAAGGACATCGGCGTCCTGCATATCCAATTGTTCGAGCAGCCACGTCAGGAAGGCCTCGTGCTCAGTCTCCCGGCGATGCGAGGCAAGCTCGTGGCCTAGATGCCAATCACTGGTGTGTAGGATGCGCATGGGTCTCATTCACCTTCCGGTTCCCCGTGTCACCCGCCTCTTAGACGGAAGCGGTCTCTGAGCGTAGCTTCGCCTTCCACGCGCCACTCGCGGGCGAACCGCCTCAGCACCCGCGACACCTCCCAGGGAATCTCGAGAGTCTGCCAATCGTGAGGCCCGAAGCGCGGAGCCAAAAGTTTCGGTTATGCTGCATGGCGTCATCCCGGCGGCTCGGGCTTTGACCACCTCTTCTTTCGCTGCCTCTTCTTTCGCTGGGACCTTCATCGCTTCTACATCATCGACGACCCCGACAGGTCGACAATGATCATTGCAACTCAAGTTTTCGAAGGGGTCGCGTGCTCTTGGATCAGCGCGCGCCGGTTGAGCCCATAGACAAGCGGGGTGAGCACAATGCAGGCCAAAGCGCTGTTCGCGCTTGCACGGGGCTTGGGCGTGAAGCCGTCCGACTTTTCGATTTAAATCGAGATGACGGGCGGGTGACCGACGATCGGTCCCCGCCAGCCATTACGAATTCGGCGTGTCGCGTCCGTCGGGTTCTTTCGCGACGCCCTTGAAGGGGCTGCCGTCGTTCTTCACGCTCATCAGCTGACCGGTGCGCTCGTCGCGCTTCTGCCAGTGGCCGTCAGGGCGCTGGAACTGAGTGCGGGCTGTCACAGCACCGCGGCGGAAGTCATTTCCGGTGTTCTTTGCCATCTTCTCCTCCATTAGCAGTCGGGAAGGTCGTCGAGATTGTTGCGGGCGGTTTGATCCCGATCCGTCCGAAGGTACTTTCCGGTCGAGCCGTTCACGACCCTGATCTTGGTTTCGGGATAGTGAGCCCACGGCACCCAATACTCGTGGATGCCGTTCTCGATGTCGCTGATCGCATCCGCTTTGAGGCGCGGGGACCAGGACTGACCGTCATGGCACAGCTTGGTGATGTCACCCTGCTGATTCTTTCCGGTCTTGTGCACGTAGCGCTTGGCCATTTTTCAATTCCTTCGATCAGATTGCGCCCTGGGATTGGGCCGTTGCTGTGGCGGATAGCTCGGGCGCTCCGGTACGAACGGCGGCCGTTCAGGCGGCTCCGGCCGTTGGGGTGGGAGCGGGTACTGGGGGTAGGTATTCATTACCATCTCCTAGCTCTGAAATTCACCTCGACCCTCCCGTGGATCAAAGGCGTCGCTCCCTCATCGGGCAGCTCCGGCAGGCGACTCGTCTGTCGTGGCTTCGGATTAGCGCCGCTTTCTTGGATGTTCAATACCATAAACATATCGTGTTTGCTGTATTGACAAAGTTTGCGGCATTGACACGCGCTCGTGACTGACTCACAAGGCGCCGGTGGATCAAACGCGGATGTATGAATTGTTCGGGCGACGTCTCGCGGCGAAGCGACGCGATGCGGGACTGACTCAAGCTGAGCTGGCGAAACGCGTCGAACTCTCTCGAGCTTCGATCGCGAATATAGAACGGGGTCACCAGAACCTACCGCTGCATCAGGCGTACAAGCTGGCGGAGGCGCTAGGACTGCACGATCCCCACGACCTATTGCCACGGTCGTCTGCACCGGCCGCAGCCGAGCCCGCGACGCCATCTGTGAGCATTAAACTCCCGAAGGAAGGTTTGACTGACGAAGAGCGGCGGCAAGTTGAACGTCTCTATCTTGAAACCTCGGCGCAGACGTCATGAGCGTTTCAGCTGCGCGGAAAGAGGAGATACGGGGGCGAGCGCGTCAGCTTGTTGCTCAGCATCAAATCATAGCTCCTCCGGTCCCCGTGGATCGGATTTCACGGGCAATGGGTATTTCGCTTCGATATGCGCCGCTTGGTGACGAGTTGTCTGGCATGGCGTTCATCAAAGAAGGCGTGTCGGTGATAGCCGTGAACGCATTGCATCATCCTCATCGTCAACGCTTCACGATCGCGCATGAAATGGCTCACCACGTTTTGCACGCGGACAGGCTGGCGGCCGGCGTCCACGTCGATAAAGTCATCCTCCGAAGAGACGTGTTGGCGACAAGGGGGGTCGACGATCTGGAAATCGAGGCCAACACATTTGCTTCCGAACTTCTGATGCCCCGTGAACTGTTCGGTCAGATTGTGGGACCTGCCATCGATCTAAATGACGAGGCTCGGTTGTCTGCAATTGCGCGACGGTTTAAGGTGAGCGTGGCAGCGTTGCAGTATAGGCTGGCATCTATCGATTGAGGGGAGGTGATTGCGCATGGGTTTCGTGTTCTATGACACGGAGACGACTGGCACTAACCTCGACTTCGACCAAATTCTTCAGTTCGCTGCGATCCGCACCGATCACGATTTGGTCGAATTGGACCGTTTTGAAATTCGCTGCCGCCTACTGCCGCACGTTGTTCCCCACCCCAAGGCGTTGACCGTGACGCGGGTATCAATGGATCAGCTCTTGGACTCCAGCCTGCCCACGCATTACGAAATGATGTGCCAAATCGCTGAGCGTCTCAGCGCGTGGTCACCGGCGATCTTCATCGGCTGGAATACCCTAGAGTTCGATGAGGCGCTTTTACGACAGGCGCTGTTTCAGTGTCTTCATCCACCCTATTTGACCAACACGGACGGCAATTGCAGAGCCGACCTCATGAAGCTGGCTCAAGCGCTGGGCTTGCTGCAGCCAGGCGTATTGCAGGTGCCTACCGGTCCCAATGGCAAACTGACCTACAAGTTGGATCTGCTTGCGCCAGCGAACGGGTTCAATCACTCCAACGCCCACGACGCATTGGCGGATGTGGAGGCGACGATCCATATCGGGCGCATCGTTCGAGACGCCGCGGGTGATCATTGGTCAGACGCAATCCGATTTTCGCAGAAGGCCGCTGCCTCTACATTCATCGACGAAGAGCCGGCCTTTCTCATCACCGAGTGCTACTTCGGGAATGCCTATCAATTCGCGCTCGTGAAGATCGCGGTGGACCCCGACAACCCCAGTTCAGCCATTTGTTTCGATCTTGATGTGAATCCAGACGAGCTGCAAACCCTCAGCCATGACGCGCTGGTTTCAAGACTAGGCCGAAAGATCAAGCCCATCAGACGGGTTCGGCTCAACGCGGCGCCCATTCTCCATGAGCTTTCCGGCTTACCTTCATTTCACGGCGCACCCATTCCAAATCTGATCGCCCGCGCCGAGAAAATTCGGAGCGATCAAGCCCTGTGTGATCGCCTCGTGCTTGCAGCGAAGCGCGCCGAGCGGGAGGTATCGGAGCATGTCGAGCAACGGATTCACGGCACTTTCAGCGGTGACGCCGACAAGGCGCGTATGCTCCAGTTTCATGCGAGCGATTGGCCGTCCCGCGCAATTATTGTTGAAACATTCGATGACGATCGCCTGATCGAGCTCGGGAGACGTCTTATCTTCCACCACGCACCGGACGCGCTGGATGCAAGCGTAAGGTCAGAAGTTGAAGTGACCTTGGCAAGACGAGTGACTGGTCACGGGCATGTCGAGCCGCCGTGGCTCACCTTGGCGGTCGCCGATGGTGACGCCGTGAAGCAGCTCGCGGAATGCAACGAGGATGAAGCTGCAATTGTGAACGGCGTCCGTGCGTACATTGCCGAGCGGTTGAACCAATGCGCGCCCCATTTGGCTGACTAGCGGCTTCGGCAGGGGCGCGAAAGCCCCGCGGTCGATAGGGGGTCGGGGAGCGACGAAGGCTCCCTGACGAGTGATCCAGCGGCTCCACGTTGGCATGACGCAAGGATGACTGACGCGCCTTCGCGTCAGTTCATGAACCGCGTCATGGAGGGGGGTGTCCAACTATGGGAGTTGCGCTCCCATTTTGGCAAGATCGATGCGGGACTGCAGTACCGCACACATCTTGCGCTCACAGCTAAGGGCAGTTCGCGTGCTTTGCCACAACGATGGCCGACAATGACCCGCCACCCGACGAGGCAATTTCGGACTACGCGGCCCGCGACATTTGGGCGCAAAGCTGTCATTGCATCGCTACATCCCAATTCCCAGACCTCGTCCAATCGTTCGCCCGATCTTTTCTCCGAGGCTGTGGCCAATGCCCTGGTCGCGCACGTGACCCGGCAGGCCGAGGTCCGCCTTGCGGTTGCGGAGGAGCGATTCCACCTGCGGATCCCGCCCCAGATTGTTCGCCATCCCGATCATCCTGCCGGCGACCGCGCGCGCCGCGCTGCTCTCGTGATCGCTCAGCAACTGCCGCCGCTGCCGGTCGAGAGCCTGCCACCGCTGGACGAACACATTCGCGCGCAGCTGCGGATTGCCCCGCATCTCCGCCTCGAGCCGCATCGCCCGCAACGCATTTGACGTCCGCCCGGCTGCCGCTTGCGACACCAGCGCCGGCGTCGCCGCCATGGCCGCCTCCAAGTCGCGCGCGGCAAGGGGCCTAATCGCATCGAGATTCGCCCGACTGTGTGTCAGTTCCGCGCGCTGCGCATCGGTATAGGGAGCCTCGATCGACTGCGCGACCTGCATTGCCTGGACGATACGGCTATGGCGACTGATCGCGCTCGACAGCATGTGATCGCGTCCCGGCTGGCGGACGGAGATGGCGGGATCGCGTATATAGTCCGTCGCCATGTCCTTGGCGCGCTCACGGGACAGCGCCTGCGCGAGCCTGCCTTGGTCGGCAAAGTCGTCGCGGCCGTAATGCAGCTCCAATTTGTCCCGATGCCGCGACAGCGCCACATAGGCGGCGTGCCGGTCTAGCCCCGGGGTCGCCAGCACCTGCACCTTGTCCACGGTCATACCCTGCGCCTTGTGGACGGTGGCGGCATAGCCATGCTCGACATAGGCATAGTCCTTGAAGTCGAACGCGACGCTGCGGCCATCGTCCAGCATCACCGCCATGCGCGCCGCGGTCACGCTGTCCACCCTGCCCAATGACCCGTTCTTCACTCCTAGGCTACGCTCGTTGCGCAGGAACATGATCCTGTCGCCGGCCGCGAACCGGCGCTCGCCCTTGTCCGCGCGAACAACCACCTCGTCGCCAAGGTCGCCGCTCGCCCGCATCCGCTCGCGCGCCAGTTCGTTGATCGCCTGGACCTCCTCGTTGAGATGAGTCAGTATGATCCGGCTGGCATCGGGATCTGCAACCCGGTCCCGATCCCAGCGCTCGACCAATGCGGCGCGCGCGGCCTCGCGCGTGTCAGCCTCATGCACAGCGCCGCGATCCGCGTAAGCTGCGATCGCCTCCGCCGTCCGCTCGGTCGCCAGCATGCGCGTCGCGTCGCGCTGCCAGTCTTCGCGCTGCCGGCGAACCTGGATCAGCTCATGCGCGCCATGCCGCTCCGCGATCGCGCGGAACGGACCGCCCGCCTCGATCGCCTGCAGCTGCTCGGGATCGCCGACCAGCACAACCTTGGCGCCGCGCTTTTCCACCTCGGAGATCACTCGCTCCATCTGCCGCGTGCCGATCATCCCCGCCTCGTCGATGACCAGCACGTCTTTCGATGTGAGCAACTCGCGGCCCTGTGCCCATTGATGCTCTAGGCTCGCAAGCGTGCGCGATTGAATGCCCGAGCCGGCCTCCAGATTCTCGGCGGCAATGCCGGACAGAGCGGCACCCCTCACCTCATAACCGATGCTCTCCCATACCTCTCGCGCGACCCCGAGCATGGTCGACTTGCCAGTGCCGGCATAGCCAACGACGACCGCCAGATCGTTCAGCTTCGTCACATGCGTGAGCGCGTCCCTTTGCTCCGCGGAGAGCATGCCTTCCCGCCGCGCGACGATGGCCATCGCCCGCGCCCGGCCGGGTGCATCGGTGCCGTGACCCTGCCGCTCCGCGAGCGACCAGGTCGCCCGCTCCAGCCGCTGCTCGGTCTCCAGCATGGCGCGGCTTGTGAACCTCTCCTCGCCGCGCCGATCCTTGCCGACATAGACCACCTGGTCCGACGCGCGGATCGCCGCCATGATCGCGTCGAACTGGTCTCTTCCCTCGCTGTGTCGGTGCACGAACATCGCCGCGTCGCGGCGCGTGAAGGTCGTCTGCCCGTGCGTGATCGCGTCCAGCGCCAGCTCCGGGTTCGCGAGCAATTTCTCGCCATTGCGCCGTGCGATTTCGCGATGCTCATCGACCCGCTCGAGCGCCAAGCCGTCGCCTGCCATGCGCGACGCGGCCGGGCCGATCTTGTGCTGCGGCTCAAGGTCGATCCCTTGCGCCTCGAGGCTGCGATGATCGATACGCGCATCGATATCGAGCGACGCCAGCCGCTCGTTGACGTGGGTACCCCAGCGCTCGCGCCAGTGCTGCAGGAGGGCGGTGCGGTTCCAGTCCCGCACCTTGGCACCAAACCCATCCGGCCCGACTTCACGCATGCTCAGCATGACATGCGCATGCGGTTTGGGCTCGCCGTCGGCGCCGATGTCCCAATGTACATTGAGGTCGGCGCACGTGCCGAGTCCGACGAACTCGCGTTCGACGAAATCGCGGGCAAGGGATATGCCCATTTCTGGGGATAGCTCGCGTGGGATAGCGAACTCGATCTCGCGCGCGAGCTGCGCGTCCTTGCGCTGTTCCACGGCCTCGACCGCGTTCCAGAGGGTCTGCCGATCCGACAGATGCGCCGGCGCGCCTTCCGGCAGCAACACCTCGGAGTGGATGACGCCGGCCTTATTCGTGAAGTCGTGCGACCGGCCAAGCCGCTCGTCATGCAGCCGCGAGGCCGAGCGATAGGCAGCCGCCGCCAGCGCCGAGGATCCGGACGCGCGGGAAATGACCTTCGCCGAGAAATGGTAGATCGCCATAACGATCACCATCAAAGCGCACGTCGGCACGACGTATAAGCGCGCCCTCGACGAATCTCGTTCGTCTCGGGACCGGCGTCCGTCCCATTAAGGCCCAGCCGATTGAGGCGGAGCGCCGTGATCGATAGCTGGACTGTCCCCGCACAGATGGAGGACAGACTATGCGCAAACCCCGCGACTATGACGCCGAACTCAAAGCCCTCGACGAGCGCGCCCGCGAGCTTCGGACACGCAAGCTCGGCCAGCTCGGCGAGCTGATCATCGCCACCGGTGCCGACGCGCTCGATCCTGAGACGCTGGCCGGCGCAATGCTCGCCGCCGCCGAGTCCAAGGACGCGGGCGCGAAGGAGGCGTGGCGGCGGCGCGGCGCGGCCTTCTTTCAGCGGCCGACGCGCCGAGCTTCGGGCGGCACTGGCGGCGGCGCGCGCAGCAACGCGCCGGCTGAAGGCGGCACGCTTCCGCTTGGCCTTGAGCCGGGCGAGGCATGACGATCGGGTTTGGGTCGTGAAACGACGCGAGCGCACGCGGCAGCTGATCGAGCTTGGCGGGCTTGTCGCCAAGTCGGGCCTGGTCGAGCTGACCGACGACGATCGTGCGGTCATCTACGGCGCGCTGACTGCCGCCGCCGCGACTTTGCGCGCTGAAGATCGCGAGCGGGCGCTCATGCTGTGGCGGCGACGCGGCAGGCGCGCGTTCGAAACGGACGGCCCTCGCGCCACGCGGTGAAGATCGGCTTTGTCGATCCAACCGGGGCTTCTCAGATGCGTGGTTTCCAACAACCACGGGATGGCGCTATGCCAATTCCGGCGCGACAGCGGCCACATCCCAGGGTGGCCGTAATTCCGGAGCTGCCCGATGCCCCGATATCAGCTTGCCGCCGCACTCGCGCTCGCAGCGATCGGCTTTGTAACCCCTGCTCGAGCCTGCGCCGTCCACGAACCGCTGAATCTCGCCGATGCCCGAAATGCGGATGTCGTCGTGATCGGACGGATCTCCGCCCAACGCGTGTGGCGCACGCCGCCAGTCTTCACGGTTTCGGTGGACCAAGTCCTGGCCGGCCGGGTCGCGCGAAGCTTCCGGATCGATATGGAGCCCGGCGCGGTCGTCCCGCAGGCGATGCTGCGGGGTCCGGCGCTGATCGCTCTGCGCCGGTCTCCGGCGGGTGGCCTCGCCGTCATGCAGCATATCTGCTCGGACCCTTTTATTGTCGACGCCCGCGGCGACCAGGCGCGCCGCGTTCGCGCGATCCTTGCGCGCCGGCGCTGAGCACGGGCGCGGGAGAGAAGGCTGTCTCGTCAGCCTTTCGTGGACGACCCGTGGGCCTCGGCAAACCCTATGAGCCGCACTCGAAGCGATTTGTCGGACAGGTTGGCGGTGAGCTCGGAGACGAGCGCGCGAAGGTCCGGAGATTCGGTGTCCGTTCCCCGTTCGCAGGCCATCGCCCAGTCCCCGAAGGCGCGGCCTTCGACGCCGCGACCGGTGAGCAGGACGAGCGCATGGTGGCGCGGGTCCTTCTTGATGCGGGCATAGGTGTCGAGCACGGCCTGCTCGGGCCCTTCCAGAGCCTGCAGGAAACGACGCGCGCCCGCGACCAGCAGACCGGTGATGCCATCCCGGTCGTTGTTGCGCCTGGCGGAGTCCAGGATGTCGTCCAGCAGCGCCGACGTGATCGGCTCGCGCGCGGTGCTGATGTAGACGAGTTGAAACATGCCCTTGCTCCCGGCCTTCGCGACGAAAGGCATGATCGTCCTTAACGCCATGCGCGCCCGCTGGTTGCCGGCGCCCTGTGTGTCGATCGCGCCCGTTCGACTTCGAAGGACGGCGGCAAGCGCTCATTCAGGTCCGACACGATCATGTGCGGAGCGGAGAATGCGATGCGCCACGTCCGATCACTTTTCTTTCTTCTGCTGCTCAGCCTCACGGCCGGTGCCGCCTTGGCGCAGCCCGGACCTGCGGACACGCCGGCAACCCGCGAGGCGGCGATCCGCACTCTCATCGACCGCTGGTATGTCGAGCAACGTGCCCGCGAACAGGGCCGCGTCCAGCCGCTGCTTGCGCCCGGCGCCCACGATCTCAGCCCCGGCTATGTGCGAGAGAATTTGCGTCCTGGCGCGCGCGCGCTCGTCCTCGGCCCACCGGTCTATGTCTCGCTTGCGGCGACAGCGCTCACCTTCCGCCATGAGATCACGCGCATCGTGCTCGACACGCGCTTCGCGCGCGTCTGGGTCCGGGAGCGTGGCTATTTCTACGCGGCCGCCGCGCAGCGGACGTACGAACGCATGGCGTCCGCGAGCTTCGTGCTCGAACGGCAGGACGATGGTCGCTGGCTGGTGCTGGTGCACGAAAGCAATCCGGTCGGCTTCCCGCCGAGCCTCGCGACCGTCCCGATGCCCGACCTGCGCGAGCTCTATTATTCGACGGTCGGCCGCGACCGCGATCCCGAAGCGGATGCGCGCGCCGCGCGAAACTTCTAGCCCGTCGCACGAGGAGCCGCGGCGCCCGCTCGGGCGCCGCGGCATCCCGCTCAGCGGGACCAGAGCAGCCGGTGCTGGTCGCCATCGCCCTGGACGAGCGAGGCGTAGACCGGGGCGGCGAAGCTCGGGTCGTCGAGCTTCACCGACAGATATTCGCGGTCCTCGCGCGAGGTCTTCTTCCAGGCCGCGCCGATCTCGACCGGGCCGGCGAACAGCCGGTAGTCGGGCGCCTTGTCATTGTCCTTGTCGGCCGGGCGGAACACCGCCTTGGCGTTGAGGGTGAGCGTCCTGATCGTGCCGGCGATCCCGCCGCTCGCGTCGCGCTTGAAAGTGCCGATCTGTGCCACTGTTCGTCTCCATCTTGCGAAGCCGCCCGATGCGGCCTCGATGGCGCCATGGAGACGAGGCGGCGGCCGGCCCGCACCCCCCGGGGTCCCCATTGCGCCCGCGCAATGGGGTGGGTCCTAGGGCCGCAGCGAAGCGAAGGACGGCGAAGCCCAGGCTTCTTGTCCCGCGAGGAGCCGCGAAGCGGCGGGGAAGAAGGTTGGGCGGAGCCGTTGCGGGGTTCAGGCCGGGGCGCGCGAAGCGCGCCCGTACCGCCTCGTCAGGCAGCCAATCGGAGAGGCCGTTCGGTGGTTCGTATCGAACGAGACGCTGGCGCCGTTCGCGGTTCAGGGAAAGCGGGCGGGCCTCGCCACACAGGCCGCCATCCGCCGCGCCATGTCCGCGCTGCCAGGGATCGGGAAGGCGGCGAGCAACCGGCCCTGCCGGCGCAATTCGAGGCGTCGGCCGGTGCGCAGCGCGGTGATGAAGGGCTCGCGTCGAATACCGAACCGATAAGAGGGCCCCGGCCGGCCCTGGAAATCGAGCAGCATCGAATTCATCGGCGTGACGGGAACGCGCCGGCCATCGACATGGACCGTCAGGTGATAGCCGGCTTACCCGTCCGCGCGCTCCTCGGCCTCGGTGCGGCCGCTGGGCAGGCCGGACTCGGACCAGAGGAGCGCAAGGCCGGGCCGCGACAGGATCAGCGAATCCGACATGTCTCGCCAGCGCGTCAGGTTCATGATCAGCCGGGTGCCGTCCGGCAGCTCCCGCGCGGCGCGGCAGCCATTGCCGGCCTCTCCGTAGAACCAGCCGTTCGACAGCATACGCGGCTCCGCGCCGGCGGGCGGCTGCGCCAGCAGCAAAAAGGCGGCGAGCGCGGCCATCATATTCAGGCCTCGGCCTCCAGGGCGGCGATCCGCTCCGTGCAGACCTGATGGACGACGCGCCCCAGTTCCTCGACCCGCGCGGCCAGCCAGGCGAGCTCCTCCTCGCCGATCCGGTAATGTTTCGAGTAGCGCGCCTTCACATAGGCGTCCTTGAGCTTCGCGAAGCGCGCGCGCTCCTGCCGCGTGTCCGACGGCCAGAGACGGACGAGCCGCCGATCGATCCGCTCGGCCTGGGTGCGCAGGAAGGCGAGGTTGTGCACGTGCGGCGTGTAGAAGGTGCAGGTCAGCAGGACGCAGTGATAGAGATATTCGGTGGTCTGGTGCAGGTCGAAAGCGGCCTCGCGCTTGAAGTCCTGAGCGATGGCATCATTGGCGAGCTTGAAGCGGCGCATTGAAGAGGGAAACCACTCCTCGAAATACTCCTTCGCCATCGCCAGCGCCTGCGCGGGCGTCTTGGGCCTAGGGGTGTGCAGCTCGCCATCGTCGCTCTGGTAGAGCGCGATGCCCTCGGCCTTCACGTCCATGAAGAAGTAGCGGCCATGGGCGAGGCCGTCGTTCACTTCATGCAGGCTGTGGACGATGAAGTTGACCGGCGTCCGCAGAGTCCTGGTGATCGACAGCTCGCGGATCAGCCGCTCCTCCGCCTTCCCCCAATATTCGACGCGGTCGGTCAGCCGGTCGTCGTTGACGACGATGAGCAGGTCATAGTCCGACTGGTAGCCCTTGGCGGTGTGCGGCTCGTCGACCCAGCCGCCGCGCGCATAGGAGCCGTAGAGGACGATTTTGAGGATGCGGCCCTTCTTCTTCCAGTCCGCATTGGCGATCGCGGTCGCCTCGCCGAACTCCTCGAACAGGATCTGCACCACGCGCTCAAGCTCGCGCTGCTTGGCCGGCGGCAGATGATCGAGATCGGTGCGCATCGAATACTACCTACCCACGATAAAGGCATAAGCACAGCCTCGCCTGGCCACGACCGGCGAGGCGAAATTTTAGCCCCGCACAGCACTTACCAGAACCGCCACCAGGGCCGCTCCGCCCGCCGTGTCATCTCGTACAAAGCATCCGCGACATGCCGCTCCACGTCACTAACCGTCATCCCAAATCGCACGGCGATCTCGGCGTAACACAGCCCCTCCACCCGATGCAGCCGGAACACCTCCCGCGTAACCGGCGGCAACCTATCGAACGCCCGCCGCAACACGCGCACCTCCCGATCACCGGCACCCATGCCATCCTCCACTCCAATACAGCGCACCCGCGCCGGACGGCGGGGTGGGCGGCAGGAGCGGCCACAAGGGCCCGCCAAAGCGGCGGGACGCACGCGCAGCGCCGCAGCGACGCGGAGGACCCGGGCACGGCCCGGGTTGCGACCCGCCGCGGCGGGCCCAAGGGCAAGCGACGCCCACCACGACGATCAAGCGACGCGACACGATCGAGCTAGGCTCGATCGCCCGTCAGTGGCCGTCACCCCGATGGGCCGAGACGCCGCAGAGCGACTCGGTGGCGCGCAGCGCCATAGGGCGCGGCCGCGCCGCAAGGCGCGGGACGGCAGACCCCAAGCTTCATGCCTCTCCGACGAACCTCAGGTTCCGCCACCGCACCTCGATCCGCCACCAATTGCGCCAAGCATCGTCCCGGACATCAGCATGTCGCATCGCCCCAGAAGGACAGAGACGATGCAAGACAGTCCCACCGCCATGGACAAAACAGACCGCTTCCTGAGGCTCCCCGCCGTGCTCGAACGCACCGGGCTCAGCCGCTCCACGCTCTACCGCAGGATCAGCCAGGGAACGTTCCCGAAGCAGGTCCAGATCAGCCTGCGTTGCGCCGGCTGGCGGGAATCGGCGATCACCGAATGGATGCGCAACCCGATCTTCTACAGCACTGACGACCCGGCTGAGTAAGCTGGCCGCACGCGGGCTGAAATTCGGCCTCGCGCCCATCTCGGCCGCTCCGGTGCCTCTCAACTGATGCCAAAAGCCGCCGTTTGTTTAGGGAGCGTCGACCAACACGCGCTATTGATGTCGACACGTCCATCGCGACACAGCCCGGATCGGAGGAGCCAAATATAGTTTTCGCGAGTGCTCCGAAGTCCACGTCAGCATAGACTTTAATAGGCGCGGAACATAGATTGAACAGTAGGAGAGCGCTGCATGTCTATGACAGATTCATACCGTCGCGACTTGGCTCGACTGATCGACAAGGAAGCCAGCCTCCGGAGCGAGATGCAGCGACACGAAAGCGATGCAGCGAAGGCCGGAGAAAGCGCGCGGAGGCAGGAGGCTTCGGCTATCCGCGCTTCCTCTGTCTCGAGTCGCAACAGCTATATGAACGCCGCTGAGCGGGACCGGAAAAAGGCACTCGAAGCGAGCAAAAAGGCTGCCGACGTATCCAAGAAACTTGGGGATAACGCACGGGACCAAGCCAATAAGAGGCGGAGCCTTGAGGCGTCGGAAAAATCCGACCGGCAGGCAGCGGATCGTGAAACGGCGCGGCGCCAGCAGAAGGAGAAGGCCGACCGTCAAATTGCGGATCGCGACGCGGAGCGACGGCGACAGAAAGAGAAAGAACATGCTCGGGAATTGGCTCGTCTATCCAGGCCCACCGTGCACTATGTTCACGTTCCTCAACCCGAACCGGAAAAGCTTCGCGTCCTATATTTGACTGCTAACCCCGGCATGGATCTCCGCACTGATATGGAGGTTCGTCAGGTCCAGCAGGCATTGCGCGGCGCAAAGTTTCGTGACCTCGTTTCCGTGGAACAGCGGCCCGCCGCTACATTTCAAGACTTGCTCGACGGGCTGAACGATATCCGCCCACACATCGTTCATTTCTCGGGCCATGCTGGCGACCAAGCCGTGCTATTTGATGGCGGCGCGATCGACGCGCAGAGCGAGCGCTTGGTTGGCTTCGACCTCTTGGTAAAAGCTCTCGATGCAACCGATGAGCCCCCCCGCCTACTTGTCCTGAATGCGTGCGACACGCTGGAAGGTGCTTCTGCCATTCTGCCGGCGGTGCCGGTTGTTATCGCCATGTCGGATGCTGTTCTGGATATCGCAGCCATCCTATTCGCACAGCAGTTCTACGCGGCCGTCGCCAGCGGCCAGTCGGTCGGAAGCGCTATGAAACAGGCGCGAGTGCAGATCGAAGCGGCGCTTGTCGATGACGAGGCGAGCGAACTTCCTCAGCACATCTCGCGGGACGATACCGACATTGACCAGCTGATCCTCGTCCGCGATCCTCGCGCGTGAAGCATTTAGATTTCTTATGAAGGTTGGGGGCTCCTGAAAGCTGCAGTAGGCAATCGGCCAAGATCGTCGTCCCGTGCGCCGTTGAGTGGAATACCGGAAGCTGCCACCCCCTCCGCGTTCATTAGAAAACTGATTGTTCCGAAGGCGCGATCGCGCGACGGTTGCTCGCATGGACATCCCTCAATTCACCGACCTTCGGAAAATTGCAGTCGCGCTTGAAGGAAATGCCGACTTCAATGAATTGCGGCACACCATTGAGAGCGTTTGGCGTGCGCAGTCTTGCAACGCCGATATTCGACAGGCAGCCGATGCCTGTGAGGCACTTCAAGTGTTGCGGCGGAGTCCGCGACAGCAACCCTCGCTCACTCGCGCTACCACCGAAAACGCGCTGCTCGTGACAGGCGTACTATTGTATGCCCGCGCGACCGGGACGAGCGGCGGGAAGGGCGAGCGCGGCTCGATACAGCTCGACCACAAAAACCTATCGCAGGAACAGCGCACCGATCACGCCATCCTTCTCGAAATCCGTAATCGAGCTCTCGCGCATGTTTATCGGGAGAGTCCTATTGCCGACAATCTTTGGCACGAGGACCTAGTGTTCGCGGTAGATCTGGAGGAACTCGGTTGGAGCCAGCAGCTGGCTCAAATCGCATTTCCTTCCATGTGCCGACGTTCGCCCGACTACTGCGCCAGATTCCGGTTGCCGACGCGCTCCTAATGCGCGCGTTCCACAAGCGCATGGATACAATGACGCGGCTCATGAATGACGCGTCGGCGCCCCTCGATCTCTTTTTGCGTTTCCGATTCGATCCAGTGAGGATGTTCGGTGGCTTGGAGGCCGTGCAAAGAATTCTCGACGGGATACCGATCGGGCACGCCACGGTAATGACCAATCGGCCCTGAGGAGAGAGCTGCCATGCCCGTCTCCCAGCTCTGCGACGCAAAGCCAGGCCCTCGTTAATCGACCACCCACCGACATCGCGGCATTCCGAATATATGCAGTTCGTGCTAGATGAAGCGAAGTAGGTAAGAGTTAATGAATAACTTTTCCGGAATGGAGGGGATATGCCGTATTATCACGTGAACCGAAATGCTCAGTCAAATGGCGATCACGAGGTGCATGAAACTGGGTGCGGTCATCAGCCCAATCCAGAAAACAGATTGGCTCTCGGATTTCATGCGACGTGCCGGGGGGCGGTCCAGGAGGCAAAGCGAACCTACGCGCAGTCGAATGGCTGTTACTACTGTTGCAACGCCTGCCACACTAGCTGACGTCTAAGAGCAAAACCCATTTTTAGACGCACGAGCGGAATGAGCGATATCCGCTTTTGAGATCTCCCTGTTCCAAAGCAGACGGTCCGCTATCGGCCACTTGCAGCCGATACCCTTGCGGTCTTCAGTCGGCGCAGCAAAGCAAATGCGGCCCCGGTCCCCTTATATCGGGCGACAAATTCCGTTGCCTTGTCAAAAGTTTCCTACCATCCTTTGCCCCAAGGGGGCGGGCGTGAGCCAATTCGAATTCTTCATGACGTTCTACAGCCTGCTCCTCGGCCTAGCAGTCGCGGAGCTTCTGCTCGGCTTCGCGAACCTGCTGCGTAACCGAGCACGGCCCAAGCTGGGGCTGCTCACCCCGCTGCTCGGCATGTTTGTGTTCCTGCAATTGATGGCGACGTTCATCGATGCCTGGAGCAGGCTCCAGGGCGTCTCGATATCGATGGAGGAGCTCGCTCTGCCCACCGGCATCGGCGTCCTGCTCTTCTTCGTCAGCGTCATCGTTGTTCCGCGCGACCCCACCGAGTGGACCGACCTCGACGAATATTTCCGAGCCAACCGCCGATGGGCCATCGGCTTGGTGATCGCCGCCAATCTGCTAGTGCTCGGCTATGAAGTGCCTCATTTGCCGAGCGTGCATGTCCCAGTCTATGTCGCGATCAACGCCCTTGGCTTCTTGCTCATGGGCGGGGCGATGCTGTTGCGCCAACGCCTCGCGATCGCCGCCTGCCTCGGCGGGCTGATCCTGTTCTTCCTCTATATCTACAGCGATTTCTCGCTGGCGCTCTTCGTCCCTGCGACATGAGCAATTTCGAATTCTTCATGACCTTCTACGGGCTGCTGCTCGGCCTCGGCACCGCCGAGCTGTTCGGTGGCTTCGCGAGCATCTTGCGCGAGCGCAACCCGCCGCGGCTTGGAATCATACTGCCGCTGGTCGGGCTGATCGCGCTGATCGAAATCATGGCCACGTTCATCGATGCCTGGACGTCGCTACGCGGCATCGGCATCAACATGCCGCAATTCGCGGTGCCCATGCTGGTTGGCCTGGTCTATTTCGTGCTCGGCGTCGTTATGATCCCTCGCCATCTCGATGACTGGCCCGATCTCGACAGCTATTTCGACCGCCGCCGCCCGTGGATCGTCGGCCTGCTCCTGGCCGCCAATCTGTTGCTGATGGTCACCGAGATCACCGCGATGATCCAGGGCCATCGCCCGTCCGATATGACCGCGCTGACCTACTACGCCCTGCGCAACTTGTGGTTGCTCGCCAGCTATGCCGTACTCCTATTCTCGCGGCGACGCTGGCTCGATTATGCCGCCGCCGGCTCGGCCCTGACCTTCTATTTCGTCAGCTATATCATAGGTGCGTTCGTCGGCTAATCCGCCATTGCATCACCCCACCGGTACTCACATTCTCCATTTAGAAGCCACACCTGAGCATCTTGTTAGGTACTCGGCTGCGTTGCAGACCCACATGGCGCGGCGAGGAGAAGATGGGCCGTCAGCAAACCGTCCCCTTACCACCGCGATGACGATTGTGGGGATTCGGACGAAATCTGATTGGCGGGATTCGTGATGTGGGCGGCGGACAGCGGCCGGTCTGCTTTCGGCCAACTTCGGCCGTTCGATCGTGCCGGCGATCGCTTCGAAGCTTTCCAAAGCGATTGATAATTGATCAGCCTCGTCCGGCCAGCCGGCTCGGTACCTCAAAAAGTTGTCCCAGCGGGGCTTATGCGAGGCTTCCGCTCCTCGCGATCTCTCTCAGCCCAGACACCAGCCTGTCGAGATGATCGATGCGGGTGAAAAGGTTCGGCGCAACGTAGACGCCTTCAAAGGGGCCGGCCCTGACCGGACCGTAGCACCATACCCGATGGCGATCGGCGAGCAGGCGATTGAGTTCGCGGGCGGGCACGCCCTCGACAGACACGATGACGCTGGCGCAGCTATGTTCGGGCGAAGGCAGGACGGAGAAGCGGAGGCGCGGTTCGTCCCGGACACGCTCCATCCAGTAGCTCTTGAGATAGTGAAGCCGCGCCTGCTTCCGGGCCGGGCCGACCGGGTCGTAGAAATCGATCGCCGATGCCACGGTCGCGAAATCGGCCATCGGCCGGGTGCCGACGCTCTCGAATTTCAGCATGCTCTCCCGCTGATCCTCTTCCAGCCCGTAAAGGGGCCAGGTCGAGGCGATCAGCGGACGCCGGACGTAGAACAGACCGGTGCCGAGCGGCGCCGAGAGATATTTGTGCAGCGAGGCGGCATAATAATCGCAGCCCATCTCCTTCACGTCGGTCAGAATGTGGCCGAAGCCCAGCGCGCCGTCGATGCAGGTGGGGATGCCGCGCTGGCGGGCCTCGGCGCAGATCTCGCGCACCGGCATGATCTGGCCGCCGACATGGTGGACCTGGCAGAAGACCACGGCCTTCGTCCGGGGCGTGAAGCCGGCTCGGAAGGCGGCGACGATCTGCTCGCTGGAGCGGGCCGGGACGGTCCAGGAGACGCGGACGACGCGGGCCCGGTCGCGGCGCTCGCGGGTGCGCATCGCCGCCTCGGTGACATGATATTCCTCATTGCTGCACAGGATCTCGTCGCCGGGCTGGAGGTCGAGACTGGCGATGAAGATGTTCAGTCCCTCGGTGGTGTTTCGGGTCAGTGCCACTTCGGCCGAATCGGCATTGATGTGCGCGGTAAGGCGGCGGCGGACGCTGCTGACCGTGGCAGGAAGATCCGAGCGCATGGTGTTGATGTTGGGCGAAGCGTTCACATAATCGTGCCAGCGATGCCGGGTTTCGTGGACGCCGCGAGGACAGGGGTTCGAGCCGCCGGCATTGAGCAGGATGTAGCGCGGGTCGACATTATAGGCCTGCTGGATCGGCAGCCAGAAATCCTCGTCCCGCGCCACGTCCGCGGGGGTTCGGCCCTGAACCGCGGCCGACGCTTCGCCGATCATCGCGAGCAAAGCCGAGCTTGTGGCGAGCACTGCGCCGGTGTTCATGAGAAAATCGCGCCGATCCATAACGTCCTCCCGTGCGTGAAAATGACCTAGGATTGCGGGATCCGGGCCCGGACCCATGGTTCCTGAGGCGGCGCCCGCGGCTCCTCGCGCGCGCAGCGGCGGCACTGGCCGACGCACTCGACCACGAGGCCGCTGACGCTGAAGCCGTGAGTCGCGGCGAGCGCGTGGATGTCCCGCATCGCCGGAGGCATGGGGCGCAGCGTCGCGTCACCGCAGCGGTCGCAAAGCAGCGCGCTCCATTCGGTGCGCCCCGGGTCTGGCGTGATCAAATATCGCTTGAGCAGGTGGACCGGCGCGATCAGGCTGACCTCTTCCAGGGACCGCAATCCTCGATAGACGCTGTTGGCATGCGCCTTACTTTCCTTCAGCAGGCGACGCGTGACCCCATAGGCGCCCCAGACCACTGGTTCCCGCCAGAAGAGTTCGAGCAGGCGGCGGCGAAGCGGGGTCCAGAGCAGGCCGCGCTTCTCCCCGGCCGCCAGATAGGCCTCGAGCGGTGGCAGTGCGCCCGACGCGACCGCGGCGTCCCGGTCAGCCATCGCCGAGAGCCAGTTTATCGAAGTCAGACCGTGCAGACCGGCGCAGCCGCCAATTGAAGAGATGACCGGCGGCAAGCAGCATGCTGCCGGCGACGGTGAGCGCCGTCTCGACAGCCAGCCTAAAGCCCAGCAGCGCACCGGCGCCCAGCAGCGCCAGTCCCAAGGCGCCGATCAGGACCGGCAGAATTGCGCCATGGCGGCGATAGCCGCCGAGCATCGCCAAGGCGCTCGCCGGAACCGCCACCAGGAAAGCGGCCGCGTGGAACCAGTCCGGCAATCCGATAATGGCCGCCGCCGCGGGCAGCGCGGCGAAAACCAGCGGGAGCAGGAGGCAATGCGCGAGGCACAGGAACGACGCGCCCACCGCAACGCCGTCCAACCAGGCGCCGTCTTCGCCCTTCGATATAATATTATAACGTCTCCAGATTTCCATCTCAGCATACTCCTCTTCTGACGAGCCGCGTCCGGCCCGCAGACGCGGGCCAGGCGAAATTCGGCGTCGCTAGAAGCTGAAGCGGGCGCTGAGCCGGATGTCCCGGCCTGCGAGCGGCACGAAGTCTTTCGTGAAGGAGGCGTGCCGACGCGCGTCAACGTCAAAGATGTTGTTGGCCGAGAGGATCAGCACGGTTTCCCGGGCCGTGCCCCAAGGCCGCCAGCTCAGCGACGCATTGACCAGAGTGTGGCCATCGGTCGGCGTCTCGAACGTCGTGACCCTATCCTGGTCCGCGACCCATTCGGCCTCGACTCTGCCGGTCAGCCGATCGGATCCGGCCTCGAGGCCGGCCAGCACCCGCAGCGGCGGGATGCGCGGCGCCGGGCCGTCATCGTCGATCGTGGCACGCACATAGTCGACGACGACATTGCCGTTGACGCTGAAATTGCCGCTCCGCATCAGTTCCGCCGCCGCCTCGAGCTCAAAGCCGAAATAGCGGGCGTCCTGCTGGAAATACTGGAAGACGGGCAGTTCGTCCTCCTCCTCGCCCGTCGCGGTCTGGTAAATATAATTGTCGAACCAGTTGGCGAAGACGCTGGCGCGCAGGCGGAGCGGGCCGAACCGGGCGCGGGCATAGCCCTCGATCCCCCAGCTCTTTTCCAGCCGGAGCGTCGGATCGCCGACCTCGAAGGCCTGGGTGGCGATGTGCGGGCCGTTGGAGAGCAGCTCCTCCGCCGATGGCGCACGCGCGGCGCGGGCGAGGTTGACGCCGAAGCGGACCCCGTCCCGCGGCTCATAGGCGAAGCCCAGAGCTGCGGAGAAGGCGTTGAAGCTTCGGTCCACGCCAACCGTCGGAGAGTCGACGCTGGTGTGCTCGTAGCGGAGCGCGCCTTCGAGCTGGAGACTCCCAAACGAGATTTCCTGCAGCGTGAAGAGTGCGAACTGGCTGGTCTCGTTGGGCGGGACGAACGCCTCGGCGCCGATCGCCTCAAAGTCGCGCAGCAGAAACTGGAAGCCGCTGCCCCCGCGCCAGCCGTTCCGGTTCGCCTGGACGAGTTCCAGCCGGCCTTCGACGCCCTGCGAACGGAAGATGGTGCCGACCTCGTCGCCCTCGAACTCTGTATGCTCATAGTCGGCGGCGCTGACGCGGAGCCTGAGCTGGTCGGCGAAGCCGCCGCCAAGCTCCAGATGGCCGCGAAGATCGGCGCGGAACTGTTCGAGGCCGATGGTCACGGACCCGTGGTCGTGGCCGTGTTCCTCTTCGCCCTCCTCTTCTTCCTCTTCCTCGCCTTCCTCATGATGATGTCCCGCGCCCGGCCTGGCGGGCACGCCATAATCGCTGTTGAACCAGCTGATCGAGAAGCCGAGGCTGCCGCCCGAACGGATCAGCGCGATGCCGGCGCCAAGCGTCGATTGCTCGGTACCGCTGTTCGGCAGGCGGCCGCGGCGATTGGCGTTTTCGAGCGCCTCTTCCGCCTCTTCGGCATGGCCTTCCTCAAGCTCTTCCGCGGCGATCTCGAGCTGCTCAGCGCGGAGCGCCGGCGCAAGGACGAAGCCGCCAACGCGCAGGTCGTTCGTGTTGCGGTAGCTGCCGTCGACATGCACGACGAGGCCGTTGCCGACCTCGAAGTCGAGCGCGCCCCCGATGCTGATCTCGTCGGCCGCCGAGCCATAGGCGCCGATAACGTCGAGATGGACCCGGTTTTCGGGGACCGCGCGGGGGATGCGCCGGTCGATCACGTTGACCGCGCCGCCGATCGCCTGGCCGCCGAACAGCAGCACGGCCGGCCCGTGCAGCACCTCGATCCTCTCCGCGGTGAGCGGATCGATGGTCACCGCATGGTCGACCGAGGTGTTGGACGCGTCGATCGTGCCGATCCCGTCGGTCAGCACGCGGACGCGGTCGCCCTGGAACCCGCGCAGGACCGGCCGGGACACGCCCGGCGCGAAGGAGGTGGATGAGACGCCCGGCAGGCGGGCGAGCGTGTCGCCGAGCTGCGGCCGCACGTCTCGGACCAGATCCTCGCCGGCCAGCGCCGTCGAACCCGAGAGCAGGCTCAGGTCGCGCACATAATTGCCGGTGACGATGATGTCCTGCGATTCCTCATGCTGCGATTCGGACGCCGGAGGGGCGGTCGTTGCGGCCGTCTGGGCCTGGGCGAGCTGGGGAAGCAGGGCCGCGGCGGTCCCGGCAAGGAGAGAGAAACGAAGCATGATTGTGTTCCATTCGACTGCGCCCAGCCGGACCCAAAAGGACGCGCTGCACGACGTGAGACTCGACTGATGATGCGATCAGGCCGCGAGGGCCCGGCGGGCGTCAGCGCCTGGCTGGCGGGCGCGCCGCGGCATGCCGCAGGCATGCGGGATCAGGCGAGTGGCGGGTCGAGAAGAGGCCGGAGCGACCGTCCGGACAGGCTTGCCGGTGTCGCAAGGAACAGGCCGGGGGAGTCCCGGGTCTGGATGGAATAGGCGAGATCGCCGGCCGGGACGATGAAGCTGCTAAGCGACGCGCCGGCGGTATCAGCCAGTGCGCCGTCCTTCTCGGTGGCGAGCGCGGCGATGTCTTCCTTCGCGGCCTCGGCGGCGATGGCCGCGTCGGCGCTCTGCAGCGCTAGGGCATGCGCGTCGGCATTGTCGTGCCGGCAGGTCGCAGCCGCCAGCCCTGCCGCGTTCGAGACGGACAGGGCGCAGATCAGCAGGAGGGCCAGCAGGCGGCGCATGGATATGAAATAACATTGCTGCGGTGCGAAAGGCAAGGTGGTCGCCGAAGCCGGCGAAAAACAGGCCTTGTCTCGCCAGAATATTTGATGTTATCACATATCATATGCGTCGTCTGTTCGCCATGCTGTTCCTGCTGAGCTTCAGCATCACGCATGCCGTGGCGACGCCGTTCGCGACGTGCCGGCATGCCGATGGCGCCGCGCATGCCGCCGCGCTCGCAAGCGACGATGCCGCCACGGCGGCGGCTGCCCATGAGGAAGAAAGCGCGGCGGCCGCAGCCGTGAAGAAGGGCGCGCCGGCGGATGCGCCGGCGCCGGTGCTCAATCTGGTGGTCATGCCGAGTGGACCGCTGATTCCGACCCGTCCCGATGCAAAGCCGGCCGCTTGGGGAACGGCCGCGACCGGTCCCCTGCGCGACAGGCCCGTTTCACCGCTCCTGCAGCCGCCGCTCGCCTGACCTCTCCGCCCGACGGGGCCGGGACCTGCACCTTCGTTCGTCCCGCCTCCGCCCTTAGCGGCCCCGTCGGCTGATCCCGCTCACACCCGATCACCGAGCCGCACCCGAGAGGTTCTTCATGTCAGTTCACGATTTTGCGGCAGGCGCTCCGCTGCTGGAGGCCTGCAAGCTGAGCAAAAGCTATGGCGAGCTGGCCGCGCTCGACTCGCTCGATCTCTCCGTCGGCGCGGGCGAGGCGGTCTGCCTGCTCGGGGCGAACGGCGCGGGAAAGACGACGACATTGAACCTGTTCCTCGGCTTCACGGCGCCAAGCGCTGGCGCAGCCTATGTCGCCGGCGTTGAAGTCGCTGACGCGCCGGCAGCCGCGCGCGGGCGGCTCGGTTATGTCCCGGAGATCGTCAGCCTCTATCCAGCCCTTACCGGCGCGGAGAATCTCGCTTTCTTCGCCGAACTGGCCGGTGGCGCTGTCGATCCGGCCCAACGCGACGCGATCCTGACCCGGCTGCGCTTCGACATCCCCGCGCTCGATCGCCGCGCCGGAACGTATTCGAAGGGCATGCGGCAGAAGCTCGGCCTTGCGGTCGCTTTGCTGAAGGGCGCCGACGCCATCCTGCTCGACGAGCCGCTGTCCGGGCTCGATCCCGCCGCCGCCAATGACCTCGTGACGGTGCTTCGCGAAGTGACGGCGGGCGGCACGGCGCTGCTGATCGCCACCCACGACATCTTCCGCGCAAAGGATGTCGCGACGCGCATCGGCATCATGCGGCATGGCCGGCTCGTCGACCTCATCGACCCCACCAGCCTCAGCGGCTCCGAGCTGGAACAGGTCTACCTCACCCATATGGCCGAGCGGGTGGCGGCATGAAGGTCGGGCGCAAGGACTGGCTGGAGTTCGTCCGCGACCGCCGGCTGCTGGCGCTTGCCGCCCTCGGCCTGTTGATTGCCACGGCGGCGCTGGCGACGGCCTGGCTTCGGGTCGCCGAATATGAGGCCGACCGCAACGCGGCGGTCGCGCAGGAACAGCAGACCTGGAACAACCAAGGCGCCCGCAATCCGCACAGCGCCGCCCACTTCGCCGAATGGGCGATGCGGCCGCTGACCGCGATGGCGCTGCTCGAACCGGGGGTGACGCCCTATGCCGGCAGCGCGATCTGGATGGAGGCGCACAACTGGAACAGCGCCCGAGCCCGGCCGGTCGAGGATCAGGCGAATACGATCGATCTCGGGGCGTTCAGCATCGCCTGGGTGCTGCAATATCTGGTGCCTCTGATCATCTTCGTGCTCGCCGCCGGACTGGTGGCACGGGAGCGCGAGCGGGGCACGTTGCGGCTGCTGTTGGCCAATGGCCTGCCGCCAGGAAGGCTCCTGCGCGGGAAGCTCGGCTCGCTGCTGCGCTTCTCCGCCTTGCTCGCTCTGCCGGTTCTCATCGTAGCGGTCGCGGCGGCGCTGATCGCCGGCATCGGCAACCCCGTCGCGCTGGCGCTCTGGGTGCTGTCCTACACCGTCTACATCGCCGTCATCGCCGCGTTCGGGCTGGCCGTGTCGGCGCTGGCCCGGACGCAGGCGCAGGCGTTGCTTGCGCTGACCGGCCTGTGGCTGGCGGCCTTGGTCCTGGTGCCGCGGGCGGGTGCAGCGCTGGCCGAGGCGGGCGCCCCGACGCCGGCGCCCGACGCCTTCTGGGCGAATTACCGGCTCGAACGCGAGCGAAGGCCGCAGGTCTTCGGGCGGGATGCCGAGGCGTTCAAGGCCGCGACGCTGCGGCAGTATCGCGTCGGCCGCGTGGAGGATCTGCCCGTCAGCCTAGGCGGGCTGCAGCTCGATGCGGACGAGCGGATCGGCGACGAGGTCATGGATCGGCTCTATGCCGGCCTCAATGCCACCTATGCGGCGCAGCGCGGCCGCCTGCGGATCTCTTCCATCCTCTCGCCGCTGCCCGCCATGCAGAACCTGTCGATGACTTTCGCGGGCACCTCGATGCCCGATCAGATCGAGTTCCAGCGGCAGGCGGAGATGCACCGCCGACATCAGGTCCGCTTCCTGAACATGGATATGATCCGCAACGCCGGGGCGCAGGACTTCGACTATCTTGCCGGTGAAGAGCTGTGGCGCCGGACGCCGCGCTTCACTTACCAGCCGCCCAGCACGGGCGACATGCTCGCGCGCGCGCTGCCTGACGCGCTGATCCTGCTCGGCTGGCTTGCCGCCGCGATCTTGCTTCTCGCCTTCGCCGCGCGAAGGCTGGCGCGGGAGGTGCGCTGATGGGCCGGCTTGTCGCGCTTGAAACCCGACTGCTGTTCCGCGAACGGCTTGCATGGATCGTCCTCGCGGTCGCGGCGCTCGCCTGCGTCATGGCCGTGGTCCAGGGCGGCGCCCTGCTCGGCGCCCAGCAACAGGGCCGCGAGGCGTTTGCCGCGGAAAGCCGGACCGCTGAGGAGGGTCTGCTGAAATCTATCGCGGAAGCCGAGCCCGCAGCGGCGGCCGTGCTGCCGCGCCGCGCGACGCTCCCGATCCTCGCGCCGCTTCCGCCGCTCGCGGATTTCTCCGCGGGCCGGGTCGGCTTCGAGGACTACGCCACCAATGCCCGCTTCGGCCTGCGCGAGGACGGCATGTTCAAGCGCTCGCGGCTCGACAATCCCGAATTGCTCAGCCGCGGCGGCCTCGACCTCGGCTTCGTCGCCGTCGTCGTGTTGCCACTGCTGCTGATTGCGCTCGGCTACGGCATCTTCGCGGCGGACCGGGACAGCGGCATTTCGAGGCTGTTGCTCGTCCAGCAGCCGTCGCCGACCCGGCTGTTGCTGGCGCGCAGTGTCCCGCGTCTCGCCGTCGTGCTGGTGCCGCTCCTCCTTTCGGCGCTGGTCCTCCTTTTCGCCGGCCCATCCCTTCCCGGCCGCGGCGCCGCGATCGGCTGGTGGCTCGGGCTCACCGTGCTGCTGGTCCTGTTTTGGTGGGCGGTGATCCTGCTGGTCAACAGCCTGCGTGTGTCCGCGGAGAGTGCGGCGCTCAGCCTCGTGGCGCTGTGGATCCTGTTCACCCTGGTCATGCCCGCCGCCATCGGCGCGATCGCCCAGGCGACCAACCCGCCACCCTCGCGCTTCGAGCAGATCGCCGCCTCGCGCGCCGCCGAGCTCCGCGCCAATTCGGAGTTCGAGAACGACCATCCGGAGCTGACCGACGAGGCGGCCGAGCGAGCGAGGACCGCACGTCGTGCCGTCCAGATCGACCGCGACGTGGAGACGGCGCTCCGCCCGCTCAACAGCCGGTTCGAGGAGCAGAGGCTTGCCCAGCAGCGGACGGTTGACGCCCTGTCCTTCCTGTCGCCAGCCGCGGTGACCGCCAGTGGGCAGGCAATGGTAGCTGGAACCGACAGCGCCACCTGGCTCGAGTTCCGCCAAGCGGCGCGCGGCTATCTGACCCTGATCAAGAGCAGGCTCGCCCAACTGATACTGGCGGGCCAGCCGCTCACCGCGGACGGTTATCGGGGCTTGCCGCGCTTCGACTGGCGCCCGGAGCCGCAGGCGCCGGTCGGCCCGGCGCTCTACCTGATGCTGCTCACGCTGCTTGTAGGCGGGATCGCGTTCCGCCGCTTCCGCAAACTCGACCTCGGTTAGCGCGAGGATCGGCCATGACCTTCAGACTTGCCCGGGGGATTTTATGCGTTCTCGTTACATGATTTCGGCGGCTACGGCGCTGCTCGCGACACCGGCCTTTGCCCAAACCGAACCTGCGGCCGAGCCGGCGCCGGACGACAATGTGGTGGTCGTGACGGCGACCCGCACCGCGCGCCCGCTGACCGAGGTTCCGGCCTCCATATCGGTACAGCAGACCGACCAGCTTCAGCGCGACGGCTTCACTTATGGCACGGACGAATTTCGCGGCGTGACCGGTATCTCCTTCCGGCGCGGCGAGGGGGACGGCGACGCCTTTCCGTTCGTGTCCGTTCGCGGCTCGACGGGGACGGACGGCTTCCTCGCGCTGATCGATGGCGTCCCCTTCGTCGGCGCGCTCGAGGAGCCGCTGCTGAGCGACGTTCCCTATGACGCGATCGAGCGGGTGGAGATCGTCAAGGGGCCCGTGTCGGCCCTCTACGGGCGCGGCGCCATCTACGGCGCAGTCAACTACATCACCCGTTCCCCACGCCAAGACCGGATCGGCCTGTCTCTCTCGGCCGGTTCGGACGGCTATTTTCGTGGGTCCGCTTCCATTTCGCGGCGTCTTGGCGACGCTGGCGGGGCGCTGCTCAGCGTCTCCTACGAGAATAACGAGGGCTGGCGCGAGCAAAGCCGACGCGAAGTGCTCTCGATCTTCGGCAAGGTCGAGCTGGATCTGGGTCCGCGCACCCGGCTGACCCTCACGGGCAATTATCTCGACCGGGACTATGAGCTGCCGAACGGAATCCCGCTGACCGCGGACGGGCGTGTGATCGATGTGGTCGGCGGCCGCGAGAACTTTCTCGGCTTCGGGGATACGCGCGATCACTCCCGCGGCTTCATTGGCTCGGCCCGGATCGAGCATGCGTTCAGCGATGCCTTCAGCATCACCGTCACCGGCCAGCATCGCGACTATGACCGCCCGGAGGTTTTCCTCAACTTCTACGACGCGTTCGGCTTCGATCCGTCCCGCAACGTGTTCGCCGTCAACGGCTTTCGCAACGAGACCGGGCAGAGTGTCTGGTTCGGCGAGGCGACGGCGCGTTACGAAAGCGGCGCGCACACGATCCTCGCGGGCGCGAGTTACGAGGAGAGTCGGACCCGCACCTTCAGCAGCTGGTCAGGCCAGTACGGTTTCACGCCGGACTGCGGCTTCGCTTTCTATCTTGTCGAGATCGACTATCGCACCGGCGCGATCGTCAACCGCAACCACCCCTGCTTCGTCATCGATCAGCCGCAGTCCGACCAGCGCGAGGCGCAGCGTTTCTTCGGCGGCTTCATCCAGTGGGAGTGGCGGATCACCGACCGGCTGACTGCCACGATCGGCGGGCGCTATGACAATTTCCGGCGTCTGACGACCACGAATCCGATTACGGGCCTGACCGACGGCGGCACGCTGGAAATCGAATCCGATGCCTTCTCGCCCAAGGCCGCGCTGACCTACCGGACCGGCTTCGGCAACATCTATGCCGCTTATGGCCGGGGCTTCGGCTCCAATTTCGGCGCGGGCTTCGAGAACGATCCGGTCCAGTATTTCCGCCCGGAGCTGAAGCCGACGACGATCGACAGCTATGAAATCGGCGCACGTGGCGAGCTGCTGAACGGGCTGGTGCGGTTCGATGCGGCGCTCTTCTACACGCGCCAGCGGGACCGGCGGCAGATCATTCCCAATCCCGCCGCCGAAAACGACTTCTCGGTGCCGCCGAACCTCATCACCTTCGGCTCGCTCTACGACGTGCGCGGCGTCGAGCTGGCGCTGACGATCCGGCCGTCCCGCGACACGATCCTCCAAGCCCAATATTCGCATCTCGATCCGGTCTGGGAAGAGTTCGTGCTGGACGGATTCTCCGGACCCCAGGACTTTTCGGGCACGACTCCGCGCGGTGTCGCCAGGAACATCGTCTACCTGTCGGCCCAGCACCAGTTCACGCCCTGGCTGAACGGGAGGGCGGTATTCGAATGGTATGACGACTATGCCGTCACGCTCGACAATGCGCTGGAAACCGGCGGCTACCACCTGCTGACGCTCGGCGCGCGGATCCGGCCGCCGTCCTGGCGCGGGCTGTCGCTCGACCTCGTCGTCACCAATGCGCTCGACGAGGACTATTATTTCTACTTCGGCGGTACCGGCAGCAATACCTACGCGACACCGGGCCCGCCACGACAGTTCCGCGCGACGCTGCGGGCCGATTTCTGATGCGGGCGGCAGTCCTCCTGATCCTGCTGCTCGCGCTCTCCGCCTGCGGGAGTGGCGGTCCCGCGCCCGCGGGCGGAGAGGTCGCGGCCGGTCGTCCCATACCGATGGCCAAGGCCCAGACCTTCTCCGTCGTCGAACGCGACGGCTACCGAATCGTCGAAATCGAAGCCTCTGTCGTCTCCTGGGGTGGCACCGCCGGCGGGCCCTCCCAGCGCGCGCGCCTGGTGCTGGTCCCCCGCGCCGCGACCCCACCGGCGCTGACCGGCGACCTTGCCGGCGCAACCCTGATCCGGACGCCGGTGCAGCGCATCGCGGTCAACGATCAGCCCCATGAAGCCATCGTCCGCGCGCTGGGCCTCACCGACCACCTGGTCGCGGTCGGCGGCCATAGCAGCTACGATGACGGCATCCGCGCGCGCGTCCGCGCCGGGCAGATCCAGCAGGTTGGCTATGGCTGGCACCAGGCGCCGACGCTGGATGCGCTGGTGGCGTCGCGGCCGGATGTCTTTCTCGCCCGCATGGCCGACCTTACCCACACCCAGCATATGGACCGCATAAGACGGCTGGGTATTCCCGTCGTCCCGACCTTCATCGATGCCGAGCCCCATTATATGGGCCGCCTCGACTGGGTGCGGCTGGTCGGCATGCTGACCGGCAAAGAGCGCGAGGCCGAGGCGTTCGTTGCCGAGGTTACGCGCGAGGTGGATCGGCTGAAGCGGCTCGCCGCCGCCCAGCCGCGACGCTCATTGCTCTGGGCCTGGTACCAAAGTTCCGGCGACCGCTGGTCGGTCACCCAGCGCAACGGCGAAGCTGCCCTGATACGCGACGCCAACGCGGAGCTGGTGCTCGGCCAGCCGGACAATCCAGAGCTGGACGTATTCTCGCGACTGTCGACGGAGCAACTGCTCCGCGATGCCACCAATGCCGATTGCTGGATGATCCGGGATCCGCTCTCGAACCCCTACACCAACCGCGAGGTGCTCCAGCGCTTCAAGGCTTATCGAGAGGGCTGCGTCTTCTGGCAGCCTGGCCGCCGGAACCCTGCGGCGGATGCTTGGGAGCTGTGGGAAATGGGCACGATCCGCCCGGACTGGCAGCTCTGGGACATCATAAAGATGGTCCATCCGCAATTGCGGGACGGACAATGGCGCTATCTGGCGCTCGAAACGGGGGAGGCTGCCAGTGGCGCGGGTCACAATTAGCAGCGCCCTGCTGCTCGCGGCGCTGCTCGCGCTGGCGCTTTACACGCTTACCTACGGGCAGATCGGGCTGACCGTCTCAGAGACACTGGCGGCGCTGACCGGCTCGGGGTCGGACGAGATGACCTCCCAGATCGTGAACGAAATTCGGTTGCCCCGCGTGCTGGCGGCGATCCTCGCCGGGGGCGCGCTCGGAATAGCCGGGGTGCTGATGCAGGCCTTATTCCGCAATCCTGTGGCCGACGCCTGGTCACTCGGCCTGCTCGCCGGTGGCCAGTTCGGCGTCGCGCTGACCGTCACCGCGGCGGCCTTTGCCGGGCCGGACGCGATTTCTTTCCTGACCATGTTCGCGGGGCCGAGCATTACTGTGGCTGCCGCGGCGGGCGTGGCGGCGACCGCCGCCGTCATGCTGGCGCTGGGGCGCAGGGTGGGTGCGATCACCTTGCTGGTCGTCGGGCTCATGCTCGGCTTCACCGCGCAGGGGCTGACCAGCGTCCTCCTTCACTTCGCGGCAAGGGCGGGTGGGCGCGTCTATGGCGGCTGGAGCGATGCGAGCTTCGCCGGGGTCGAGCCCGCCAATCTGCCCTGGCTGGCGCTGCCGATCCTGATCGGCCTGGGGCTGGCGGTGGTGACGGCCAAGCCATTGACCTCTCTGCTGCTGGGCGAGACCTATGCGAAGAGCCTTGGCGTCCGCGTCGGCGTGCTGCGCTGGCTGGCGCTGGCCGCGACCGTGGTGCTGGTAGCGCCCGTGGTCGCCTTCTGCGGGCCCGTGTCCTTCATCGGTCTGATCGCACCCCATGTGGCGCGAGCGTTCACGAACAGCGCCCGGATCATGCCGTTGCTGCCTCTTGCGGGCCTTGGCGGCGCGCTGCTCGCGCTGGCTGGCGACGCCATCGTGCACGCGCCCTGGGAGCAGCATTTCCTGCATCTGAATGCGATCCTCGCGATCTTGGGCGCACCGGTGGTGATCCTCATCCTGGTCTTTTCTCCGGCCATGCGGGGATGGCGCTGATGCTCGCGCTCGTCGATCTGAGCGTCGGCTATGCCGGCGCGCGCGGCGCGGTGGTAGCCAATGTCGCGCTCGAGGCGGCGCCGGGCGACTTTATCTGCATCCTCGGTCGAAACGGTGCGGGCAAGTCGACCCTCATGCGGACCGTCGCCGGTTTGCAGCCGCCGCTCGGCGGCACCGCCAGGCTCGACGGCGAGGACATCGCGACGATGCGCCCCGCGACGCGGGCCCGGCGGATCGCGGTCGTGCTGATCGAACGCCAGTTCAGCCCCGGCCTCAAGGTCGAGGATGTCGTTTCTCTTGGGCGCCAGCCGTTCACCAGCTGGCAGGGGCATCTCACGCCAGAGGACAGAGCGATCGCCGACGACGCGCTTTCGCAGGCAGGCGCGGACGCGTTCCGGGGCCGCTTCTTCGACGATCTCAGCGACGGCGAGCGTCAGCGCGTGCTGATCGCCCGCGCGATCGCGCAGACGGCGCGGGTGATGATCCTCGACGAGATCACTGCCTTCCTCGACCTGCCCGGCCGGGTGGAGGTGATGAGCCTGCTGCGGCGGCACGCGCGGGCGCAGGGCGCCTGCGTACTCTTGTCGAGCCACGATCTCGACCTCTCGCTGGAGCTCGCCGATCGGATCTGCCTGCTCGACGGCGCCGGCGGCCTCGCCACCGGCAGCGCCGGCGACCTGATCGCCGCCGGCCGGATCGGCGCCGCCTTCGATACAAAAGAAGTCGCTTTTTCGCCGATCCGCAGGCGGTTCGAGCTGGTCCGGGAAGAAGCCGGCTGATGAGCGTGCTCCTCACCCTCATGCTTGCCGGCGCGGCCCAGGATCCGGCCGCCTCGCGCTACGACAACTATCTGACCCCCGAACGGCTGATCGAAATCGCGTCCGGCCGCCGCCTCAATCTGCGCTGCCAGGGTGAAGGGCCCGTTACTGTGATCCTGGAGGCCGGGCTCGGCTTCCCGAGCCTCAGCTGGCGGGCCGTGCATCCCGAACTCGCCCGGCGGACCCGGACCTGCGCCTACGACCGGGCGGGCCTCGGCTTCAGCGATCCCGGTCGGATGCCGCGCACCGCTGGCGCCGCGGCGGACGATCTGGAAGCGTTGCTTGAACGCGCGGGCCTGCGCCCGCCCTATATTCTCGTCGGCAGCTCTCTCGGGGGCCAGGTCGTCCGGCTGTTCGCGTTCCGGCATCCGGACCGGGTCGCCGGCATGGTGCTCGTCGATCCCTATGCGGAGGGCCAGTATCGGGTCTTCGCCAATATCGAACCGGCGATTGGGCAGGAGCTGGCCCAAGGCGCGCGCGAGGAGGCTGCCTGCCTTGCCGCCCTGCGCCGCCGGGAACTCAGCGGCGAGGACGCGGAACGCAGGGGCTGCATTGCGGGGCCGATCACAGGCGCCTCTCCAGCCTTGAACGCGCTGCTTCGCCGCCAGGGCCTGAGCCCGGCCGCATTCGAGGCCGCAGCGTCTGAATCCGCGATGCTGGACACCAAGAATGAACGTCAGCTCGCGGCCGCGCGCCGGCCGCTCGGCGACATGCCCCTGATCGTGCTGAGCGCCCGCGGCAATTTCGCCTCCCCTCGCTACGCCAGAACTGCGGAACGACTGCGCGCCGCCCAGACCGCGTTGCACCGACGCCTGGCCGCCCTGTCGACGGCCGGCGAGGTTCGGCAGGTCGATGCGGGACATGTGATCCAGACGGACAATCCTGACGCGGTGATCCGCGCCGTCGAGGACATCCTGGAAAGGATCCGCCGATGACCTTCAGGCTTTCCTGCGCCTGCCTTGCATCGCTCGGCATTATCGAGACTGCGCAGGCGCAGGCGCCTGCGCCGGTGCCGTCCCCGACAGCGCCGGTCCCCGCGCCCGCGCCACCGCGCCGTTCCGAAGAGAATGTGGTCATCCAGGCCGACGACGCCTTCGGGACCAGCATCGGCCGCGAGACGATCGGTATCTACAATAGCGGCAGCGTGCGCGGCTTCTCCCCGACCCAGGCCGGCAATTCGCGGATCGACGGTCTCTACTTCGACCAGGTCTGGGGGCTCAGCTCGCGCATTCGCCTCTCAACGAATATCCGCGTCGGCCTCAGCGCGCAGGGCTATCCTTTTCCAGCACCAACCGGTGTGATCGATTATGCCTTCAGGATCCCGAGCGATGAAGCCTCCCTCTCCGTGTCCGTCGGCGGCAATACCTATGGCAGCGCGAGTGTCGAACTTGACGCCGTCGTCCCGGTCACCGACCGGACGCTGAGCCTGGGGATCGGCGCGGGCCTCTACCACAACGAGTTCTACAACGCGACGAGCGCGGGCGACCGGGTCGGGTCCGTCACGCTTCGCTGGACGCCGACGCCCTCGGTGCAGATCGTGCCTTTCTGGTCTGTGTCGGATCTCACCGACGACGAGATCGGCCCGTTCTACACGCCGGCCGGCCCATACCTGCCGCCGCGCGTGCCCAGGCGCCGGTTCAACGGGCCCGGCTGGGCGTTGTACGAGGGGACCGCGTACAATTACGGCGCGCTCGGCCGCTGGGACATCGCCCCGGGCTGGCAAATGCGGGCCGGCTTCTTCCGCTCGCTGTTCGACGTCCACCGCGACGCCTATTCCTTCCTCTCTGCGCTGCAGCCTGACGGCACGGGCAATTTCAGGGTGGTCGTGGATTCGCCCTACAAAAATGCGTCGACCAGCGGCGAGCTGAGATTGACCCGCCGGTTCGTGGAGGGGCCCCGCAGCCACGCCTTCCATCTCAGCCTCCGCGCCCGCGACCGCGTGCGGGAATATGGCGGGTCACACGTCGTGAATTTCGGTCCCAGCTTCATCGGCGAGATCATCGACGCGCCGGCTCCGGCATTCACCTTCGGCCCCCAGACCCAGGACCGCGTGCGCCAGTGGACCGGCGGGATCGCCTATGAGGGCCGCTGGCAAAATGTGGGCGAACTGAGCTTCGGCGTGCAGCGCGCGAACTATCGCAAGTCGGTCGCCCAGCCAGCCCTGCCGATCACCGAGACTCGCGCCAGCCCCTGGCTCTTCAATGTGACCGCCGCCGCCTATGTGATCCGTCGTCTGGCGCTTTACGGCGGCTACACGAAGGGACTGGAGGAAAGCGGGGTCGCGCCGCAGACCGCCAGCAACCGCAACGAGGCGCTGCCCGCGATCATCACCAGCCAGCGCGACGCGGGCCTGCGGCTGATCCTTACCGATCGCCTGCGGCTGGTCGCCGGGGTCTTCGACGTTCGAAAGCCCTATTTCAGCCTGGACGCGGCCAACCTGTTCCGTGAGCTGGGGGAGGTCCGCAATCAGGGCCTGGAGATGTCCCTGTCCGGTGCGATGACGCCGCGCTTCAGCGTCGTCCTCGGCGGGGTGTTGTCGCGTCCGCGGGTCAGGGGCGAGGATGTCCGGCTTGGCATCGTCGGCAATCGGCCGGTCGGGATCCCGGCCCGCTCCGTGCAGCTCAACATGGATTGGCGCCTACCCTGGCTGGATGGGGTGTCGGTCGATCTTGGTATCGCCCATCTCGGCCCGATCCCCGCGACGCGCGACAATCTCGTCAGCCTTCCGTCGCGGACGTTGGTCGGGCTTGGCACCCGCTATCGCTTCCAGTTGACCGGCCGCAGCGCTTCACTCCGCTTCTTCGTCAACAATCTCTTCGACGAATATGCCTTCGAGCTGCGCGGCGCCGGCACCTACGACTTCATCCCGGGCAGGACGTTGTCCGCCTATCTGACGGTCGACTTCTGAGCCGATGCGGAACAGGCGGGCTTCGCGACGCCGCTAGAATAGGAGATGGTCTCCCATCCCGCCCAGCATCTCTAGATGGTCGCCGCGTCCATGGATCAGCGGTTCGGACGAGACGAAGGCATGGGCGGGAAATCCGGCCGGCGAGCCGCCAGCGGCCGGGGAGCCGAAAGCGTCAGCGTCGTTTAACAGCTCGACCTGGGCGGGCTGAACGGGCGGCTGCTTCCCCTTGGTGCCGCTGCAGCAGGGGCAATTGGACTGGTGGAATTTCGGCGCGCCGGCCTCGATCTCCGGTATCGTCGGAACCTCTCCATCGCCCCGGATGAGAGTCCAGGGCGACCGCTCACCACTTTGCCAACCATCGCCGCGAGGCCCAACCCAAGTCTGCCGAACTCTGCCCATACCACTCCCCTTCGCGTCGGGCCTAAGAAGTTCAAACCGCTATAACAACCGGCTCGTCGAACCGGTAAGGACCCGTAAAAGCAGGTAATCTGCTGCAACGATCGGAACGTAGAGGAGAGCGAATGAACCTCTCGAGCCGGCCCTTGCTGTGCCCTGTGGGACAACGGTGTGGGACCGAATCGATGCGTCACTCTAACTCGCTGAAAATCAGCAAAGATTTCTCTTGAATGGTGGAGCCGAGGACGGTCCCGGGGGCGACAAGGCACCTCACTCAGCCCCACGAGGCCCGTCCAGCATCCAGCCATCCGCAAAAGCGCGCTCGTTCAGTGTATGAAAGGCGGCTTCAGTGGAGGGGCATCGAGATCGCGCGCACGCTCCATGTGCATCGTGCTCAGCCGCAAATGAGCCCGCGCCGACGGGATGCACGCCGCCGAGAGGCCGGCGGCGAGTTCGGCGACGGCACGCTCGGTATGGTAATCTGCCTCACTGCGGTGCTCCGGCATTCTCCAATCCTCCCGCAGGTAGAGTGCCAGCGAGAAAAAGCGCGCGCCTTATCGGAGGTTAGGAAAAAGACTCATACCTGCGCATCGTTCTCAGAAGAGCCAAAGCACCCGATGAATCTCCGATAGAAATTCGCGATCAGCCGATCAACTCGGATCTCCGGCGGTCGGGTGATATCTGCGCCAAGTCTTGCGGGACCGGGACCAGCGCCGTTTCAAGCGACTTGCGATAGGATGTCGGGTCGACGCCATAGGCGTCCTGGAATGCCTGCGAGAAATGGCTCCGGCTGGCGAAGCCGACCGTCGCCGCGATCGCCTTTACGGGCGCCTTACTGGAACGCAGGATTTCCGCGGCCTGATGCAGCCGCACCCGTGCAAGGAACTTCTTGGGGGATTGGCCGAGCGCTTCGCAGAAGAGTCGGGAAAAGGCCGAACGGCCGAGCCCAGCGAGGCCGGCCATGCTCGCCAGCGTATGTGCGGAGGCCGGGCTCTCGAGCACCGCCGCGACCGCCCGCGATAGCCGGGGATCGGCGAGCGCGCTGATGATCTTCTGGTCGATCCCGGGCCGCATGAAGAAATCCTGCAGCAAGGCAAGGATGCAGGTCTTCATCAGGCTGTCCGCCAGTGCCTGCACGCCCAGAAATTCATGCTGCCTGCACCGGATCAGGGCCAGCGCGTTCTGGCGCACGAAGCCGATCTTCGGCAATTCGGCGATGAGGGGTGCCTGCGCCCCCGCAAGGAGGCCGACGCCGGAGACGCGCGCCCGGACCATTCCCAGCGCCAATTTGGGCGCGGACCGGTTATAGCCGCGCGTGAAGCTCGGGCTCAGTCCGGGTGGGATGAGCATCAGCGTCCCGGCTGGGCACCATCTGTCCTCCCGCCCCGAGAGTTCGGTGCGCACGCAGCCGCTCACCACATAGCCGACGAGCAGCGAATCCGGCGACACACCGGCCGGCAAGGCCGCGCCATCCCCCCAATAGGCAAAGCTTTCGACCGAGACTTCCATGAGCATGAGCAAGCGGTCGAGTTCGGGCAGCGACTTCATGGAGCGCGGCAACAATTGCCGGCAGAACATGGTTCCGGACCCTGATCTTCCAGAAAATTACTCGTCCTCAATCGTCCGGAAAAGGTCCGCTTCCCGGCGATCTACCGCAACTTCCCGCCTATCGTCCCGCGCTCGACAACAAGGGCCGTAGCCATGGTTAACGGAGGCAAACCGAGCGGGACGCTGCCGAATATCAACACAAAGATTCTAAATTACATCAGTATTTTGTCGGCAATCCCCGCTCGGAACGGGGTGCAAGACGGCCGGTTTAGTCGGCTCAGGTTGGCCCGGACCGAAAGCTGCCGGACCAATCGAACAACACCAAAGGAGACTTATCATGGCCAGCCGTTTTTCCGACATCTTCAGCAATGACCAGAGCGACACCGACGCTTCGTCCGACACTGGCGTCGATTCGATGGTCGACAATGCCGCCGACCTGACCCAGGACGGCGTCAGCCTCTCGAACACCAGCTACAGCGAGGACGAGGACGGCAACGTCCAGTATGACAATACGAGCGCGGACGTCGGCGGCACCGACCTCGGTCTCGACAGCGCGGTCGACAACATGGTCGACAACCTCACCGACTTGACCGGCTCGTCCAGCTCCACGGACGTCCTGGACAGCTAAGCTGCCGGGGGGCGGGCCGAGCGCCCGCCCCCATTTTCCGAGAGGCGCCCGATGCCCGCTCCGATCCTGTTCGACCCAGGCAGCCGGTCGCTCGTTACGACCGGCCCTGCCGACCTCGGCCTGTTCGGTGCGCCCCCTCAAACCGACTTCAACTTCCGCCCGGCCAGCGCCCCGGCCGACGCGGTAGCCGCTGAACCGGGCTACGCCCCGGCGCAGCCGTTGCCGGGGGAAGCGCCGATGCTGACGCCCCCGCACCCGGTGCTCCCCCCGGCCTTTGTCTTGGATCAGGCAGGTGCCCCGTCTCAGCTGCTTTCCTTGCGTCCGCCCGAACTCGACCACGGCCCAAGCACGGCGGCTTCCGATTCGCCGTCCTTACCGGCGCCGACGCCTGCCGACCCAGCCGGGATGCCCGAGCTGGCGACCGCGGGAACTGCAGTGCCGGCCGGCGCCACTAGCGCGGATGGCCCTGCGACCGTGCTTGAGGGTCTCGGGATGCCGACCGCGGAAGTCCCCGTGGACGCCCTCCCCCCTACCCTCTCTGGCGTGCAGGCCACGATCGGCGCTGTCGAGGACCAGATCGATTCCATCGAGGGATCGATCGTCGACCTGCTGGGCAGCGATCCCACCGGCGGCATCGCCACTCTGGTGAGTCTTGTCGAGGTGACGGATCTATTGGACCTGCGCGGGACTGGCGCCAGCGACGCCGCGGAGGTCGGTGGTTCGGCGCTCCGGTTACTCGACGATCTTTCTTCCGACCTCATCTTCGCCGAGCCGTTGCTCGACCAAACGGAAGTCGGCGACGCCCAGGACGACGCGGACACGCCGCTCCTCTCCCCGCTCGTCCCACCACTGGACCTTCCGGGGGATGACCTTCTGCATGGGCTGATCTAAGATGGCGAACAAAGGCAAGGACGAAAGCATCAGCCCGGCGGACGCCGTAGCGCATGTTCAAAGCAGCCTCAGCGACGCGGCCGCCCAGATCATCGCGATCGACAGCGCGATGCGCGCGTCCGACCTTGAACATGGCGACGAGTTCGCCTCCGCGCTTCGCCAGTGCAAGCGCCTGCTCTGGACGGCGGCGGCGTTCAGCGGCGGCGTCAACCTCCTCTTCCTGGCCTCACCTATCTATCTGATGGAAGTCTATCAACGCGTCATTCCGAGCGGCAGCGTCGAGACCCTGATAAGCCTCAGTCTCGGTCTCATTCTCGCGCTGGCGCTCATGGCGGTCTTCGACGGTGTGCGCGCCCGGATCCTCATCCGCGCCGCCGCCCGCATCGATCGCGTGCTGGCGCACCGCGTGTTCGAGGCAATCGTGGACCTGGCGCCGCGCAATGGCGCAACCTTCCGCAACGCGCAGGCCTTGCGCGACCTGGATCAGTTCCGCACTGCCCTGGCCGGTCAGGCCGCGCAATTCTTCTTCGACGTGCCGTGGATGCCGCTCTTCATCCTGATCCTCTTCTTCCTGCACCCCGCGCTGGGCTTCGTCGCCCTGGCCGGCGCCGGAGTTCTGCTCGGCCTGGCCTTCTGGAACGAGAAGGCGACGCGCGGCAGCGCGGAGGTCGCGGTGGAGGCCGCCAATCGCGGTTACCAGTTCACCGACGCAATCGCTCGCCATGCGGGACCTGTGCGCGCCATGGGGATGGAACAGGCCCTCGGCGTGCGGTGGCACGTGGACCGGGATACGATGATCCGGCGGCAGAGCGAAGGCAGCGACCGCAATGCGGGCGCATCCGCCCTGATCCGGGTGCTGCGACTCGGCCTGCAGAGCGCGATGATCGGCGTCGGCGGCTGGCTCGCCATCCATGGAGACATCCTGCCGGCCACCATCTTCGCCGCGAACATCCTGCTTGGCCGCGCGCTCGCGCCGCTGGAAATCACGGTCTCCGGGTGGCGGCAGATCAAGAGCGCGATCGATGCGGGCCGGCGCGTCCAGAAAGCCCTCTCTATGGCGCCTCGCCGGGCAGAGCGGATGAAACTGCCCGACCGCGATGTCGAAATCGAGGCGAAGGGCGTCAGTTATGTGCCGCCGGGGGCAAAGCGGCCCGCGCTGCGCGATATCGATCTGTTCGTGCGAGCCGGCGAGGCGATCGGCATCGTGGGGCCGAGCGGTGCCGGAAAATCCTGCCTCGCGCGCCTGCTCACGACTGTGACCAGCCCGACCGCCGGCCGGCTGACCATCGGGGGCATCGACGGCAGGCGCTGGGACCCCGTCAATCTCAGCCGCTATGTCGGTTACCTGCCCCAGTCCGTCGGGCTGTTTCCGGGTACCATTCGGGACAATATCGCGCGGTTCGGCGAAGCGTCCGACGAGGATGTCGCCGAAGCGGCAAGGCGCGCCAACGTCCATGAGATGATCCTCGAGCTTCCCGAGGGCTATGAAACCCGGATCAGCGAGGGTGGACTCGGCCTGTCCGGCGGGCAGCGGCAGCGCATCGGCCTCGCGCGGGCCATGTTCGGCTCACCGCGCCTGCTCGTCCTCGACGAGCCCAACGCGCATCTCGACGCGGATGGCGAGGAAGCTCTCGCCGCGGCGCTGAAGACACTGCGCCGCGAGGGATCGACGATCGTGCTGATCGCGCATCGCCTCAATCCGATTCAATATGTCGATCGCGTGGTCGTCCTTTGCAAGGGCGAGCTCCAGCTCGATGGGCCGCGCGCGAGGGTCTTCCGGAAGGTGAAGACCGAGATCACCCGTTCGATCGCTCCCGAGCCGACGGAGGCCTGACGGTGAAGATGGACTTCCTTCCGTTCGGCGGCGGACGCGGACTGCCCCGTCGCTGGATCGAGCGGCGGATGAAGCGGCTCGACGTCGAGCCGCTCGACGATGCACGTCGCCCGATCCGTACCGGCCTTATCGCCGTCGGCATCTTCTTCGTCGTGTTCGTCCTGTTCGGCACCCTCATGCCCATTTCCGGGGCCGCGATCGCCGAGGGAGAGGTATCGACAAGCGGAAGCCGCCTCATGATCCAGCCCGAGGGGACCGGCCTGGTATCTCAGGTGCTCGTTCGCGAAGGCCAGTTCGTACGGGCCGGCCAGCCTCTGGTCCGGCTTAACGGTCTGCGTTCCGGCGCGTCCCTGCGACAGGCGCAGGCGCGACGGGATTCGCTTCGCGCCCTAGAAGCGCGCTTGATTGCCGAGCGGGACAATCGGGACCAGTTGCTCTTTCCCCCGGACCTTGCCAGCCGCTCGGCCGACCGTACCGCCGGGGAGGCGATGCGCGCCCAACGGGCGATCTTCGAGCGCCACCGGCCGATCCTCGACGCGGACCGGCAGATCACGGACGTTCGCTCGGATGCCGCGCGCGCCAGGCATGAGGCAAGCGTCCGGCAACTCGCGCTGATCGAGGACGAACTCACCGGAGTCCGCCAGCTCTATCGCCGGGGCTTCGCGCGAAAGGCGACACTGAATGCGCTTGAACGTACGGCCGCGCAGCTGCGCGCCGATATCGCTACCGGCCAGGCTGCGATCACCGAGGCGGAAATGAACCGGCGCCGCACCCTCAACAGCCAGCAGATGGAGATCGTCAACCAACTGACCGAGGTCCAGAACCAGCTCGCCCAGATCAACCCGCAACTCGACGTCTCGAGATATGAAGCCGACCGCGACATATTGCGGGCGCCCGTCGATGGGCGTGTTTCCGGCCTCGCTCAAGTAGGGCCGGGCGCTGTGGTCTCGGGCGGCCGAACGCTCATGGAGATTGTTCCCGAGGGGCGTTCGCTGGTGATCGACGTCCGCGTCATGCCGGATGATGTTGACGATGTCCGCCTCGGCCAGGAGGCGACGGTGCGCTTCTCCACGGTCAACCCGCATGGCCGGACGAACTTCGAGGGCCGTGTGGTCACCCTCTCCCCCAATAGGGTCGGGACCGGCGAGGGAGGACAAGGCTATTTTCGGGCGCAGATTGCGCTTGCGGACCCGGCCGCTCTCGAGCGCGCGGGCGTCTCATTGCGTCCGGGCCTTCCGGCCTCGGTTCAGATCAGGACGCAGAGCCGCACGCTGTTCGGGTATCTATTCGGTCCGCTCGGAGACGCCTTCAACCGCAGCTTCCGCGAAGAGTGAAAGGAAAGATCATGACCGGAACCTTCAGCGACATCTTCAGTCAGCCCGTGCCGGCGAACGAGGGCGAGACCCCGACCAATCCAACGGATCATCCGCAGCCCGAAATGCCGGGCAAGGATCCGGGTTATGTCGATCCGCCCAAGCCCGGGCACGAGCTTGTGGCAGCCAGCGACAGCGATGACCTTGGCGGAAGCGATGGAATGGCGGATGGATGAGCCAAGCTTGGTACCCGGTGCAGGCGCGCGGCCTTCGCGGCCCAATTTCCTCGCCTCGACGTTTGGCTGCGCTCGCAATCTGCCAGGACATGGTCAGACGGGCCATGTTATTTCTTGCGGAGCGGTCGCCCGGCGGTGACCTGAGGCCTTGATCGCCGGTTGGCGCGTCCAATGCGCGCCAGTCGCCCGACGTCCTTCCCCCAGGCGCTCAATGCCGCACGCTTTTCATCGAATAATTGTGGCGCTGATAAATCCAACAATTCCCGATCGCGTGCCGGAGATCCGGTTGAGCACGGCTTCAGGGGCTTCGAGGCGGACACCAAGCCGCTGCAGACCCGGTTGGGATCGGCCTCCGTCTCGATAGGACATCGGTCGCGTCCAATCTCAGGACTTGTCAATCGACCTCCCATGCCTGGTTCAGAATGCGAGCGGCGAACGCAGCCTTGTCCTGTGGAAGAAAGCGACCATAGTGCTTTTCCACCATCTCTGGAGTGTCCTGGATCGCGTAGCTGGCCTGCTCATAGGAGCCGGTCTTCTTGAGGACGTGGGTCGCCAGCACGTCACGCACGTTGTGCGGCCCATGCGGAAGGAGCCCTTCGATCGCCCCGCGCCCAGTGAAGGGATTGTAGATTCCGTACCGCTGGATGATGAGCCGCCAAGCCTCGTAAAAGGTATTCCCCGAATAGGCAGCGTCGCGGCTTGTGCGTTTCACGGTTCGTACAAAGAATGTGCCTGGATCGTCGGCCCCGTTCAGCAGGCGCGACCTATGCCTGGAGAGATACGCGTCGATATGGCCGTAGAGACCGTCGAGGTCGGGCAGGAGGAGACGGAACGGCCGGTTTCCGAAGAATGACGAGTTGGCATTCTTGAAAGCCATTGACGGGATCAGCACCTCCCACCCTTCGTCGCGAGGATGCCAGCGCAATTCACCTCGGCCCATGTCTTCCAGTTGGCGCTCCGACCTGTGCGGACGGCCACGCGGGCAGAACAGCAGCTGGCGCAGGTTCTTCTGCCTGACACCGAGATGGAGTCCCAGCCTCAGCATCAAGAAGCTTCGTGTCGCCTCTGCCGACGCCCGCGGATAGCGATCTCGATCCGGCATCCGCCCCGCGATCTCGATGGTGATTCTCCGATAGGCGCCGACTGGACTGGCATCCTCCAGAATGGGCAGGATCGCTTCGAACGGGTCGCGATGGACACGGGCAACCCGCGCTATTTCGCGGGAGCGGCTGCGCGCGTGTTCGTGCGCCGCGTCGCACACTGCATCCCAGTCGGACAAGGCACACGCGACGTCGCTCTCGGAGACGAGCCCGGCGATGGGGCGAAGATTGACGGCGATCCCGGGATTTTGCCGGAGCCAGCCTGTTTCCCGCCGGGTGAGGGACGCCGCGAGGCTTAGCATGTCCACCTCCCACACGGTAAAGAAGCCGCGCCGCGCTTCGCGCCATCGCAGGTACCAGTCCCAGACACCTGGACAAACGAGCAGGCAGAGGCTGAGGCGATCTGGGGAGACGCCGTATCCTTTCACGGAAGAGGTGGGATCGGCCGCGAGGGCGCCGAGCATAAGTCCGAGATGCTCGACTCGCTGAGCGACCGTCTCCTGGTTCCACACACCCACGCGCTTGATTCCGGCGTCGGGGAACGTCGCCGTCTTGAAGCGGATGAATTCGCGAAGCTCGTCCACCAATTGAGCAGGAGCGCGAAGGGACGAGTCAGGCGAACCCGCTTCCAGAGCTGCCGCCTCCGCGCTTCCTCCCGCCCCGCCTGGGCCCATCGGAGGAAAGCGAAGCCCGTAGCGGTCTTTCGTCGCTCGCGCCAAATAGCGTCGAAACTCGGTCGATCCCGATACCATCACGGTCCGAACCCAATCGAGGATTTGGGCCCGTTCGCTTGGCGAACGACCATCGAAATCGGCTGGCAGATGCCAGGCCAGCCGACGGCGCTCGGAGCGGGATACTCCTAGGTGACGATGCCCCGACGCGGCGCGCGCAGGGTTTGTGAGCTTTCCACGGAAATAGCCCGACGGCAGGCGATAACGCCTCTCCACGCGCTCAAGCATCTCGAACGAGCTAATCGCATTGGGCACCTTGGTTCCTGTTGCCCATGCTGCGAACGTCTTGCGATGGAATCGTTCCTCGGGGCGGATCAACGAACGGTGCAGGTGAAAGTAGCTGTCGCCGTGGCGCGCGAGCTGTAGTGCGAAGGCCTCTGCGAAGCCGGGCGGATCAACGAAATCGGCCGTGAGCGGCACCGGGAACTCGACGATCGGGCGAGGCTTTCGCCCACGCTTCTTACCCAAAGGTCGGTCAAGGGCGACGGGCAGGCACGATCCGGCGGGATGATTGGTGCACGATGGCTCGGTGGACAACGGGACGCTCCTAAGACTGTTGATGCCTCAGGCATGACCTCCGCGATGACATTTGCCCTAGGCGTTCAGTCTGATTTTCGTTCGTGCTGCCAAACATTTCCGATCTCAGCGCCCGGGGTACGGAAGCCGTGTACGGCGACCCCTTCGAGATTAGTGCATTTAATAAACTAGCACCTTAATTCCCGTCTTCGGGATTTTGGTGGCGTAGGCTCGCGTGGTTGCCGGTGGGATCGAATTGAAGGCTTCATGGTCGAGGCTATCGGCAGGGCTCATATCGCGCGATATCGGTACTTCCATCGTCGGAGGCGGTGAGTTCCAGACTTTGAAGCACAGAGCCGGCCCCATAATTGTAGACTGCGTTCAGGCTTCGCGTCGCTTCCCTCTTGGAAATTTCGATTCGCGAGCCTCCATTTCCCAAGGCCGTGATGCGAACGTTGGAGTTGCCGCGCAATTCGATGCGGGAATTGCCTACGTTTGTCGAAGGCCGGGGTTGAATGAACGGAATGAATGAGATCGGGCCATCGAGGCAAATGAACTCTCGTCATTTGAACAATCATCCAGATGATAGGTCACATCGAGCGCTCTGATCGTTCGATTGGGGGGATTTATCATCAGATGTGGCTCAGGGAATGCGTTCGCGTCACTGGTATCGCATAATGCCAGATCGCCATGTTGCAAGTTCACCTGCGCACAACCAAACTGCATTAGGAGTCCTGCGGTCAGCAGGCATAGTAAAGAGCCGCTGCGTCCCAACACCCTTCTCCCGACAGACCATATTGGCCCAGACATACCTCGCGTACCTATCCACTTGCTGCTGGTTCGGGATAGAGAAGCTAGTCCCTATGAAGGTGTGCCCAACTGCATGCAACATTACCCGCGCCAGATTTGATGGCGAGCGGTATGTGTTGCGGAAATATGTGCTGAATGGAACCTCCCCGCTCGGGAAATCCGGCCCCACGGTCATTGTCCACCGACCGCTAGCCTGAAGATTGCCCGAAACGCAGGTTCGGCGCCCCCGCCACCGAGAGCGACGGCCCCTCGATAGTCGTCTTGCCGGTGGATACGTTGACGTTGTTGTTGTCGCTTTCTGCCTGCAGCGGCGACAGGACTGTCGGAACCTCCAGCGGTTGCGCTTGAGCGGCCTGCCCGAAGAATGGCGCCGCGACGACCGCCAGGATGAAGCTCCACCGGCGGGTGGCCGCCGCGCTCAATGGGGTGCCACGGTGTTGACGTTGGTCCGGTTGTCACCCTTGTCATACTTGTATTCGGCCGTGGCGTTATTGTTCACCGTGCCGCTGCGTTCGACCTTCACCAGCCGGCCGCGCGAGTCGTAGGTATAGGTGACGGTTTCCGACGCACCTGCTCCGATCGCCATGAACCCCACCGCAGCCACCGCGCCCGCGATGAGTAATCTTTTCCTAATTTCCATTTGCCGTGCCCCTTCGACTGGGAATCGACCTCGAGAAGAACATCGTCCGTTGCTCCAGACAAGCCCAGGCAGACAAGCATTTGAGCCGCTGAGATTGCACGAGGCGATGTGCCATTTCGGACGATAATTCTGGGTTCCCGATTGTCACGCTTCGAGAATCGGGCAGAGAGAGGCTCGGCACTATTTGGTGAACCCGGCCCACACCTCCATCAGCGCCCGCCGCTTGTCGAAGAAATCGGTCCGCCGGTAGGCGGCCTCGACCGCGTTCGATACCTTATGCGCCAGCGCCTTCTCGACAACCTCCTTGGCCACGTTTGTCTGCTCGGCCGCCCAGTCCGCAAAACTGCTGCGGAAGCCGTGCACGGTGGCGCCCTCGATCTTCATATCGCGCAGCACCTTCAACATGGTGACATCGCTGATCGCTCGCGCGCCGTAATGCGTGAACACGATCCGGTCCGGCCGGATCTCGCCGTCCAGCGCCAGCTGCTCTTCCCGCAGCCGCCGCAGCAATGTGACCGCCGGCTCGGTCAGCGGAACGACATGCGGTTCCTTCATCTTCATTCGTTCCGCGGGGATCGACCAAATGGCCTCGTCCAGGTCGAACTCGCCCCAGACCGCCCCTCGTACCTCGCCCGACCGCGTCGCGGTTAGCACGGTCAGCTTCAGCGCATCGCGTCCAACGCTCGGCGGAAGCGCCATCAGCTTCGCCATGAATGCAGGCTCTTCCTTATAGGGCATGGCCTGCCGATGCTCGACCCGCCTATCATGACGCGGCAAGCCCTTGCGCACCGAGCGCAGCGAGATCGGCTGCGGGATCATTCCCTTGATATGGGCGTAATCAAGCACCACCCCGATCCGCTGCAGGATGCGCCGCGCCGTGTCCGGGATGGTCGTCCAGATCGGCTCCATTACTCCGAGCACGGCCTTGCTATCGACCTCGTCGACTCGCTTCGCTCCGATCAACGGGAAGACATGCCTGTCGAAGCTGGAGATCCACGAGGCGTTGCGCCGATCCTTCCAGCCCTTGCGCAGGGACTCGTAGCATTTGCGGGCCACGACTTCGAAGGTCGGCCGGCTAGGCCGCTTCAACCCGCGTTCAACGACCGGATCGAGTCCGGCTCGGACCATCTTGCGAATGTCCATCGCGGAAGACCGCGCGTCGGCCAGCGACACGTCATGAGCCGGTCCAAGCCCGAAGTCCCGGCGCCGGCCTTTATGCTGGCAGCGCAGCATCCAGGAGCGAGCGCCGCTCGGCTGCACGACCAGGTACAACCCATGGATGTCGGCGTGCCGGCCGGGTCCGGCCTTTTTCACCTTCAGAGCAGTCAGAGGCATGGTTCAATTCCCACTTTTTCCGGGACCACGCTCCATCCCACGAAGTGACCGCGCTTCAGCGGTATTTCCTGGGATGAAGCGGCACCAAGCCAACCTCACTTATCCTGAAACCTCAATATGTTAGGACGACCTGAGAAGCCTTGGCACGGGCCTCGATTAGACGTAGGGGTCACCAGCGCGCTCCCTCACATATCGCGCGGTTTTCTATCGACACCCAGGCTTGTCCTTGGCGACGAGGGCCCGGAGGTTCGGCGCGTTGCCTTTGGCGGCCTGCCGTTGATCGAGTAGGGGCGCTGCATAAGGTGGTCGGGCACATGGGGAGACCGCGCCGGTCCGCCGGACGGATGACATAAGCAAACCATAGAGGTACCTGTTTAACCGCCGCCGCTCGCGAAACCTCTTGAGCTGGAGGTCGTAATCAGGCACGACCGTATAGAGGACACTCTATGGCGCTGCTTTCCAATTTCCGAATCATCGAATCGTCGATGCTGCTGAACGGCGCGGCGACGGGGATGATGCTCGCCGATCTCGGCGCGGAGGTCATCAAGGTCGAGAGCCCCGGCATGGGCGACTATATCCGCCTGCCCGAGACGCGGCACCTTCATCTGCAGACCAACAAGGGCAAGAAGAGCCTCGCGCTCGACCTCAAGCAGGAGGCGGGCCGGGAGATATTCTATCGCCTGCTCGGCACCGCCGACGCCGTCGTCACCAATGCCGTGGCCGGCGCGAACGAGAAGCTGGGCATTGCCTATGAGCAGCTCAAGGCGCGCAAGCCGGACATCGTCTATTGCCAGAATACCGGCTTCGGCGCGACCGGGCCCTTCGGCCACGTCCCCTCGCACGGCCAGATGATGGACGCGATGGGCGGCGCCCTCCCCTTCGCGATGGGCCAGGACGGGCTCGCCGTGCCGAAAGAGGATTATGTCCGGCGGACCAACACCATGGTCTCGGCCGGCGACGGCGTCTCGATGGGGGCGATCTACGCCGCCTTCCACATCGCCGCCGCGCTGGCCCGACGCGCGCAGACCGGCGAAGGCGCCTATATCGACGTCTCCTCGGCCCAGGCCGTGGTGGCCAGCGCCTGGCTCGCCGCCGCCACCCAGATCAACCGCCCAGAGCGCCGCGGCTGGTGGCAGGATCCGGCCAACACCCGGCCCGTCGCCCGCTACCAGGCCTATGCCGCGAGGGACGGCAAGATGCTGCTCTTCTGCCCGGAAGAGGAGAAATTCTGGAGCAAATTCTGCGATTTGGTGGACCGCGCCGACCTGAAGCCCGAGACGCGCGGCGAGCCGCTTCGGCGCGAAATCCAGGCAATCATCGCGACTCGCGACCGGGCCGACTGGCTTGCGCTCGCGACCGAGCATCGCCTGCCGATCGGGCCGATCAACGACGGCGTGGACGAGGTGCGCGCGGACCCGCAGGTCGCCAGCCGCCCGATGTTCGCCGAGGGCGAGGCGGACGGCAAGCCTTTCACTTATGTCGGCCAGCCCGCGATCGTGGACGGCGCGCCCTTCGCGGCGCCCGCCGCCGCGCCCGAACTCGGCCAGGACAATCACGCCCTGCTCGCCGAACTGGGCTATGGCGCGGCGGAGATCGCGCGGCTGGAGGCCGGGCGGGTGATCGCGGCGGCGCCCACCGCACGGCATATCATCAGCGCGATCTACGGCGAGGATTAGGGAGACGAATCCCTATTGAGTTACCGCTTTTAGAGTCCTATCGTTCTTCCTGGGAGAGACGATGGACCTGAGATACACCCCTGAGCAGGAGAGCTATCGCGCCGAAGTCGGCGCATTTCTCTCTGCGCATTGGGACCGGGCGGCGATGAAGTCCGACCAGGTGGCGGTGGCCGGCTTCCGCCGGGCTGCGACCGATAAGGGTTACCTCTACCGGGGTATTCCGCGTCTTTATGGCGGCTCGGAACAGGCCAGCGACGTGATCCGGGCGCAGATCATCCGCGAGGCCTTCGCCGATGCGGGCGCCCCCATGGAGGTGCCCGGCAACGGCAATGCCCTGCTCGTCCCGACCCTGCTCGAATGGGGCACCGAAGCGCAGAAGAGCGCTTTCATCCCGAAGACCCTGACCGGCGACTATCTCTGGGCGCAGGGTTATTCGGAGCCCGGCTCCGGCAGCGACCTCGCCTCTTTGTCCTCGCGGGCGCGGCTCGAGGGCGGCGAATGGATCATCGACGGCCACAAAATCTGGACCACGCTGGCGCAGACCGCGACCCATATGTTCGCCCTGCTGCGGACGGAGCCCGACGCGCCGAAGCATGACGGCATCTCCTATATCCTGATCGACATGGACCAGCCGGGGATCAAGGTCCGCCCGATCACCCAGATCAATGGCGGCACCGAATTCTGCGAGGTGTTCCTCGACGATGTCCGCGCGCCCGCGGACCGGCTCGTCGGGCCGCGCGGCAAGGGCTGGACGGTGTCCCGCTCCACGCTGAAGCACGAGCGTAACCATATCGGCTCCTCGACCCGCACCGTGCCGATCTTCGAAAGCCTAGTCCGCCTCGCCAGGCGGCGCGCGCTGAACGGCCGTCCGGCGATCGAGGACCCGCGCATCCGGAGCGCGCTCGCCCAGATCGAAGGCTATATGCAGGCGCAGCTCTGGGCCGGCTATTACCAGCAGACGCTGAACGCGCAGGGCGAGAGCCCGGGCGTGCTCGGCCTGGTCAACAAGCTCACCACCACCAACCTGTTCCACCGCATCGCGTCGCTGACCCACGAGATCATCGGCGAGGATGCGCTGCTCATGCCGAAGCAGGGACGGGACCGGGGCGGCGACGAGCGCTGGGTGAACCAGATGCTGGGCTCGCTCGGCCAGGCCATTGCCGGCGGCACCTCGAACATTCAGCGCAACATCATCGCGGAACGCGGCCTCGGCCTCCCGCGCGGCGGGGCGGAGTAAAGGATGCGCTTCGATCTCACCGACGAGCAGAAGGCGCTTCGCGACACGCTCGATGCCTTCTTCGCCGCGCGGTTCGGCGGCGCGGAGGGCGTGGACGCCGTTGCCGACACCGCGCTGGACCGGGCGCTCTGGACCGACATTTCGGCGCTGGGCCTGGGCGGGATCCTCGTCCCGGCCGCGGCGGGCGGGCTGGACATGGGGCTGCTGACCCTCGCCGTCGCCGCCGAGACGCTGGGGCGCTACGCCGTGCCCGCGCCGGTGCTCGCCGGCGCTCTGGCCGCCTGGGCGATCGCCGAAGGCGGCAGCGAGGCCCAGCGCGAACGCTGGCTCGGTCCGCTGATGAGCGGCGAGGCCCTGGCGGCGATCGCGCTCGAGGGCGAGACCCTGGTCGAGCGCGCCGACGCGGCGGACCTCGTCATCGTGGGTATGCGCGGAGGGGGGCTGGCGCTGGTCACGGCCTTTACCGCGACCGCCGTCGACACTCTGGACCGGACCCGGCCCCTCTTCGAGATCGACCATGACGACGCCGAGCCGCTCGGCGGCGCCCTCGCCGATCGCCTGCTCGATGCATTGCTGATCCTCCACGCCGCCGACGCGCTCGGCGCGGCGGGCGCCGCGCAGGCGCGGGCGATCGACTATGCGCGGGAACGGCGCCAGTTCGGGCGCGCGATCGGGTCCTTCCAGGCGCTGAAGCACCAGCTGGCCGACATGAGCGTCGAGCTCGAGCCGGCCCGGCCGCTCTGCTGGTATGCCGCTCATGCCTGGGACACCGGTCGCGCGGACGCCCGCCGCGCCGCCGCTCTCGCCAAGGCCCATCTCGGCGAGATTTCCGTGAATTGCGCGCGCGCCGCGGTCGAGGCGCATGGCGGGATCGGTTATACCTGGGAATATCCGGTCCATCTCTTCCTGAAACGGGCGATGCACGACCGCTCGGTGCATGGCACCCCCAACGTCCATCGCGAGCGCGCCGCGGCGCTCGCCGGCTGGTGAGGCAGATATGACGAATTCCGCGCCGCGCTGGACGCGCAAGGACGACCCCCGGACGCTGACGGTGCCGGTCATCGGCCGGATCGAAGGCTGCACCCATCCCGAGAGCGCCGAATTGCTCCCCGACGGCGAGCATATCGTGTTCGGCAATTGCGCGATGACCGTCGGCGTGCCCTTCTACCGGGAGGGCAAGGGGCTGGTCTATCTTGAGGGCGAGGCCTTCATCAGCCTGGCGCGGCTCGGCGCGGACCGCTCGGTCGGCCTGGTCAGGAAGGAATTGGTCACCGGCCTGACCGGCACCCTGGGCTGCGACGTCCTGACCAAAGGCACCGACCTGTTCCCGGCCGGGACCGTGTTCATGGCCTCGGGCGGCAATCCCTTCATGCGCCGCGGCGACAGCGCGCTCGGCGCGGCGACCGACCGCCACCGGCCTTGCGCGCTCGGCTTCGATCCGCTGACCGGCGAGATTCGCGGCCGGATTCCGCTCTGGGCCGGTACCGCCGTGGCGGAAGAGTTCAACCCGCTCGACCAGCCCAACGGCCTCGCGATCAACGCGGCGGGCGACTTGTTCGTCGGCGACATCCCGAACGGCAATCCGGCGGCGCCGCTGCCGCCGCCTTCGCCGTCCGCGGTCTACCGGATCCCGCATCACGCGCTGGATGCGCTCACGCGCGGCGAAGCCGGTGCCGCCGCCGATGTGCGGCGCGTGCTCGCGCCCGGTTTCGTCAACGGCCTCACCGTGTCGCGGCGCGACGGCGAATGCTGGATGGTGAGCTGCTCGACCCACGACGTCGACGAAGGCGGGCTCTATCGCCTCACCGACGCCGACTTCGCGCGCGGCGAATTGCCCGAAGCCTCGGTGAAGGGGATCGGCGTGATCGACGGCGTCGGCTTCACCCGGCGCGGCGCGCTGGTGCTCACCAACCCGCGCAACGCGACCGTCCATCTCTTCACACCGGACGGCGAGCATGTCCTGCTCGAGGGCGAAGGCGTCGTGCTCGGCCGCAACCCGGCCGACGTGAACATCTGCTATCCGGCCTGCCTGGGCGGCGACGAGCCGGCGCTGCTCGTGCCGGACGTCTGCGTCGGCCCGGACAGCGAGCGCAGCGCGATCACCATCCTCGATCTTTCAGGATATTGAGCCATGGCAAGTCAGGCCCTCATCAGCGAAGCCCCGCCTCACGTCCCGCCCGAGCTGGTCGTCCCCTTCGACCAGTTGAACGGCCCGGAGGTGCTGCATTTCCCGCCGACCGCGATCCTCGACATCGCGAAGGACCGGCCGGTCTTCTATTCCAGTTTCTACGGCGGCTATTGGATGTTCTCGCGCTACGAGGAGATCAGGCAGATCTACCAGTCGCCGGAGCTGTTCAAACAGTGGAGCAAGGGGCTCCCGGCCAACCCGTTCACCAAGCTTTACAAGCCGCTCTACCTGGACCCGCCCGAGCATATGCCCTGGCGCAAGGTGCTGACCCCGATCTTCGGCCCGCGGCAGTTGAAGCGCTTCGAGGAGTTCATCCGCGGCATCGCGCGGCAGGAGCTCGCCCGCTTCGGCCCCGAGGGCAAGGTCGAGTTCGTCTCCCAGTTCGCGGACGTGCTGCCCGGCACGATGTTCTGCTTCATGCTCGGCCTGCCGAACGAGGAATATCCGCGCTTCTCGCGCATGGCGCACGAGCTGATCTTCGGCCCGGCCGAAGCGCTGAAGACCGGCGGCGTCGATGCGGCGCGCGCGGTCCGCGCCAGGGCCAACAAGGAGATTGACGATTTCATCGCCGACCTGATTCCCGCCCGCCGCAAGCAGCCCAGCGAGGACATCCTCTCGATCCTGCTCGAAGGCGAGATCAACGGCGAGAAGCTGCCCGAAGAGGAGATCGTCAATCTGGCGACCCTGCTCTTCTTCGCCGGCACGGATTCCACCCGCGCCGCGATCACCTATGCCTTCATCTATCTCTCGCAAAATCCGGGGCAGCGCGACCGCCTGGTCGCCGAGCCGAATCTGATCCAGAACGCCGCGCACGAATTGATCCGCTTCCACGGCTTCCACATGAGTTCGCGCCAGGCGACCCGGGACGTCGAGATCGGCGGCGTGCTGGTGAAGGAGGGGGATCTCGTCCTGATGTCGACCGGCGCGGCCAATCGCGACGAGAGCAAGTTCCCGCATGCCGACCGGGTCGATCTCGACCGGAGCAACGCCCATTCCAACCTGACCTTCGGCGCCGGTATCCACCGCTGCATCGGCTCGCATCTCGCGACCCTGCAGCTGCGGGTCGCGCTCGACGAGGTGCATAAGGCGATCCCGGACTATCGGCTCGACACCGAGGCCGAGCCGGTGCGCTATGTCGGCGGCCAGGGGAAGACGATCCCGGTCAACCTGCCCCTCGCCTTCACGCCGGTTCAGCTGGACGGCTGATGACCGCCCGGCTCGACGGCCAGGTCATCCTCGTCACCGGCTCCACGGCCGGGTTCGGCCGCGACATGGCCGAGCGCTTCGCCGCCGCCGGCGCCAATGTCGTCGTCACCGGACGCAACCGGGAGCGGGGGCAGGCGGTCGCGCGGGGAATCGGCGAACGCGCCCTCTACGTGCCGATGGACATGGCGGTGGAGGCCGAGGTCGAGGCCGCGGTGGCGGCGGGCGTGGCGCGGTTCGGCAGGCTGACCGGCCTGGTCAACAATGCCGCCACCATCCAGGGCCGCAAGGACGGTCCGCTCACCGAGATCGCCACCGAGGACTGGCTGCACATCCTCAACACCGATCTCGCCGGCACCTATTACGCGCTGAAGCACGGCCTGCGCGCGATCGCCCGGGCCGGCGGCGGCGCGGTGGTGAACATCTCGTCGGCGGCCGGCATGCGCGGGCAGACGGGCAACCACGCCTATACCGCCGCCAAGGGCGCGATCCAGGCGCTGACCCGGGCGCTCGCCACTTATTATTCGCGCTACCTGATCCGCGTGAACTGCCTCGTCGTCGGCACGGTCGACACTGGCGAGGGCAAGGTCCGGGCGCTGCTGGACGATCCGGAAATCGGGCCGAAATTGCGCCAGCTTTATCTGGGCCGGGTCGGCGAGCCCCGGGAGGTGTCCGACGCGGCCGCCTTCCTGCTCTCGGACGAGGCGAGCTTCATCAACGGGGTCGAGCTCTGCGTCGACAATGGCGTGACGGCCAAGGGCCATGCCATTAATCCGGCCCCCGACATGGCGGGCGTCCCGCCGCCGCCGAATCGCTGGGTGTAATCATGAGCCTTGCAGGAAAGACCTTGTTCGTCACCGGCGGGAGCCGGGGCATCGGCCTCGCCATCGCGCTGCGCGCCGCGCGCGACGGCGCCAATGTCGCGATCGCCGCCAAGACCGCCGAGCCGCATCCGAAACTGCCCGGGACGATCTACACGGCCGCAGCGGAGATCGAGGCGGCCGGCGGCAAGGCCCTGCCTTTGCTCGTCGACGTGCGCGACGAGGCGTCGGTCGAACGGGCGGTGGCGGAGACGGCCGCGCATTTCGGCGGCATCGACATCTGCGTGAACAATGCTTCGGCGATCAACCTGTCCAACTCGACGGGGATCGAGATGAAGCGCTTCGACCTGATCCAGTCGATCAACATGCGCGGCACCTTCGTGACCAGCCGGGCCTGCGTGCCGCATCTGAAGAAAAGCGGCAACCCGCATATCCTGACGCTATCGCCGCCGCTCGACCTCCGGCCTGAATGGTTCGGCCGGCATCTGCCCTACACGCTCAGCAAATATGGCATGTCGATGGTGATGCTCGGCATGGCCAATGAGTTCGCCGGCGACGGCATCGCCTGCAACTGCCTGTGGCCGCGCACCACCATCGCCACCGCGGCGGTGGAGTTCGCGCTGGGCGGCGAGGCGATGATGAACCGCTCCCGCAAGCCGGAGATCATGGCCGATGCGGCCTATGAAATCTTCCTTCGGGACAGCCGCGCGCTGACCGGCCGCTTCCTGATCGACGACGACGTGCTCGCCGAGGCGGGCGTCACCGATTTCTCGCATTACCGCCACGTCCCCGACGCGCCGCTGATGGTGGACATCTTCGTCGATCCGGACGCGCCGCAGCCCGAGGCCGGCGCGTTCGGCTAGGCGCCGGCGCGAAAGTCCGTCACCGGCGGCGCCGGCGGCAGCCGGCACAGCCCCTTCTCCCGCGATGCGACCAGAATCACCGCCGTCGCCTGGATGTTCGGCTGGCCGCGCTGGTTGGTGCCGGTGACCTCCAGTTCGACCAGCGGGCCGAGCACCGGATCGTCGCGCACCGCCGTGACGGTGCCGTCCAGCCAGGTGACGTCACCGACATAGTTGAAGTTCCGGAGCTCGTAGCGGATCTCGTGCACGAAGCCGTCGTCGCCGGCATAATTGCTGAGATAGTGGCAAAGCATCATGTAGCGCATCGGGCCGATGTCATACATGCGCTGCACGCCGACCTTGCCGGCCAGCTCGCCGTCCCAGTGGACGCGCTGGACGCTGTCCCAGGCATTATAGGGATCGCGCGAATAGAAGCCGCGCATCCGCTTCCGATTCTCGAAGGCGAGCCGGAAGGGCGGGCTGCCATAGCTGAGCCAGCCGGCGCCCATATAGGTGTTGATCATGTCGGTGATGGTCAGCGGCCCCTTGACCATGCGCGGCAGCGCCTGGCCGACGGCGACATCCTCGAGATAGAGCGTGTCGCGCCCGCGGACATATTCATTGTCGTAGCAGGCCTCGATCTCCGCCATCTGCGCGTCGGTGTAGAAGGGCGCCTCGTCCTTCGCATTCTTGTCGCGCGCGGAGATCTGCTTGCGCTCGGCATGGACGAACCAGCGGTCGCTGGCGACGTAGACGCGGCCTTCCGGATCCCACCACTGGTTGGAATTGGTGACCAGCACCGTCCGGTTGGCGAAGCGGCTTTCCTTCTCGGCGACGTCGGCGACCCATTCCGCCTTGTCGAGCGGGATGTCGGCGGTGATCGGCCGGTAGAAACGGTAATGCGCCCCGCTATGATAGAGCTGCACGCCGCGCAGGGCACCCCGGGTCTCGCGAAACAACGCCTCCGGCACCTCGCGATTGCGGTTGAAGCCCATCGACCATTCGAAGCCAGGCGGTGCCACCGGCCCTTCCCAGCGCGTGCCGTCGGCATAGCCGGGCTCGGCGTAGAGCGGATTCATGTCCCCGTTGGACTGCGCCCAGCGGCGGATCGCGTCGCCGGTCGCGGTCGAATTCCAGGGCAGAGTGATGACGCCGGCGCGGACGGTGGGATTGGGATAGCCGATCCGGCGGCGCATCTGCTCGACCGCCTCGTCGGTGATCACGCCACGGACCAGCCCCTCGTCATTCATCCGGTTCAAAGTCTTGCCCCTGCGTCCCTGTTTCTTTAGGGAGAAAGCGTAAACAGTTATCTCAATCAACGCAAGTTTGCCGCCCTGCAAATCTTTCTCGAAAGCGCGGCATGCGGAGCCAAGGCAAAACTGATACCGGTTAGAGGCGATGGACATCAGCACCGAAATCAGCGGCGACGGCATCGGCCGGATCGCCTTCGCCCGCCCGGCGGTCTCCAACGCCGTGCGTCCCGAGACGATGCGGGCGCTGTGCGAGGCGATCGACGCCTTCACCGCGGAGCCCGCCGTCCGGGCGATCGTGCTGACCGGCGAGGGCCGGAACTTCGCCGCCGGCGCGGACTTCGGCTGGCTGGGCGAGCTGCTGGACCAGGATGTCGAAGCGGTCGGCGACAATCTCTACGCCTGGTTCAGGGGCGCCGCCGAACGGCTCTGGACCTGCCCGAAGCCGACCGTGGCGGCGGTCAACGGCGCGGCGATCACCGTGGGCTGCGAGCTCGCTCTGGTCTGCGACGCGCGCGTGGCGACGCCGCGCAGCCGCTTCGGCGAGACCTGGTTCAATGTCGGCCTGATGCCGCCGCTCGGCGGCACCCTGCTGCTGCCCCGCTTCGTCGGCCTCGCCTGGGCGAAACGGATGATCCTCGAGGCCGAGATCGTCGACGGCGCGAAGGCGCTGGAGATCGGGCTGGTGGACGAGCTGGTCGACGAGGATCGATTGCTCGTCCGCGCCGGGGAACGCGCCTTGGCCATGGCGGCCGCGCCCCCGGCCGCCTTCGCCGCAGCCAAGGCAGCGATCCACCGCGGGGTCGAATCGACCATGGCCGACGAGTGGGCGCGGAACGTCCCGACCCAGGCCGGGCTGATCTGCTCGGACGCCTTCCGGGACCGGGTCGAAGCAAGGCTGAAGAAGACTTAGGCGAGCAGCGCCAGGCCGTTGTTCAGCACCAGAGCATCCCGCGCCGGCACGCGGCTGCGGAAGGAGATGGTGTCGCCCTCCCGCCAGATATCGGTAACGATCTCGTCGCCCGGATAGACCGGGCTGGAGAAGCGGGCGTCGAACCGGCGGAGGCGGGCCGGATCGTCGCCACAGACGCCGCGCAACACGGCGCGGCAGGCGATGCCGTAGGTACACAGGCCGTGCAGGATCGGCCCCGGAAAGCCGGCCTTGGCCGCCACGTCGCGGTCGACATGGATCGGGTTATAGTCGCCCGACAGGCGATAGAGCAGCGCCTGTTCCGGCGAGGTCGGCATAGCCACGGAAAGGTCCGGCGCGCGCTCGGGCAAGATGTGCGGCACGGCGGCGCCCGCGCTGTCGCCGCCGAAGCCGCCATTGGCGCGCAGGAAAGAGGTGATCCGCACCGTCGCCAGCGGCGCCCCGGTCTCGGCATCGCTGATCGAGCGCTTCATCACCAGCAGGGCGCCCCGGCCCTCGCCCTTGTCGTGCAGCGCCTCGACCTCCAGCTGCCCCCTGACCCTGCCCGAGGCCGGCAGCGGCGCGTGGATTTCCAGCCTCTGCTCGCCATGGAGCAGCTTCGAGACGTCGATGCCGAAGCGCGGTTCGTTCAGCCAGAAGGTCTCCCGCGCCAGCACCACCGCGAAAGTGGGCAAAGGCACCAGCGCCTTCTCATAGACATAGTGGAGATCCTCCTCGCCGGCGCGCGCGCCGACCCCGAGGGCATAGAGGATGACGTCCTTCGCGCCGTAGCTCTGGACGACCGGCTCGGCGCGATAGGCGCGGACGAGATCGGGCTGGATCATGCGCGGGTCACCGCGAAGGCCGCCGCCTCCCGGTCCCAGGTCGCCGCGCCGACGCCCCGCGCCCGCAGGTCCTCCTTCGGAATGCGGCCATGGGCGTTGCGCGGCATCTCGTCGATGAACTCGATGTAGCGCGGCACGAAGAAATAGGGCGCCGCGTCGTTCACGAAGCGGGCGATCGCCTCCGCGGTCACCGTCGTCCCCGGCCGGCGCACGACCGCGACCATCAGCTCGGCTTCCGATTCCAGCTCTTCGGACTGGATGCCGTAGGCGGCGACGTCGGCCACATCCTCGTGCCGGTCGATGACCGCCTCGACCTCGAACATCGAGATGTTGCGGCCCTTGTAGCGGATATAGTCCTTCTTCCGGTCGGCGAAATAATAGAGGCCGTCCGCCTGCCGTACCGCCATGTCGCCCGTATGGTGCCAGAGGCCGGACCAGGCTTCGAGCGTGCGTTGCGGGTCGCGGAAATAGCCGAGGAACAACCGCCCCGGCTCCTTCGGCCTTACGCAGATCTCGCCGGCAATCCCCTCCGGCACCGGCTTGTCCTGCGGATCGAGCAAGGCGACGTCGTAATGCGCCACCGGCACGCCGAGCAGGGCGCCCTCGCGATCCTGGTCGAGATCCGGCGAGTCGAACACGCGGAAGGTCTCGCTCGTCCCATAGCCTTGCGACATGGTGGCGATGCCGAAGCGCTTCTTGAACCTGGGCAGCAGGTCCGACGGCATCGGGATGGCGAGAAACTGGCGCAGGCCATGGTCCCGGTCGCGCTCGGACGGCGGCTGCTTCCAGAGCAGGATATGCATCGCGCCGAGCGTGAAAGCGCGGGTCGCGCCATAATGGCGGATCCGGTCCCAGAAGCGGCTGACCGAGAAGCGGGCGTCGATCGCCGCGGTGAAGCCCCAAAGCAGGCTGGGCCAGATTGTCCCCGACCAGGGGCTGCCCAGATAGAAAGGCGTACAGCTGTAGAGCACCTCGCCCTCGGAGAAGCCGCGGTCGTAGCAATTGACCTGCATGAGCACCGAGGAATGGCTGTGCACGATGCCCTTGGGCTTGCCGGTCGTGCCCGACGACCACCAGCATTGCACCGGGTCGAGCCAGCTCGACCGCTCCTCGACCGGGTCCGCCGGCAGGGCGAGCCAGTCGGCCAGGGGCGTGTGCGCGGCCGCCGCGATCGCGGGCGCCGCGCCGATGACCACGACCCGCCCGACCTCGCCGAGGCCCGGCACCTTGTCGAGCCGGGGCAGCAGGGCCGCGTCGACGACCAGCACGCGGCCGGCGGTCATCGCCAGCGCCTCCGCCAGGAAGCCGGTATGATAATCGGTGTTGATCGTCGTGAAGAGGCCGCCGACCCGGGTCACCGCCATGGCGACGAGCAATGCCTCGATCGAGGGTTCGACCAGCAGGGCGACCGGATCGCCCTTGCCGACCCCGGCCGCCATCAGGCCGCGGGCGTAGCGGTTCACCAGCGCGTCGGCTTCGGCGAAGGTGACCCGGCGGTCGTCTCCGGCCAGCCAGACCCGGTCGGGTATCGCCCGCGCCTGATCGCTCAGCACCTTGCCGACGACCCGGCTTTCCGGTTCGCTGACGTCGTAGAGACGCATTGCCCTTCGCTCTCCTTCTCAGTAGGAAGAGCTAATACAGTTATCTGTATTGAGGTCAATCCGGTCGGAGGATCCATGCGGGCATTGCAGGTGGCGCGGCTGTCGGACGATCTTTCCGGGGTCGGCACCGCGGATGCGGCGCGGCCGGCGGCGGGTCCGGGCGAAGTGCTGATCCGGGTGCGCGCGGCGAGCCTCAACTATCCCGATCTGCTGATGGCGCGCGGGCTTTACCAGATGAAGCCGGAGCCGCCCTTCACGCTGGGCGGCGACCTGGCGGGCGAGGTCGAGGCGGTCGGCGCGGGCGTCACCGCCGTCGCGCCCGGCGACGCGGTCTGCGCGATCGGGCTCGGCGCCTTCGCCGACTTCGCCGTCTATCCCGAGGCGATGGTCTCGCCCAAGCCGGCGAGCCTGAGCTTCCCACAAGCCGCGGCTTTCGGCGCCGCCTATCTCACCGCCTATGTCGCCCTGGCCGAACGCGGAGGCCTGCGGGCCGGCGAGTGGCTGCTGGTCCACGGCGCGGCGGGCGGCATGGGGCTGGCGGCGGTGGACCTTGCCAAGGCGCTCGGCGCCAGGGTGATCGCCGCCTCCACCGCGGATGCGAAGCTGGGCGAGATCGACCGGCTCTACGCGCCCGACGCCCTGCTCAACACGGGCGCCGGGTTCCGCGAGCGGGTGAAGGCGATCACCGGCGGCGCCGGGGCGGACGTGATCTTCGACCCGGTGAACGGCGACGTCTTCGACGAGAGCCTGCGCTGCCTCGCCTTCGACGGGCGGCTGCTGGTGATCGGCTTCACCGGCGGCCGCATCGCCACGCTGCAAACCAACCACGCCCTGATCAAGGGCATCTCGGTGGTCGGCGTGCGCGCCGGCGAATATGGCCGCCGCTTCCCGGACCGGCGGCGGCGCATCGTCGCCAAGCTGCTGCGCCTCGCCGAGCATGGCGAGATCAGGCCGCACGTCCACGCCGCCGTGCCGCTGGAGCAGTGGCGGGAGGCCTTCGCGCTGATGGAGGGGCGCGGCGCGGTCGGAAAGATCGTGCTGACGCTCTAGGCTATTGCAGCGAGTCGACGCCGAGCTTCGCCTTCAGCACGCCGACCAGATCCTTCGCCGTCGCCAGCTCGTGCGTCGGGCTGGAGCGCACCGCCTCCCAATGCGCGAACAGCTCCTCGGGGGATTTCTTGTCGGTCAGCGCATAGCCCTCGGTCAGGCCGATCACGACGCGCCCGGTCCAGCCGGCGGCCGTCTGGTAGATCTCGCCATTGCTCGGGCAATCCCCATGGCAGAGGACCAAAGCGGTCGGCGCGATATTGGCGGGCGAGAGCAAGGCGTCGTCGCTCATGTCGCCGCCAGTGAGGCCGCTATTCGCATAAGGCGAGATGGCGTTGCTGTGGATGCCGTATTTGATGCCTTCGAGCGCGAGCACGCGCACGAGGCCGACCATGCCGAGCTTGGCGGCGGCATAATTGGACTGGCCGAAATTGCCGAACAGGCCGGAGGCGGAGCTGGTCAGCAGGATACGGCCGCCGCCATTCTCCTTCATCCAGCGAAAGGCCGGCTGGGCGGTGTGGAAGGCGCCGAGCAGATGCACGGCCATCACCGCCTCGAGCTGCTCCGGCGCGAGCTTGGCGAAGGTGGCGTCGCGCAGTATGCCGGCATTGTGGATCAGCACGTCGATCCGGCCCCACGCGTCCAGCGCCGCGGCGGTCAGCGACTCCCCGCCCTCGGCGGTCGCGATGCTGGTCCGGTGGGCGATCGCCTCGCCGCCCTCCTCGCCGATCTGGCGGACCAGCGCGTCCAGCGCCTCCTCCGCGAGGTCATTGGCGACGATCTTCGCGCCGCGCCGGGCGAAGGCCAAAGCATAGGCCCGGCCGACCCCCTGCCCCGCGCCGGTGATCGCGACGACCTTCCCGTCGAACCTCAATTCGCTCATCTCTCGTTCCTTATTGGTCGGCCCAGCGGGGCGCGCGTTTCTCCAGGAAGGCGGCCGGGCCTTCCTTCGCGTCGGGATGGGCGCGGTGGCGCACCAGCAGCTCCCAGCCATTGTCATTGGCCTGTTCGAGCGGCAGCTCGAAACTGTCCCAGATCGCCTTGAGCGATTTTTGCAGCGCGGCCGGCGAGACCGAGGCGGCGATCCCGGCCAGCTCAAGCGCGCGGTCCAGCAGGGCCTCGCCCGGCAGCACCTCGCTGACCAGACCGAGCGCCAGCGCCTTCGCCGCGTCCAGCCGCTCCGCCTTGCCGAGGATCACCATGCGCAGCACGGCGGCCGCGCCGATCTTCTGGAGCAGGCCGATCGGCTCCAGCGCCGTGACCTGGCCGACATTGACGTGGCTGTCGACGAAGCTCGCCGCCTCGCCGGCGATGACGATGTCGCCGTCCGCCACATAATGGAGGCCGGCGCCGGCGCAGACCCCGTTCACCGCGACGATCACAGGCTTGAAGATGCCGTACTGGCGATTGGTGAATTTGGGCACCTGGGCGCGGATCACGGCCGGATCGCTGCTGCCCTCGGCCGAGTCCTTCAGGCCGCCCACGTCGGCGCCCGAACAGAAGGCCCGGCCCGCGCCGGTGATCACGATGGCGCGGATGGAGGGGTCGGCATCCGCCGCCCTGAACTGGTCCTCGAAGGCCTGCTGCATCGCCCGGTTCAGGGCGTTGAGCCGCTCCGGCCGGTTCATGGTCAGGACGAGGATGGCGCCGCGGCGCTCCACCAAAAGGGGCGTTTCTTCGGACATGTCTTATCCTTCCAGCAAGGCGCGGAGCGCGCTCTGGTCGACCTTCATGGAGACGGTGCGCGGCAGTGTCTCGACCGCCTTCAGCACCGCGGGAATCTGGTAGCCGGTGAGACGGTGCTTGAGGAAGGCGGCGAATTCCGCCTCGCTCGGCGCCGCCGCGCCGGCGCGGAGGAGATAGGCGGCGCCGGGCACCTGGCCGAGCCGCGCGTCCGCCAGCGCCGTTACCGCCGCTTCCTTCACCGCGGGATGCGCCTCGAGCGCGCGGACGATGTCGTCCGGCTGGATCTTGAAGCCGCCGCGGATGATCGCATTGTCGGCGCGCCCGAGAATGAAGAGGAAGCCGTCCTCGTCGATCCGGGCGAGATCGGTGGTCGCGAGCCAGGTCTCGCCGTCGCCGATCTGGCGCGATTTGAGCTCCAGCACCCCCTCGACGATGCGGCCCTCGACGCCCGGATTGAGCCGGCCGACCGAGCCGCTCTTCGCCGGCCAGTGCGCCCTGAAATCGTCCAGCGTCCAGCCCGCCACGCCGCCGCCGAATTCGGTGGCGCCGTAATTCTGCAGGACCGGAATGCCGTAGCGGTCGTAAACCGCCTGGGCGAGCGCGGGATCGAGCGGCGCCGTGCCCGAGCGGAAGGCCATGAGCGAGGCGAGATCGGCCTTCGGCACGTCGGCGTCGTAGATCATCCTGAGCGCGGCGGGCGGCGTGCTCGCCGCCTTGATGCCGTGGCGCTTTACCGCGTCGCGGAAGCCCTCGACGGTGAATTTGGGCAGCAGCACCATCGACCGGCCCGCGGCGATCGCGTTGAGCAAAGCGAAAAGGCCGCCAATATGGGAGAAGGGCGCCATCACCAGCTGCACGCCCTTGCGCAGCCGCGGCGCGTCGCCTTCGCCCCGGCCTTTCTCGAACCGGGCGGCGGCGAAGATCGCCTCTTCCAGCGTCGACCGGCGCATCGGAATGCGCTTGGGCGGGCCGGTGGTGCCGCTGGTCAGCATCTCGACGGCGACCTCCGGCCGGCCCGGCGCGCCCGGGCCGCTGCCCCGCCGCCGGACCTGCACCGCGTCCCCGGTCTCGGCGACCAGCCTGTCGCCGGCGTCGAGCCGGTCCAGATCCTCGGCCACGCCGATCAGCGCGCCGACGCCGGTCTGCGCGAGATCGGCGGCGAGCCGGTCCGCGGGCAGCATCGGGTTGAGCACGACCAGACAGCGGCCGTGGCCGATCGCCTCCAGGATCGCCGGCACGATCGCGACATGGTTGCGCATCAGGATGCCGACCCGCCGGTGATCGCCAAGCGCGGCCTCGAGCGAAGCCATCGCCTCGCGCAGCTGGCCCCAACTCCGCCACGCGCCCTCATATTCGATCGCGGGCGCGGCCGGATCGAGGGCGAGGATCGAAGCGATGCGGTCGGCGAGGCGCATCGTCAGTCGAAGAGCCCCAGCGCGGGGATCTCGGACCTGTCCTCGAAATGGTCGCCATATTTCGCCAGCGCCTTCTCCAGCAGCGGCGGAACATGGTCGGACGGGAAGCGGCCGGGCGCGGGCGCGGTCCGCTTCAACACCTGGCGCCCGAGCGTGGCGCGGTGCAGCTCGGTCGGGCCGTCGACGATCGCCATGCGGAAGGCCGCGCCGATCATCTGCCCGAAGCGCATCTCGTTGGAGGCGCCGAGCGAGCCGTGCAGATGGGCGGCGCCCCAGATGATCTCCTCGGAAACCTCGGCGGTCATCACCTTCACCGCGGCGGTCTGGATGTAGGCGTCGCGCCGCCGGCTCTCGCCCTGGTCGTAGAGCCAGGCGGTGTGCAGCACGAGCAGGCGGAATTGCTGGAGCTTCGCCCACCAGCCGCCGATCTGGTCCTGGACGACGCCGAGCTCGGCGATCATGCCACCGCGCGTCCTTCGGCTCACCGCCCGCTCCGACGCCATTTCCAGCGCCTTCTGGCAGAGCCCGACCGTGCGCATCGCATGGTGGATGCGGCCGCCGCCGAGCCGCGACTGGGCGACCTGGAAGCCCTTGCCGACCTCGCCCAGCACCGCCGAGGCGGACAGCCGGACATTGTCGTAATGCATGAAGCCGTGCGTCGCGTTCCTGGCGCGCTCGCCCCAGAGGCCGACGTTGCGCTGGAACTTCACGCCCGGCGCGTCGCCCGGCACGATGAACATCGTCATCCGCTCGTGCGGCGCGGCCTCGGGATCGGTGATCACCGGCAGGATCAGGAAGGCCGCATATTTGGCGTTGGACGAGAACCACTTCTCGCCGTTGATCACCCATTCGTCGCCGTCGCGCACCGCCCGCGTGGCGAAATTGGTCGGGTCGGAGCCGCCGTCCGGCTCGGTCATCGAATAGCAGGAGATGATGTCGCCATCGAGGATGGGCTGGAGGTAAAGCGCCTTCTGCTCGGCCGTGCCGAAGCGGGCGAGAATCTCCGAATTGCCGCTGTCCGGCGCCTGGCTGCCGAACACGCGCGGCGCCCAGACCGAGCGGCCGAGAATCTCGTTGATGAAGCAGAGCTTCGCCTGGCCGAAGCCCTGCCCGCCCAGCGCCGGATCCAGATGCGGCGCCCAGAGACCCTCGGCGCGGACCTTCGCCTGCAGCAGCTTCAGGACCTTCATCGCGCCCTTGTTGGTCACGTCATAGGGCGAATTGTTGTTATATTCGAAGAGCACGTCGAGCGGCTCGACCTCCTCGCGGACGAACGTGCGGATCCAGTCGAGCTTCGCTTCGAAGTCCGGGTCCAGCGAGAAATCGATCATGCCTCAATCCTCATCAAAGCGCCGAGCGGCGGGCAAGGTCATGCGCGCCGGCGACAAGCCTGGGAATGAAATCCGCGATCCGCCGCGACATCGCGCCGGCCGGCGCCGTCAGGCTCTTCACATGGTTGAACTCGATGAGGGCGGCCAGCTTGTACATCGAGAGCACCATATAATAATCGAGCGCGGCGACGCTGAGCCCGGTCTGCTCGGCATAGCGTTCGGCCAGCGCCTCGCGCGGCGGATAGCCTGTGTGATCGATCGCGAGGCTGTAGCCCGGCGAGCCGTCACTGGACGGAAAGGGATAGAGGGCGCGGCCGAGATCCAGCAAGGGATCGCCGAGCGTCGCGATCTCCCAGTCGATGATCGCGGCCAGCCGGTCGTTGGCGAAGATGATATTGGAATAGCTGGCATCGCCGTGGATCAGCGACACGCGCTGGCTCTCGGGCCGCTTCTCGCGCAGCCACTCCCCCACGTCGTCGAAGCCCGGCAGGGTCCGGTCGCCATAGTCGGGATGCGCGCGATGCTGGTCCATGAGGCCCCGCCAGCGGTCCGCCTGGCGTTCGAGGAAATTGTCCGGCCGCCCGAAATCGCCGAGGCCGATCTCCGCGGGATCGAGCAGGGCCAGAGCGGCGAGCCCGTCGACCAGCGCGAAGGCCGTGGCATGGACGAACGTCGGGTCGGCGCCCGGCGGCGGCGTCGCGCCGAGCCAGCCCTCGACATGGTCCATCAGCAGGAAGGGCGCGCCCGCGACCGCCTCGTCGGCGCAATAGGCGCGGAAGCGGGGATGCGGCACGGCGGTTCCCGCCAGCGCCCGCAGCACCCGCGCCTCCCGTTCCAGCGCGCGCCGGCTGTCCGGCCGGGGCGGGCTGGCCAGGGTGCGCACCACGAAGCGGTCGCCGCCCTGTTCGGCGCGATAGACGGACGCGCTGCTCCCGCCCGCCAGCGGCGTGAGCGTGACCGGTCCGCCGCCGGTCCAGCGCGCGAGCGCCTCGGCGTTCATCGCGCCGGGACGGGCAGGACGCGCCCGAGGAAATCCGCGACCGCGCCGACGAAGGCGTCGTTGCGGTCGCTGGCGATCATGTGCCCGGCGCCGGCCACGTCGACCGCCTCCAGTTGCGACGCCAGCGCACGCAGCGCCTCGACGCCGCTGTCGCCGACCACGTCGCTCTGCAGGCCGCGGACGAGGAGCAGCGGCCCGCGCCAGGCGCGCACCGCGCCTTCGAGCAGATCCAGCCGGGCCTGGCCGCGCGGGATGCGGTTCATGAATTCGGGATCCCAATGCCAGTAATAACGCCCGTCCTCGCGCCGGCGGAGATTCTTCTCCAGCCCCGAATGATCGTCGGACGGCGGCTTGCCCCGATAGGCGGCCACCGCCGCCGCGGCCTCTTCGAGCGAAGCGAAGCCGTCCGGATTGGCCTGCATGAAGCCGCGGATACGGCGCGCCCCGCTTTTTTCGACGCGCGGCACGATGTCGACCAAGGCGATGGCGTCGACCCGTCCGCGCGGCCGCGTCGAGGCGACGAGCGAGGCGACGCCGCCGAAGGACGCGCCGACCATCGCTACCGGCCGCCCCTGCGCGAATGCCTCCGTCCAGGCGATCAGGTCGTCGGCGAACTCCTCCAGCGCATAGAGGTCGGGCGAGGGCCAGCCGGTCTCGCCATGGCCGCGCAGGTCGACCGACAAGGTCTCGAAGCCGAGCGCGTGCAGCCGTTCGCCGGCCCCGCGCCAGCTATGGCGGGTCTGGCCCCCGCCATGCGACAGGAGCACGAAGGGCGCGCCCTCGCGCGGCAGATGGTCGCCGACCATTGCCACGTCGCGTGAATCGAGCCGAACCTGCTGCATCCCCTCGTCCTGACCTTTCCACCCCATTTGACTGTCCCGTTTAAAAAAGGCAACTCTATTCGCCGATATCATCCTTGCCCGGAAAGCCGACCCCTAGCTTGAACTGGGCCTAGACCTGTGCAATTGAGTTACATATATTGCTGCAAACCAGGCGGGCGCAGAACCCGCGACACAGAGGATCGCGATGACTGGACAGGCGCTTGTCGGCGGCATTGGCATGGTGAAATTCTCCAAGCCCGGCACCCAGGATCCCTATCCGATCATGGCCTCGGCGGCGATTCGCGACGCGCTCGCCGATGCGGGCATCGGCCTTGACCGGGTCGAGCAGGCCCTTGCCGGCTATTGCTACGGCGCCACCACCTGCGGCCAGCGCGCGCTCTATGAGGTCGGCATGACCGGCATTCCGGTCGTCAACGTGCGCAACGCCTGCGCCACCGGCTCCACCGCCTTGCTGCTCGCCCGCCAGGCGGTGGTCGCGGGCGCGGCCGATTGCGTGCTCGCCTTCGGCTTCGAGGAGATGCGGCCGGGGGCGCTCGCCAATGACGATTTCCGCACCTCCCCGGTCGACCGGATCGTCGCCCGCTTCAACGCGCTCGGCTATCCGGTCGAGGAGGCCATGGCCGCCCCCGGCTTCTTCGGGTCGGCCGGCGAAGCCTATGTGACGGCCTATGGCGCCGATCCGCGCATCTTCGCCGAGGTGGCGGTGAAGACCCGGCGCCACGCGGCCGCCAATCCGATGGCCCTGTTCACCAAGCCGATCGACGCCGACGAGGTGATGGCGTCGCCGCTCATCTTCGGCCGGTTCCTGACCCGGCTGATGGCCTGCCCCCCGACCTGCGGCGCCGCCGCCGCGATCGTGGTCAGCGAGCGCTTCGCCCGCGAGCACGGGTTCGGCCGCGCCGTCCGCATCGCCGGCCAGGCGATGAAGACCGATGCCGAAGCCAGTTTCGACGATCCGCTCAACCTGGTCGGACGCGACATCACGCGCCGCGCCGCGGCCGACGCCTTCGCCCAGGCGGGCCTCGGCCCGGAGGCGGTCGACGTCGTCGAGCTGCACGACTGCTTCACCCCGAACGAGGTGATCAGCTACGAGGCGCTCGGCCTGTGCGGCGAGGGCGAGGCCAGCCGCATGATCGCCGACGGCGACAACAGCTATGGCGGGCGTTACGTCGTCAATCCGTCCGGCGGGCTCATGTCGAAAGGCCATCCGCTCGGCGCGACCGGTCTCGCGCAATGTTATGAGCTGGTCCAGCAATTGCGCGGCGAGGCCGGCGCCCGCCAGGTCGAGGGCGCGACAGTGGGCCTGCAGCACAATATCGGAATGGGCGGGGCCGGCGTGGTCACCGTCTACACGCGCTGACATGGGCAAGAGAATCCTCATCACCGGCTGCTCCAGCGGCATCGGACGGGCGCTGGCCGTCGAGCTGACCGCGCGGGGCCATGAGGTGATCGCCACCGCGCGCCGGCTCGAGGCCCTCGCGGACCTGGACGTGACGACGCGCCTGCAACTCGACGTCACCGACGAGGCCTCGGTCGCGGACGCCGTGGCCGCGGCGGGGCCGGTCGACATCCTCGTCAACAATGCCGGCGTCGGCTTCTGGGGGCCGGTCGAGACCGCCTCCGGCGCCGAGGTGCAGGCCCTGTTCGAGACCAATGTGTTCGGCCCGCTCCGCGTCCTGCGCGCGCTGCTGCCCGGCATGCGCGCGCGCGGCGCCGGCGCGATCGTCCAGATTTCCTCCGCCGCCGCGCAGCGTTCCAACGCCCTGCTCGGCCATTATGCCGCGACCAAGGCGGCGCTCGAGGCGCATTCGCTGGCGCTCAGGATCGAGCTGGCCCCGTTCGGGATCAAGGTCACGATGGTCGTGCTCGGCGCGGTCGAGACCGAGTTCGGCCACAACCGCATCCAGGTGACGGCGCCGGAATATGCCGATCTGGCCGAGCGGTTCACGAAGCGCATCGTCGCCAATCGCAGCGCCCCCACGAGCGCGGCGGCGGTCGCGGTCACGCTCGCCGACGCGATCGACGCGGGCGACTATCCGTTGCGCATCGACGCCACGCCCGATGCCGCCGTGCTGATCGCGCAGCGCCGCGGGCTCAGCGACAGCGAGTGGGAACGGTCGACGCTGGCGGCGCTCGGCGCCTGCGGCGTCGGCTGGATCGAAACCGACGAGACAGGGGAATGACGCCGATGGACTATGGCTGGCTGAAGGACGAGCGCACCTTCCGGATGGCGGTGAAGGAGCCCGGCTTCGCGGCCCGCGAGGTTATCGGCGCCGGCGAGAATCTCTACGATCCGCAATTCGGCTGGCTCGAGGCGGACGGCTCGATCACCTTCTCCGACATTGGCGGCCAGGCGGACTATGGCTGGGACGAGACCAAGGGGCATGGCGCGATCCTCAGCCTGAAGCCCGACAACAGCCTCGAATTCCTCGTGCCGCCGGAGAATATGGGCACGTTCATGCCGCTCTGCCCGATCCGGGCGCCGGCCAATTTCGGCCCCTATGAAGGCCATATGATGCTGGTCGGCCAATCGCTGCCGGGCCGGGCCGGCGCGCTCAGCCAGCATTATGTCTACAAATGGGCGCCGGGCGACGACCATATGCGGGTCTTCGCCAAATATCCCCATGCCGGCCCGCACAATGACGGCATCCCCGGCGCCGCTTTGACCGGCGGCTTCGGCCCGCCGGGCTCGCCGCATGACGGCTATTTCTTCTGCTCCTCGATGATGAACTGCACCATCTACCGGGTGCACTGGACCGGCACGATCGAGCCGTGGATCACCTTTACCGATCCGCCGATCATGCCGCTCGATTTCCAGGTCGCGCCGGAATGGTGGGGCGAGCTCGCCGGCGAGTTCATCATGTGGGGCAAGGCCGGCCAGACCTTCACGGACGAGGTCAATTCGGAGCATCGCTGGCGCAACTATCATGTCCGCATGGACGGCAGCTGGGATCCGGTGCCGATCCCGGACGAGAAGGTGCCGGCGCCGATCGAGGCGGTGAAGGCGCCCCCCGAATTCGGCGCGTTCGGCGGCGATCTCTTCTGGGTCGACGAGGGCGGCGTGGACCTCAACCACGTCACCCGCTTCGACAAGCCCTTGCCTTATTCGGCGAAGCTGATGCGCACCGACAAGGCGGGCAAGCATCATGTCTTCGCGGACACCATCCAGGGGAGCTCGACCCTGCTGGTGTTCGACCGGACGCGCCTGCTGATGAGCTTTGTCGGCAAGAGCTATTCGACCGGCGAATATCATCATCCGGACGGGGCCATTTACGAGATTCGCTACACGGGCTGAGGACGACGCAGCATGACCGACACGGCCATTCCCGATCACGTCCCGCCTGAGCTGGTCCGCGACTGGACGCTGGAGGAGGCGGGCCGCGCGCGGGATCCGGGCGCCGCGATGGATGCGCTGCGGGAGGGGCCGGCGATCACCTTCGCGCCGCGCGGCCGGCGCGGCGGGCCGAGCTGGATGGTCAACAATTACGAGATGATCGTCGAGGTTCTGCAAAATCCCGAGCTCTTCTCAAGCGATCGTTATTCCGGCTTCTCCCGCCTGCTCGGCGAGGACTGGCCGATGATCCCGCTGGAGGTGGATCCGCCCATCCACCGGCCGTTCCGCACATTGATGAACAAGGTGTTCGCGCCGCGCGTGATGAATGCGCTGGAGGAAGGGATCGCGGAGACCGTCGCGGAGATTGTCTCGGAGGTGCGGCCCAAGGGCCGGTGCGAGTTCCAGTCGACCATGGGCCGGCCGCTGCCCACCAATGTGTTCCTGCGCCTGCTCGGCCTGCCGCTCGAGGATGCCGACATGCTGCTCGGCTGGGAGCGCGGGCTGATGCACGGCGAGACGATGCAGATCCGGATCGACGCCGCGCGCAACATCAAGAACTATCTGCTCGCCGCCATCGCCGACCGCGAGGCCGCGCCGCGCGACGACATCGTCTCCTATGTCGCCGCCGCCGAGGTGGAGGGGCGGCCGGTCACCGGCACCGAGAAGCTCGGCATCTGCTTCGTCCTCTACGGCGCCGGCCTCGACACGGTCGCGGCGACCCTGGGCCTGATGTTCAAATATCTCGCCGAGCATCCGGAGCGGCAGGAGGAATTGCGCGCCGATCCGTCGCTGCGGACCAAGGCGGTCGAGGAGATCATCCGGGCGCACAGTTCGGTGACCACGGGCCGCATCCTCGCGCGCGATGCCGACTTCCACGGCGTGGCGATGAAGAAGGGCGACTTCATCTCGCTGCCCCTGCTCTGGGCCGACCGCGATCCGGCCGCCTTTGCCGACGCGGACACGATCGACTTCAAGCGGATCGACGTGATGCGGCATATCGCCTTCGGCTCGGGCCCCCATGCCTGCATGGGCTCGCACCTCGCGCGGCGCGAACTCCGTATCGTGCTCGACCAGTGGCTGGACACGATGCCGCCCTTCCGCATCGCCGCCGGCGACACACCCGCCACCTATGGCGGCTCGGTCTTCGGGGTCGATCACCTCCCGCTCCAATGGTAGGCTGAGCCGATGAGGGCGATCGTGACAGGCGCCGCGCGGGGCATTGGCGCCGTGGTCGCGAAGGGGCTGATGCGCGAGGGCTGGCGAGTCGCCTGCCTCGATCTGCGCGACGAACTGGGCCAGGCGGTCGCGGGGGAGGGAGAAGGCCGCTTCATCCATTGCGACATCGCGGACAAGGCGGCGGTCGACGCGTCGTTCGCGGCGGCGGTCGCCTGGCTCGGCGGGCTGGATCTGCTGGTCGCCGCGGCGGGCCTCGACAAGCCGGGCCATGCGCCGGAGGACATAACGGAAGCCGCCTGGGACCTCGTCATGGGGATCAACGCGAAGGGCACCTTCCTCACCAACCAGGCGGCGTTCCGCGCGATGCAGGCGGGCGGCGGCGGCGCCATCGTCAATTTCGGGTCCCTCGCCGGCCTTCGCGGCACGGCCGAGCGCGCGGCCTATTCCGCCGCGAAAGCCGCGGTCGCCGGCTGGTCGCGCGCCGCCGCGCAGGCCTGGGGGCCGTCCAATGTCACCGTGAACGTAATCGCGCCCACCATGCACACCGAGGTCGCGGAAAAGTATCTCGACGGCCTCGGCCCGGAGGCGCGGGCCGCCTTCGAGGCGGAGCGGACGCGGATCACGCCGATGGGCCGGCTCGGCGACGTGGCGGCGGATCTGCTGCCGCTGGTGCTGCTGCTGGCGGGCCCCGGCGGGCGTTACATCACCGGCCAGACGCTGAGCGTGGACGGCGGCCGGACGATGCTAGGCGCCTAGGATCAGGTCCGCCGCGCGCCAGGCGACGGCGGCCACGGGCGCCGTGGTGTTGGCGGAAACGAGCCCCGGAAAGACCGAAGCGTCGACGACCCGCAGCCCCTCGACGCCGCGCACCCTGAGCCGGCCGTCGACGACCGCGTCCGCATCCTCGCCCATCCGGGCGGTACCGCAGGTGTGATAGCCCCAGGTGCCGCCCGCGCGGATCGCGTCGAGGATCGCGTCGTCGCTCGCCACCGCGGGCCCCGGATAGGTCTCCTCCGCGATCAGATCCGCGAGCGGCGGGGTCGCGAAGAGCTTGCGGACGAAGCGAACCATCGCGACCGAGACGGCCCGGTCGTGCGCGGTTTCCAGCTGGGCCGGAACGATCAGCGGCGGATCCTTCGGATCGGCCGAGCGCAGGCCGATCGAGCCGCGGCTGGTCGGCCGGCCCGCATAGATCAGGCATTGCATCCCCGGATGCTTCTCGAACACCATCCCCTGCCCCGGCACGCGCGAGAAAGGCGAGATGAACAGCTGCGTATCGGCATTGGGCGATTCCGGCAGGACCCGCGCGAAGCCCATCAGCTCGTGCGAGCCATAGGCCATGATGCCCGTCCGCGACGCATAATAGCGGGCGACGTTCAGCAGCAGCCGGGGGCCGGAAAATTGCGGATTGTGGCTGAGCTTCTCCTTCAGCCGGAACTGGAGCGCGATGCCGCGATGCTCGGCCATGTTCGCGCCGACCAGCGGCCGGTCGACCCGCACCTCGATGCCGTGCGCGCGCAATTGCCCGGCCGGGCCGATGCCGGAGAGCATCAGCAATTTGGGCGTCTCGAAGGCGCCGGCGCTGAGGATGACCTCGCGCCGCGCCGTCAGGGTGCGCCCTTCGCATTCGACGCCGCTGGCGCGGCGCCCTTCGAACGAGACGCGCCGGGCGGGCAGGCCGGTCAGGATCGTGAGATTCGGGCGGTGCCGGACCGGATCGAGGAAGGCGCTGGCCGCGCTCATCCGCCGCCCCTTGCGGATCATGTGGGGCATCGGGCCGATGCCGGTCTGGTCCGCGCGATTGACGTCCTCGCGCACCGGCAGGCCGAGCGCTTCGGCCGCCTTCAGCACGGCGTCATTGGGGCGGTTGCGGTGGCGGTTGATCCCGACATGGAGCGGGCCGCCGGCGCCGCGTTCGTCGTCGGCGCCGAGCTCATGATCCTCGATCGCCTTGAAGGCCGGGAGCATTTCCGCCCAGCCCCAGCCGTTCACGCCGGTCGCGGCCCAGGCATCATAATCCTCCGGCTGGCCGCGCGAATAGGCCATGCCGTTGACCGAGGTCGAGCCGCCGAGCGTCTTGCCGCGCGCCCAGACATGCGGGTTGCCGCTCGCGTCGGGCTCGGTCCGGTAGTGGCCGACCAAAGGCGAGCCCATGAGCAATTTACCGAAGCCCTTGGGCATGGTGACGAAGGGGTGGTTGGCGGGCGGCCCCGCCTCGATCAGGGCGACGGTCACCGCCGGATCGGCGGAGAGACGGTTGGCGAGCACGCAGCCGGCGGGTCCCGACCCGACGATCACATAGTCGAACGCGTCCATCAGGCGGCGCCCGCGGGCGCTCCGAGCACGACCTTGGTCTCGGTGAAGGCGCGCAGCCCCTCCACGCCGTTCTCGCGGCCGATGCCGGACGCCTTGTAGCCGCCGAACGGCAGGCCCGGGTCGATGGCGAAGGTGTTGACCCCCATCGTGCCCGCGCGGACCCGCTTCGCGGCCTCATAGGCGCGGGCCGGATCGGCGGAGAAGACGGCGCCGGCGAGGCCGTAGGGCGTGTCGTTGGCGATCGCCACCGCCGCCTCGTCGCCGCCGTCATAGGGAATGACCACGCCCACGGGTCCGAAAATCTCCTCGCGCGCGACGGCCATGGCGTTGTCGACATCGGCGAACAAGGTCGGCGCGACGAACCAGCCTTTGGCGAAGGCCGGCCTGTCGCCGCCCCTGACGAGCCGCGCGCCTTCCTCCCGGCCCGAGGCGATCAGCCCCTCGATCCGCCGCCTCTGCCGCGCTGCCACGACCGGGCCGACATGGGTGGCGGGATCGGCGGGATCGCCGACGACGAGCTTCGCCATCTCCGCCTCGATCGCGGCGACGAACTCGGCCTGGCGCGCGCGCGGCACCAGGATGCGGGTCAGCGCGGCGCAGGCCTGGCCGTTGTTGAACGCGAGCCCGAACGGCACGGCGACGGCGGCGACCAGGGCCGGATCGGCATCGTCGAGCGCCACCGCCGCCGACTTGCCGCCAAGCTCGAGCGCGCAGCGGCGCAGGTCCCGTCCGCAAATCTCCGCGATCCGCCGCCCCGCCGCGGTGCTGCCGGTGAAGGCGACCTTGTCCACGCCGGGATGCGAGACGAGATATTCGCCGGCCTCGCGGCCGCCCGGCACGAGGTTGAACACCCCGGGCGGCAGGCCCGCGGCGTCGCAGGCGTCGGCGAGGACGAAGGCGTCCAGCGGCGCCTCGGGCGATGGCTTGGCGACGATCGTGCAGCCCATGGCCAGCGCCGGCGCGAACTTCATCAGCAGCAGGGTCAGCGGCCCATTCCAGGGCGTGATCGCCGCGACCACGCCCACCGGCTCGTGCCGGATCAAGGCCTCGCCCAGCAGGCCCTGCCGCCTGTGGGTATCGCCGGTCTCGACGGCCAATGCCGCGACCCGGTCGATCATGTCCGCCGGCGCGCCCGGCGCCCGGCCGAGCCGGCCCATCGGCCCGCCCATCTCGTCCGAGACCAGGCGGGCGATGTCCGGGCCGCGGTCGCGCAGATAGGCCGCGATCCTGCCGAGCAGTTCCGCCCGCTCGGCGATCGACATAAAGGGCCAGGGCCCGCGGTCGAACGCCTTGCGGGCCGCCGCGATGGCGACATCCATATCCGCGGGCGAGGCCCCGGGCACGCCGCCCATCCGGTCCTCGGTGAACGGGGAGACGACCTCGATGCGGGCCGATGTCGCGGGCGCCCGCCAGGCACCGCCGATGAAGAAATGATCGCGTTCGCGAGGCAGGGTCACGCGCCGGCTCCCTGGGGATCGAGGAACACGGCCCGGCGGCTGAACCGCCAGCCCGCGCCGGTCCGGCGATATTCGTCTTCATAATGGCCGGTCACCGATGCCCCGGCGCTCGTCTCCGCGGCGAAGCGGCAGGTGCCCCGCGCCGCGTCGCCGTCGATCTCGAGCGCGGTCTCCAGCGCCTCATGCCTGCCCCGGCCGGCCGGCGGCATGTTGCGCACCGCCTTCGCGAACTTCTCCCGCGTTCTGATTTCCTTGCCGCCGATCTGAACGAGCACCGCATCCTCGGTATAGAGCGCGGCGAACGCCTCGGCCTCGCGCGCGTCGAACGTCCGGCCATAAGCAAGCTGGAGGCCGCGTATCTCCTGCCAGTCCCGATCAGATGCCATAAGACGCGATCCTATAGAGTTAACTTTTTAGCGCGCCCGTGGCAGGCCCAGCACCCGGTCGGCGATGATCTCGCGCTGGATTTCCGAGCTGCCGGCGGCGATGGTCAGCACCCAGGACCACATGAAATCATAGGTCATGCGGTTGCTGTGGCGGTTGTCGCCATATTCGAAGAAGCCCCAGCCGCTGATCTCCGCGGCCAGCTCCGACAGCGCCTTGTAGGTCGTCGTCACGAACAATTTCAGCATCGACCCCTCGGGGCCCGGCTGGTTTGCCCGCTCGATCCGGGAGAAACCGAGGATGGTCATCGCCCGGATCGCCATCGTGTCCGCCTTGAGCCGCGCCAACCGCTGGGCGATGCCGTCATCCTCGATCGCCAGCCTGCCATTTTCCAGCCGCGTCTTCCTTGCCAGCGCGATGGTCCGCTCGATCTTGTGCGCCAGCTCCACCTGGTCGGCGAGAAAGGCGGTGCCGCGCTCGAAGGCCAGGGTCGACATCGCCACCGACCAGCCTTCCCCCACGCCACCGACAACATTCGCGAGAGGGATGCGGACATTGTCGTAGAACACCATATTCACATGATGCTCGCCCGACATGGAGAGGACCGGCTTGATGTCGATCCCGGGCAATTTCATGTCGCAGATCACCCAGGTCAGGCCCTGCTGACGCTTCGAGTCCGGAGCGGTGCGGACGAGCAATTCCTGATAATCCGCCCAGTGGCCGAACGAGGTCCACATCTTCTGCCCGTCGACGACGAGCTCGTCGCCCTCGACGCGGCCGCGCGTCTTGATCGCGGCGAGGTCCGAGCCGGCCCCGGGTTCGGAGAAGCCCTGGCACCAGACCGCCTCGCCGCTCAGGATCCTCGGCAGGTGAAACGCCTTCTGCGCCTCGCTGCCGCGCGCGATCAGGGTCGGCCCGCCATGCATGAGCGCGATCAGCATGGAGTTCATGGCGGGCGCGTTGGCCCGCGCCGCCTCCTCGAACCAGATCATCTGCTGGACCGCGCTGAGCCCCCGCCCGCCATAATCCTTCGGCCAGTTGATCCCGGCCCAGCCGCCGTCATGGAGGCGGCGCTGCCAATCCCGGTCATATTGGCCCGCGGCGACGACCTCCGCCGGACGCGGCTCGGATGGCACGTTCGCCTCCAGCCAGGCGCGCATCTCGGCGCGCAGGGCATCGTCCTCCGGGGTGAAATCGAGGTCCATGGTCAGGCCGCCAGCTTCGCGTCGAGGAGGCCGTGGAGCAGCGTCCGCTCGGCGCCGAACAGCCGGGCGAGCAGATTGGCGCGCTTCATATAGAGATGGGCGTCATGCTCCGCGGTGACCGCGATGCCGCCATGGAGCTGGATATTCCAATCGGCGTTGCGGACCGCCGCCTGGTTCGCGAGCAATTTGGCCGCGGCGATCTGGGCGGCCGCATCGGCCTTGCCGTCGCGTAGCGAGACCGCGGCGGCGTAGAGCTGCGCGCGCGCAGCCTCGCAACGCACCGCCATGTCGGCGCAGGGATGGCGCACCGCCTGATAGGCTCCGATCGGCCGGCCGAACGTCTCGCGGATCTTCGCATAGTCGACGATCATCGCCAGCACCGCCTCGGCCATGCCGACCAGCATGGCGGCGGCGTTGAGCGTCCCGGTCAGCGCGGCGAGGCCGCCCCCTTCGGCGCGAAGGGTCAGCGCATCGGCGCCGATGGTCCCCATGGAGATGGTCTTGTCGAGGCAGTCGACAGGCGTGACCGCCGCGGCATCGAACCCATGCAGCGACGCCCGGTCCGCGCCGAGCAGGAGGACGAGGCTCGCGCCCTTCCAGTCGAACAGGCGCAGCAGGCCCTCGTCCTGCGGCGCGGCCAGGCCGAGCGCGACCTGGGCGCCGCCGCTCAGGGTCACGCTGCGCAAATCCTCGTCGCCGGCCTCCGCCGCGACCCGCGCGGCCAGCGCGCTGGTGAGCAGGCCGAGCGGCGCCAGGAAGCGCCCGGCCTCGATGAACAGCATGATGTCGTCCACGGCGGAGAGGCCGACGCCGCCCTGCGCCTCCGGCAGGCTGAGCCCGAACCAGCCGAGCCCGGCAATCTCCGCGCGCTTTTCCGCGGACAGCAGCTCCGCGTCCGGCCGATGGCAACGGGTGACGGGAAGCTCTCCGGCCAGATAGTCGGCCGCCGCGCGCGCGATCTCCTCTTCCTCTGCGCCAGGCAGCAAATCCACGTCGGCCATCCTCTCCGGCATTGAGCCTGTGACTTAATTGAACTATCTCTATTGCCGTTGCAAGGGGAGATGTCGCTTGGCCGGCGCGATGATCGAGGTCGAACGAGACGGACCGGTGACCTGCCTCACCATCGCCCGGCCGGAGGTGCGCAACGCGCTGTCCGTCTCGGCCAGCCTCGAACTCTCCGCGGCGATCGACGCCTTCGAGGCGGACGCGACGGCGCGGGTCGCGATCCTGACGGGGTCCGGGACGACGTGCTTCTGCGCCGGCGCCGATCTCAAGTCGCGCGAAGCCGGCGCGGCCGCGCCCGCGACCGGCTTTGGCGGCCTCACATTCCGCTTCGACCGGACCAAGCCGATCATCGCCGCGGTAAACGGCGTCGCGTTCGGCGGCGGCTTCGAGCTGGCGCTGGCCTGCGACCTGATCCTCGCCGCGGACACGGCCTCCTTCGCCCTGCCCGAGCCGAGGCGCGGCCTGATCGCGGCGGCCGGCGGGCTGCATCGCCTGCCCCGCGCGATCGGCGAGAAAAGGGCGCTCGGGCTGATCCTGATGGCGCGCGCGGTCTCGGCGATCGAGGGGGAGCGGCTCGGTTTCGTGAACGAGGTGCTGGCGTCCGATGCGCTGCTGCCCCGCGCCCGGGCGCTGGCGGCGGAGATTTCGGCGCTGGCGCCGCTCGCCATCCGGGCCTCGCTGGACGCCGTGCGCCGCGGGCTTGCGGAGCCTTCGCTCGAAGCCGCCATGCGCGCCCAGCCGGATTGGCCATCGGTCAAGGCGGTCCGCGGCTCGCAGGATCGGCGCGAGGGCATCGAGGCGTTCCGCGAAGGCCGTCCGCCCGTCTGGCGCGGGCGTTAGGTCCGGACTCGATCAGACTTGGAGCGCGTCCACCTAAAGGAGTCATCCCGGCGAAGGCCGGGACCCATGCGCACGGAAAATCGAAGGCAAGGCGACCGCGTTGGTCGCCATTTTCTCGGCCGTGAATTTTCTCGGTCGCCAATGTTCGTGGGTCCCGGCCTGCGCCGGGATGACTACTTCCTAATTCGTCATTCTAATTGAGTTCGGCCTCTATCGCGCCCTGTCCTCATCCATCCAGATGGCGACCTGCCGGATGCCGCGCTCGGCCTCGAGCATGGCGATCTCCGCATCGCCCTCCAAGATCGCGCGGATGATGCGGCCGCGCCGCTTGGCCACCTGGTCCACCCGGGCCGGCTCGCGGATCAACGTATCCTGATCGGGATGCAGCAATGCCACCAGCTCGAGCAGGATCTGCAGGAAGAGGTGGAGCACGTTGTTGCCGCACAAGGTGCCGAGCAGCCGCGCATATTCGCGCTCGGCCCGCAGGAACTGGCGGTACGAATAGCCCTCGGCCTGCGCCGTCTCATCCTCCTCCAAGAAGCGCGCCAACGGCTCCTTCCTGGCCTGGTCCGTCTCTTCGGCCGCGAGCCGCACCATGTCGCTGCGGATCAGTTCGACGCCGTGCAGCATCTCCTCCATGCTCGTCGAGCGCGTCTGGAGGTAGATGGCCGCCATGTGGGAGACGGCGCTGACGGTCGGCTTGGTCGCGAAATAGCCGCCGGCGACGCCGCGCCGGACCTTCACCAATTGCTCCTGCGCGACCAGGGCGGCCGCCTGCCGCAAGGTCGGCCGGCTGACGCCGTAGCGCGAAAGCAGTTCCTCCTCCGAACCGATCAGTTCACCATCCTGATGCTTCTCGGCGTCGGCGCGCAGCATCAGGATCGTCTTGGCGACTGCGGACTGAGGCCCCTTGTCGGTCTTCGCCATGCCCCTCACCCAGCAAACATCCTCACCGGGTGATAGGCATGGCGAACCGATAAGAACAACCCCCGCTGCGACAGGCGCGTCCGCGGGCCGGTCGCTCAACGCTCTCCGCCGAACGGCACGCGGAGCGACACGCCGATCACCCGCGGGTCGCCGCGCACCACATTGGCGGCGCCGATGCTGGTGTAAACGCTGAACCCGCCGCGATTATAATCGGTGTCGAACAGGTTGCGGGCGTAGAGCTCCGCGCTCATCCCCGTGCCGCGGATATTCTCCCAGCGCAGCGAAGCGTTGAACAGGTGATAGCCCTCGACGCGGGTGGTGGGGGTGTTGATGATCTCGAGGAAGAAGCCCGCCCGGTAGCTCCAATTGGCGTTGAGCGCGAACTGGTCGCCCCGCGTGTCGCGCGCGAACACCCAGTCCGCGGCGGCGCCCGCCTGGTGACGCGGGACGAACGGGAATTCGTTCGCGGTCCGGTCGACCCCATTGTCGAGATATTCGTCATATTGCGGATCGATGAAGGAATAGAAAGCGCGCAGGCGCAGGTCACGGTTGACGATCACCGCCGCTTCCGCCTCCAGCCCCTGGATATGGGCGCTGGCTGCGTTGGCGACGGAGGATTGCGGGCCGGCCGGGCCCACGATCACCGTGGTGCGCTGGATGTCGCTATAATCCGCATAGAAGCCGGAAAGGTTGAACGTGCCGCGCACGCCGCCCGATTCCCACTCGCTCTTGATGCCCGCCTCGTAGGAGGTGACGAATTCGGACTGGAACGGCAGCTCCTGGGTCAGATTGGTGGCGCGGCCGTTGAAGCCGCCGGTGCGATAGCCCCGCGCGACGCTCGCATAGAGCAGGATCTCGGGAATCGGCTTGATGTCGAAGCCGACGTCCCAGGTGGTCGCCGGGAAATCCTCCTCCGCGCGGAAGTTGCAGGTCGGCCCGCCGTTCGGCACCGCGCAGGCGGCCGTGCCGTCGGCGAGGATGTTGCGCGTCCGGAAGAACATGACGCGGGTGTCGCGGGTCAGGCGGATGCCGCCGAACAGGTGGGCGGGAACACCGATCGGCACCGTCCACGAGGCATGGGCGAAGCCGGAAATCGCGCTGTTCTCGGCGCGGAACCGGTTCTGGCTGCGCGCGATGGAATTGGCGGGACGCAGGGAATAGCTGTTCGAATAATCGGTACCGTTTTCGGAGAAATAATAACCGCCGAGAATAAGATCGAGCGAGTCGTCGAACAGCGACGCCTGCAGCTGCAGCTCCTCCGAATATTGGCGGGTGTCGGATTCCACCTGCGTGAACAGGACGGTGGCCGCGAGCGCGTCGTGGTTCACGGTGTCGTCGGCCCGCTGATAGCGATAGCCGAGAATGTTCTTCACCCGGATGTCCGGCGTGATGTCCCAGGTCGTGATGTTGGCGACGCCGCCGGTATCGGCGACGCCATAGGTGCGCCGATCCTGCGAGGCGAGCCGGAAGGGCCGCGACAGCGACGCGTTATATTCCGCGATATAGGCCGCCCGGATCGGATTCGCCGCCGTCATCAGCGCCGGATTGAACGGCAATGGATAGGTGGCCGGGCCGTTGACGCTGCTGTGATAGGCGTCGGCGATGAAGGTCGAGCGGAAATCGCCGACTTGGACGTCGAGCGTCGCCCGGCCGGACCAGCTGTCGGTGTCGTCCAGCCGGTAGTCGGCGCCGACGACGCGGGAATAACCGCGCACATATTGGCGCTGGCCCGCGAGCCGAAGCCCGACACCCTCGGTGATCGGCACGTTCAGCGCGGCTTCGAGATTATAGCCCCAGGGATCCTCGACGCTGACGTCGACATAGCCGCCCAGGTCGCGGCCCGGCCGGCGCGTCTCGATCAGCACGGCGCCGCCGACGGAGTTGCGGCCAAACAGGGTGCCCTGCGGGCCGCGCAGCACCTGCACGTTCTGCACGTCGAAGAGCGAGGCGTTGAGACCCGCCGGGCGGGCCACATAGACCTCGTTGATATAGACGCCGGTCGACGGGTCGACGCCGATCCCGGCCGTGGTCTGCGCCTGGCCGCGGATGGAGACGGTGGCCGCGGTGCCGACGCCGTTCAGCGGCGTGATGTTGAGGCTCGGCGAAAGCTGCTGGACGGCGGTGAGATCGGTGACGCCGGCATTTTGCAGCTCGGCCGCGCCGATCGCCGTCACCGAGACGGGGACGTCCTGGAGCCGCTCCTCGGTCCGGCGGGCGGTGACAAGCACTTCCTGATCGTCGCCGGCGGTCTCTTCCGCCGGCGCCTGGTCGACGGCCGTTTCCTGCGCGTGCGCGGTCGCCGGGAAGGCGGCCGCGATCAGCAGCGCGGTCAAGGAAACGGACGTGCGAGAGACGAATTTCATGGCCATTAACCCCTCCCAAAGCAGCCCGGATTCTTTTGTTGTGATGGGCACGGGGCGCATCCTTTGCACAGCTAAACAGTAAACTCAATGAGAATCTGGCGGCGGGACGCGGCGAAGGACGGCGCCGCTATTTCTCTCTCAAAATCCCAAAACCGTCGTACGAAGGCGTGCCAGCCAAGGGCGAATGGAAGAGGATAGAGAAACCGCTTTCATGAAAGCGTTATCTCTTATCCCTGAGGCCTGAATTCAGGTTCCTCGCCGAGGCTGAACACCAGCAGGCTGCTGACCAGGAGCATCGGCACCAAAGTCATCAGCATGACTCCGTAGGACCGGAAATGGTCGAACATGAAGCCCGCATAGGTCGGGCCGACGCCGGCGCCGAAGCTGATCAGGCCCGCGACCGTGCCGAACAGCAGGCCGTAATTGGCGAGGCCGAAATAGCGCGCCGAGAGGAAGGCGAAAATGTCGATCTCGGCGCCCAGCGAAAGGCCGATCACCACGCCGATGGCGATGGCGGTGACCAGGTTCAGGTCGAGGGAGACCAAAAGGACGCAGGCCAGGATCGGCAGCAGCAGGATGAGCGCGCCGACCCGCCGGCCGGAAAAGCGGTCGAGCAGCAGGCCGGTGCCGAGCCGGCCGATCAGCGAGCCGACGCCCACGACCCCGGCCGTGGACGCCGCCGTTCCCGACGAAATCCCGCCGGCGATCAGGATCGGGACGAAATGGACGGCGAGGCTCAAGGTGCAGAGCGTGGCCAGGAAAGCGGCGATCGCCATCTTGTAGAAGACCGCCGAGGTCAGCCCTTCGCGGGCCGACACGCCGGGCCTGCGCGGCGCCGCAGCGGCGCCGGCGGCGCCGGGCACACGCGGCGCCGGCCGCTCCGCCCGGAAGAAGGCATAGACCATCGGCAGCGCGAGCAGCGCCGCGCCGCCGGCGAGCGCGAGATAGGCGGAGCGCCAGCCGAGGATGAGCAGCTTCTCGGTCAGGAAGGGCAGGATGGCGGCGCCGATGCTGGTGCCGCACAGGGCGACGGCAAGCGCGATCCCGCGCCGGGCCTCGAAGCGGCCGGCGATCGCGGTCACCCAGACGGTCGGCTTGATCAGCACGGTCCCGATCGCGATCAGCGCCCAGAGGCTCCACCAATGCCAGATGGAGGGGCTGGCGGTGCTGAGCAGGGCGACCCCGGCGAGGTAGATGATCAGCCCCGGCAGGCCGACGCGCCGGGAACCGAAGCGGTCGATGGCGAGGCCGACGAAGGGGGCGAGGACGACGGAGATGACGCTGATCACGCCGAGCCCGGCGCTGATCTGGCCGCGCTGCCAGCCGAATTCGGCCTCGAGCGGGCCGATGAACACGCCGACCGAGTAAACATGCGAGACCGAGGCGATCAGCGCGACGGTCGACGCGATGACCAGCAGCCAGTCGGCCCGCGTTTCCGTCCCGCGCCCACCTGGGCGGGTCATGGCAGCCGTCGCGGCGTGAACTTGATCATCACCCTGTCGGGCACGGTCTTCGGCCCGCCCGGCAGATAGGTGACCGGTTCGGTAAGTTCGTAGTCTGGGATGGTCTTGTGAACCTCCTGCAGGGCGATGCGGACCTGGGAGGTGGCGAGATGCGAGCCAAGGCAGCGGTGGATGCCGGCGCCGAAGGTAAGATGGTTGTTCGCATTCTTGCGTTCGAAATCCACGTCGAGCGGATCGGGAAAGTGCCGGGAATCCCGGTTCGCCGACATGACGGGAAGCACCACCCGATCGCCCTTCTTCAATTGCACGCCGCAAACCTCGGCATCCTGCGTAACCGTCCGGCTGCTATGGTGGAAGGCATGGAAGCGCAGCAATTCCTCGGCCGCCTTCCAGACGAAGTCCTCGTCGTCGATATGATCTATCAGGGTCTGCTTGTGCGCCGGATGCGCGGCCAGGAATCCATGGACGTAACCGATCGCGCCCGCCGTCGAGTCGGTGCCGGCGAAGAACAGGAGCGTGACCATGTTGAGGATCTCGTCGTCGGTCAGCGGCCGGTCGTGGACCTTCGCGTCGAGCAGGATGGAGATGGCGTCGTCGCCCGGCTGCTTGCGGCGCGCCGCGATCAGCTCGACGACGATCGCGTCGATCTCGGCCTGGGCCGCGGCCCGGATCCTTCGCGCGCCTTCCGCATCGCCCCGCTTCAGCGCCTCCTGCGGCGCGTAGATGAGGTCGTGATCGAGGCGGCGGAAGAGATCGAATTTCTCGACCGGGAAACCGACGAAGCCGCAGAACATCGCCGCCGGCAGCGCCAGCGCGAAATCGGCGACGAAATCCGCCTGGCCCAGAGGCGCGATCGCGGCCAGCCGCTCCTTGGCGACGCCGCGGATCATCGTCTCCAGCTTCGCGATCTGCCGCGGCGCGAAGATCGGCGTCATCAGCCGGCGATAGGCGATATGCTCGGGCGGGTTCAGCCGAAGCGGAATGAACTTGCGGCCGTAGGGAACGTGCGGCGTCCCCTCATTCTGCTCGAGCAGCGCGTGATTCTGGAAAAGCTTGCGGATGTCGTCATAGCGGGTGAACACCCAGAATCCGCCATAGAATGTGCTGTAAAAGACCGCGCGCTGATCGCGGATACCATCGAGGCAGGCGTTCGGATTCGCCCTTATCTCCGGCCCGTGAACGAAATCGTAGGGGAGAACGTCCTCCGCGCGCACATGATTCGGAAACGGACAGGTCGCGGCGTCGGCGGGCATGAGTCTCTCTCCTGATTGATTAGAGGTTACTCAATTACGCTTGACAAAAGCAAGCCTTCCATCGTCCGTCAGGCCATGGCCGCGCCTCCGACCGACCAGATGCCACCGCCGACTGCGCGGCGCCGCGCCATCCTGGTCCTGTGCTTCGCCATCGCGATGACCGAAGGCTATGATCTGCAGGCCGCCGCGGTCGGCGCCACCCAGTTGCGCGCCGAACTGTCGATCGCGCCGGCGATGCTGGGCTGGATCTTCAGCGCGGGCACCTTCGGGCTGCTGATCGGCGCGGCGCTCGGCGGGCGCCTGTCGGATCGGTTCGGACGCAAACCGGCCCTATTGGTCTCGGTCCTTATCTTCGGCCTGCTCTCCGTCACCGCGGGCTTCGTCCAGTCGGCGGAGCAATTGCTCGCCTGCCGCCTCGCCATCGGCATCGGCCTGGGCGGCACGCTGCCGAACCTGATCGCCATCGCCGCCGAGACAAGCCCGCCGGAGAAGCGGGCCCGCGCGGTCGCGGTCGTGATCGCCGGCCTGTCGGTCGGCGGCGCCCTGGTCAGCCTGCTCGGCCTCGCCACGGCGGCGCCGGGCGGCTGGCGGATCCTGTTCCTGGTCGGCGGCGGCGCGCCCCTGCTCTGCTGCCTCCCGCTGCTCGGGCTCGGCGTCGGCGCCGCGGCGGCCACCGCCGACGCGCGGCCCGCCACGGCCGGCATCGCCACCATTCTGTTCGCCGGGCGCCGCCTGCTCGGGACGCTCCTCTTATGGTCCGCCTCCTTCCTCGTCCTGATCTCCGTCTACCTGCTCGCCAACTGGCTGCCGACGCTCCTCGTCGAGCGCGGCCTGGACAGGAGCGGGGCGCTCTGGGTCCAGGTGGCGTTCAACCTCGCCGGCGTGCTGGGTGGAGCGGCCAGCGGCTGGCTGCTCGACCGGCCGGCCTTGCGCACGCCGGGCATCCTCTTCCTCTACGCCGTCTATCTGGGCAGCCTCTTCATCCTCGCGCGCACCGCGCCGGATTTCACGTTCCTGCTGCTCGCCGGCGCCGCCGTGGGCGCCGCGACGACCGGGGTGTCCGCGGTCCAATATGCCTTCGCCCCGGCGCTCTATCCGGCGGAAGGGCGCGGAACCGGGGTCGGCATGGCGGTGTCGGTCGGCCGGCTCGGTTCGATCGCCGGACCGCTGATCGCCGGGATGCTGATGGGCGCCGGCTATGCGGGGGCGGACGTCCTGATCGCGATGCTGCCCGTCACCGCCTTGGCCGCGCTCGCCGCCATGGCGCTGTCACGGCGCATCCCGGCCTAGCTTCGCCCGAGGCAAGATCGCCTTGCGAAGAGGACGCAGATTCGCGGCAGGTGGCGCGCGCCCCATTGCCTTCGCCGGGCCTCTCGGCCAATTGGGCCAGAGGCGGCAGGAGCAAGGGGCGGGACGTGATCGAGGACACACAGCAACCCAGGCGCAGGATCGGCATCGGCGCCCTCGTGATCGGCCTGATCATCCTCGGCGCCATCGCCTTCATCATCGTCAATGCGCTCGGCGACCGGGAAACGCCCGGGGTCGACCTCGCCGCGGGCAAGACGTTCCCGTGCACGGTGCAGAGCGTTTATGACGGGGACGGCCCGATCAACTGCGCCGAGCGCGACACGGCCGGCAATCCGGTCGCGGTCCGGATCCGCGGCATCGAGGCGCGCGAGGTGGACAATCGCTGTCCGCGCGCCAATCTCTGCCCGCAGGCGAGCGGCGCCGAGGCCAAGGCGGTCATGGAACGGCTCGCCGTCGGCCGGCTGGAATGCACCTCCTTCGGCCCGTCCTACAGCCGCGTGGACGCGCATTGCCGCAACGCCAGCGGCCAGGATCTGAGCTGCGAGATGCTGCGCAGCGGGACCGCCGTGCGCTGGCCGGAATATGATCCGGACGGACATCTGGTCCAGTGCGTGCGCCCCTATCGCGGAGGAGCCGCCCGCCAGTGATGGAGCGCCTGCGCGCCGGCTTCAGGGACACGCCGCTCGGCCCGACGGTGGTGATCTGGAGCTTCGGCTATCTCCTGCTCGATACGATTGCAGTCCTGATCGGACGCGCGGCGTCGGGGGTGACGTTGCTGGCGTCGCTGCCGATGTTCGCGCTCGGCGTCGGCCAGACGCTCGCGCTCAACCATCTCCGCAACCGGCCGCAGCTCGGCTCGGCCTGGCTGCGCTGGCCGGTGCTGATGGTGGCGGTGCTGGCGGCGACGGCCGTGCAGACCCTGTTCGACGTCTACTGGATGCGGTCGCTCGCCGACAATCTGTTCCCGGCCTGGCAGCAATGGGCGCTCGCCATCGACCTGCCCCGCCTGCTGACCGTCGCTTTCGGCTATATCTGGACCTTCTGCCTGGCGCTGACCCTGCTTGGCGCGATGCAATCGGCCCGCAAGGCCCAGGAAAATGCCACCCGCGCCGCGACCGCCGAGGCGGAGGCCGCCAACGCCGTCTCCGCGGCCTTGCGCCTGCAGCTCAACCCGCATTTCCTGTTCAACACGCTCAATTCGATCTCCGGCTTGGTCACCCTGGACCGAAAGCAGGAAGCCGAAGGGATGATCGACCGCCTGGCCGATTTCCTGCGCGCCTCGCTCAACGCCAATCCGATCGAGGACGTGACGCTGGCGCAGGAGATCGACACGATCGACGCCTATCTGCACATCGAGATGGCGCGCTTCGGCGACCGGCTCGAGATCGAGATCGACCTGGCGCCGGAGACCGAAGCCGCGAAGGTGCCGAACTTCATCCTCCAGCCCTTGGTCGAGAATGCGATCAAGCATGGCGTCTCGGCGCTGCAGGGCACGGCCTTGCTCTACATCACCGCCGTGCGCGAGGCGGACATGCTCGTCCTCAACGTCGTCAACAGCTCGCCGGAATCCAACGGCGAGAGCTCGCGGTCGGTGTCCGGCACCGGCGTCGGCCTGACCAACAGCCGGCAGCGCCTGGCCAATCGCTACGGCGCCAAGGCGAGCCTCGAGACGGGCCCGGTCGGCGACCGCTACCGCGCGACCATCCGGATGCCCTTCGTCCGCTGACCGGTCAGTGGGCGACGGCCCCCGGCGCCGCGGCCCCGACGATCCTCGCCCTGCGCGCCGCCAGCGCGAACAAGACGATCACCGCATAGGCGGCGGCCGGGACGATGAAGGCGAAGCCGATGCCCCGCGCGTCGGCGACATTACCGTAGAGCTGGGGCAGGAAGGCCCCGCCGACGATCGCCACGCAGAGCAGGCCCGAGGTCGCCGCATGGCTGGCCGTCGAGCGCTCCAGGGTGAGCGTGAAGATCGTCGGGAACATGATCGAGTTGAACAGGCCGATCGCGATGGCGGCGTAGCCGGCGACGGGCCCGCCGCTGGCGAAGACGAAGAGGCACAGCGCCACGGCGATCGTCGCGAACAGGGTGAGCAGGTTCGCCGCGTCGAAACGCAGCAGCAGCGCGCTGCCCACGAAACGCCCGACCATCGCCCCGCCCCAATAGAGCGCGACCAGCTCCAGCGCGCGCTGCAGCGGGACGTCGAGCACGTCGGGCTGGTGCAGGAAATTGCCGAGCAGGGAGCCGATCGAAACCTCCGCTCCGACATAGAGGAAGATGGCGAGCGCCCCGAACAGGCCCCAGCGCGAGCGCATCGCGCCGAGCGGCGAGGCATAGGCGTCGGGCGCGGGCGCCGCCGCTTGCAGCCGCCGCCGGCCGGCCCAGATGAACAGGATGAGCAGGGCCATCAGCCCAGCGATGACCAGGAAGGCGGTGTGGATATGGCCGAGCGCCTCGGTCCGCGCCGCCGCATCCGCCGCTCCGCCCTCGTGCACGCTCCCCTGCAGCATCAATTGCGCGCCGAGATAGGGGCCGAGCACCGTGCCAAGCGAATTGAACGCCTGCGAGAAGACCAGCCGCAAATGGCTCCGCTCCGGCGGGCCGAGCGTGGCGGCCAGCGGGTTGGCGGCGACCTGCAAAGCGGTGATCCCGCTGCCCATTACGAACAGGCCGAACAGGACGAGCTGGTAGGTTTCGGCGAAGGTCGCGAGCAGGATGATCAGGCAGGCGGCCAGCATCGCCGCGAGCGCGAGCAGGATGGTCCGCACATGCCCGGCCTTGGTCAGCAGGGCCGCGGCGGGCAGCGAAATCACGCCGTAGGAGATGAAGAAAGCGAATTGGGTGAGCAGAGCCTCGCGATAGGACAGGCTGTAAATGCCGCGCACCGCCGCGATCAGCGGATCGATGATCGAGGTGATGAATCCCCAGGCGAAGAACAGGCTCGTCACCACCACGAAGGCGCCGAGGGCGCCGCGTCCGTTGCCGCTCATTCCATCCCCCCTTTTTCGGCTATCTTATCTGGACGAGATGCCTTGCGTGCAATAGCGGCGCAACCGGACCAGCCGCGCGCATTGCAGAGAGGATAGTGAATTGGCCGAGACCGTGATCAGCCCGAGCGGCGAGGGTGCAGCGCAGGTGGGCACGCTGATCGACGACAAGGGCGCGCGCTTCGCCGTGCTGCGCTTCCAGGACGGCGGCGCCGATCCCGTCATCGTCACCTTCACGCCGGACGGCTTCAAGGCGCTGGCGGCGCAGATGGCCAGGACCGTCGCGAACCTGGACGACGAGACCTACTGGCAGAACCACAAGCGCTAGACGCGCGACCTCACCGGCAGGCGCGCCAGCCCCATTCGCCGCGGCGCGCCTGATCGAGATGCAGGTGGTCGCGATGGGCCGCGTTGTAATCGGGCGAGAGCGTCGTGGCGAAGAGGCCGCAGCCGCCGTCGCGGACCTCGCGCAGGAAGCGGCCTTTCGCGCCCTGGTCCCGCCAGTCGTTGAGCACCGAGATGCGCGTGCCGTCGGCGAGGCGGAAGGCGGCGACATCGAGCGCGTTCGCCGTCGCATGCTCGCTCCACGCGCCCTCCCCGCGGCCGTACATGCGCCGGCAATTATAGCCGCCATAATGATCGATGGCGGCGACGCGCCGGCCGAAATGACGCTGCGCCGCCGCCTGCACCACCTCCCGCTCCCAGACGATGAGAGCCGCCGCGAGCGGACAGGCGAGGCCGAGATCGGCGGGCCGGTAGCCGATCTCGCGCGCGCCGAACCGGACCGCATCGACGTGGCCGCATTGCGCGCCCTCGCGGCGCGACGGCAATGCGGAGAAGGCCGCGCCGGCCTGGGCGAGCAAAGCCCGGCAGCGGGGCGCGTCGGCGGCCAGCCCGGCGAGCTTGCGCCCGGTGAAGTTGCCGACCGGCTGGCGAAGATCGAGCGCCGTCCAGGGCAGATCCTGGGGATGGCGACGCGCATAATCGCGGAGCGCGAGGCCGCCGAGCACCAGTGCGGCGAGGACGATGGTCAGCATTATCAGCCCCCGGACCCGCCGCATCGCGCTCGTCTTCCTAATGCCGCCGGACCGTCTCCAGCGGTTCCGAAGTGACCGGATAGCCGATTCCCTCGGGAATGCAGACGTGCGGCGCGCCGGAGCGTTCCTCGACCCAGGGAGTGATCTTGGTCACCGGATGGCGGGCGGCATCGGCCCGCGCCTCGGCGATCGAGCCGAACCGGGCGAGCCGTTCGAGATTGCGCCGGGTCGGGAAGATGACATGGGCCCGGCCCGCATCGACCTCGGCCAGGATCTCCGCCGCGCCCGCCCAGAAGGCGCGCACCGCCTCGGCCTCGGCCACGACCGGCGCGGGCGCGTCCGCCGGCGCCTCGGCCAGGAAGAACAAGGTGTCGAAGCGCCTCGTCTCGCGGAAATTCGGGCACCAGCGCGCAAACGGGGTCAGCGCGTCCAGATCGAAGCCGAGGCCCGCCTCGGCCAGCAGTTGCGCGAACGGCCGTCCCGCGAAGAGTCCCGCGCGCAGGGCCTCGGCGGCGGCCGGGCCGGGCGCCGGCGTCAAGCCGGGCGCGAGGCCGGTTTCCTCGACGGTCTCGCGGATCGCCGCGATCCGCGCGGCCGCGTCCGGCTGGGCGAAAGCCCGCGCCGCCTCACGATCCTCCGGGTCGATCCGGCCGCCGGGAAAGACCAGGGCGCCGGCGGCGAAGGCCATCCGCCCGGTCCGCTCGGTGACCAGCAATTCGGGCCAGCCGCCCGCGCGTTCGCGCATCAACACCAGGGTGGCGGCGGGGACCGGTTCGGGAAGCTCGGACATCGATTCCTGCTAGGCCACGCCATGGCCGGGGGGAAGGCCTCTCGCGCCGCCATTCAGCTATCTCTTTGGGCTGAAAGCGCAAATCCAGATTGCCCCGGTTCGGCTCTATTTCCCTTCATCCCCAACGAGCGCTATTCTGGCGGGATGAGTCGGGACCGTATCGCCAGACTGACCGACGGCCAGCGCGACGTCCTGCGCATGGTCGACCGGCACATGGAAACGAAGGAGATCGCCCGCGCGCTCGGGATCAGCCCCGACGGCGTGAACCAGCGGATCAAGGCCGCGATGCGCATCTTAGGCGTCAACAAAAGGCGCGACGCCGCGCGCCTCCTCGCCGACGCGGAAGGCGAGGAGCGCTACCAGCCGCTGGTATACCCGTCGCGGGACATTGAACCCGATCCCGATCCGGGGAGACTGGCCCCATCGGCTGAACGAGAGCGGGATCCGTATCCGCTTCCGGTCGGGGCGATGCGGGAACCACAGGCCGCCTTCGAGGTGGCGCCGCAACCGCTCCGGCCGAAGCGCTTCCGGCTACCGCTCCCGATCTGGGGAGGCAGGCCAGGTGACCTGAATGCGGTTCAAAGGCTGACATGGATCTTCGCGGTGATGCTGGCGATCGCTCTCGCCTTCGGCGTCTTCCTCGCAGGCATGGAAGCTCTCTCCAGGCTCGGCCGAGCCGGTAGTTAGTAGAAGACCAGATCAACACAACCAGCAGAGGGAACGTGCCGGGGCCATCCGGCGCGGGGAGGAGATTTATGCCCAGACTACGCCAAGCCGTTGCCCAGCAGGTGGCCGACCGCCTGTTCGCCGCCGAGAGCGCCATCGACGTCGCGCTGACCCGCGCCGCCGAGCTCACCGCCGCCATGCCCGCCGCGCGCAACGAAGCGCGGCTGCCGGCGATGATCGGCCAATGCGCGCTCGACCGCGCCGCCGAAGCGTTCAGCGCCCTCGTCGAGGCGCGGCGCCGGATCGTGGAGACGCACGCCTCGCTCGACGCGGCGCGGATCCAGATCGGCCTGAAGGAGGTGGCGACCGGCGATACCTCGCCCAAGGTGCCGCCGCCCTTCACCGAGGGCGCGCTGGCCGACGCCCCGATCGCGCAACTGCGCGCCGTGGCCTGAGACATGGGACCGCTTGACCGGATCGCGCAGCCATGATCCGGTCAGGCGGTGAACTATCACTTCCTCGCGCTCCTGGTCCTTTGCACCCTCTACGCCCTCTGGGCGGGAGGCGGGCCGGAGCGGGTCGGGGCAACGATCTACGCTGCGTCGGTCGCCGTCACCCACGTGATCCGTGCCTATAACGATCAGCGCTGGGGCGTCGTCCATATCGGAGAGTTCACCGTCGATGTCGTCACCTTCGTCATCTTCATCGTCATCGCCCTCAGGGCCAACCGGTTCTGGCCCTTATGGGTGAGCGCGCTCCTCGGGCTCGGCGTGCTTGGCCATCTGGGGCGGCTCGTCGGGCCGGATTTCTGGTGGGCCTATGCGGTCGTGCTGACGATCTGGAGCTATCCGATCGTCCTGCTTTTCGCCTTGGGGGCCTTCCTCCATCGGCGGAGGCTGGTCCGAAACGGTGTCGACAGATCCTGGGTGAGCTCCTCAAGCCGCTCGGCGCCGGCGCCGCCGGCTGGGCCGACCGCCTAGTCGGGGAGTTCGGCTCGCTCGGCGCGGTCCTCGCCGCGCCGCCGGCCGCCCAGAAACGCATCCTCGGCAGCGAGCGCAAGGTGCTCGCCTTCCTCGCCACGCTGCGCGCGGCGATGCTCTACGCCCTCCGGCGCGAGGCGCTCGAAGGGCCGGTGCTCGGCGATTCCGCCGCGGTGATGGACTATCTCTTCGCCGCCATGGCGCATGCGCCGGTCGAGCAATTGCGCGTCCTCTATCTGAACACGCGCAACCGGCTGCTGCTCGACGAAACCGTGCTGGAGGGCTCGGTCAACATCGCGCCCATCTATCCGCGCGAGATCGTCCGGCGCTCGCTCGAGGTCGGCGCCACCGCGCTCATCCTGGCGCACAATCACCCGTCCGGCGATCCCAAGCCGAGCAGCGAGGACATCCGGGTGACCCGGCTCGTCGCCACGGCCGGGGAAGCCCTCGACATCAAGCTCCACGACCATGTCATCGTCGCCCGTTCGGGCTGGATCAGCTTACGCGCCGCAGGATATCTATGATGCACCAGACCAAGCCTCTCGACCGCCATTCGTCCACGCCCGACGCGGCGCTTCCGCCCGCCGAGGAGCGCGCCCATGCCGTCGCCTGGGCCGACCGGCTCTATACCGAGCGGCGGCGGCGCGACGATCTGTTCCCGGACGGCCTGTTCGGCGAACCGGCCTGGGACCTGCTGCTGGCCATGTTCACCGCGCGCGAGCGGGGCCAGGTCATGATCCTGTGCCGCGCCTACAAGGCGGCGGGGGTGTCCGACACCACCGGACGGCGCCTGCTCGACCGGATGGAGGAGGAAGGGCTGATCAGCCGCCGCCGCGCGCCGCGCTCGCGCAAGATGCGGATCGTGGAGCTGACCGACGCGGCGGTCCACCGGCTCACCGCCTATCTGGTGCGCGGAGGCTGAATGCGCCCGCCTGGAGCCCGATCTAGAATTCCTCGGTGTCGACCTCGGCCAGAGTCGCGGCGACATAACGCGCGCCCGCCACTTCGGCGGGCGCGAACAGGGCGTCGATCTCGGCGACCATATCCGGCGGGATGGCGACCGACCCGGCCGCGAAATTCTCGGCCAGATGCGTGAGCGAGGTCGTGCCCGGGATCGGGATCACATGCTCGCCCGCGGTCAGCAGCCAGGCCAAGGAGAGCTGCGCCGGGGTACAGCCCAATTGGCCGGCCAGGACGTCGAACCGCTCCGCGAGGAGGAGGTTGCGCGCCAGATTGTCGCCCTGGAAGCGCGGCATGTTGCGCCGCAGGTCGTCGTCGCCCAGGCCCTCAAGGGAGCGGACGCTGCCGGCGAGGAAGCCGCGCGCGGTCGGTGAGAAGGCGACGAGCGTCGTGCCCAGTTCGGCGGCCGTCTCGAGCAGGCCGAGCTCCACGTTGCGCGACCAGGGCGAATATTCGTTCTGCACGGCGGCGATCGGATGGACCGCATGGGCAATGCGCAAAGTGGCCGCGGAGACCTCGCTGAGCCCGATCGCGCGGACCTTGCCCGCCCGCACCATCTGCGCCAGCGCGCCGACCGACTCCTCGATCGGCACCTGCTTGTCCCAGCGGTGGAGATAATAGAGGTCGATCGCGTCGGTCTTCAGCCGGGCCAGCGCCTCGTCCACCGTGCGCAGCAGCACTTCCGGCCGGCCGTCGATCACGCGCTTGCCGTCGACGCCGGTCATCCCGCATTTCGAGGCGAGCACATAGTCGCGCCGCCGGTGGCCGATCGCCTCGCCGATCAGGCTCTCATTGGCGCCGAAGCCGTAAATGGCGGCGGTGTCGATGAAGTCGTAGCCGAGATCCAAAGCCGCGTTGAGCAGCCGTGCCGAATGGGCTGGATCGGGCGGCGCGCCATAAGCGTAGCTGAGCGACATGCAGCCCAGGCCGATTGGGTTGACGCTGAACGGACCGACGTTTCGCTTCTCTGTCATGCGGCTCCTCTGACCGTTCCGGCGCGGGATTGCAAAGCCCGAAATTCACCCTGTGAAATAGAGGCGGCTTATCCCCTCCCCTCGCCCCCTTCCGTATGCCTTACTGACAAAAAGAGGAGAGGTGAGGATGGGCGAGTTCGGCTTCGGCGGACCGCGCGGCGGCATCATTCAGACCGCCTTCGTGGTGAAGGACATTCACGACGCCATGGCCTCCTGGGTCGACGACTGCCGGGTCGGCCCCTGGTTCCTGCTCGACCACTGGACCGGCGACGATCCCGTCTATCGCGGCGCGCCCTCGCAGGCCGACGTCGCCATCGCCATGGCCTTTGCCGGACATATGCAGATCGAATTGATCCAGCCGAACGACGACCGGCCGAGCGTCTACAAGGAGACGATCGACAGCAGGGGCTACGGCTTCCACCATCTCGGCCGTGCGACCACGGATGTCGACGCGGACATCGCGGAACTGGAGGCACGCGGCTACCGCCTCGCTTTTCGCGCCGGCGTGCCGACGGGCGGCGACGTCGCCTATCTGGGCCGGGCGGGCGATTCCGGCTTCCTCGAGCTGATCACCGCGACCGACGCGATGGACGAGGCCTTCACCGCCTTCTGGCGCGCCTCGGTCGACTGGGACGGACGCGATCCGGTGCGGAGCTTCCTGTGAGCGCGGCTTTGCCCGCCGACGCGCCGCCGCTCGCCGCGGACCAGCGCCCGTCCGGCGCCTACCAGGCCTGGCTGGTCGGTCTGCTCAGCATCAATTTCGGCATCGTCTTCTTCGACCGGCAAGCGCTGGCCGTCTTGATGCCCTTCGTCCAGCCGGACCTGGAACTGACCGGCGTGCAGATCGGCATCCTCGGCGGCGCGCTGTCGCTGACCTGGTCCTTCGCCGCCTTCGGCATGGGCGCGCTCTCCGACGCGCTCGGCAATCGCAAGGTGCCGCTGATCCTCACCACCCTCTCCTTCTGCGCCTGCTCCTTCGTCACTGGCCTCGCCGCGAGCTTCGTCTTCCTGCTCGCCGCGCGGATGCTGATGGGCGTGGCCGAGGGCGGGGTGATGCCGATCAGCCATGCCATGATCGTGACCGAGGTCGATCCCGAGCGGCGCGGCACCGCCCAGGGCGTGGCGCAAAATTTCGGCTCGAACCTGCTCGGCTCCTTCGCCGCGCCGATGATCCTCATTCCCGTCGCGGTCGCCTGGGGCTGGCACAGCGCCTTCTTCCTCGCCGCCATTCCCGGGCTGGTGACCGCCTTGCTGATCTGGTTCACCCTGCGCGAGCCGCCGCGCCCGCCGCGTCCGCCCAAGGCCGAAACCGGCGCTCCGAAGGAGAGCTGGGTCTCGGTGCTGAAGGTGCGCAACGTGCTCGTCTGCTGCATCCTCGCCGTGCTGCTCGTCTCCTATCTCGTTGTCTGCTGGTCGTTCATCCCGGCCTATCTGGTGCAGGTGCGCGGCTTCGATCCCGATGCGGGGACCAAATGGCTGCTGGCGACGCTCGGCATCTCGGCCACGATCGGCAGCTTCGCCGTGGCCGGCCTGTCGGACCGGATCGGGCGGCGGCCGGTGATGATCGCCCTCCCCTTCCTCGGCGTGATCCTGCCGCTCGGCGCCATTTATTTCGACGGCCCGTTCTGGGTAATGATCGCGATCTTCTTCCTGGGCTGGGCGCTGGTCGGCATCTTTCCCCTGTTCATGGCGACGGTGCCGTCGGAGAGCGTGAGCCCGGCCCGGGTGGCGACCGCGCTCGGCCTGTGCATGGGGACGGGCGAAGTGATCGGCGGCGCCTTCTCGCCGATCCTGGCCGGCTGGGCGCAGGACGCTTGGGGCCGCGACCTGCCGCTCTGGATCATGGTCGGGCTGACCGTCGCCGCGGGCTTCGTCGCCATGCTGCTGGTGGAGACCGCACCCCGCAAGCGCGCGGCGGCGCCGACCGCGTAAAGCCGACGACGGTAGCGCTACCAGTTTCATCCTGTGAAACAACGCCACTTTGCCTGCCACGCTCGGGGGCCGGGTGGGATAGTATGCAACACCGACATTATTGAAGAGGCGCGCCCAAGGCTGATCCAAAGCCAGAGCATAGCTTTCCACCGGAAAACGTAATTCGCGACAGACGAACGCGTAGGGGAGGATGGAATGAAGAGCATCTATCTGATTTCGACAGCGATTCTTGCCGTCAGCACGGCCGCGCCCGCCTGGGCGCAGGACAATCCCCCCGCCCAGGAAGCGCAGGAATCGCGCGGCGCCGACGGCGAGCAGGACGTGATCGTCACCGCGCAGCGGCGCGAGCAGCGCCTGCAGGACGTGCCGATCGCGGTCTCCGCCTTCACCAGCGAAAATCTGCAGGAGCGCGCGGTCTCGTCCGTCGCCCAATTGTCCAGCATCGCGCCCAACGTCACGCTCGACGCGGGCACGCCCTTCTCCGGCACGTCCGGCGTGCTCTCCGCCTATATCCGCGGCATCGGCGCGAACGACTTCGCCTTCAACATCGATCCGGGCGTGGGCGTCTATCTGGACGGCGTCTATCTGGCCCGCTCGGTCGGCGCGAACCAGGATCTGCTCGACGTCGCCCGGGTGGAAATCCTGCGCGGCCCGCAGGGCACGCTCTTCGGGCGCAACACGATCGGCGGCGCGGTCAACATCGTGACCCGCGCGCCGGGCCGCGACTTCATGATCCGCGGCGACCTCACCACCGGCAGCTTCAACCGAATCCAGGTCCGCGCCACCGCCGATTTGCCGCTATCGGACTCGCTGCGGGCGTCGCTCTCCGGCGGCTTCCTCGACCGCAACGGCTATATGCGGCGCATCCCCTATAACGATCCGCTCGTGAACAATTCGCGCGATTTCGACGATTTCCTCGCCTCCGGCTACCGCACGCCGGACAATCGCGAAGGCGGCGACCATGCCTGGAACGTCCGCGCCCGCATGGACTTCGACAATGGCGGCCGCTTCCGCGCCAGCGTCACCGCCGATTATTCGCGCGCCGACCAGCAGCAGATCGCCAATACGGTGATCACCACCACGGTCGGCGTGCCCGGGCCGTTCGCCGGCACCAACAACATTCCCGGCACCGCGCTCGATCCGTCGGGCACGACCGGCTTCCTGTTCGGCGGGCTCTACAATTTCTGCATCAACGCCACCGCGGCCCAGCTCGCGGCCCGCAATGCGGCCAATCTCTGCGGCCCGCGTACCGGCGTGAACGGCTTCGGCACCAATGCGGCGCTCGCCGATCCGGTGCTCGGCGGCGTCAACCAGCCGGGCAATCCCGCGCCCGATCTGCTGCCCTATGACAACCGCTTCGTCACCGACGACATCGACACAAGCTATGCCGACGGCAATAATTTCTCGGACCTCGAGAATTTCGGCTTCGCCGGTACCCTGGAATTCGACGTCAGCGAGAATATCACGCTGAAATCGATCACCGCCTATCGCGAGCTGCACTGGCTCGTCGGCATGGACCTGGACGGCTCGCCGCTGCCCATTCTCCATACCAGCTTCGAGATGAACCAGGAGCAGTTCAGCCAGGAGGCCCAGATCCTGGGCAATTTCCTCGACAACCGGCTGAACTTCGTCCTTGGCGCCTATTATTTCAAAGAATCGGGCGACCTGCACGATTATGTGACCTTCGCCGAGGGCCTGCTGCAGGTCGACGGCCCGAACACGCTGGCGACCGAGAATTACGCTTTCTTCGGCCAGCTCGACTGGCGGATCTCGAACTGGATCGGGATCACGCTCGGCGCCCGCTACACGCACGAGAACAAGGAGTTCGAGGGCGGCCAGCGGGACATTAACGGGTTCAACTACGACCTGTTCAACTGCCAGCCGCCGGGGCCGGTCTGCGCCGCCGCTCTGGGCTTCCCGGATCCGAACCAGTTCTTCCGCTTCTATCCGCCGGGCGTGAACCGGAAGACCTTCAACAATTTCTCGCCGCGCGTGGGCATCCAGCTCCATCCGAGCGACGATGTGATGATCTACGGAACCTGGTCGCGGGGCTACAAGACCGGCGGCTGGACGACCCGCCTGTCCAACCCGCTGCCGACCGCGCCGGACTTCGACGAGGAGGAGGCCGAGAGCTTCGAGATCGGCTTCAAATCCTATTTCATGAACCGGCGCGGCACGTTCAACGTCTCGGCGTTCACGACCGAATATACGGGCATCCAGCTGAACTTCCAGCAGGGCGTCTCGCCGACCATCCAGAATGCGGGCACCGCGCGCATCAAGGGCATCGAGGCCGAATTCTCCGTCAACGCCAATCGCTATTTCAGCCTCAGCGCGGCGCTCGGCATCATCGACGCGGATTATTCGAGCGTGCTGCCGCAGTCGCAGGTGGCGGCGAACCCGCTGCAGGCCGGCGTCTTCCCGGGCGCCGAGCTGCCCAAGACGCCGGGCTTCGTGATCAACATCAGCCCGCGCATCAACCTGCCGCTCGGCGGCAAGCTGGGCGGCCTGACCTTCGTCGCGGACTATAGCTATACGGGCCGCCTGTGGAACGACACGGAGCGCACCTTCCTGCTCCAGCGGCCGTCGGTGCACATGCTCAATGCCAGCATCAGCTGGCGGCCGGACCATGAGCGCTATTCGGTGACGCTGGGCGCCACCAACATCCTCGACGAGCGCTATCTGGTCACCGGCCAGGCCCAGGTCGCCGGGGGCCAGATTTACGGCACCTACAGCCGCCCCGCCGAATGGTATCTGCGCGTCGGCTTCCAGTTCTGAGTTAAGGGGGAGGGGCCGGGCCTCCGTCCGGCCCCTGTCCGCAAAGGAGTAAGTTCATGCCCGAGGCTGCGACAACCGAATTCTGGAGGGACATCAAGCCGGTCCCGAACAGCTTCAAGCCGGGCGTTCTCCCCGAAGTCTATATGAAGGACCCGGCCAATTCCGACCGGCGCTATTTCGTGCCGGTCAGCGAGACGGTCTATTCGCGCCCGGTCTGGATCTCGCCGCAGCGGAACATGTGGGCGGACGTGCTGATGTCCGAACATGCCGGGCTGGTGAACCGCCATTACCACCCGCACCACATCTTCGCCTATACGATCAGCGGGAAATGGGGCTATCTCGAGCATGACTGGACGGCGACCAAGGGCGACTTCGTCTACGAGACGCCCGGGGAGAGCCACACTTTGATCGCCTATGAATGCGACGAGCCGATGAAGGTCTTCTTCGTCGTCACCGGCCCGCTCGCCTGGCTGGACGAGGACGGCAACCAGGTCGCGACCTACGACGTCCACGATTATATCGCCGCGGCGCGCGCCCACTATGCCGCCAACGGGATCGGCGCGGACTATGTCGACACCCTGTTCCGTTAGCATGCCGTCCGGGCTCTGCTAGAAGCCTGGACCTGGCGGAGCGAAGCCATGCCGACCCTCGATCACGTCAACATCCAGACCGTGAAGCTGACCGAGACCGTGGCCTTCTACCGCGACGTGCTCGACCTGGAAGCGCGCGATCCGCCGCCGCCGCTCGATCCGGCCTCTGTCCAGTGGATGTTCGATCCGGAGGGCCGGGCGATCTTCCATTTGTCCTCCCCCGGCTCGCTCAACGCGATCGACGACATCAACATCGGCGAGGATACGGGCGCGGTCCATCATGTGGCGCTCGCCTGCCGGGGCCATGATGCGATGGTGGCGAAGCTCGACCGGTTTGGCCTCGCGCATCGCGAGAACCATGTCGTCGCGATCGACCTCAAGCAGATTTTCGTGCGGGATCCGAACGGCGTCCTGCTCGAGCTGAACTATCACAAGGGACATCATTGAGGAGAGCTGCCATGGCCACCGTCACCACCCCCGAGCCGGTCCACGCCGAGGAAAAGCCGAAGGTCATGACCGCGCCGCCGTCGAACAAAGCGGAGATCGTGGACGTCGGTTTCCCGCTCAAGCATCTGGTCGACCGGCTGAGCCCGGGCGGGCGCTATATCGACGCGCAGAGCGACGTCGACAGCCCCTGGGTCCCGTTCGGCGACAATGCCGCGATCAAGCACCTCGCCTTCGACGTGCGGCAGAACCTCTTCTCCAACATCCTTTGGGTGAAAGGGCCCGGCGTGATCGGCACGCATCTCCATCGCGGCACGATCGTCATGGTCTGCCTGGAGGGCAGCGTCCGCTACCTGGAATATGACTGGGTCGCCTCGCCGGGCGGGCTCATCCTGGAAGTGCCGGGGGAGAGCCACACCCTGGTCACCGAGCATCCGCAGGGCGTGAAATTGTTCGGCTGGATGCAGGGCCCGATCGAATTCTACGACGAGCAAGGCAATTTCGCCGAGACCACCGACGTCTGGTGGTTCATCAATCATTATGAGAGCCATTGCCGGGACAACGGCATCGCGATCAATCAGAAACTCTATCTCTGAGCGCCGCCGTGAAGACGCTCGACCAGTTCGACATTCGCGGCCGCAGCGCCCTCGTCACCGGCGCCGCCTCGGGTATCGGCCTCGCTTATGCCGAGGTGATGGCGGAGGCGGGCGCCCGGGTGACGCTCGCCGACATCGACGGCGAGGGCGCCGAACGCGAGGCGGCGCGGATTCGCGCCGAAGGCGGCGAGGCGCGCGCGGCGGTCTGCGACGTCGCCGACCTCGACCAGGTGGCAAGAGCGTTCGACGATCATGTCGCGGCCTATGGCGGCTGCGACATCGCCTTCGCCAATGCCGGGCTCGACGTCGGCAACGGCTTCTGGTCGCCCGAGGGCGACCGCAATCCGGCGGGCCAGATCGACGTGTACGACAAGGCGCGCTGGGACAAATCGATCGGCATCAACCTGACCGGTGTCTTCCACACGGTGCGCGAGGCGGCGCGGGTGATGAAGGCCAACACGGTCGAAACGCATGGGCGCCGCGGCGGCTCGATCATCGTCACCAGCTCGAACGCGGCCGAGGTCAACGAGGCGATCGTCGGCGTGCCCTATATGGCCGCCAAGGCCGGCGCGAAGCATTTCATGCGGCACGCCGCCTACGAGCTCGCCGCCTATGGCATCCGCGTCAACGCCATCGCTCCGGGGCCCTTCGTGACCAATATCGGCGACGGCTGGGTGAAGAAGAATCCGGCGGCCAAGGCGGCGTGGGACGAGCTGGTTCCGGTGGGGCGCATGGCGGAAACCTACCAGATCAAGCCGCTCGCCTTGCTGCTCGCCTCGGACGCCGGCTCCTACATGACCGGGAGCCATGTGATGATCGACGGCGGCATGCAGCTCGGGCCGGTCAAGCCGCTCAACCCATGAAGGCGGCGGTCTTCCAGGGGCTGCACCGGCCGCTCGTCTCGGAGACGATGCCCGATCCCGTGCCGGAAGAAGGCGAGGTCGTCATCCGCGTCGGCCGCTGCGGCATTTGCGGGTCGGACCTGCACATGACCGAGGACGCCGCCTACGGCATCGCTCCCGGCGCGATCCTCGGCCACGAGTTCGCCGGCGAGGTGGTTGCGCTCGGCCGGGGCACGGAGGGGCTGGCGACGGGCGACCTCGTCTCGGTCGTCCCCTTGCGCAGCTGCGGCCGCTGCGAGACCTGCCTGGCCGGCGAACCCGCCTGGTGCGCGAATTTCGGCCTGCAGGGCGGCGGCTATGCCGAATATGCGCTGACCCGCCCGAACCAGTGCGTGAAGCTGCCGAGAAGCGCGAGCCTCGCCGACGGCGCGATCGTCGAGCCCCTGGCGGTGGCCCTGCATGGCGTGAATCTCTCCGGCCTCAGCGCGGGGGACAGGGTGCTGGTGCTCGGTGCCGGGCCGATCGGGCTCGCCGTCGCCTTCTGGGCACGGCGGCTGGGCGCGGGGCGCGTCGTCGTGCAGGACGTCGCGGACTTCCAGCGGGACCGCGCGCTCGCCATGGGCGCCAGCGACTTCGTCGTCGATCGTGACCACCCGGTGGCGGCATCCGACCGGGCGCTGGGCGGCAAGGCGGACATCGTGTTCGAATGCGTCGGCATCCCGGGGCTGATCGCGCAGGCGGTGGAGCAGGTTCGCGTGAAGGGCACGATCCTGCTGCTCGGCCTGTGCACCCGGCCGGACACGTTCAACAGCTTCGCCATGCTGTCCAAGGAGATCCGCCTGGTCACCTCCGCCTTCTTCAAGCGGCAGGAATATGAGGCGGCGCTGGACGCGCTCGACGCGGGCGCGGTCGAGCCGCGCCTGCTGGTGACGGACACGGTTCCGCTCGACGACGTGCCGATCGTGTTCGAGGGCCTCAAGCAGCGCACCCACCAGTGCAAGGTGCTGATCGCGCCTTAGTCGAGCAAGTCCGCCACGCTCGCCAGCCCGAGCGCGGGCCGCTCGGCGGCCGACAGCGCCGGCATCTCGTCGAGCCCCGTCAGGCCCGTCGCGACGCAGACCGAGATCGCGCCGACCGCATTGGCCATGCGCGCTTCGAGCTTCGGGTCGTCGCCGACCACGACGACCTCCGACGCCGCGCGGCGGGGCAGGCCCATCAGCCCGAGCGCGGTGAAGAAGCATTCGCGGGCCGGCTTGCCCAGCACCTTCGGCATCGTCCCCGTCCAGGCGCGGATCACGACGTTCATCGGAAAGCTGGTGCCGAGCCCCTTGCCGTCCTGGGTCGCGAAAAAGGGGACGTGGCTGGCGGTCACCGCCCGCGCGCCGGCCCAGACGTCGCGCACCGCCGCCTCCAGATCGTGGAAGGTGAAGTCGCGGTGCCAACCCGTATAGACCGCTTCCACGCCTTCGGCCGGCGCGGCGCCGAAGACGATGTCGATGCCGGCGTCGGCGAGCGGCGCCGCCGTGCCCGCGTCGCCGAGCACGCGCACCCGGCCGATCCCCTTCGCGACCAGCCAGGCCGCCACCGAGGTGGACGGGGTCATCATCTCCTCGTCGGCGAGGTCGAAGCCGGCGGCGCGCAGGCTGGCGGCATAAGCGGCGGGCGGCTTGGCGGTGCCGTTGGTGAGGACGCGCAGGGGGACGCCCTTGCGCTTGATCCGCTTCAGCAGGTCCACCGCGCCCGGCAGCGCGACATGGCCGCCGCTCGCCTTGTCGCCGAGCGCGATCGTGCCGTCCATGTCGAAGATGAAGCCCTTGGCCCCGGCGATCCGCTCCCTCATGCGACGGCGCCTCCCGCGTGGAGGGCGAGGCGGAAGCCGGGCCGTTCGACGACGATGTCCCGTGCCACCGGCCGGGCCGCCAGCGCCTTCAGCAGGTTCAGGATCGGGGCGGCCTCCGGCGTATAGGTGGCGCGGGAGCGGCCGGCGGCGCGCATCGCGTCGACCTGGTCGCCGGGCATGACCGCGCGGAGCAGGAATTCCTCCTCGGCCAAATGGGGGCCGAAGCGCTTGCGGAGATCGGCGAGCGCCGGGAAGGTCGGCTCGGCCTCAAGCTCCCGCGCCCGCGGCCGATCGAGGATCGCGGCCTCGACCACGGGGTCGATGGCGCTGGTCGGCCGGCCGAACTTGCCGAGCACATAGCGCAGCACCTGGTCCGAGACCTGGCCGTAGCGGGCCTTGCCGATCGTGTTGAACAGGGCCTGGGACATGACCATCTGCGGGAAGGGCGTGACCATGATCGGATGCCCGAGCTCGGCCCGCACCCGCTCCGTCTCCGCAATCACCGCGGGGAAGAGGTGACCGAGCTTGAGCTCGTCCAGCTGGCGCCGGGTCGTGGTCATCACCCCGCCGGCGATCTGGTGGCGCAGGAAGCTGGCGTCGAAGCTCTGCGGCGTGCCGGGCGGGAGCCCTTCCGCCCTGGCCAGCCGCCACCAATAGTCGCTGAGCTTGCCGAGCACGGCGTCGTCGACCGGCACGTCGTGACCCGCGTCGCGCAGGTTGGCGACCATCCGCTCCGCCTCGGGCAGCGAGCTGCCGTCGCCGAGCGGGCCGATGCCGACATGGACGGCGGAGATGAAGCCGAGTTCGGCGGCCGCCAGCGAGGTGACCGGGCCGTAGCCGATCGTGCAATGGGCGTGGATCTCGAGCGGCTTGTCGCCGATCGCGGCCTTCACCGCGGGGGCCAGGGTGCGCACCCGCTCCGGCGAGAGCAGTCCGCTCGGATCCTTGAGGTAGAAGAGATCGACATGCGGGCTGGCGGCGAGCTTCGCGGCGAAATCCGCGTAGAATCTGTCGTCGTGCACGTCGGAGAGGGTGAAGGTCAGCGCCCCCATCACTTCGGCGCCGCCCTCCTCCTTCACCAGCCGCGAGGCCTCGATCACCGCGTCGGCGTCGTGCATCGGGTCGAGCATGATGAAACGGCGGATGCCGTTCGCCTGCAGCCGGCGGTAGACCAGGCGCATGAACTCCGGATCGGCCTGCTGCCAGGCGATGAAGCGCAGGCCGGTGGTGATGAACTGGAGCGGCGTGCGGGGCATGGCGGCGCGCATCCGCCGGATCCGCTCCCACGGATCGTCGCGAAAGTAACGCACGGCGACGGCCATGTGCGTCGAGGAGGTGAAGTCGATCGCGCGGAAGCCGGCGCGGTCCATCAGGCCGGCGACCTCCAGCATCTGCGCGCTGTTCAGGCCGGTGGCGCCCCACAGGCTCTGATTGCCGTCGCGCACGGAGACGTCGACGAGCCGGATCTCAGCCACAAGCGGATCTCCGGCTTGTGCTCCTGCGAAGGCAGGAGCCCAGCTTCGTCCGCGCCGGTGTCCGGGACGCTGGGTTCCTGCCTTCGCAGGAACACAGAGGGAGGTGGATTTCAGCCATGGCTGAAGCCCTCGAAAAAACGCGTGTCCACCCCGCCCGCCACGAAGCGTGGATCGGCGGCGATGCGGCGGTGGAGCGGGGCGGTGCTCGCCACGCCGTCGATCTCCAGCGCGGCCAGCGCCGCGCCGAGCCGGGCGACCGCTTCCGCCCGGTCCGCGCCGGAGACGATCAGCTTGCCGATCAGCGAATCGTAGAGCGGCGGCACCTTGCCGCCGTCGGCGATGTGGCTGTCGACGCGGATCCCGGGACCGGCGGGCCAGGCGGCCCGGGTGACGCGGCCCGGCGAAGGCCGGAAATCGGCGGCTGGGTCCTCCGCATTGATCCGGACTTCAATGGCATGGCCATCCAGCGCGATCATGTCCTGTGTCAGCGACAAGGGCTGGCCGTCGGCGAGCTGGAGCTGCTGCTCGACCAGGTCGATCCCGGTCACCGCCTCGGTGACGGGATGCTCGACCTGGATGCGGGCGTTCATTTCCAGGAAGTAGAAGTCGAAAGTGTCGGCATCGACGAGGAATTCCACGGTGCCGGCGCCGCGATAGTTGAGATGCTCCGCGAGCCGCACCGCCGCGGTCCTCAGCGCGTCTCGCTTGTCGTCGGGAATGAGGGGCGCGGGCGCCTCCTCGACCAATTTCTGGAAGCGGCGCTGGATCGAACAGTCGCGATCGCCGAGATGGACGGCGCGGCTGCCGTCGCCGAGCACCTGCACCTCGACATGGCGTCCGGAGGCGATGAACTTCTCGACATAGACGTCGCTATTGCCGAAGGCGGCCAGCGCCTCCGAACGGGCCAGGGCCTCGGCGGCGGCGAACTCCTCCTCGCGATCGACGCGCTTCATGCCGCGCCCGCCGCCGCCCGCCACCGCCTTGATCAGCAGGGGATAGCCGCCCTCGCGCCCCGGCACGGTGGGCAGCCCCGCCGCCGATGCGATCCGGCGGGCATTGAGCTTGTCGCCCATCGCGTCGAGCGTCGCCGGATCGGGACCGACAAAGCCGATCCCCGCCGCGACGGCCGCGCGGGCGAAGGCCGCATTTTCGGAAAGGAAGCCATAACCGGGGTGGATCGCATCGGCCCTCGCCGCCACCGCCGCGGCGATCATGGCCCCGATGTCCAGATAGGTATCCACCGGCGCCGTCTCGTCCGCCAGGCGCGCGGGGAGCGACTCGCCGTCCGCCGACGAGACCGCCAGGATCGTGGTCAGGCCCAGCCGCCGCGCCGTGCGGATCACGCGCAGCGCGATCTCGCCGCGATTGGCGATGAACAGCCGCCGGATCATGCGGGCCGGATCGTCATCAGCACGGCGCCCGCCTCCACGGCCTCGGCATTGTCGACCATGATCGCCTCCACCCGCCCTGCCGCGCCGGCATGGACGGGGTTCATCAGCTTCATCGTCTCGATGATCGCGACCACCGTGTCGGGGCCGACCGCGTCGCCGATCTCGACGAAGGGCGGCGCCCCGGGCTGCGGCGCGCGGTAGAAGGTTCCTGGCAGGGGCGGATGCACGGCCGTCAGCCCCTCGGGCACCGCAGCGGCGGCAGCGGCGGTCTCCGCGACGGCGGCCTTGGCCTCCGGCTCAGCCCAGTCCCATTGCTGGGTCCAGCCGCCGCCGTCGCGCGCGATCCTGAGGGTGAAGCGCGTCGTCCTGATCTCCAGGCGCTCATAGGCGCCGCCGTCCAGGATCGCGACGATCTCCGCCACATCCTCGGGGCTCAGCGGCAGTTCGCCGCTCACGCCGGCTCGCGCTCCCGGACCAGTTCGCGGGTCGCGGCGACGATCGCGTCGGCGAATGCGGCGTCGTTGAAGTGGCAGTCGATCGTCTCGAGGTCGATCCCGTCCGGGAGCGCGGCGCGCAGATGCGCGGCAAAGGGCGTCGGCAGATCCGGCTCGTGGATATGGCCTTCCCAGCTGTCATGGTTGGAAAAACCGCCCAAAGGCACGAACACCCGCACCGGCCCCTTCGCCCCGGCGACCAACGTGCCGATATGGTCGGCGATCGTCTTCAGATCCTCCAGATGCGTGCGCACCGCGGTCAAGGCCGGATTGTGGACGTGGTAGCGCCGGCCCGGGAATTGCGCCTGCGCCGCCTCCAGCGGTCCGGCGATGATGAAATCGATATTGCCCGGCGCGATGATCGTCGGCACGCCCTTGGCCAGCCCGGCCTTGCCCCGGTCCGGCCCGCCCGCGCAGAGGCCGCCGAACAAGGTATCGACCATCTCGGTCAGGCTGAGGTCCAGCACCGCCGCAACCTCCCGGTCGGCGGCGATCGAATCCATGGTCGGCCCGCCCGCGCCGGAGGTGTGGAAGACCATCACCTCGAAGCCGTCGCCTTCCAGCGTCTCGCGAATCCGGCGCACGCATTTCTCGGTGGTGCCGAGCGTGCCGATCAGCACGAGCGGCTTTTCTTCCCCGCCCGGCGGCTCATAGGCCCGCGCCATGCCCGCGACGGCGGCGGCCGCGTTGCGGTAGACGTCGCGGCTGATCGAATTGATGCCGCTGATGTCGGTCACCGCGTTCAGCATCGCGATGTCCTTGCGACCCACATAGGGCGCGGTGAAACCCGAGGCCATGGTCGAGACGATCAGCTTGGGGAGGCCATAAGGCAGCGCCTGGAAGACCGCGCCGGCGAGCGCCGTCCCCATCGACCCGCCGAGCGCGAGCGCGCCGGACAGGGGCGTTTTCGCATGCGCCTCCGCCGCGAGCTTGACCGCGCCCTCGATCATGACGGCGATGCACTTGCCCTCATGGCCGAGCGCCCGGACCTCCTCGATGGTCATGCCGGCCGCGCCGACCACCTGCTCAGGTGAGATCTCCGCGCCACCGACGGTGCGCCGGACGCTCGGATCGAGATGGACGACAGCGCAGCCGTAGCGCTCCAGGTGCTCGCGCAGGAAGCGCGCCTCCTCTTCCTTGGTGTCCTGCGTGGCCAGCAGAAGCACGCGCGGCCGCTCCGCCATCATCCCATCCTCTCCTCTTGTCGGAGCATCATCCCGCGCATCCTCTTTCCGTGAAGCCATTCGTCAAGTAGGTTGCACGTAGTGAAACGCGAGGGAGAGGCGCGTGCACCGATGATCGAACGTAAGGTGAAGTCCGTCAGGGCGCTGGAGCGGGGTCTCGACGTGCTGCTCGAGATCCACCGGTCGCGGGCCGCGTCCCTGCGCGAACTGCACGAGAGCACCGGGCTGCCCAAGGCCACCTTGCTGCGCATGCTGCTGACCCTGTCCAAGCGCGGGCTGGTCTGGCAGCGGCTCGCCGACGGCGCTTTCCTGCCGAGCCGGCTGCACAAGAGCATGGACTGGCGCGCGGACAGCAATGCCGCGCTCGCGGAGCTTGCCTCGCCGCAGCTCGCCGAACTCAGCCGCCGCGTCGCCTGGCCCTCCATCCTCGCGGTGCCGCGCCTCGACCATATCGAGATCATCGAGACGAACAGCCCGATGAACCGGCTCGATTCGGCCATGCTCGGGCCGATCGGGGTGAAGCTCTCCTACATCCACACCGCCACCGGCCGCGCCTATCTCTGCGCCTGCGATCCCGTCGAGCGCGCCGCCATCCTGAACCGCCTTCGCCCCGCCGGCGGCGATCCGGCCGGCGACGCCTTGTTCGACAAGATCATCCGCGACACGCAGGCGCGCGGCTATTCGGAGCGGCACCCCGCCCATCCCTGGCCGGACCGCAGCAAGACCGAGGTCGCGACCGACGGCCGCCGCTCGATCGCCGTGGCGGTGATGGTGCACGGCCATGCGGTCGGCGCGATCAACATCGCCTGGCCCGGCCACCGCGCCGAATTCCGCGAGATGGTCGCCCAGCATCTGAAGACGTTGCAGGCGACCGCGGCGGCGATCGGCAGGGGGGCGGAGGAGGAAGCGGAACGATTCGGCCTGTACGGGGCAGGGCCGGAAGCGGTTTTCCCGGCCGCGGCGGAGTGAAGGCGCTGGCTTCCGTTCGCCGATAATTGTATGTAAGACGTATTAATTAGGAGAGGAAGGACAGTGGGCTTCGAGGAGCAGATCGCCGAGATCCTGCGCCGCCATGAGGGGCGGAAGGGCGCGCTGCTGCCGATCCTCAACGACGTGCAGGCGGCCCTGGGCCATGTTCCGACCGGCGCCGTCCCGCTGCTCGCCGAGGCGCTGAACCTCTCCCGCGCCGACGTCCACGGCGTCGTCACTTTCTATCACGACTACAAGCGCGTCCCGGCGGACCGGCCGGTGGTGAAGCTGTGCCGCGCCGAGGCCTGCCAGGCGCGCGGCGTCGACGCGCTCGCGCCCCTGTTCGAGACGGACGAACGGATCGAGGTGGAGACCGTCTATTGCCTCGGCCTCTGC
>DATJUQ010000057.1:0-53759 GCA_035502235.1 Allosphingosinicella sp.
GACGCCGACCAGCAGGAAGGACGCGGCGGCGATGGCGACCGCGATGATCAGGAAGAGCACGACCTTGTTCATCTCCTGTCGATCCTTTTCTGAATCCAGAGATAGGCGGCGACGATCAGCCCGATCAGGATGATGACGGCGATGATCTTGAAGACCAGGCCGACGACCTTGATCAGCAGCCAGATCGCCAGCACGGCGAGAAGAATACCGATGACGGCGCTCATGACGGCCTCCTCCCGTTGCTGCAGAATTCGCGCACCGCGCGGTCCATCTCGCCCGGGCGCATCTCGGATTCGACCCAGGCGCCGCGGCCGTCGACGGCGATGTAGCGTTCCCGCCGGCCGGCCCGGGTCACCTCGCCGCAGACGATGGCGATGCGCTGGTCGCGATGGGCGACGGCATTGGCGAAGCTGAGCCCGGCCGGATCGCCGAGCTGGCGGCGGACCGAATCCTCGGCCAGCTGCAGATCGTTGCGCGGCGGCGGCGCCACCTCATTGGCCGGCGCCGGCGCGTTGGCGGCCGCCGTCTCGGGCTGGTCATGGCACGCGGCCGGCAAGGCGAGAAGGACGGCCAAGGCCCTCACCAAGCGCTCCGATAATCGTGATTCTCGCCGACCATCTCCTTGAGCGTGCTCGGCCCGCCCTCGGGGCAGCTGGTCTTGCGCGCGACCTGGGGGCCGATCTTCGGCTGCCGGCCCTTGGCCAGATCCTCCAGGATCGCGGTCATGCTCTCGAAGGTCAGATCCTCGTAATTGTCGTCGTTGATCTGGACCATCGGCGCGTTGGCGCAGGCGCCGAGGCATTCGACTTCGGTGAGCGTGAACAGGCCGTCCGCGGTGGTGTGGCCCTTCTTCAGGCCCTTGGCGTAGCAGGCGGCGAGCACATCGTCCGAGCCGCGCAACATGCAGGGCGTGGTGCCGCAGACCTGCACGTGATGGCGGCCGACGGGGGCCAGGTTGAACATGGTGTAGAAGGTCGCGACTTCGTAGGCGCGGATATAGGGCATGGACAGCTCGGCGGCGACGAACTCGATGACCGGAATGGGCAGCCAGCCCTGCGTCTGCGTCTCCGCGCCGACCTGGCGCTGGGCGAGATCGAGCAAAGGAATGACCGCGCTCTTCTGCCGTCCCGCGGGATAGCGGGCGATGTACATCTGCGCGGTCTTCGCATTCTCCGCCGTCCAGGCGAAACCGCCCCAGCGTTCGCGGATTTCAGGAGATGCGGGCGCGCGCGCGGCCTCAGCCATGACGTGATTCCATGAGATTAACTTCCCTGCCGCGTCCCCTAGCCCCGGCGAGCGGGAGGGGCAATGGGAAGGTCATGGGATTCAGAGCGTTTCCAGAGAGGTCCGGGTGAGTTCCGACGTCACTTCGCCGGTATTCGACTCACCCTCGCGGTCCATGAGCAGCAGCTCGACCTCCTCCTCCTCCGCGACCGGGCGATGCTCGACGCCTTTCGGGACGACCAGAAACTCGCCGGGGCCGAGGGTGCGGACGCCGTCGCGAAACTCGATGGTCAGGCGGCCCTTGACGACCAGGAACAGCTCGTCGGTGTCCGCATGACTGTGCCAGACGAATTCGCCCTTCAGCTTGGCGAGGCGCACCTCGTTGCCGTTGTAGCGGCCGACGATGCGCGGATTCCAGTGATCGGAGAAAAGCGCGAGCTTGTCGGCGAGACCGACGACGGGCGGCGCGCCCATCAGCGGCTCTCGCTATATGGCGAGCGCTCGCGCGCCTGCTTCAGCTGCATGCCGACGAAGCCTGCCAGGAGCAGCGCGGCCGCCACGGCCACGGGCCAGATTACGAAGGTCGGCGGCTGGCGCTTTCTGCCCATTCGCCAGCCCGCATAAGCGGCGGCGACGAGCAATATGACAGGGACAGCAGCATAGCCGATCTGACGGCCAGCCTCATGCGCGGTCATCGACCCAGCCAACTCCTCACTTCGCCTCGGTGAGATCAAGCCGCCGCTCGATCCGCTCCAGCCGCTCGACTACCCGATCGAGGCGCGCGTTGTTGCCGGAACTGGTGATGAACAAGCCGCCCATATGCTCATCGACGGCCGTCGCCCGTGTCTTGAGATCGGCGAGGTCGCCTTTGACGTCGGCGAGATCCGTCTGAATCCGCCTCAGGATTTCTAGCGGCAGGCTCTCGGTGTCGGCGGTCATCGATGTTCGCTCCTGAGCCGCTCATACCATACCGACCTCAAGAATTCTAAACCGGTTAGCGGTCGCATTCTCCGAACACGATATCCATGGCGCCGAGGATCGCGGTCACGTCGGCGAGCATGTGGCCCTTGGACATGAAGTCCATCGCCTGGAGATGGCTGAAGGCCGTCGGGCGAATCTTCACGCGATAGGGCTTGTTGGTGCCGTCGCTGACCAGATAGACGCCGAACTCGCCCTTCGGGCTCTCGGTCGCGACATAGACCTCGCCGGCGGGGACGTGGAAGCCCTCGGTGTACAGCTTGAAGTGATGGATGAGCGCTTCCATCGACTGCTTCATCTCGCCGCGCTTGGGCGGGACGACCTTGCGGTCGAGGCTGGCGATCGGACCCTCCGGCATCTCGTTCAGGCACTGCTTCATGATGCGCGCGGACTGCCGCACCTCCTCGACGCGGACCATGAAGCGGTCGTAGCAGTCGCCGCGCGTGCCGACGGGCACGTCGAAGTCCATGCGGTCGTAGACCTCGTAAGGCTGCGAGCGGCGGATGTCCCAGGGGATGCCGGCGGCGCGGATCATCGGACCGGAGAAGCCCCAGGCCAAGGCGTCCTCCTTGGAGACCTTGGCGATGTCGACATTGCGCTGCTTGAAGATACGGTTGTCGGCGACGAGGCTGATCGCATCCTCGAACAGGCGCGGCAGGCGGTTGTCGAGCCAGTCGCCGATGTCGGTGAGCAGTTTCAGCGGCACATCCTGATGGACCCCGCCGGGGCGGAACCAGGCCGCGTGCATGCGCGCGCCCGACGCCCGCTCGTAGAAGTTCATGCAATCCTCGCGGATCTCGAACAGCCACAGGTTCGGCGTCATCGCGCCGACGTCCATGACGTGGCTGCCGAGGTTCAGCATGTGGTTCGAGATGCGGGTCAGCTCGGCGAAGAAGACGCGGAGATATTGCGCGCGCAGCGGCACTTCGAGGCCCAGCAATTTCTCGATCGCCAGCACATAGCTGTGCTCCATGCAGAGCGGCGAGCAATAATCGAGCCGGTCGAAATAGGGCAAAGCCTGCAGGTAGGTCTTGTACTCGCAGAGCTTCTCGGTGCCGCGATGGAGCAGGCCGACATGCGGATCGACACGCTCGATGATCTCGCCGTCCAGCTCGAGCACGAGGCGGAGCACGCCGTGCGCGGCGGGATGCTGCGGGCCGAAGTTGATCGTGTAATTGCTGATCTCGGTCTGCGCGGGGCTGGTGCCGTGGACTTCGGCCTCGGCTTCCGCCTCATGCGGGATCACGTCGAAATTGTCGGCCATCAGGAATCAGCCTTCGGCTTGCGCGGCGCGCGCGGCTTGCGGGCCTTGGGCGCTTCGCCGGCGGCCGCCGCATCGGGTTTGGGCGGCGCGGCCTTGCGGGCGCGCGGCTTCTGCGCGCTGGTCTTGGCCGCCTCCGTGTTGGCGGGTTCCCCCGCCCCGGTGTCGGCCTTGCTCTCGGTCGTCTTGGGCGTCGGCGCGGGCGGCTCGGCCTTGGGCGGCCCCTTGGCGATCTCGTCGGCCTTGAGCGGGGTCGGCGCGCCCGGCGCCTCGGGCTTCGCCTTCTCGTCGCCGGGAATCACATATTCCGCGCCCTCCCAGGGGGACAGGAAATCGAAACTGCGGAAATCCTGGGCGAGGCTGACCGGTTCGTAGACGACGCGCTTCTCCTCCTCGGAGTAGCGGAGCTCCACATAGCCGGTGAGCGGAAAATCCTTGCGCTGCGGGTGGCCGCGAAAGCCGTAATCGGTGAGGATCCGGCGCAGGTCCGGATGACCGGCGAAGATCACGCCGTACATGTCGAACACCTCGCGCTCGAGCCAGCCGGCGACGGGCCAGATCGTCGTGACGGTCGGCACCGGCGTCTCCTCGTCGGTGCGGACATGGACGCGGACGCGGTGGTTCTTGGTCACCGAGAGCAGGCAGTAGACGACTTCGAACCGCTCGGGGTCGGCCGGCCAGTCGACGCCGGCAATCTCCATCAGCTGCTGATATTCGAGATCGTCGCGAAGCGCCGTCATCGTGGCGATCAGCTCGTCGCGGCCAACATGGATGGCGATCTCGCCATTGGCGGCCCTGACGTCATGACCCAGCGAGCCGAGCAGGGTCGCGATGGCCTGCGGGTCGATCTCGGCATAACGGGGTGCGGGGCTTGCCATGGCCTAGCGCTCGATCGTGCCGGCGCGGCGGATCTTCCGCTGCAATTGCATGATGCCGTAGAGCAGGGCCTCGGCGGTCGGCGGACAGCCGGGCACATAGATGTCCACCGGCACGATCCGGTCGCAGCCGCGCACCACGCTGTAGCTGTAATGATAATAGCCGCCGCCATTGGCGCAGCTGCCCATCGAGATGACGTAGCGGGGCTCCGACATCTGGTCGTAGACGCGGCGCAGCGCCGGGGCCATCTTGTTGCAGAGCGTGCCGGCAACGATCATCACGTCGCTCTGGCGCGGGCTCGCGCGCGGCGCGGCGCCGAACCGCTCGAGATCGTAGCGCGGCATGTTCACATGGATCATCTCGACCGCGCAGCAGGCGAGACCGAAGGTCATCCACCAGAGCGAGCCGGTGCGCGCCCACTGGAACAGATCCTCGGTCGTGGTGACGAGAAAGCCCTTGTCCGACACTTCGGACTGAATCTGGTTGAAGATATAGGGATCGGGCGGGGTGGCGCCGGCGGCCGCCGGCTGCATCGGCCGCCCGGCCGCGTCGAGGATCACTCCCATTCGAGCGCGCCTTTCTTCCAGGCATAAGCGAAACCGAGCGCCAGCTCGACGAGGAAGATCATCATCGCGATCCAGGCCGCCCAGCCGAGGCTGAACACGCTGACCGCCCAGGGAAAGAGGAAGGCGGCTTCGAGATCGAAGATGATGAACAGGATGGCGACGAGGTAGAAGCGCACGTCGAACTGGGCGCGGCTGTCCTCGAAGGCCGGGAAGCCGCACTCATATTCGGTCAGCTTGTCCGGATAGGGCCGGTTCGCGCCGGTCAGCTTGGCGACCAGCATGGGCAGCACAACGAAGGCCATGGACAGGCCCAAAGCGACGCCCAGGAACAGGAGGATCGGCAGATAGTCGGCGGCGACGGACGCCATGTGTAACTCCCAAGGTTGGCGGGGCTTTAGGACGGCGCAGGGAGTCGGGCAAGAGCGCGCGCGGCGGAAATAAGACGGGAAATGACGCAAACCCGCGATGCGGACCGACTTGCCACATATGTGGCAGTCTTCTAGCGCGCTTCCGATCTCGGAGAGGGGAAGTGAATGTTCGCAAAGTCTCTGCAGCTTGGCCTGGGCCTGCTGGCCATGTTCTTCCTCCCCGCTCCGGCCGTCGCCCAGCCGGCGCCCGCGCAGGCCCGGGCCGCCGTCTCGGAGGCGCCGATCCCGGGCTTTCCGCGCGCCAGGCTCTACCGGCTCGCCGGCGAGGCGGCGCGGCCAGTGGTCGTGATCCTGCCCGGCGCCGAGGGGGGCGACGGGGCCGGGCGCCGCTTCGGACCGATCCTCGCACGGCTCGGCTATGCGGCGGTGAGCCTGCCCTATTACTCGCCCAATTGGGGCCAATACGGGCCGCCGCCCGAATATCCGGACCTGCCGGGCAGCTTCATCGACATCCGCGTCGACCAGCTCGCCGGCCTCCGCGACACGCTGCGGGCGATGCCGGGCGTGGACGTGGAGCGGTTCGGCCTGTTCGCCGGCTCGAAGGGCGCCGAATTCGCCCTGATCGCCGCCAGCCGCTACGCCTGGCTCGACGCGGTGGTGGCCTATGCCCCGTCCGACCTGGTCTGGGAGGGCTGGGGCGTGGAGATGCTGGAGGCGGAGGGCACGCGTTCCTCCTTCTCCTTCGACGGCCGACCCCTGCCCTTCATGCCCTATCGCGGCTTCGTCGCCGGGCTCCAGCAAGGCCCCGCCGCGGACCTCAGGGCGATCCACGAAAATGGCCGCGCCGACCATCCCGCCCGCGAGGCGGCGGCGCGGATCCCGAGCGAGGCCTATCGCGGCGCGCTGCTGCTGGTCGCGGGCGACCGGGACAAGCTGTGGAATTCGGGACGGCAGGCGCGGAACATCGTCGCGGCGCGACGGGCGGCGGGGCTGGCGACCGAGGCCCTGATCTATCCCGAGGCCGGCCACGATCTCGCCGGCGACGGTGACCCGCGCGACGATCCGCGCGGCGGCGGCACGCGGGAAGCCAATGCCGCGGCCCGCGCCGATGCCTGGCCGAAGGTGCTCGCCTTTCTCGCCCGGACTCTGCGGCCCTAATTGGGCAGGCGCACCAGCCGGATCGCGGTCGCGCGAACCGGCCAGGCGCCCTGCACGGCGCCGCCCTCGCCATAGCGCTCCCATTGCGCGTCGGCGACGTAGAGGAAGTCGCCGCGGCGGACGAAGCCCAGGGTCGGCTCGCCCCAGTCGACATGATTGCTTTCGAGCACGCGGACAGTGGCGATCCGCTCGCCGTCCGGGCTCAGCTTCAGCCAGAGGATGCGGCGGGGATTGGTGCCGTTCTGGATGGCGAGCAGGCCGCCGCGCCAGGGGTAGAGGCCGTCGATTCCGTCCAGCATGGTGCCGGCGTCGGATTCGAGCCGCGCGACGGTGCCGTCGTGGAGATGCACCTCGGCCAGGCCATAGCCATAATCGGCGACATAGAGCCGGCGTCCGTCCGGGGTCGGCACCAGGCCCTGCGGGCTGCGCAGGCGGCCGGGCGGGACGAGGATGGTGAGCACGGTGTCGCCGGGCGCCGCGCGGTAGATGGCGCCCGTATTGGGGTCGCTCGCATAGACGGTGCCGTCATTGGCGACCGCGATATCGGCCGGCGAGCCTTCGCCCGGCACGGCGAGGCGGCGGACGGGGCGCAGCGACCCGAGTTCCACCGCGATCAGGCCGCGGAACGCGCCCTCGGGATTGGGCGTCTGCTCGACCACGCCCGAGGCGGCCCAGAGCAGGCGGCGGCGCGTGTCGATGGCGAGGCCGAACAGGCTGCCCGCCTCAAGCCCCTCGATCGCCCGCCAGCCCCGCGCCTCGCGGACGATCAGGGCGCGGCCGACGACGGTGGCGGCGAACAGCCGGGCGGTGCGCGCGTCCCAGGCGATGCCCTCGACCAGCCGCTGGCTGCTCGGCAGGCTGGTGAAGAGGCGGCTGGCCTGGACCCGGGCGCCATTGGCGCCGAAGCGCTGGCGCAGCGCGTCCATCTCCGCGGCGGGCAGGTAGACCGAGAGCTGGTCCAAAGTCTGCTGGCTCGGGGCATAGCCCATGCCGGCCAGGCGCTGGAGGCCGGTCCGCACCGCCCCCGCGTCGCGCGCCTCATGCGCGTCGGCGAGCAGCCGGCGCTGGACGGAGGCGCTGTCGGGGAAGGAGGCGAGCAGCTCGGTCGGCGCCAGGGTCGGCGTCGGCCACATCGGCTCGTTGGCCTGACGGACGGGGGGGATTGCGCAGGCCGCGAGCAGCAGGGCCGCGGCGCCGATTGCCCCCCGCGCCGGCGTCACCCGCGCAGGGCTCCGGCGACGAGCTTGTGCAGTTTGGAGTGGAGCTGATCGTTGGCGGCGAGCACCTGACCCTTGGCCAGCCCCGCTTCGCTCCCCCGGAAATCGCTGACGAAGCCGCCCGCCTCGCGGACCAGCAGGATGCCGGCGGCCACGTCCCAGAATTGCAGCTCCTCTTCCCAGAAGCCGTCGAAGCGGCCGGCGGCGACCCAGGCCAGATCGAGCGCGGCCGAGCCGAAGCGGCGGATGCCGGCGACTTCGGGCGAGACCGCGTTCAGGATCCGGTTGAAACGGCCGAGATCGCCATGCGCCTTGAACGGGATGCCGGTGGCGATCAGGGATTCGTCGAGATTGCGCCGCGCCGAGACGCGCAGGCGGCGCTCGTTGAGCCAGCTGCCCCTGCCCTTCTCGGCCCAGAAGCTCTCGTCGGTGATCGGATTGTAGACCAGGCCCTGGGTGACTTCGCCCCAGCCCTGCCCGCCCGGTTTCGGCTCCTGCACCGCGATCGCGATGGCGAAATGGGGGATGCCGTGGAGGAAGTTGGAGGTGCCGTCGATCGGATCGACGATCCAGCGCGGCTTCAGCGGATCGCCCTCGATCGCGCCGCCTTCCTCCAGATGGAGGCTCCAGTCGGGCCGCGCATGGCGCAACTCCTCGACCACGGTCTGCTCGGCCTGCTCGTCGGCCATGGAGACGAAATCGGCCGGGCCCTTGCGGCTCACCTGCAGCTGCTCGACCTCGCCGAAGTCGCGCCGCAGGCGCGGCGCCGCCTTGCGGGCGGCGCGCTGCATGACGGTGATCAGGCCGGAATGGGAAACCATTTTTCTTCCTCAACCCCTCTCCCCTGAAGGGGAGCGGGAGTCAGTCCGCGCGGCGGACGTAGGTCTGCTCGTAAACGTCGACGACGATCCGGGTTCCGCTGCTGATGTGCGGCGGGACCATGACGCGGACGCCATTGTCGAGCACGGCCGGCTTGTAGCTGGACGAGGCGGTCTGCCCCTTCACCACGGCGTCGGCCTCGACGATGGTCGCCTCGATCGTGTCGGGGAGCTGCACGCTGATCGGCTCCTCGTCATAGAGTTCCATGATCACGTCCATGCCGTCCTGCAGGAAGGCGGCGGCGTCGCCGAGCAGGTCGCGGGGCAGCGTCACCTGGTCGTAGGTCTCCTTGTCCATGAAGACGAGGCCGTCGCCGTCGGCGAACAGGAACTGGAAATCCTTGGTGTCGAGCCGCACGCGCTCCACCGTCTCCGCCGAGCGGAAGCGGACGTTGTTCTTGCGGCCGTCGCGGAGGTTCTTCAGCTCGACCTGCATATAGGCGCCGCCCTTGCCGGGCTGGGTGTGCTGGATCTTCACCGCGCGCCAGATGCCGCCTTCATATTCGATGATGTTGCCGGGACGGATGTCCACGCCGCTGATCTTCATGATGTGCTCGCTGTCAGGAGAGGATTGGCGCGCGCTTTAGCGAGAGCGCGCGTTTCCGGCAAGCAGCGGGTAGGGATTGACCGGCTGGCCTTGGTAGAAGCGCGCTCCGGGCGCCATGCGGTAGACCGCGAAATGGAGATGCGGGCCGGCCGGATTGGCGTTGCCGGTGCTGCCGACCCGGCCGATCGGATCGCCCGCTTCGACCCGGTCCCCCTCGCTGAGGCCGGGGGCGTAGGATTGGAGGTGGGCGTAATAATACATCCACTGGCCGTCCTCGGAGCGGACATAGGCGCTGATCCCGCCGCCGCCGCGGCTGAAATAGAGCTTCTCGACCGTGCCCGCCGCCGCGGCGACCACGGGCGTGCCGTGGGGCGCCATGATGTCGAGCGCATTATGGGCCCGGCCGCCGCCGCGCGAGGCGGTGAACGTGTCGACGATCTGCCGGTGCGGGATCCCCGCCACCGGGATGACGAGTCCCGAGCGGCTCACCGGATAGGTGGGGCGGGCAGACAGCAGGGCCGCATCGATCTCGGCCGCGCTGGGCGCCTCGTCAGCCTTGCCGACGCGGCTGCCGGTCGCGGCCTGCCCGGCCATGCCGCTATTGGAGACGGCATAGAGGCTCGTCCAGAGCATGGCGGCGAGGAAGGTCGTCACCAGGGCGGTGATAAGGACGGTGAAGGTGAGCGCCAGCCTTCGCATGGATGAGAAAACCGGAAGCGCGCCACATCGTTCCGCAGCCGCGATGAACGGGCGGGATCAGCGGCCCAGGATCGCCTGGAAGGCTGTCACCGCCGTCGCCGGCCCGCCCTCATGGCCCCAGACCGCGCTGCTGACGGCGAGAAAGTCTGCCCCCGCCTCGACCAGCACCCGGCCATTGTCCGGGGTGATCCCGCCGATCGCCACGCAGGGAATCTCGAACAGGGTCGTCCACCAGGAGAGGATTGACGGATCCGGCCGGTGCCGGGTTTCCTTGGTCGAGGTCGGGAAAAAGGCGCCGAAGGCGACATAATCGGCACCCGCTTCCCCCGCCTCCATGGCGAGATGGCGGCTGTCGTGGCAGGTGATGCCGATCTGGGCGGCCGGGCCGAGCAGGCGGCGCGCGACCTCGGCGTCGCCGTCCCCCTGCCCCAGGTGAACGCCCTCCGCGCCGAGCCGCTTGGCCAGGCCCATATCGTCGTTGACGATGAAGGCGACCTCGCGCGCGGCGCAGATTTCCTGCAGCGGCGCGGCGAGCCGGGCCGCCTCATGCTGGTCGACGCCCTTCACGCGGAACTGGAAGGCCGCGACCGGCCCGGCGTCGAGCGCCGCCTTCAGCCTGTCTGGAAAGGCGCCGGCCACATCGAGCGGGGAGATCAGGTAGAGCTGGCAAGGCGGCCGCCTGGGATCGCGCTCGAACTGCTCGGCGAAATCGGGGGACAGGCCGGTGAATTCGTCCTCGTCGGCGGTCACGACCGGGCCTCCAGGAGGCGCGTCACGGCCGCGGCGAAAGCGCCCGGATCGTCGAGGCGGTGGGCGATGGCCCGGACGGGATGGCGGCCGCCGGGCAGCGGGGGATCGAGGTCGAGCATCACATTCGGATAATTGATCATGGCGAGATTGAGAACGCCCCGCTGCTGCAGCTCTTCGCGCGGCCAGGCGGTGCGCAGGCCCGCAAGGCTGCCGACGGGGATGCGCACCGCCTTGAGGGTCCCGACGCGCATGGTGACCCCGTCGTCATCCACGAGCACGGGCAGCCGCTTCAGCGAGCGAATGAGGAGCACGACCCAGATAAGGGTCGCCAGGCTCATCGCGGTCAGGACCCACGCCGCGACATGGCTCCAGAAGAGCGAGACCAGCAGGTGGACGAGAAACAATTCCAGCGTGACGATGGCGGCGAAGACCCACATCAACGGCGCGAGCGTCCGGTCGTAACCGAAGGCCAGCGGCCCGGCGGGTTTGGCCGCGCTCAGGCCGCCAGCGCCTTTTCGATCGCGCCGACGAGCGCCGGATCACTGGGCGCGGTGTCGGGCGAGAAGCGCGCGATCACCTGGCCGTCGCGGCCGATCAGGAACTTCTCGAAATTCCACAGCAGTTCCGGCGCGGGCGCGGCTCTCCCGGCGCTTTCGAGCCGCTGGCGGAAGGGACCGTCGTTGATGGTGTGCGGCGCGGCCGCGGTCAGCGCGGCATAGAGCGGATGCTTGTCCGGTCCGGTCGCTACCAGTTTCTCGAACATCGGGAAGTCGACGCCGAAATTGGTCCTGCAGAAGCTCGCGATCTCGTCGTTCGTCCCCGGCTCCTGGCCGGCGAAATCGTTCGCCGGGAAACCGAGCACGACGAAGCCTTGGTCGCGATAGTCGCGGTAGAGGCCTTCGAGGCCCTCATATTGCGGGGTGAGGCCGCATTTGGACGCGACGTTGACGACGAGCAGCACCTTGCCGGCATAGTCGCCGAGCGAGGCCTCCTCGCCGCGGATCGTGCGCAGCGGAATCGCCGCGAGCGCGCTCATGCCTTCACCGCCGAGGCCTGGTAAATCTCGTCGATCGCTTCGCCGAGCGCCGAGTCGAACTCGGCGTCGGTCATCTGGTGGCGCAGATCCTCGAGCAGGGCGCGGCTGAAGCTGGCGATAATTCCGCGATTCTTCGCCAGCTCGGCGCAGGCCTCGGGCCGGGCATAGCCGCCGGAGAGCGCGACCACGCGCAGCACGCGCGGATGATCGACCAGCGGATCGAACAGGCCCGGCGTCACCGGCAGGCTGAGCTTAAGCATCACCTTGTCGTCGCCCGGGAGCGCGTCCAGCGCCTGCAGCGTCTCCTCGAGCAGGATCCGGTCCGCCTCGGCCCGCTCGGGACTCTTGATGTTGACCTCGGGCTCGATGATCGGGACGAGGCCGGCGGCGAGCACCTGCCCGGCCACCGCGAACTGCTGCTTCACCACCGCGGCGATGCCGGCGCGGTTGGCGAGGTTGATGACCGAGCGCTCCTTGGTGCCGAAGACGCCGAGGCCCTTGGCGCGGCTCAGCAGAGCGTCGAGCTCCGGCATCGGCTTCATCAGCTGGACGCCGTCGGCTTCGGCCTCCAGGCCCTTGTCGATCTTGATGAAGGGGACGACGCCGCGCGCCCTGAGCACCGCCGGCACCGGCTTGCCGTCGATCTCGCCGTCCATGGTCCGCTCGAACAGGATCGCGCCGAGCACTTTGTCGCCGGTGAAGGCGGGCGAGGTGATGATGCGGGAGCGCATCCGATGGATGAGGCCGAACATCTCCTCGTCACCCGCATAGGCGCTCTCCTCGATGCCGTAGCCCTTCAGCGCCTTGGGGGTGGAGCCGCCGCTCTGGTCCAAAGCGGCGATGAAGCCCCTGCCATTCTCGACCCTGGCCAGCATCTCGGCATCCTGCATCTCGGTTCGTCCTCGCTTGATGATTGATTCGGGAGTGTCGCGGGCTGCCCTATCGCAGCCGCGTCCGAGTCTCAAACGGAGGGCGTCTCAAACCGGCGGCGCGAAAGCGGGCTCAGTTCCCGGCGGGCATTTGCGGGATGGCGGCGCGGTCGACCGGGAAGCCGTTCTTCCAGATGCCGGCGATGCGGCGGGTGGCGGTGATGTCGGCCAGCGGGTCGCCCTCGACGAGCAGCAAATCGGCGCGCAGGCCCACCGCGATGCGACCGCGGTCGGCGGTGCCGAAGAAGGCGGCCGGGCGCGCCGTGGCCGCCGAGATCGCCTCGGCCGGCGTCATTCCGGCGCGGACGAGCAGCTCCAGCTCCTCGTGCATGGACGGGCCGTGGGCGGTGGTCGGATTGGGCGCGTCCGTGCCGGCGAGGATCACCACGCCGGCGGCATGGAGCCGCCGCACGCTCTCCAGGGCATTGACCAGAATGTTTGGCCGCGTCCGTGGGAAAGTCGCCGCGATCATGCTGCGCTGGATGGGCGAGAGGTGCGGCGCGACGGCGGGATCGGCGGCGAGCCGCGTCGAGGTGGGGTCGCCCGAAGCGCCGGCGAGGACGGACAAGGTCGGGATGATCGTGACGCCATGCTGCCGCGCCTGCGCCACCAGCGCCTCGTCCGCCGGATGATCCTGGAACATGTGGGCGAGCGCATTGGCGCCGAACCCGATCGCGAGCCGGGCGTCGCCGAGCGAGGAGACGTGGACGATGGCGCGCCGGTCCGCGCGCTGCGCCGCGCCGATCACCACGCGCAGCCGCTCGGGCGCGAAGGGGGTCAGCGTCGCCGCGCCGCCATGGGCGGCGCCATCGTCCTGGAAGATCTTGATATAGTCCGATCCTTCCGCGACCCTCGCGCGGATATAGGCGTCGGCGTCGGCTTCGTTGGCGAGCGTCGGGATGGTCACGCCCCAGGAGCGGGCCATTTGCGAGGGGTGGCCGCCGGGCGGGGTGACGCCCATGCCCGCGCTCCACACGTCCGCTTCCGTGACTCGCGCATAAGCGGCGCGGGCGGCGTGCCGGGCCTGGACCAGCTCCGGCGTCGCGATGGTGAACATGTCGAACTCGGTGGTGACCCCGAAGCGCAGGGCATCGGCGGCGGCGGTCGGGAAGACGTGGACGTGCGAATCCATCAGTCCGGGCAGCAGGGTCTTGCCGCGCCCGTCGACGCGGGTGGTCCCCGCCGGCGCGGCGAGCCCCTCGCCGACCGCCGCGATGCGGCCGTTCGTGACCAGCACGTCGCGTTCCCCGAGCAGGCGCTCGCCGTCGAACACGCGGGCGCCGGCGATCAGGACCGAACCGCCCGGCGCGTCGGCCGGCGCGGGCTGGGCCGCCGCCGCGCCCGCGACGCCCAGGCCCAGCGCGATCGCCGCCAATGCATGTCGAAACCCCATCACCGCCTCCCGTCACCCACGCGGCATGGCTAGAAGACGGGTCGTCGGGAGTCGAGCAGGTGCGACAAGCGAGCGCCGCGCAATGGAGCCGAGGCTAGGCCGCGTCCGGCACCGGCGCCCAGGGTGGGCCCTTGAGCTCCAGGCCGTTGCCCTCCGGATCGGCCAGATAGACGGATGGCCCTTCGCCGTCGGCGCCGTAGCGGGAGACGATCTCGCTCTCGATGCCGTGCGCCGCCAGATGGGCGAGCACCGCGTCGCCATCCCAGGGGAGGACGCGGAAGCAGATATGGTCGACGTTGCGGCCCTCGGTCCCGGGCGCCGCCCCGCCGACGCGGCCGAGCTTCTCGTCAACGGGCACGAGATCGAGCAGGGAGGTGCCGACGCGCAGCTGGTAGAGGCCGACCGCTTCCTGCCTCTTCTCCCAGCGCGCGCCGAGGACGTCGATGTAGAAGGCCGCGACCTTGTCCAGGTCGACCACGCGCAGCACGACATGGTCGATATTCTGGATGTTGATCATCCCCGTTCCAACGCCCTTACGCCGGGAAGGTCCTTGCCTTCCATCCATTCCAGGAAGGCGCCGCCCGCGGTGGAGACGAAGGTGAACTCGTCCGCGACGCCGGCATGGTTGAGCGCGGCGACCGTGTCCCCGCCCCCGGCGACCGAGACCAGGCTGCCCTCCTGGGTGAGCGCGGCGGCGGTGCGGGCGAGCGCGACGGTGGCGGCGTCGAAGGGCGGGGTCTCGAAGGCGCCGAGCGGACCGTTCCAGACTAGGGTCCGGCAGGTCTTCAGCGCATCGGCCAGCGCCTCGACGGCGGCGGGGCCGATGTCGAGGATCATCTCGTCGGCGCCGACCTCGTGGACGTTGCAGGTGCGCAGGGATTGCGGATTGGCGGCGAACTCCTTCGCCACCACCACGTCATAGGGGAGATGCACGGTGCAATTCGCCTTGTCGGCGGCGTCCAGAATCTCCTCGGCGGTGCCGGTGAGATCGTGCTCGCACAGGCTCTTGCCCACAGTCACGCCGCGCGCGGCGAGGAAGGTATTGGCCATGCCGCCGCCGATGATCAGGTGATCGACCTTGGCGACCAGATGGCGCAGCACCTCCAGCTTGGTCGAGACCTTGGCGCCCCCGACCACGGCCGCGACGGGCCGTTCCGGCGCGCCCAGCGCCTTCTGAAGCGCGTTGAGCTCCGCCTCCATCGATCGGCCCGCATAAGCCGGGAGGACGTGCGCCAGCCCCTCGGTCGAGGCATGGGCGCGGTGGGCGGCGGAAAAAGCGTCGTTGACGTAGAGGTCGCCCAGCCGGGCGAAGCGTTCCACCACGGCCGGATCGTTCTTCTCCTCGCCGCCGAAGAAGCGGGTATTTTCGAGAATGGCGACGTCGCCGGGCTGAAGCGTGGCGACGGCCGCCGCGTCGCCCTCCCAGTCGACATAGCGGACCGGGCGGCCGAGCACGTCCTCATAGGCGCTGGTGATGCGGGCCAGCGACAGGTCCGGGCTCGGCACCTTGGGGCGGCCGAAATGGGCGAGCAGGAGGACGATCGCGCCCTTGTCCGCCAGCTCGGTGACCGTCGGCAGGGTCGCCCGGAACCGGGTATCGTCGGTGACCTTGCCGTCCTGCATCGGCACGTTCAGATCCACGCGCACGAGCGCGCGCTTGCCGTGAACGTCGCCGAGATCGTCGAGCGTGCGGAACGACGTCATGACGTCACTCAGCCCAGCTTCGCCATTGCCGCGGCGGTATCGACCATGCGGTTCGAGAAGCCCCATTCATTGTCGTACCAGGAGACGACGCGGACCAATTTGCCCTCGAGCACGGCGGTTTCGAGGCTGTCGACGGTCGAGCTGGCCGGGCAGTGATTATAGTCGATCGAAACCAGGGGCTCGTCGCTATAGTCGAGGATGCCGGCGAGCGGGCCGCTCTCCGCCGCGGCCTTGAGGACGGCGTTGACCTCCTCGACCGTCGTGTCGCGCTCCGGCGTGAAGGTCAGGTCGACGAGGCTGACATTCGGGGTGGGCACGCGGATCGCCGAGCCGTCCAGCTTGCCCTTCAGCTCCGGCAGCACCTCGGCCACGGCGCGGGCGGCGCCGGTGGTGGTCGGGATGATCGACATGGCGGCGGCGCGGGCGCGGCGCTTGTCGCTGTGAATCTGATCCAGGATCTTCTGGTCGTTGGTGTAAGCGTGGACCGTGGTCATCAGGCCGCGGGCGATGCCGATCGCGTCGTGCAGGACCTTGGCGACCGGCGCGAGGCAGTTGGTCGTGCAGGAGGCGTTGGAGACGATGGTGTGCTCCGCCTTCAGCTTGTCATTGTTGACGCCGTAAACAACAGTGAGGTCGACGCCCTTGGCCGGCGCCGAGATCAGGACCTTCTTCGCGCCCGCATCCAGATGCTTCTGCGCACTGTCCCGGTCCGTGAAAAAGCCGGTGCATTCAAGGACGAGATCGACGTTGTTCGCAGCGTGTGGAAGCTTGGCCGGGTCCTTCTCGGCGGTCACATGGATGCGCTTGCCGTCGACGATCAGGTCGTTGCCGTCGGCGCGGACCTCGCCGGGATAGGGGCCGTGGACCGAGTCGCGCTTGAACAGCAGCGCGTTTGACTGGGCATCGGCGAGGTCGTTGATCGAAACCAGTTCGAGGCCGCTATCCTTCCGCTCGAGCAAAGCGCGCGCCACGAGGCGGCCGATCCGTCCGAAGCCATTGATCGCAACTCTGGTTGCCATGTCATTGATCTCCTTGATTTTCCAAAGCCGCGAGGATCCGCGGCACGATCGCCTCGGCGGTAAAGCCGAAGCGCTTGAACAGGTCCCCCGCGGGCGCCGAGGCGCCGAACCGGTCGAGTCCGATATTGAGGCCGTGGCGGCCGGTATAGCGCTCCCAGCCGAGCGTCGCCCCGGCCTCGATCGAGACCGGCAGCGCATCGGCGGGGATCAGGTCGGCGCGATAGGCCGGGTCCTGGGCATCGAACAGGCTCCAGCAGGGCATGGACACCACGTCGGCGCCGATCCCCTGCCCTTCGAGCGCGTCGGCGGTGGCCAGCGCCACCTCGACCTCCGAGCCGGTGGCGAGGAGCACCACCTGGCGGGCCGCGCCGGCCGCGCGCAGGCGATACGCGCCCCTGGCGCAGAGATTGTCGCTCGCTTCGGTGCGGACCTGCGGCAGATTCTGCCGGGTCAGCGCGAGCAGCGACGGCCCGTCCGCCTTGCGCAGCGCCAGCTCCCAGCATTCCGCGGTCTCGACCACGTCGGCCGGGCGGTAGACGTCGAGATTGGGCATGGCGCGCAGGCTGGCGAGATGCTCGATCGGCTGGTGGGTCGGGCCGTCCTCGCCGAGGCCGATCGAATCGTGGGTCATCACATAGACGACGCGGACCTGTTGCAGCGCGGAGAGGCGGATGGCGGGGCGGGCATAATCGGCGAAGACCAGGAAGGTGCCGCCATAAGGAATGACGCCGCCGTGCAGCGCCATCCCGTTCATCGCCGCGGCCATGCCGAACTCGCGGATGCCGTAATAGAGATAGCGCCCGGAATAATCTTGTTTGGTCAGAGGGTTCTGACCTTTTGTTTTAGTGTTGTTCGAACCGGTGAGATCCGCCGAGCCGCCGATCGTCTCCGGCAGCAGATCGTTGATCGCGCCCAGCGCCAGCTCGGACGCCTTGCGCGTCGCCACCTTCTGCGGATTGGCGATCAGGCCGGCGATATAGTCGTCGAGCGAGAAGTCGGCCGGCAGGTCGCCCGCCATGCGGCGCATGAACTCGCCCGCCCGGTCGCTGCCCTCGAGCCGGGCGGTCCATTCGCCATGCGTCCCCTGCCCCTTCCGGCCGGCCGCGCGCCAGGCCTCCAGGATGTCGGCGGGAATCTCGAAGGGCGGCCAGTCCCAGCCCAGTTCCCTGCGCGCCGCGGCCACCTCGTCCGGACCGAGCGCGGCGCCATGGGTGGCGGCGGTGCCCTGTTTGTTGGGCGCGCCGAAGCCGATGATCGTCCGGCAGGCGATCAGGCTCGGCCGCGGATCGGCGACGGCCTCGTCGAGCGCGCGGCGGACGTCGGCCGCGTCCAGACCGTCGCAGCGGGTCACGTGCCAGCCATAGGCCCGGTAGCGCGCCTCGATATCCTCGGAGGTCGACAGATCGGTGGCGCCGTCGATGGTGATGCGATTGTCGTCCCACAGCACGTTGAGCCGGCCGAGGCCGAGATGGCCGGCTAGGCCCGCCGCCTCGTGGTTCACGCCCTCCATCAGGCAGCCGTCGCCGGCGATCGCCCACGTGCGGTGATCGACGAGCGCATCGCCGAAGCCGGCATTGAGGTGGCGCTCGGCGATCGCCATGCCGACCGCCATGGCCACGCCCTGCCCCAGCGGCCCGGTCGTCGCCTCGACGCCGTCGAGCAGGAAATTCTCGGGATGGCCGGCGCAGGGGCTGCCGAGCTTGCGGAAATTGGCGATGTCCCCGATCGTCGGCCGCGCATAGCCGGTCAGGTGAAGCAAAGCGTAGATCAGCATCGAGCCGTGCCCGGCCGAAAGCACGAAGCGGTCGCGGTCCGGCCATTTCGGGTCGGCGGGATCGTGCTTCAGATATTCGGTCCAGAGGATCGTGGCGGCGTCGGCCATGCCCATCGGCATGCCGGGATGGCCGCTATTGGCGGCCTCGACCGCATCCATCGCGAGAGCGCGGATGGCGTTAGCGAGCGTGCGGATCGGGACGGCCATGGGCTCCTTCGGCTTTATCCGGGAATGGACGCGTGGAGACGCTGCGGTTCCTTTATCGGCCCTCGCGCCCCCGTCAACCGTGGCAGTTTGCGGTATGCGCCGATCATGATATGTCTTCACATATGGGGGATGAGAGGGCCCTTGTTGCCATTGCCCGGATCGAGCGCGCGCTGGCGCGAATCGAGGCCTCGTCTCGCCGCCCGGGCGCAACATCCTCCGATCCGGCCGAATTGACCGAATTGCGCAGCGCCCACCAGACGCTCCGCGCCCGCGTCGAGGGCGCGATCGGCCAGATCGACGATTTGCTCGAACGCGAGGGACGGTAATGGCGAGCATCGACATCGAGGTGGCCGGCCGGCGCTACAACGTCGCCTGCCGCGACGGCGAGGAGGCGCACCTCCATTCCGTGGCCGCCTTGGTCGACCAGCGCGCCCGCGACGCCGCCCAGGCGCTGGGCAGCCTCACCGAGACCCGCCAATTGCTGTTCGCCGCCCTGCTCATGGCCGACGACATCAAGGAGCTGCGCGCCGGCGCCGGCATCCCGGAGCCCGCGCCCCCGCCGCCCGATCCCGCCGTAGCGCAGGCGCTGGAGCGACTGGCCGGGCGGATGGAAAGCCTGGCGGACAGCCTTGAGAATCCGCCTCTTCCTTCCTAAATAGGTGCCTGACGGGTACTGCCCGGTACGAGCTTTAGCGAAAATCCCTGAGGCGATAAGACATCCTCGGGAGCTGTCCCTGCCCGGACCCTGGTCCGACGTACATGGTTCCCACCTGACGTTCTGGCGTCAGAGGATATTCCGGCAAACGGCCATGGCGGTCCCGTCACCTATGCTTTCCCCCGACAAGACCGAATTGCGCGCCGAAGGGCTGAGGCGGCGGCGCGACTATGCGCGCAGCCTCGACGACGCGACCCGGCTCCGTCTCGAGACCGAATTGGCCGAGCGGGTGCTGCCGCATCTGCTCGGGGCGCGCGTGGTCGCCGCCTATCATCCGCTGAAGGACGAAATCAGCCCCTATCCCCTGCTCGAACGGCTCGGCGCCGGCCAGCGCTGGGCCCTCCCCTGGTTCGCCCACCGCGATTCGGTGTTCCTCTGGCGCGAGGGCCCGGCGACGGCGCCGAGTCCGTGGGGCGTCGCCCAGCCCGCTGCCGAAGCCGAGGCGCTGGCGCCCGATCTCGTGCTCGTGCCGATCGTGCTCGCCGACCGGCGCGGCGTGCGCATCGGCCACGGCAAGGGCCATTACGACCGCGCGCTCGCCCATCTCAAGGGCAGCAGCCATCGGGTCGCGACGATCGGCATCTGCTGGCCCGACCAGCTGGTCGACGGGCCTTTGCCAGCCGACCCCTGGGATATGAGGCTGGACGCGATCGCGACTCCGGGCGAATGGGTGACATGCGCGTAGAACCGAGCTGGCGGCAGCCCTTCGGCATGTTCCTGATCCTTCTCTGGATCACGGCCTGGTGCGTGGGCGCCGCGACGATCGGCGGCCTGATCGTCGACGCGCCGATCTGGGCGCAGACGCCCTTCTATCTGATCGCGGGCATCGCCTGGATCTTCCCGCTGAAGCCGATGCTGCGCTGGATGGAGACGGGCCGCTGGCGCGTGCCCAGAGATCTCAGTCCCCCGCGATGAAGGCGACGAGGCGCCAGGCGCCGTCGCGCTGCTCGAAGATCGCGCGATAGTCGATCGGGCTGATGATCGCGTCCGCGCGCAGGAAGCCGGTCCGGCCGTCCTGCAGCCGCACCCGCGCCCAGCCGTCCCGCCCGTCCAGATTCACCTCCTCGAGGATTTCCCACGGGATGGGCGTCGATTCGCCCGCATCGGCACGGGTCCGGTAAAGGCGCGCATCCGGCCGGGCGACGCCCGACGTGAACGGATCGATCGTGTCCGGGAAGCGGGCGAAGACGTAGGGCGAGACGGCATGGTCCTGCTCGCGAACGCAGCCCGAGGCGAGCACGCCGGCGAGCAGCGGCCACAGCCCGCTCGTGTCCGGCGTCGCCAGGCCCCAGTTCGCCACGAAGCCCTGCTTCCCGCCCCCGTCGCCGAAGTTGAAGCGGATGTCGTCCGCGGTCAGCGCGAGCAACGCCTGCGCGTCGTGGCGGACGACCGCGTCCAGCAGGCGGCTTCGGAACTGGGCGAAGCCGGCATCGGCGGCGCATTCGTCGCGCGGCGCCAGGGTGCGGGCGGCGGCGGGGGTCGCGACCGGAGCGAGGAGCGGGGCGAGCAGCAGCAGGCGGTTCATGCCGTCATGCTAGTGCAAATCGCCCGTTCTGGGGATAGCCTCCCGGCATGGCCCGGCCCCCGCAGACCGAGATCCGCATGCGCCTCATCGTCGAGACGCCGGTGCCCGGCGTCCTGCACAGCCTGCAGGACAAGAAGAACCGGCCGGTGGCTCCGAAGGTCTCGAACGACGGCGCGGCTCTGGCCTTCGACTTCCCCGTCCGAATCGGGCCGGGGCCCAAATTCTACGGGGAGCAGGTAAGGAGCGAAGGGCCGGAGCGGCGCTTCGTCTATATCGCCGTCGGCACGGCCGCGGGCGCGCATTTCTCGGCGTGGAGCCGGCGGATGAAGATCGATATCCACGACATCGCGCAGGGGCTGCTCGACGGCGCCATGGCCGGCAGGCGCCTCGTCGGCACGCTCATCGGCACCGCCGCCGACGGCACGCCGGCCTGCGCCACGGTGCGCGTGGCGGGCTGGTCGCTGGACTGAAGGGAATGGCGCGAGTGACGGGGCTCGAACCCGCGACCTCCGGCGTGACAGGCCGGCGCTCTAACCAACTGAGCTACACCCGCGTAGAGTGAAGGCGGCGAACTAGTGAAGCCGCCAGGGCCTGTCAAGCGAGGTCCTGGGCCGTCCGCCCCGAAGCTCAGGTCGGCGGCGGCGCCTGGCCGCGCGTCTCGTCCTGATCGTGGATCAGCGTGCCCTCCTCGAAGAGGAAACCGGTGATGTCGGGCTTGCCCGCGGCCGCGAAGACGGTGCGCAGGATGATCAGCAGGGGCACCGCGAGCAGCGCGCCCGTCGTCCCCCAGACCCAGGCCCAGAAGCTCAGGGCGATGAGAATCATCAGCGGGTTGATGGTCAGCTTCCGCCCGACCACGGTCGGCGTGATGATGTTCGCCTCGATCAGGTGAAGCACGATGAAGATGATCGCCGGCAGCATCGCCCGCCAGGGCTCGACGAACACCATCAGGCCGCCGACCGCGAGCAGCAGCGCCGCGACGATCGGGCCGAGATAGGGAATGTAGTTGGTCACCGCGACGATGCCGCCCCACATGAGCGGCGAGTCCATCCCGATCCCCCAGAGGATCAGGGCGACGACCAGGCCGAGGCTGATGTTCACCACGGTGATCGTGCCGAGATAGGTGGAGGTCGCGTCGACCACCTGCTGGATCACCCGGGCCGTGGTCATGGCGCCGTCGAAGCTCGCCCGGGCGGTGATCGTGCGCTTGCGCATCTTCGTCCAGCCGGCGAGGAAGAAGTAGATCACCAGGGTCGCGAAGAACATCTGGATGATCGCGAACGGCGCCGACGTGGCGATGATCGAGAGCAGCGAATTGGGCGTCTCCACGGTCACCGTCTGGCTGGCGAGGCCGGGCCCGCGCGAGAATTCGTGGCTGACATTGGTGATGAAGGAATCGAGGTCCGAAAAGGCCTCGATAATCGGCGCCAGCGTGGTCCGCACGCGCTCGATCCGGTCCGGCAGCATCTTCACCCATTCGCTCGCCGGGAAGACGATCGCGGCGATCGCGGCATTGGCGATGACCAGGAAGAGCATCAGGCAGAGCAGGGAGGCGAGCCCGGAGGGGACGCGCCGCCGCTCCAGCCATTCGAGCGCCGGCACGAGGGCGATGGCGATGACCAGGGCCGCCGTCACCGGCAGGAAGAACTCCGCCCCGGCGCGCAGCGCGAACGGCAGGGCGACCAGCACGCCCGCGCCCATGATCAGGGCGATCGAGGCGAGCAGCCGGTCGCGGCGCCAGATATTGTTGCCGACGTCGGCGTCGCTGGCCGGCGCTTCGGACGGGCGCGGCAGCATGGAGCGCGTCCGCCTGGGCGGCGGCGCGTCCGTCTCGCTTTCCGGCAGCTTCTTCATGCGCCGACCATGCCCGAGGCGGCGGGCGCTGAGAAGCATGTTTCGGGCAGAGGCCGGGCGGACCAATATCGCCGCCATTCCGTTCGACACGGGCCGTCATTCCCTGCAAAGACGCGAGCATGGCGAAGTGGACGACCGCAGACATTCCCCCGCAGCATGGCCGCGCGGCCGTCGTCACCGGCACGGGCGGGCTGGGCTATGAGGACGCGCTCGCGCTGGCGCGCGCCGGGGCCGAGGTCATCGTCGCGGGCCGCAATGCGGCGAAGGGTGCCGACGCGGTGGCGCGGATCCGGGCGGAGGTCCCCGAGGCGACGGTCCGTTTCGAAATGCTGGATCTCGCGAGTCTCGCCTCGGTGGCGGACTTCGCGGCGCGGCTGCGGGACCAGCGCGACAGCCTGGACCTGCTCATCAACAATGCGGCCGTGATGATGCCGCCGACCCGGCAGGAGACGATCGACGGGCTCGAGCTGCAGCTGGCGACCAACCATCTCGGCCATTTCGCGCTCACGGCGGGGCTGCTGCCGCTGCTGCGGAAGGGCCGGGCCGCGCGGGTGATCTCGCTGTCGAGCGTCGCCGCGCGCAGCGGGCGGATCGACTTCGACGATCTCAACGCCGAGCGCGGCTACCGGCCGATGGCGGCCTACAGCCAGTCGAAGCTCGCCTGCCTGATGTTCGCGCTGGAGCTGGATCGCCGCAGCCGGGCCGCGGCCTGGGGCGTCGCCAGCATCGCCGCCCATCCCGGCGTGTCGCGCACGGACCTGCTGCACAACGCCCCCGGCGCCCGCAGCCTGATCGGCCTGTCCCGCTCTTTGCTCTGGTTCCTGTTCCAGCCGGCGGCGCAGGGCGCGCTGCCGACCCTGTTCGCCGCGACCGCGCCCGAGGCGGAGCCCGGCGGCTATTACGGCCCGAACCGGATGAACGAGACGCGCGGCTCTCCGGCGGAAGCGGCGATCCCGCCGCGGGCGCTGGACGCGGCGGCCGCGGCGCGGCTGTGGGAGGTCAGCGAAGCCCTCACCGGCACGAGGATGTGATGGTGCCCCTGGCCCGAGTCGAACGGGCACTCCTTGCGGAACTCGATTTTGAGTCGAGCGCGTCTACCAATTCCGCCACAGGGGCACGCAGCGGTCTCTAGTGGCCCCGCGTGCCCGCCGCAACCCGGCGACTCAGATGTCGCCGAAGTCGCCGCCCCTCCCTTTGCCCTCCGCGAAGCGCGCGGCGCCGGCCTGCGCGCCGAGGCGGACCGGGGCCTCCCCGGCCCGCGCCTCGGCCCGCAAGGCTTGGGCGAGGTCCCCGTCCCAACCCGCATAGGCGCCGGCCCGGTCGGTCCGGAGGCAGAGCTGCGGGAAGCGCGCGATCTCCTGCCCCAGCGCCACCGCAGCGGCCCGGGCCTGCCCGTCCGGCACCACGCGATTGGCGAGGCCGATGGCGAGCGCCTCCGCCGCGCCGACGGGCCGCCCGGTCAGGATCAGGTCCAGCGCCCTCCCCTGCCCGACGAGGCGCGGCAGCCGGACGGTGCCGCCGTCGATCAGGGGCACGCCCCAGCGGCGGCAGAAGACGCCGAAGGTCGCGCCCTCGGCGGCGATCCTGAGATCGCACCAGAGCGCCAGCTCCAGCCCGCCCGCCACCGCATAGCCCTCGACGGCGGCGAGCACCGGCTTAGCGAGCAGCCGCCTGGTCGGCCCCATCGGGCCCTCGCCCTGGGGGTCGTACTCCGTGCCCTCCGCCGCGAAGGCCTTGAGATCGAAGCCCGCGCAGAACTGGCCGCCTGCGCCGGTCAGCACCGCCACCCTGGCGTCGCCGTCCGCCTCGAAAGCGTCGAACGCGTCGCGCAGCGCCTCTGCCGTCGCCGGATCGACGGCGTTGCGGCGCTCGGGCCGATCGATGGTGACGATCGCGACCGGGCCGTCCCGCTCGACGCGGACATTCATATCCGCCGTTCCCGGCCGGCCCAGAACGGTTCGCGCAGCGCCCGGCGCAGCGGCTTGCCGACCGGGCTCAGCGGAATGGCCTCGACGAAGCGCACCGCCTTGGGCGCCTTGTAGCCGGCGAGATGGGCGTGGGCGTGGGCGATCAGGGCGGCGTCCTCGACCGACCGGCCCGCATGGGTAACGACGAAGGCGGTCACCACCTCGCCCCATTTGTCGTCGGGCAGGCCGACCACCGCCGCCTGCGCCACCGCCGGATGGCCGGCCAGCACATCCTCCACCTCGCGCGGATAGACGTTGTAGCCGCCGGTCACGATCATGTCCGAGGTGCGATCGACGAGGGTGAGGTAGCCGTCCTCGTCGAAGCGGCCGATGTCGCGGGTGCGCAGCCAGCGGCCGGGCAGCAGGGTCTCCGCGGTCAGCGCCGCATCGGTATAGCCCTGCATCACGAAGGGCGCGCGCAGCACGATCTCGCCCGCCTCGCCCGACGGAACGTCATTGCCCTCGTCGTCGACCAGGCGGAGCTCGGTCTCCATGCTCGGCCGGCCGCAGGAGAGCAATCGCGCCGGCGAGGCCGCGTCATGCTCCGCCTTGCCCATGCAGCAGATGGCGAGCGGCGCCTCGGTCTGCCCGTAATATTGGACGAAGACCGGCCCCCAGCGGTCGAGCGCCCGCTCCAGCACGGGGCGCGGCATGGGCGAGGCGCCGTAGACGATCGTCTCCACCGAGGAGAGATCCGCCTGCGCGATCCCCGGCAGCTGGAACAGCATCTGCAACATGGTCGGCACGACGTTCAGCGCCTGCGGCCGCCAGCGCTCGATCGCCTCGATATAGGCCTGCGGGGCGAAGCCGGGCAGGATCGCGGCGGTGCCGCCGCGATACCAATAAGGCATGACGAAGCAGCCGCTGGCGTGGATCAGCGAGGCGGCGTGAAGCATGATCTCGCCCGGCTTCGGATCGATCAGATTGGCGAGCACGTTCTGGACGACCGCGGAATAGCTGGCATGGGTATGCTGGACCGCCTTCAGCGTGCCCGTCGTGCCCGAGGTGAACAAAGCGAGGATCACATCCTCCGGCCGGTGATCGAGCCGCGGATCCCGGTCCGGCGCGTCTTCGGCCAGCCCGAGCAGGTCCGGCCCCACGCCGTCCTCGCCGGACCCGTAGACGTCCAGGCCGGGCAAGGCGGCCTTCAGCGTCGCCGCGCGCTCCGCCTGGCTGGGCCCGTGGATCAGGCGCGTCGCGCCGATCTTGCCGAGCATCGCGACATGCTCGTCGAGCGAGAGGCGGCCGTTGAGCGGCGTGCGCACCAAGCCCGCCTTCATGCAGGCGAAATCGGTGGGGACGGACACCAGGTCGTTGTCGAGCAGGAGCGCGACGTTGGTGCCCTTGGCCAGGCCGAGCGCCCCGCCCAGCACCTGCGCGACCCGGTTGGAGAGGCTTTCGACCTGGGCGAAGCTCAGCCGGGCCTCGCCGAACATCAGCGCGGTGCGATCCCGATGATAGAGCGCGCCCCGGCGGATATAGTCGGTGACCAGCATCAGCGTCGCTCCATGCGGCCCCGCGCCGCGAGGCGCCCGGTGCCCGGAAGTTTCAAAGTTTCCGCTTCCCAAGGGGAGAAAAACCGCGGCCCCGGACCCTGCTTATAAGCCGCCGCCAGACATGTGCCCGCTCTGCCCCGAGACTCGCCATCGCCGCAGGATGACAGAAAGTCCGCGCGTAGGAAATTCGGGATGCGGCGGGCGGCGCGGTCAGGGCGCGGGCGTGATGCCCCAATGCCCCCATTGCAGGACATGACCGGGCAGCGCGAAATCCTCGTCGCGCAGCGGCGCGCGCGACAGGCGCCGGGCGGTGAAGCGCTGGGTATGGCCCGTCCAGTGAAACCAGGCTTCGGTCTTGAGCGTGATGCCGTCGGCGGTCCGGCAATAATGATGCCGGTCGGTCGACCGGACCGCCGCATTGTCCTGCCAGGTGCAGGTCTCGCCGAGCACATGCTCGGGAGGGCGCCCCAGAACGGGCTCCCAGCGCAGCTCGAGCCTGATCCTCCGGTCGAGGCGCGTGGCGCCGCCGCGCGTGATCTCCAGGGACAGCGGACGTCCGGCCGGGTCCTCGCGGTAGCTGAACGACAGCGCGCCGTTGCCGGTCCGAAGCGAGCGCCCCTCCGGCGAGCTCCGCCGCTCCGAGAAATGCCGGCCATGATGACGCTGGACGTAGCTGCCGTCCGCGGGATCGTCGGCGACCATTTCCACCTCGTGATCGGGCACCGCCTGAGCGGCCGGCGCCGCCGCGCTCGCCGGCGCGGCCGACACGCGCGCCAGCAGATCGCGCGGCGGAAGCACCTCCTCGGGGCGGACGGGACGACGCTCCACCGCCGTCGCGCGCTCGTACATGACGATGCGGTCCCCGTCCCGGGGATACCAGAAGGCGTAGGAGAGCGGGATGCCGTCTTCGGTTTCGCAAAGCTCGTAATTGCTGCCCATCCGCTCGTCGGCGACGCGCCGGATCGCGCATTCCTCCCCGATCACGCGATCCCGCCGTCCCGTCGGCGGCAGCCGCCGGGACTGGTTGTAGGGCGGCGCGATGGTCACCGTCAGCAGCGCGCCATCGGCGTCGACCGCGGTCGACACGACGAGCCCGCGCGCGAGATCGCGATAGCTGCTTCCCCTGATCCGCCCATATTGCATGCCGTCGACGCGGACATGCTGGCCCGACCGATAGACGATGCTCCGGTCGCCGGACGATGCGCCATAATCAGTCACCACCTCGATCCGGCTGACATGGTCCACGGCTCTGGGCGGCACGTGGCTCGCGAGCTGGAGAAGCAGGACGACGGCAGTGGCGGACATGGCACCTGCCTAGCAAAGCCCGCGCGGCGGGGCCATCATCCGGCCATGGAGCTGAGCGCTGGCATATTGTTGTGGCGGCACGGCGCGGAGGGCGCGGTGGAGGTGCTGCTCGGCCATTTCGGCGGGCCGCTCTGGGCGCGCAAGGATGCGGGCGCCTGGGCGATCCCCAAGGGCCTGGTCGAGGCGGGCGAAACGCCGGAACAGGCGGCGCGGCGGGAGTTCGCCGAGGAGCTGGGCTTTCCGGCGGAGGGCGCGCTCGTCCCGCTCGGCCGGATCCGGCAGAAGGGCGGCAAATATGTCGAGGCCTTCGCGCTGGAAGGCGAGCTCGACGCGGACGCGATCCGGAGCAATTACTTCACGCTGGAATGGCCGCCGCGGAGCGGGCGCTTCCAGGACTTTCCGGAGATCGACCGGGCGGGCTGGTTCGGCCTGGCGGCGGCGCGGGCGATGATCCTGCCGAGCCAGGCGCCGCTCCTCGACCTGTTCGAGGCCATCCTGCCATGACCTCCGTGCCCCTCACGCTCTGGCTTCTGCTCGGCGCCGCCGCGCCGCCCGTGACCTTCACGCCGCTGGAGCCGCGTTTCGAAGGGACGGCCGGCTATTATCGTCAGCTCTGGCGCATGGACGGCGCGCGGATCATGGCGGCGCTGGAGCGGGTCAGCGGCTTCGCCTTTCCGGACCGGCCGCTGGAGATCATCCTGCGCGACGGGCGGCCGATGACCGGCTATGGCTGCAGCGCGATCCGGCTGCGCGGCACCTATGTGGGCTGGTCGACGACCGGGACCCTGGTCCACGAGCTCGGCCATTGCCTGACCGCCCGGATGCCGCAGACGGCGGGGCTGGACGACCACCGCCTGCTCTATCTCTTCCTCTACGACGTCTGGACCGAGCTGTACGGGCGCGATTATGCCGACCGCATGGTCGCGATCGAACGGCGCATCCCGACCGGCTACGATTATGACGCCGCCTGGACCTGGGCGCTGGCGATGACCCGGGAGCAACGGCAGGCGCGGCTGCGGGCGCTCGGGGACCGCCGCTAGAACGCCTCTTCCGGCAGCGCCATCAGGCTGTCCGCCCCCGCTTCCAGCTTGCGCCGGTGGCTGTTGCTCTCGGGCAGGATGCGGTCCGCATAGAAGCGGGCGGTGGCCAGCTTGTTGCGGTGGAAGGTCGCGTTGCCCGTGCCCGCCGCGAGCGCCGCCTGGCTCGCCTTGGCCATGCGCAGCCACATCAGGCCGAGGCAGACCACGCCCATCAGGTTCATATAGGGATAGGCCGCCGCGCCCGCATTGTTCGGATTGGCGAGGCCGTTCTGCATCAGCCAGAGCGAGGCGGTCTGCAGGTCGCCATTGGCGCGCTCCAGGCCGCTCGCCAGCGCGCCGAGGTCGGGATCGCCCTTGGCCGCGGCGGCCTCCTCGCCGACCAGCTTGAAGAAGGCCTGGATGGCGCGGCCGTTATTGGCGCCGAGCTTGCGGCCGACCAGGTCGAGCGCCTGGATGCCGTTCGTACCCTCGTAAATCTGGGCGATGCGGGCGTCGCGGACGAACTGCTCCATCCCCCATTCGCGGATATAGCCGTGGCCGCCATAAATTTGCTGGCTGTTCACCGCGGCCTCGAAGCCCTTGTCGGTGAGATAGCCCTTGATCACCGGGGTGAGCAGGCCGAGCAGGTCGTTGGCCGCCTCGCGCTCCGCCTCGGTCTGCGCCTTGCGGCTGATGTCGACCTGCAGCGCGCCCCAGAGGACGAGCGCGCGCGCCGCCTCGTTGAACGCCTTCGCCTCCATCAGCATCCGGCGCACGTCGGGATGGTGGATGATCGTGTCCGCCTTGGCGCCCTCCTCGCGCTCCTCGGGGCGGAGCGCGCGGCCCTGGCGCCGGTCCTTCGCATAGGCGACCGCGTTCTGATAGGCGATCTCGCCCTGGGCCAGGCCCTGCAGGCCGACGCCGAGCCGGGCCGCGTTCATCATGATGAACATCGCCTCCAGCCCCTTCTCCGCGGTGCCGATCAGATAACCGGTCGCGCCGTCATAATTGAGCAGGCAGGTCGAATTGCCGTGAATGCCCATCTTCTCCTCGATCGAGCCGCAGACCACGCCGTTGCGTTCGCCGAGCGAGCCGTCCGCGTTGACCAGGAACTTGGGCACGATGAACAGCGAGATGCCCTTCACATTGTCCGGGGCGCCGGCGATCTTGGCGAGGACGAGGTGGATGATGTTCTCGCTGAGGTCGTGCTCGCCCGAGGAGATGAAGATCTTCGTGCCGCTGATCCTGTAGGTGCCGTCGGCCTGCGGCTCCGCCTTGGTCTTCAGCAGGCCGAGATCGGTGCCGCAATGCGGCTCCGTGAGGTTCATCGTCCCGGTCCATTTGCCGGCGACCATGTTGGGCAGATATTTGTCCTTCTGTTCGTCCGAGCCCTTGACCAGGATCGAGGCGATCGCGCCCTGGGTCAGGCCGTTATACATTTCGAACGCCTGGTTGGCGGAGAGCAGATATTCGGTGACCGCGGTGGCGAGGACCGAGGGGAGCCCCTGCCCGCCATATTGCTCGGGCGCCGACAGGGTCGTCCAGCCGCCCGCGCAGAATTGCTCATAGGCCTCCTTGAAGCCCGGCGGGGTGGTGACCGTGCCGTCCTCGTGGCGCACGCAGCCATGCTCGTCGCCGATCCGGTTCAGCGGGAACAGCACCTCCGCGGCGAAGCGGCCGCCCTCGTTGAGGATCGCCTCGACGAGGTCGGGCGTCGCATTCTCGAAGCCGGGCAGGTTCGAATAGCGCTCGATGCCGAGCACCTCCTCGAGCACGTAGCGCGTGTCGGCGACGGGGGCGGTATAGCTGGGCATCCTCTGGGTTTCCTCTGTCGGGATCTAGCGGGCAAGGAGGGGATCGCTGGCCTCGACCATGGCGATGAACCGGTCGAGCTCGTCGATCGTCGCGTCGATGTCGATCTTCTGCTTCTTCAGGGTTTCCACGCGGGCGCGGCATTTTTCGAGCGTCACCCGACGCTGCGACAGGCGGCCGTCGCCGAGATCGTAAAGGTCGATCATCTCGCGAATGTCGGAGAGCGAGAAGCCGACGCGCTTGCCGCGCAGGATCCAGGCGAGCCGCGCCCGGTCCCGCCAGCTGTAGACGCGGGCGAGGCCGTTGCGCTTGGGGAAGATCAGCCCCTCATCCTCGTAGAAGCGAAGCGCGCGGGCGGTGACGCCGAATTCCTCGCAGAGCTGGGTGATCGTATAGGCACGGCCCTCGCGCGGGTCGCGATAGTCCGAATGAAGCGCGGTCTCGGGCATGGACGCGGCCTACTTCACCTTTACGTTAACGTCAAGCGCAGAGCGGCCCGCCGACCGGGTCCTGCGCGCGCAGCGCATCCTCCCGCGTCCCGCCCGTCTTGGCGAAGCTCACGCTTTCCGCCCCGCCCCCCGGCGAGCAATAATAATCGCAGCCGCGCGGCATGGCGGGCAGGACCAGGCGGGCGCCGTCCAGCCGCGCCTCGATCGCGCAGGCCGATTCGCCGGCCATGACGAGGCGGAGCGTCGACCCGCGGCGGGTGGCGGTGCCGGCGCCGGAGCAGAGCACCCCGGCATTGCCGCGCGTGACCAGGCCGAAGCGCGCCGTCCCGCCCTGTTCGGTGATGCAGAGCTGGCTCGGGGACGGCCCGGCGCTCTCGTAGAGGCCGGTCAGAGTCGCGATCTGCACCGGGCCCCGCGCGGGACCCGGGGCGCCGCCGGTCGCGGCGGCGTTGTCGCCGGGCGCCCCGCTCTCCCGCCCGCAGGCGGCGGCGAGGAAAATGGCGAGCACCGAAAACTTTCTCATCCAGGCCTCCGTATCCGGGGCGACAAATGACAATGCCGTGACTATATGCGCGCCAGGATCGACCGGCCAGCGGGCGGACATGCTTACCACAAACCCATTCGACTCAGACAAGCTCCGCGAGGAGTGCGGCGTGTTCGGCGTCTGGGGCGCGGACAGCGCCGCGGCCCTGGTGGCGCTCGGCCTGCACGCCTTGCAGCATCGCGGCCAGGAGGCCGCGGGCATGACCAGCTTCGACGGCAAGGCCTTTCACAGCCATCGCGGCATGGGCCAGGTCGCCGAGAATTTCGAGAATGAGGCGGTGATCCGCCGCCTCGCCGGGCGCGCCGCGATCGGCCATGTCCGCTATTCGACCACCGGCGAGACCGCGATCCGCAACGTCCAGCCGCTCTTCGCCGAGCTCGCCCTCGGCGGCTTCGCGGTCGCGCATAACGGCAATATCTCCAACGCGATGCGGCTGCGCGGCGACCTCAACCGGCGCGGCTCGATCTTCCAGTCGACCAGCGACACCGAGGTGATCATCCATCTCGTCGCAACGTCGGACTACCGCACCCTGCTCGACCGCTTCATCGACGCGCTGAAGCAGGTGGAGGGCGCCTACAGCCTGGTCTGCCTGACCAACGAGGGCATGATCGCCTGCCGCGATCCGCTCGGCATCCGCCCTTTGGTCATGGGCCGGCTCGGCGAATCCTATATCTTCGCGTCGGAGACCGTCGCCCTCGATATCGTCGGCGCCACCTATCTCCGCTCGGTCGAGCCCGGCGAATTGATCGAGGTCTCGGACAAGGGCCTGCGCTCGCACCGCCCGTTCGCGCCGCAGCGGCCGCGCCCGTGCATTTTCGAGCATATCTATTTCTCGCGGCCGGACAGCGTGCTCGACGGGCACAGCGTCTACAATGTCCGCAAGCGGATCGGCGCGCAGCTGGCGCTGGAAAGCCCGGTCGACGCCGACCTGGTCGTGCCGGTGCCGGACAGCGGCGTGCCGGCGGCGATCGGCTATGCGCAGGAAAGCGGCGTGCCGTTCGAGCTCGGCATCATCCGCTCGCATTATGTCGGCCGCACCTTCATCCAGCCCGGCGACCATGTCCGCCATCTCGGCGTGAAGCTGAAGCACAATGCGAACAGCGCGCTCGTCCAGGGCAAGTCGATCGTGCTGGTCGACGATTCGATCGTGCGCGGCACCACCTCGATGAAGATCGTGCAGATGATGCGCGACGCCGGCGCGCGCGCGGTCCACATGCGGATCGCCAGCCCGCCGACCCGCCACAGCTGCTTCTACGGCGTCGACACGCCCGAGCGCGCGAAACTGCTCGCGGCGCAGATGGACGTCTCGGCGATGAACCGCTTCATCCATGCCGACAGCCTCGCCTTCGTCTCGATCGACGGCCTCTACAAGGCGCTGGGCGAGCCGCATCGCGACGAGGCCGCGCCGCAGCATTGCGACGCCTGCTTCAGCGGCGACTATCCGACCAGCCTCACCGACCATGACGATCTGGAGCGGCGCAACCAGCTGTCGCTCCAGGAGGGGCGCCGGGCCTAGGTACGTCCGCGTCAAGGTCCAACCGTCACCCTGACTGCGGATTTGGCAATGCCCCCCGGGCGTCACCAAATTCCTCGTTGTTTCAGGGTCCAGTTTCGAGCATCCGCGGTCCTCATCAACCTGGATGCTGAAACACGTTCAGCATGACGAAAGTGAAGAATGTCCGGACCCTTTGAAGGCAAACTCGCCCTTGTCACCGGTGCCAGCCGGGGGATCGGCGCCGCCGTCGCCGAGGCGCTGGCCGCCGCCGGCGCGCACGTCATCCTCACGGCGCGCGCCGCCGCCGACCTGGAGAAGGTCGAGGAGCGGATCCACGCGGCCGGCGGCTCCGCCACGATCGCGCCGCTCGATCTCACCGAGAATGAGAGCATCGGCCGCCTCGCCGCCGCCATGGCGAGGCGCTGGGAGGCGCTCGATGTCCTCGTCCTCAACGCCGCCATGCTCGGCACGCTCGGTCCGGTCGCGCAAATCGACGGCAAGGAGTTCGGCAAGCTGCTGACCCTGAACCTGCTGGCGCAGCAGGCCTTGCTCGCCGCCTTCGATCCGATGCTGCGGCGGGGCGATGCCGGCCGGGTGCTGGCCGTGACCTCGAGCGTCGGCGCCAGCCCGCGCGCTTATTGGGGCGCCTATGGCGCGTCCAAGGCCGCCCTGGAGTCGCTGATCCTCGCTTACGGCCAGGAGGTCGGCAACGTCACTCCGATCCGCGTCGCGATCGTCGATCCCGGCGCCACCGCCACCATCATGCGCGCGCGCGCCTTCCCCGGCGAGGATCCGGCGACGCTGAAATCGCCCGAGGTCGTCGGCGCGGCGGTGCTCGATCTGCTGAAGACGGATTTCGAGACGGGCTACCGCCTCGACCTTGGTCGTTCCGGGTTTCAGCCCGGAACGTGAAGCAAAGTCGATTTCCGACCAGGGCCTGATTCACGCTCGAGGCGACGCCTCGAACGATCAGGCCCGGCTCACTCGATAGGGAAGTTCGACCCGAGCAGCGCCGTAACCGCGCGGGCCGGTCCCGCGCCCCAGGTCCTGGCCTCCTTCGCCGGGCGGGTCATCGCCGCGATGTGGAGCGCGTGCAGCACCCGGCCGAATTCCTGCGCCTCCTCGCCGGCGAGGCCGTAGACCGCGGCGAGATCGGTGGTGAGGATCAGCTCGTGCCGGTCGTCGGCGGCGCGGACCAGCTCCGCCACCTCGTCATGATCCGCCGCCAGCGCGCGCACGCCGCGCTCGAGATCCACGTCCGCGTCGCCGGCCAGCGCCAGCATGGCGAGCAGCCGCTCGGCGGGCTTCCGGCCGCGCCGCGCCGCCCGCGCCCGCGCCTCGCCCGCATCGGCCCAATGTCGGGCCACGGCCAGAGCCAAGGCGCCTTTGTCGGCGAAATGGCGCTGGAATTCCTGCGGGCCGCAGCCCAGCCGGTCGCACAGGCTCTCCACGTCGAGCGAGGCCGGCCCCTCGCGCTGCAGCAGGGCGACGCCCAGCGTGACCCAGTCTTCGGCGGTGACGTCATCGGACATGCGCGCCATCCTTCACCAACGTGACCTGGGCGACGTCGATCCCCCCGCTCAGGAAGCCGCCCTCGCAATACATCAGATAGTAACGCCAGAGATTGTGGAAGGCCTCGTCGAAGCCGCCCGGCAACCGGCCCTCGCGGACCGCCGTCTCGTAGCGCTCCCGCCACTGGCGGAGCGTCTCCGCATAATCGGCGGCGTAACCGGCCCGGTCCCGCCAGGCGAGGCCGGCGCCCTCGCCGATCGCGCGGAACCTGGCCTCGCCGACAAGCATCCCGCCCGGGAAGATGTAGGTCTGGATGAAATCGGCATTGGCCGCATAATTGGGGAAGAGGTCGTCGCGGATCGAGATGAGCTGCAGCGCCGCTCTGCCGCCCGGCTTGAGCGCGCGGGCGATCGCCTCGAGATAGGCCGGCCAATATTCCTGGCCGACCGCCTCGACCATCTCGACGCTGGCGACCGCGTCGAACGTGCCGGCGACGTCGCGATAGTCCGTGAGCTGGATATCGACCTTGTCCGCCAGGCCGGCGCGGGCGAGCCGGGCGTCGGCATAGGCCTTCTGCTCCTCGGAAAGGGTCAGGCCGGTGACGTGGACGCCGTAGTCGCGCGCCGCGATCTCGGCGAGGCCACCCCAGCCGCAGCCGATCTCCAGCAGGCGCTGGCCGGGCCTGAGGTCGAGCCGGTCGAGCAGCAGGCGGTTCTTGTGCGCCTGCGCCTCTTCCAATTGCTGCCCCGGCGCCGCGAAGACCGCGCTCGAATAGGTCATCGAGGGATCGAGCCAGGCGGCGTAGAAATCGTTCCCGAGATCGTAATGATGGGCGATGTTGCGCTTCGCCCGCGCCTTGCCGTTGGCGCGGAGGCGATGCGCCAGCCAGTTCACCGCCCGCCACGGCCCCTTGGCCCGCCCGGTATCGCCGAGCGAGGGGGCGTTGCGCAGGAACACCTCGAAAATCCTGACCGGATCCGGGCTGGTCCATTCGCCCCGCGCCCAGGCGACATACCAGCCGACCGAGCCCGAGACGCCCAGCCGGACCATCGCGCGCCAGCTCTTCAGGTGGATGATCGCGACCGGCCCGTCGCCGCGCCCGCCGACGATGCGGAAGCTCCCGTCCGGCAGGGTCGCCTCGATCCGGCCTTGCGCGATGCCGCGGTCGACCCGGTCGATCAATTTGCTGAAGCCGCCCGCGAACAGCGATGCGAACCAGCCGCCGCCCTTGGCGAAGCCGCGGTCCGCCCCGACCAGATGTTTCCCCCGCTGCAGCATCCTGCGGCCTAGATGCGGCGGATGGCAGTCGAGCGCAAGCGGAGGTCGCACGCCATCACGTCACCCTGAACCTGTTTCAGGGTCAGGGGCGGTACCGCACGGAAGCCAGCGATCGCCTTCATGACCGCGAACTCGGCGCTCCCCTGGATGCTGAACCGCGTTCAGCATGACAATAGGGGCCACCAGCGCGCTTCCTCACATTTCGTGCGGTTCTTTGTCGACCATCCAGGTTTGTCCCTTGGAGACGAGGGCCTGGAGGTCCGGCGCCTTGCCTTTGGCGGCCTGCTGCTGCTGGTCGAGCACGGCGCTTTCGAACGTGGGCCTGGCGTCGTCGTAGATCACGCCGAGCGCCATGGGGAACGTCCCGATCGGCATGTCGATCAGCATGTGGGCGACCGCCTTGTTCGCCGGATCGTGGACGATGACGTCGGCCGCCTGCCAGTCGCCGTCGCTCACCTCGACCACCTTCAGGTTCAGCGCCTGGCGGTCCAGCGTCAGGCCCTTGCTGCCATTGTCGAACAGCATCGGTTCGCCCGCCTTCAGCCAGAGCTGCTTGCCGCTATGCTCCTTGGCGGTGAACGGCGCGAACACGTCGTCATTGTAGACGATGCAGTTCTGGAAGATCTCGACGAACGCCGCGCCCTTGTGGGCGTGCGCCGCCTTCAGCACTTCGGGCAGGTTCTTGTGCACGTCGATCGCCCGCGCCACGAACCGCCCGCCCGAGCCGAGCGCGAACGCGCAGGGCCGCACCGGCCGGTCGACCGAGCCGAACGGCGTCGAAGGCGAGCGCGTGCCGACCCGGCTGGTGGGCGAATATTGGCCCTTGGTGAGGCCGTAAATCTCGTTGTTGAACAGCAGGATCTGGCAGTCCAGATTGCGCCTGAGGATGTGCATCGTGTGGTTGCCGCCGATCGACAACGCGTCGCCGTCCCCGGTAACGATCCACACGTCCAGCTCCGGATTGGCGAGCTTCACCCCCGTCGCCAGCGCCGGCGCGCGGCCGTGGATGGTGTGGAACCCGTAGGTCTCCATATAATAAGGGAAGCGGCTCGAGCAGCCGATCCCCGACACGAACACGGTCCTGGCCGGATCGACGCCGAGGTCCGGCATGGTGCGCTGCACGGCCTTCAGGATCGCATAATCGCCGCAGCCCGGGCACCAGCGCACCTCCTGGTCGGTGGCGAAGTCCTTCGCGGTCAGCTTGACCAGCTCGGTCATGACGTCCTCAGCCCCTTCCGGTAAAATAGACGATCGCCGCCACCACCACGATCAGCATGATCAGCAGCGGGAACAGCTTGGGCGGCCTCGGCTCCATCGCGGCTCATCCCAGAGCCGCGTCGATCGCCGCCTCGATCTCCGCGATCTTGAACGGCTGCCCGCTGACCTTGGTCACCGGCTTCGCATCGACCAGATATTGATCCCTGAGCAGGGTCTTGAGCTGGCCCTTGTTCATCTCCGGCACGATCACCTTGTCATAGGCGCCGAGCAGGTCGCCGAGATTTTCGGGCAGCGGCCAGATGTGGCGGATATGGATGTGGCTGACGTCCCTGCCCGCCTTGCGCGCCCGCCGCACTGCCTGGTGGATCGGCCCGAACGTCGAGCCCCAGCCCACCACCGCCAGCGCGCCGCCCTCACTGCCGAGACACACGTCCTGCGGCGGGCAGCTCTTCGCGACGCCGAGCACCTTGTCGGCGCGGATGTCGGTCATCGCCTGGTGGTTGGCCGGCGCATAGTCGATATGGCCCGAGCCCACATTCTTCTCGATGCCGCCGATCCGGTGCATCAGGCTTGGCGTGCCCGGCTTGATCCAGACGCGCTTCAGCTTCTCGTCGCGGGCATAGGGGTTGACCGCCTCGCACTCGCCCGGCGCCGCGTCGTGGAACGCCACCGGGAAGGGCGCGTAGCCGGCCATGTCCGGCACCTTCCAGGGCTCGGCCGCATTGGCGATATAGCCGTCGGTCAGCAGCATCACCGGGGTCATGTACTGGACCGCGATCCGGCAGGCCTCGATCGCGCAGTCGAACGCGTCGGCCGGCGAGCGCGCCGCGATCACGGGCATCGGCGCGTCGCCGTTGCGCCCGTAGACCGCCTGGTAGAGATCGGACTGCTCGGTCTTGGTCGGCAGGCCCGTCGACGGGCCGCCGCGCTGCGAGTTCACGATCACCAGAGGCAGCTCGGTCATGATCGCCAGGCCCATCGCCTCGCCCTTCAGCGCGATGCCCGGGCCCGACGAGGAGGTGACCCCGAGCGACCCCGCGAAGCTCGCCCCGATCGCCGCCGCGATCGCCGCGATCTCGTCCTCCGCCTGGAAGGTGGTGACCCCATATTCCTTGAGCCGCGACAGATGGTGCAGGATCGCCGAGGCCGGCGTGATCGGATAGCCGCCGAAGAACATCGGCAGATCGGCAAGCTGCGCGCCCGCCACCAGCCCCAGCGAGATCGCCTCGGCGCCCGTCACCGTCCGGTAGAGGCCCGGCGCCGCCGGCGCCGCCCCGATATGATGCTGGACCACCTGCCCGCCCAGCTCGGCGGTCTCGCCATAGGCATGGCCCGCGTTGAGCGCGGCGATATTGGCCTCGGCGAGCTCCGCCGCCTTGGCGAACTTGGCCTTCAGCCAGGCAATGATCGGTTCCCGGTCCCGATCGAACATCCAGAGCGCCAGCCCCAGCGTCCACATGTTCTTGCAGCGCAAGGCTTCCTTGTTGCCGAGGCCGAACGGCTTCACCGCATCGAGCGTGAGCTGCGAGATGTTCAGGCGGATCACCTGCCACTTGGCCAGGCTGTCATCGTCCAGCGGGCTCCCCGCATAGCCCGCCTTGGCCAGGTTGCGCGCCCCGAACTCGCCCTCGTCGGCGATGATCAGGCCGCCGGGCTTCAGATCGCCGACATTGGTCTTGAGCGCCGCCGGGTTCATCGCGATCAACACGTCCGGCGCATCCCCCGCCGTCTCGATCGCCGCCGAGCCGAAGTTGATCTGGAAGGCCGAGACCCCGAAGGTCGTGCCCTGCGGCGCCCGTATCTCCGCGGGGAAATCCGGAAAGGTCGCGAGATCGTTGCCCGCCAATGCCGTCGACAGGGTGAACTGGCCACCCGTCAACTGCATCCCGTCGCCGCTGTCGCCCGCAAACCGAACCACCACCGCCTCGAGCGGAGCGTCGGATTTCGCTTCTTCTGGGGTCAGATAATGCCTGGCCGTAGCCAAAGTGACTTCCTTGAGTCTTGGAACGCGCGCGGACCCTAGACCCGCGCGCCCCTCACGGCAACCGGATCGCGGCCCAGCCCTCATTCGAGTTGAACTCGCTCGTTCCGGCCGGCCAGACGATGGAGATATTGCCGTGGATCGCGACGCGGAGGCGAAATGTTCCACGGGCGAGGCGCGCGCCGGCGATGCGGAATTCGCGGCCCGCCTGCGGCGTCATCGTGACATGGCTGTCCCAGAGCCGGTTGTTGCCCCAGGCCCAGGGCGACCAGCCGCCGCCCCGGGGGAGCCGCTCGCCGAGTCGGGCCGAGGCGTGGAGATTGAGCAGGCCGCCTTCCGCCGTCTCGACGAAAAGGTCCACGCCCGCCGCCGCCGGCGCCGGATAGCGCACGGCCAGCAACAGATCGCCGCCATGGCGCTTGAGGTGCAGAACGAAGCCGTCGGACAGCGGCACGGTGCGCGCATCGTCCCATTCGGCGGGGGCGAAGACGCCGTCGAGCGCGACGGGCGTACCGGCGGGGACGGTGACGGGGGCGAGGGTCAGCAGAAGGGAAAGCATGTCGTCCTTTCCGAGCCCGGGCCGATCCTGCCACGCCGCGGCCGCCGCGACAATGCACGCCGTGCTGGACTATGAGCGTCTGCCCAGATGATTCGACTGCGGAGACCTGGTTTGTCCGAACCCTATGTGCGGCCCGACGTGCGTGCCTTTCTCGACTATCTCAATGCGGTCTCCGGCCCGAAGGCGCACGAGCTCGGCCCCGCCGAGGCGCGCGAGATGATGCGCGCCGGCCGCCACCTGATCGACGCGCCGGCGGGAGAGCTGGCGCTGATCCGCGATCTCGCCTGCCCCGGCCCCGGCAGCGACATCCCGCTCCGCCTCTACGACGCGCGCGCGACGCGCGAGGCCGGGCCGCTCTTCCTCTTCTTCCATGGCGGCGGCTTCGTGATGGGCGATCTGGACAGCCACGAGCCGCTCTGCGCCGAGATCGCGCGGCAGCTCGACCTACCGGTGCTCGCCATCGACTATCGGCTCGCGCCCGAACATCCCTGGCCCGCCGGCGTGGAGGATGCGATCGCCGCGGCCTATTGGGCGGCGGGCAATCCCGCCGAACTCGGCCGCGCGGTCAGCGGCCTGATTCTCGCCGGGGACAGCGCCGGCGGCAATTTCACGATCGTGACCGCGCTCGCGCTTCGCGACACGCCGGCGGCGGTGCCGGTGCTCGCGCAATGGCCGATCTATCCGGCCGCCGATCCGGGCAGGGGCTATCCGAGCTACGAGGATTTCGGCGAAGGCTATCTGCTGACCAAACCGGGCATGGACTGGTTCGAGGATTGCTATGCGGCCGACCACAAGGACTGGCGCTACAGCCCGCTGGTGAAGAGCCAGGCGGGGATGCCTCCCACCCTCGTCGTCACCGCCAGCCTCGATCCGATCCGCGACCAGGGCCGCGCCTATGCCGCCGCCTGCATCGAGGCGGGCGTGCCGACCGTCTTCCGCGAGGCCAAGGGCAATATCCACGGCTTCATGAACATCCGGAAGGCGATCCCGTCATCCGAACAGGACCTGCGCGGCTGCCTCGCCGCGCTGAAATTGCTGCTGGCGGAGGGCGCATGAGCAAGCCGATCGACCGCGACTCCCTCCCCTATCGCCCCGCCGCGGGGGTGATGCTGCTCAATCGGGAGAAGAAGGTCTGGGTCGGGCAACGGCTCGATTCGACGCTCGAGGCCTGGCAGATGCCGCAGGGCGGACTCGATCCCGGGGAGGAGGCGCAGGCCGGGGCGCTGCGCGAGCTGGAGGAGGAAACCGGCATCGGCCGCGACAAGGTCGAGATCCTCGCCCGCTGCCCGGACCAGCTGCTTTACGATCTTCCGGACGACCTGCTAGGCAAGATCTGGAAGGGTCGCTGGCGGGGGCAGAGCCAGACCTGGTTCCTGATGCGCTTCGTCGGGGAGGATACGGACGTGAACCTCCAGACGAAGGAGCCGGAGTTCCGCGCCTGGCGCTGGGCGGAGCCGGCCGACCTGCCGGCGCTCATCGTTCCGTTCAAGCAGGGGCTGTATCGCGACGTGCTGAAGGCGTTCGCCGCCTGGCTCTGACCGTAGCTTGAGAAAGCGAGACATAATCATGAAATGGTTCGCCTTTTTCGTCGCCTTCCTCGTCACGACTCCCGCCGCGGCGCAGGAGGCGGAGCCGGTGCCCGTGCCCGCCCCGGTTCAGGCGATGGTCGACGACGCGTTCGCCAATGGCAGCGACGCCGAGATCGCGGCGGTGGTGAAATTCGCGCGCCGCGCCGCGCCGCAGCTGGCCGACGCGCTCGACCGCCGCATCGCCGCCCGCCTGGCCGAGCGGCCCGCGACGATCGCGGCGCCCTCGCCGGTCGCGCCGCCGGCCCCCGCCCCCGGTCCCGCGACGCCGCCGATCCGCTGGTCGGGCCGCGGCGAGGTCGGCGCCTCGCTCGCCACGGGCAATGTCGACACTTTGGGCGCCTATGCCTCGGTCACCGCCGCCCGGCAGGGCCCGCGCTGGCGTCATGAGATCAGGGCCGAGGCCGCCTATCAGGAGACCAACGGCACGCTGACCCAGGAGCGGCTGATGGCCGCCTACGAGCCCCGCTACAAGGTGAGCGAGCGGCTCTCGACCTATGGCCTGCTCCAGGCGGAGCGCGATCCGGTCCTCGGCTACGATTCGCGCTATTCGCTCTCCGCCGGGCTCGGCTATCGCGTGCTCCAGCGCGAGGGCGTCTCCGTCGAGCTGCAGGGCGGGCCCGCCTTCCGCCATGTCGATCCGGTCACCGGCCCGGACGAGAACGGCTTTTCCGGCCGCGCCGCGCTCGATGCGCGCTTCACGCTCCGACCGGGCGTCCAGTTCACCCAGACCGGCTCCGCCTTCCTCGATTCGCGCGGCAATACGTTCAGCGCGACCACCGGCCTGGAGGCGCAGGTCTTCGGCCCGCTGGCCGCGCGCCTCTCCTACAATGTGCAATATGAGAGCGAGCCGACCACGGGCCGGGTCTCCACCGATACGCTGAGCCGGATCACGCTCGTCTACGGCTTCTGACGGGAACCGGGCCGGGGGTTCCGCCGGACCCCGTGCGGCGCTAGGGAGGCCTGATGGCGGGTCTTTCCAGCACTGAGCAGGCGGCCGTCGCGCGCTGCGCCGAGGGCGACTGGATGGTCAGCCAGGTGCTGAACTGGGCCGAGGTGAACAGCGGCTCGCGCAATCTGGACGGCCTCGCCGCCATCGCCGATCTGCTCGCCGGGGCCTATGCCGTGCTGCCCGGGACGCTGGCGCTGAAGGAGCCCGCGCCGGTGGAGGCGATGGCCCCGGACGGCGGCCTCGTCCCCGTCCCGCACGGCCGCAACCTGCATCTGAAGGTCCGCCCGGAGGCGCCCGTCCAGTTGCTCTTCACCGGCCATATGGACACGGTGTTCGGCGCCGACCATCCGTTCCAGGCGGTCAGCTGGCTCGACGACGGCGTGGTCGGCGGCCCGGGCGTCGCCGACATGAAGGGCGGCCTTTCCGTCCTGCTCCGCGCGCTGGAGGCGGTGGAGAGCGTCGGCGTCCCGCAGCTCGGCTATGAGGTGGTGATCAATTCCGACGAGGAGGTCGGCTCGCCGGGCTCCGCGGCCCTGATCGCCCAAGCCGCGAAGGGCAAGACAGCGGCGCTCACCTACGAGCCCTCGGCCTTGCCGGACGGCACGCTGGCCGGCGCGCGGCCCGGCAGCGGCAATTTCTCGATCCGGATCATCGGCCGCTCCGCCCATGCCGGGCGCAATCCCGAGGAAGGCCGCAACGCCATCCTCGCCGCCGCCGATCTCGCCCTTCGCCTCGCCGCGGCGCGACAGGACGGGCTCACCGTCAATCCGGCGAAGATCGAGGGCGGCTCGCCCAACAATGTCGTGCCCGACCATGCGGTGCTGCGCGTCAACATGCGCCCGCGCACGCCGGCTTTGCAGGCCGAGGCGCAGAGGCTGCTCGACGACGCGGTGGCGGTGGTGGCGGCCAAGCATGACGTGACCATCCACAGCCATGGCGGCTTCAGCCGCGCACCCAAGCCGATCGACCCCAAGGCGCGCAAATTGTTCGAGCTGGTCGCCCGCTCCGGCGCCGACCTCGGCCAGGAGATAGGCTGGCGCGATTCCGGCGGGGTCTGCGACGGCAACAATATCGCGGCCTGCGGCGTGCCCGTCGTCGACACGATGGGCGTGCGCGGCGGGTCCATCCACAGCAGCGACGAATATCTGATCGTCGAGAGCCTGGTCGAGCGCGCGCAACTGTCCGCCCTGACCATCCTGCGTCTCGCTCATGGGGAGGATTTGTGAGCTTCAGGGTACGTCCGGCAGGACATGAGGATTTCCAGGCGATCTACGAGATGGCCAAGCTCACCGGCGGCGGCTTCACGAACCTCCCGCCGGACAAGGGCGCGCTGACCGCGAAGCTCGCCCGCTCCAACGACGCCTTCGCGCGCGAGGAGGGCGACCCGAAGGGCGACCTCTTCTTCTTCGTGCTGGAAAATGCGGAGACGGGCGCGATCCGCGGCACCTGCCAGGTGTTCAGCCGGGTCGGCATGGTCGAGCCTTTCTATTCCTACCGGATCAGCACGCTCACCCAGACCTCGCCCGAGCTCGCCAAGACCTTCCGCGCCGAAATGCTGACGCTCTGCACCGACTTCGAGGGCAGCTCGGAGGTGGGCGGCCTGTTCCTTCATCCGAACGAGCGCGCCGGCGGGCTCGGCGTCCTGCTCGCGCGCAGCCGCTACCTGTTCATCAAGCTCCACCGCGCGCGCTTCGCCGAGAAGGTGCTGGCCGAATTGCGCGGGGTGATCGACGAGGCGGGCGGCTCGCCCTTCTGGGACGCGATCGCGGGCCGCTTCTTCGGCATGAACTTCCAGGAGGCGGACGCGTTCAACGGCGCCCACGGCACCCGCTTCATCGCCGACCTGATGCCGAAGACGCCCATCTACACCGCCATGCTGCCGGAGAGCGCCCGCGCGATCATGTCCGTCCCCCATCCGTCGGGCCGGGCGGCGATGCGGATGCTCGAGCAGGAGGGGTTCGAGGGCGAGGGCTATGTCGACATTTTCGACGGCGGCCCGACCATGTCGGTGAAAACCGACGAGATCCGCACCGTGCGCGAGGCGCAGAAGCTGATGGTGGCGGCGATCGAGGAGGATGCGCCGGGCGCGCGCAAGATGATGCTGGCCGCCGGCGACCGGCGCGGCTTCGCGGCCGGCTACGGCCATATCGCGGTCCGCGAAAATGGCGAGGCGGTGATCGACCAGGCGGCGGCGGCGCTGATCGGCGTGGCCGTCGGCGACGGCCTGCTCGCGGTCGGGCGCTGACCCGATGCGCCTGGTCGAGATCAACTTCGACGGCATCGTCGGGCCGAGCCACAATTATGCGGGCCTGAGCCTCGGCAATCTCGCCGCCACCGCCAATGCCGGCAAGGTCGCCTTCCCGCGCGAGGCGGCCCTGCAGGGCGTCGCGAAGATGCGGCACAATGTCGGGCTCGGCCTCGTCCAGGGCCTGCTGCCGCCGCACCGCCGGCCGAACCGGGACTGGCTGGCGGCGCTCGGCACAACGGTCGAGGACGATGAGGCGCTGCGCCCGGCCGCGTTCTCGGCCTCGGCCATGTGGGCGGCCAATGCGGCGACCGTCTCGCCCGCCCCCGACACCGCCGACGGCCGCTGCCACCTGACCGTCGCCAATCTCAGGACCATGGCGCATCGCAGCCACGAATGGACCGAGACCCTGGCCCAGCTCCGCCTGGCCTTCGCGGACGCGGCGCATTTCGCCGTGCACGAGCCGGTTCCGCCCACCTTCGGCGACGAGGGCGCGGCCAATCATATGCGGCTCTGCGCCGAGCATGGCGCCGCGGGGGTGGAGGTGTTCGTCTATGGCCTGAGCGGCGGCCCCTTCCCCGCCCGCCAGCATGTCGAGGCATCACGCGCGATTGCCCGGCTCAACGGTTTGGATCCCGCCCGCACCCTGTTCGTCCAGCAGTCCGAGGCGGCGATCGCCGCCGGCGCCTTCCACAATGACGTGGTCGCCGTGGCGAACGAGCATGTCCTGTTCGCGCACGAGCAGGCCTTCGCCGACAAGGAGGCTTTCTACGCGGACCTCAGGCGGCGGCTCCCCGAGACCGAGATCGTCGAGGTGCCGGCCGGCGTCGTGAGCCTCGCCGACGCGGTGAAATCCTATCTGTTCAACGCGCAGCTGGTGAGCCTGCCCGAGGGCGGCATGGCCTTGATCCTGCCCGGCGAGGCGAAGGAGAGCGCGCCGGTCTGGGCCTGGCTGGAGGCGCTGGTCGCCGGCAACGGCCCGATCCGGCGGCTCTGCGTGGTCGACGTGCGCCAGTCCATGGCCAATGGCGGCGGCCCGGCCTGCCTTCGCCTGCGCGTGGTCGCCGATCCCGCCACGATCGACCCCCGCTTCCTCGTCGACGCGGAGAAACTGGACCGGATCGCGGCGCTGATCGAGACCTGGTGGCCGGAGCGGATCGCGCCCGAGGACCTGGCCGATCCGGACTTGTGGAGCCGGATCGCGGCGGCGAGGTCCGCTTTGCTCTCGCTGCTGGACCTCGCCGAGCTGGCCTGAGCCCCGCTTACCGCCGCGCGGGCTTGACCCGCCGCGGCAGCGGGGCCTTGCCCTCGACCTCCTCCTCGCCGCTCCAGGCCTCGTCCTCGTCGCTCGGCGCATCGGTGCGCGCGACGGCCTGGCGGACCGCGGGCGCCGCCGGCATGGCGGTCCGGGTCTCGCCGCCGGCGAGGCGGACGACCACGTCGTCGATATGGACGCCGCCGCGCTCGACCAGCAGGTTCTGGAAGTTGCGCTCGTCCTCGCGGGTCTCGGCGGGGATGTCGCCCTCGCGGCGGAAGCGCCGGCGGACATAGGTGGAAAGCTCGCCGGCGGTGACGATGCGGTCGCCGTCATCGTCCGCCTCGCCGGCGATGCCCGCGCGCAGGAAGTAGGAGAGGAAGCCGCCCGCCTGGTAGCGCGAGGCGACGAGGCTGGTCAGGTCCTCCTCCGAGCTGAACAGGCCGAACACGTTCGGGCGGTCGATCAGGCTGCGGAAGCCGCCGGCATAGCAGGCGTCGATCACCAGCATCGACATGCGGGCCTGCACCCGGCCGAAGAGCGGATGCAGCTGCGAGTCGCGCATCGCCGCGTCGTACAGCTCGATCGTCTCCGCGCGGCCGTCCAGCTCCGCCCGGCTGACCGGCACGTTCACCTGGTCGCCATGGCCGGAGAAGAAGAAGATGAAGAGATCGTCCGGCCCCGCTTGCGCGGCGATGCGGGCCAGCGCGTCGGTGACGTTCTTGGTCGTCGCCTCCTCGTTGACGAGCAGCCGGCTCGCCGGATGGAGCATGCCGGCCTGGCGCAGGCTGTTGTACAGCTCGCGTGCGTCGGCGTCGGTATTGGGCAGGTTGCTGGTCCGCTCGCCATAATCGGAGACGCCGATCGCCAGCGCGATCACGCGCGGCCCGCCCTGCACGCGCATCTGGCGGGCCAGGCCGGGGCTCTGCTGCAGGCTCAGGCGATAGCCGCCGGTCGTGTTCGGCCGGTAGGTGGTGGCGACCACGACATAGTCGCCATCCTCCGCAAGTACCGTATCGATGCGGCTGTTGAGCGAACGCTCGCCTCCATATTCGGCGTCGTCATTGGCGTCCTCGGTGCCGTCGGGCCGGCGCAGCATCAGATAGGTGTCCATCTCGCCGCCGCTGGCGGTCAGCTCGATCCGCACCCTTTGGCCGCGGCGGCCGCTGAACCGATACTGGTCCTGATATTCGCCGCCGGCCCGCTGCCCGTCGCCGCGATTGAGTGTGCCGTTGACGACCTGGCCGACGCGGATCGGCGAGGCCGGCTGGGGCTGGCTAACGCGGACATTGCCGGCGGGGACGCTCGCCTGCAGGCGGTAATTGCCGGTCTCCCCGGCGCGGAAGCTGGTCACCGAGACGCGATAGGCGCCATCCTCGGGAAACTGCATGACGAGGCGGCTGTTCACCGATTCGCCGGCGCCTTCCTCGTCGTCATTGGAGAGGCTGAAGCCGGAAGGGCCGTTCACCACCAGATAGGGATCGAACTCGCTCGACAGCAGGCGCAGGTCGACGCGCTCGCCGCGGCGGCCCTGCAGGACGTAGACGTCCTCGAACTTGCCAGAGCGGCGCTGCGGATCGTTCGCGCTCAATTCCCCGGTCAGGCTCTGGCCGACGGAAAGCGGGCGCGGGCCCGTCTGGGAACTTCCCTGGCCGATCGCGGCCGGCGAGAGAGCGAAAGCCGTCATCGCGGCGCCAAGCACAAGTGCAGTCCCAAGACGTTTCATTTGACCCCTCATGAACCCTGTAACGACGCCGCAAGAGCGCGGTTTGTCGCGGCGTGATGTGTCGATGAATCGTGCTGAAGGAAGGATGAATGGTGAAGTAGGCTGCGATTAAGCCGGCGCGCGCGGCGACGAAGCCGCCGCGATTGGGCCCTGTGGCGATGGCCGGGCATACCAAGAGATAGCTGGGCTGGGGCGAGGGCCGACGGCATTGGCGAGGCGGTGGGGCAAGAGAGGATGGAGATCTCATGGCCTATCGCGCTTTCGATACCGAGACGATGACGGGAATCCTCGCCGACACCCGCCGCCTGAACGAGGCCGTGCGGTCGGCGCCGTCGCCGGACTTCGGCGCGTTCGAGACGCTGGCCGTCTGGCTCGGCGAGCGCGACGATCCCGCCACGCTGGGCGTCGGCCGCGTGCCGCGCTGGCTCCGCAACCTGCTCGGCCTCGCCCCGCGCCGCCGGCTCGCCGATCCCCGCCTCGAGAGCCTGCGCCGGCTCACCGTCGTCCTGCGCCATCGCCTCCGGGCACGGATCGCGGCGGAGACGGACGCCGCCCGCGCGGCCGGCGTCTCCGACGCGCAGATCGCCACGCTCGAAGCCCGCTACCGGACCGCGCCCGGCGGGCCATGACCGGGACCGGCGCCCTCCCCTACCGGTTCGCGCCGCACGAGCGGCCGCTCTTCCCGGGCGGCCCGTTCACGCCCCGTCATCCGGGCCGGCGCAAGGCCGCCTATCTCGCCGCCGCTCTGATCTCCGGGGTTGTCGCGACATTGGGCAGCGGGTTGGTCAGCGTGAACCAGGCCGCCATCGCGGGCAGCGCGGGCCTCTATGCCGCCGAAGCGGCCTGGCTGCCCGCGATCACGGTCGCGATGAACGCCACCGCCAACCTGCTGCTCGTCAAGGCGCGGACCCAGTTCGGCATCCAGCCGGTGACGCAATTGCTTTTGCTCTTCTACGCGCTGACTGCCCTGATCCAGCTGCTGGCGCCGGGCTTCCCGGCCATGGCTGCGGTGCGCGCGGCGAGCGGCCTCGCCGGCGGCGCCCTGCTCGCCATCACCATCTTCGATCTGCTGCAGACCGTGCCGGCGCCGGCCAAGCCGATCGCGGTCGGCCTCGCCATCTGCATCTCGCAATTCGGCCCGGTGCTGGCGCGGCTCTTCCCGGTCGAGTTCCTCGCGCTCGGCGCCTGGCGCGGCCTCTCCCTGGTCGAACTCATCCTCGCGCTTTCCGCCTTGCTGATGCTGCATCTGGTCCGGCTGCCGCCGAGCGAGAAGCAGAAGGCGTTCGAGCCGCTCGATTTCGTCACCATGGCGCTCGCCGTCCCGGCGATGCTGCTGATCTGCGGCGTGCTGGCGCAGGGGCGGCTGCTCTGGTGGTTCGACTCGCCCCGGCTCGGCTGGATGCTCGCCGCCTCCGTGCCGCTACTCGCGGGCGCGATCCTGGTCGAGCGCGGCCGCGCCCGGCCCCTGCTGCTCATCGACTGGCTGAGCACCAGCCTGATGCTGCGCTTCGCCCTGGTCGCCCTGCTGGTCCGGTTCACGCTCGCGGAGCAGACCTATGGCGCGGTGGGGCTGCTCGCCGCCACGGGACTGAACAACGACCAGCTGCGGCTGCTCTTCATACTGGTGGCGCTCGCCATGCTGCTCGGCACGATCGTCATGGCCCTGCTGGTCGCCAGGCTCGGCCCGCAGCGCCTGAACCACCAGGTCCTCGCCGCGACCCTGATCATCGCCCTCGCCGCCTGGCTGGACAGCCATGCCACCAACCAGACCCGGCCCGCCCAGCTCTATCTGAGCCAGGCGCTGATCGGCTGCGGCACCTGCCTGTTCATCGCCCCGGCCCTGCTCACCGGCGTGCTGCAGGTGCTGCAGCGCGGCGGCGATCATCTGGTCAGCGTGATCGTCCTGTTCAGCACCACGCAGAATCTGGGCGGCCTCGCCGGCGCGGCCTTTCTCGGCACCTATCAGGCCGAAAGCGCGCGGGCCCATGCGGCGGGGCTGGCCGAGCAGCTTACCGCCGGCAATGTCGCGCTGCAGGAGCAGCTCCGCGCCGCCGCCGGGGCGCTTTCGGGCACGCTGACCGATCCCGCCGCGCTCGCCCAGCAAAGCGCCGCCCGGCTCAGCCAAGCGGTCCTGCGCGAGGCCAATATCCTCGCCTTCAACGACACCTTCCGCCTCGTCGCCCTGATCGCGCTCGCCACCGCGACGCTGATCGCCGCGACGATCCTCTTCACGACGCTGCGCGCCCGGCGCCCGGCCGCGGAGACTCCGTCATGACCGAAGCCGCCGCCACCGCCGCCGAACCGCCCGTCGAGAAAGCGCCGCCCGCGGTCGCGCCGCCGCCCGAACCCGCCGCGCCGCCCGAACCGCCCGCGGCCGAGTCCGATCCGCCCGCGACCTGGACGCCGCCACGCCGCCGCCCCGCGGGCCTGATCGCGATCCTGCTCATCGCCGGCGCGGCGCTGCTGGCGGTGCTCTACGCCTGGGGCCTGCCGCCCTTCGCCTCGGCCACCGAGACCACGGAGAATGCCTATGTCCGCGGCCGCACCACGGTGATCGCGCCGCAGGTGAGCGGCTATGTCGTAGAGGTGCGCGTGCGCGACTACCAGCAGGTCCGGCGCGGCGAGATCCTCGCCCGGATCGACGACCGCATCTACCGGGCGCGGGTCGCCCAGGCCGAGGCCGCGGTCGACGCCCGGCTCGCCGACCTCGCCAATAGCGACCAGGCGCGCGCGGCGCGCGTCGCCGGGCTGCGCGCGCGCGACGCGGAGCTGGCCAATGCCCGCGCCCAGCTCGACCGCGCGACGGCCGACATGGGCCGCACCGAGGAATTGAGCCGTCAGGGCTGGGTCACGCGGCGCGACCGCGACCGCGACCTTGCCGGGCTCCGCCAGACCCAGGCCATGGTGCGGCAGGCGCAGGCGGGCGGCGACATCGCCCGCCAGGAGATCCGGACGGTGGAGGTCAATCGCGGCGCGCTGCTGGCGCAGGTGGAAGCGGCCCGCGCGCAATTGCGCCTCGCCCGCATCGATCTGGAGAATACGATCATCCGCGCGCCGGAGGACGGCCGCGTCGGCGAGATCGGCACCCGCCTCGGCCAATATGTGACCAACGGCACCAATTTGCTGGTGCTGGTGCCGCAGGAGCTCTGGGTCATCGCCAATTTCAAGGAGGCGCAGACCCGCGCCATCGCCGAGGGCCAGCCGGCCGCCTTCACCGTCGACGCGCTGGGCGGCGCGCGCCTCACCGGCCGGGTCGAACGCGTGTCGCCCGCGACCGGCTCCGAATTCTCCCTGCTCCGGCCCGACAATGCGACCGGCAATTTCGTGAAGGTGCCGCAGCGGATCGGCGTCCGCATCCGCATCGATCCCGGCCAGGCGCCGGCGGCGCGGCTGCGCCCCGGCATGTCAGTCGAGGCCGAAGTGGACACGGGCCGGCCCTGAGGGCGTTTTTCGTTGGAAGGGGAATGGCGCGCCCTGCAGGAGCGCCTTCAAACTCCCTCTTCAGCGTCTTGGAAGAATGGAACGCCGTTCTTCAACATACCAGCCTCGGTAGAGGAAGCCCAGGAACGGTAGAGGAATGCACGGACGGACGCGCGAGCGCCGCCGTCCGGGGCATCGGGATCAAGTCTCCAGCTCCGGGGCAATAGCCGTGAGCTGCGATACGATCAAAAGGCGCGCCGCGCCTTTCTCGATGCGTCTTACGCCTGAGGAACGCGCACGACTGGAACGCGCCTCAGGCGAGCAAGCGATCTCTGCTCATATCAAGCGACTGCTCTTTCCTGACGTCGAGCAACCGCGCCGCGCGCGAACGCGCTCGCCGCTCAAGGACAAATCGGCATTGGCTGAAGTGCTCGCCTGCCTCGGCGCGAGCCGTATCGCGAACAATCTGAACCAGCTCGCTAAGCACGCTAACGAAGGCAATTTTTACTTCGACCGCGAGACCAAGGCGGCGATCTACTCGGCCTGCGAAGATATCCGGGCCATGCGCCAGCTCCTCATGACGGCGCTGGGCATGAAGCGGGGCGCGGAACCGCCCGCCCGAGACTCTACGTCGCAGGGATTCGCGCGAGCATCTGCGCGCAAGAGATTCGAGCTGTGATCCTCAAAGGGTCTCAGCGCGCGGGGGCCTCCGGCCTCGCCGCACACCTTCTCAATGAGAAGGATAACGAGCACGTCCGCGTGCACGAATTGCGCGGCTTCGCCGCCGACGATCTGCACGGCGCGCTGACGGAAGCGCAGGCCGTCGCCAAGGGCACGAAGTGCAAGCAATTCCTGTTCTCGCTGAGCCTCAACCCGCCGCAAAGCGCGCGGGTTGGCGAAGCTGAGTTCGAGCGCGCGGCAGACCAGGCCGAGAAGGTTCTCGGCCTAGACGGCCAGCCGCGCGCCATTGTGTTTCACGAGAAGGAGGGGCGGTTGCACGCGCATGTCGTGTGGTCGCGCATCGACGCCTCCAAAATGCGCGCGGTCAACATGGCGCATTTCAAGCGCAAGCTGACCGGCCTGTCGAAGGAGCTGTTTCTAGAGCACGGCTGGACGCTGCCCGAAGGGCTGCGCAGCCTAGGCGGGAAGTCGCCGCTCAATTTCGATCTCTCTGAGTGGCAGCAGGCCAAGCGGCAAGGCAGCGACCCGCGCGAGGTCAAGGATGCGTTCCGCGAGGCATGGGCGCGCTCGGACAATTATCCCGCGCTCGCCGCCAATCTCGCCGAGCGCGGCTTCTTCCTCGCTCAAGGGGGTCGCCGCGCCGTCGTCGCTGTCGATCTCGAAGGCAAGATTTATGCACTGGCGAAGTGGACGGGGATCAAGGTGCGCGAAGCGCGCGCCAAGCCCGGCGAAGCCGCCCTGCCAAGCCTCGACCAAGTTCAAAATGCAATCGCCGGACTCGTCACCGACAAGCTCAAGGCTCTGATCGCCGACGCCAAGGGAAAGCAGCTCAGCGATCTCGCGCCGATCCGCGCTGAAATCGACGCACTCCAAAGGACGCACGCACGCGAGCGCGAAGAGCTGACCCGCCGCCAGCAAGAGCGCTGGGCGCGTGAGACGCAGGAGCGAAGCGACCGGCTGCGTGCTGGCCTGCTCGGTCTCTGGGACAACATCACGGGCCGCGCCCTTGGCATTCGCAGAATCAATGAGCGCGAAGCGCTGATCGGAATGCGGCGCGACCGCAGCGAGAGCGACGCTTTGATCCTCGGACAACTCGACGCGCGACAGCCGCTGCAAGCCAAGCTGGCCGCGCGCCGCAGAGGCCACGTCCATGAACGCCGTCTCCTGACGCGCGAACTCGTCCAGGCGCTGCGCCGCAACGCGCGCCGCCCAGACCCGCCTGCCGTGAAGCGAACGCGACGCCGGCAGCGCGGCCTTTCCCTCGACCGATGACGGAGAACGGACATGACTGTTCAATCGACTGAAGAACGTGGCGTTCAAATCGCGCTGCTCGGCGGCGCCGGTGTCGTTTCCTCCGCGGCGCTCATTCAGAATGTCGAAAGCCTGATGGGGCCGGTGATTTTCGGGACGGCCGCCATGCTCGGCTTCGCGCTGGGCTGGTGCTTCTCGCGTCACTCCAAGCCGTACCGGCCTCACGCGCTCGCGCTGATCGGCGCGTTCGCGACGGTCATTGTTGGCGAGACAGAGGACGAATGGCGCTTGATCGCCCTCATCATCTTCTCGCTCGTCGCCTTCATGGCCGCCATCGGCCTCGGCCTCATGAGCGGCATCAAGCCCGACCGCACGGAGAGCTTCGGTTCCGCGCAATGGGCGGATTGGGATTATTTGGAGGGCAACTATCTGCTCGGCGGGACCGGTCTGCTGCTCGGCGCGGCGTCAAAGCCCGGCAAGATCGAACGCGTTCATTATGAGAGCGATAGGCATCTGCTGACGATAGCGCCGACGCGCTCGGGCAAAGGCGTCAGCGCCATCATCCCGAACCTGCTGACCTATTGCGGCTCAGCGCTGGTCATCGACCCGAAGGGCGAGAACGCGCTCATCACGTCGCAGGCGCGCGGCGCGATGGGGCAAGATGTCTTCGTCGTCGATCCGTGGGGCATCGCCAGCGAAGCGAGCGCCAGCCAGGCGCGCTTCAATCCGCTGGACTGGCTCGTGCGCGGCGATCCCGACATGACGGAGAACGCCATGCTGCTTGCGGACGCGCTGGTTGTGCCGAGCCAGCACGGCGACCGCTTCTGGAGCGAGGAAGCTAAGGCGCTGCTGCAAGGGCTAATCCTGTACGTGGCGACGGATGAGCGCGAGCAAAGCGCGCGGCATTTGGGGCGCGTGCGCGACCTGCTCCTGCTCGATGCCGACGAGATGGAGAAACTTTTCGAGCGGATGGCGGACTCGCCGCATCATGTGGTGGCGAGCACCGGTGCGCGGAGCTTGCAAAAAGAAGACAAGCTGCTGGCCAATGTCGTCGCCTCGGCCCAGGCCGAAACGCATTTCCTCGACAGCGCGCGTATCAGGGACAGCCTTTCATCCTCGAACTTCAAGTTCGAGGATCTCAAGGCGAAGGCGGTGACGGTCTATCTCGTGCTGCCTGCCGATAGGCTCAACGCCTTCGGGCGCTGGCTGCGCCTGCTCATTCAGCAGGCGATCACGGTCAACGCGCGCAACATCGCCATGAAGCCTGACAAGCCTGTCCTGTTCCTGCTCGACGAGATGCCGTCTCTCGGCCGCCTGTCGATGGTCGAGC
>DATJUQ010000058.1:0-70763 GCA_035502235.1 Allosphingosinicella sp.
GGCGTCGATCTCGATCGCGTCCACCGCGCCGAACTGGCCGAGCATGGGCAGATTGTGGCCGGTGCCGCAGCCGATCTCCAGGATGCGCGCCTCGTCCGGCAGCTTGATCCGCCGCCGGATCAGCCGGTCGAGCACGTCGCGCCGGGCGACATACCACCAATGCTGCTCGTCCAGCTTCGCCATATTGTCGTAGACGCTGCGGTCCATCAGGACTTTCTTTCGGAGGCGGCACCGGCCCGCTCCCCCACCCAGCCTCCCATAGCATATCCTGTCGGGAGGCTGGGTGGGGGAGTGGGCCGGTGCCGGTCGAGCGTCAGCGAGCAGATCACGCGAACACCCAGAGGCGGTTGAGGGAGAAGGTGACCAGGGGCGTCACGAACAGGATCGGAATCAGCGGCCACCACCAGGGCCCCGCCAGCATGTTGGGCGCGGTCAGGACGAAGACGAACAAAGCGTTCAGGCCGAGGCTCACCAGGCTGACCGCGAAGAAGCGGGAGGTGGTGCGCGCCGTATTGTCGCGCGTGCCGTGGCCCTTGAAGCTCCAGCGGCTGTGCAGGACGTAGCCCGTCACCATCGCGACGAAATAGCCCGCCAGATTCGCGATTTGCGGGGTGACGATCTCGAACTTGGCGAGCGGCGAATAGACGATCGCATAGAGGCTGGTGACGAAGCCGCCGACCATGCCGAACCGGACGATCTGCCCGATCACGTCCTTATGCTGTTGAACCAGTTGCTTCATCCCGCCGCGTACGGCCCCCGCTTGCCCTTTGAAGCGGAGCGACTAATGCCGGTGCTTCGGATTGAAAAGAAAAGAAACGTCTATGCCGGGTGAAGCGGGGGCGCCGTTCAGGTTTGTTGACCGGCAATGGCGGTGGTGGACGGCCGTGATCTGGCTCGGCCTCGCCGCCTGGTTCGTGGTCAGCAACTGGGCGCGGATCCAGGGCTTTTCGCTCAGCGACACCGACGACAATATGCGGATGATGCAGGTCCGCGGCCTGATCGAGGGCCAGGGCTGGTACGATCTCGCCCAGCACCGCATGGCCGGCTCGAACATCCACTGGTCGCGGCTGGTCGATCTGCCGATCGCGGGGCTGAAGCTGCTCTTCACGCCCGTCTTCGGGGGGCGAACCGCCGAGACGATCGCGGTCACCGTGGCGCCTTTGCTGCCGATGCTTGCGGCAATGTACGCGGTCGCCCTGATGACCCGGCGGCTGGTGTCGCCTTACGCCTATCTGCTGGCGCTGGCCTTCCTCGCCTGCGGCGGCTCGGTCACCGGCATGTGGCAGCCGCTCCGCATCGACCATCATGGCTGGCAGCTCGCCTTCCTTGCCTGGGCGGCGGCGGCGCTGACCGACCGAAATCCCCTCCGTTCGGGAATCACGCTGGGCGTGGCGACGACCTTGTCCCTGGTCGTCGGCCTGGAGATGCTGCTCTACCTCGCCGCCGCCGGCGCGATCGCGGTGCTGATGTGGATCCGCGACGGCGAGCCGCGGCGGCTGTTCGCCTATGGCCTGACCCTCGCCGGCGGCTGCGCGCTCGGCTATCTGATCTTCACCTCCGAGGCGAACCGGGCGCCGATGTGCGACGTGCTGTCGCCGGTGTGGCTCTCCGCGATGGTCGTGGCCGGCGCGATCGCGATGCTGCTCGCCTGGCGCACGCCGGGCACCTGGCAGGGCCGGCTCGGTCTCGCCGCGCTGGGCGGGGTCGCGATCGCCGGCGCCTTCGCGCTGGTCTGGCCGCAATGCCTCGGCCGGCTCGAGCAGAGCTCGCCCGAGCTAGAGCGGCTCTGGCTCTCCAAGGTGCGCGAGGCGATGCCGATCTGGAAGCATGGCTGGGACACGGCGATGCAGACCCTCACCCTGCCGCTCGCCGGGCTGGTCGGCGGCCTCGCCATGCTGACGGTCACCCATCGCGAGGCCTTGCTGGAGGAGAAAAGCGCCCGGGCCGAGGGGACCGTACCCCTGTCGCCCTCGCGCGACATCTTCATCGCTTGGGCCGCGATCACCTTCCTCTGCCTGATGGGCACCGCTTTGCTCGCCTGGCAGACGCGGGCCGGGCCCGCCGCGCAATTGCTCGGCGCGACCGGAGCGGGCGCCTTCGCCTGGATCATCCTGGTCTGGGTGATGGGCTTCCGGAACAGGCTCGCGCGGCTCGGCTCGGTCGCGCTCATCGCCTTGCTGACCGTCGCGCTCGCGCGGGGCTGGCTGACCGGCTGGATCAACGCGCCGGCGCCGGTCAGCGCCTATCGCCAGCAGGTGAACACCGCCAATAGCCGCTGCCCGACCATGTGGGCGATGGCGCCGATCGCCCGGCAACCGCGCGGCATGGTGATGACCTTCGTCGATCTCGGCCCCCGGCTGATCACGCTGACGCACCATGACGCCATTACCGGCCCCTATCACCGCAACGCGGCCGAGATCGTCGACGTCATGCGGGCGTTTCGCGGCACCGCCGAAAATGCCCGCGCCACCGCCGAGCGCTACCATGCGGATTATATCCTGATCTGCCCGATGATGTCGGAATCGACCATCTACCGGGCCGAGGCGGCGGGCGGCTTCTATGACCAGCTCTCCCAGAATCGCGTGCCGAACTGGCTGGTGCCGGTGCCGCTGCCCCGCGAATCGCCTTTCCGGATGTGGCGCGTGGTGCGCAACCCGCCGCCGCCGGCCCAGCCGGCCGCGCAGCCGACCACGCCCGGGCCGCAGCGCTAGAGACGAGTCCACCAGGTTTGAATTTCACAACCGTTCGGGCTGAGCTTGTCGAAGCCCTCCCCTTCCTTGCGGTGACAAAAAGGAACGCCCTTCGACGGGCTCAGGGCGAACGGAGTGCGATTCAACCCAACTGGAGCAAACTCTAGAAGAAGCTGCGCCTGATGCCGTCGACGACGAACTGAACGGCGAGGGCGGCGAGGATCACGCCGAGCAGGCGGGTGATCATCGCCTCCATCTTGTGGCCGAGCAGCTTCATCAGCGGCCCGGCGAGCAGCAGGCAGAGCAAGGTCAGGACGAGGGTCGCGCCCAGCGCCGCCCAGACGAGCAGGAACTCCGCCCAGCCCTCGCTGCGCGACATGAGCAGCATGATCGAGGCGATCGAGCCCGGCCCGGCGATCATCGGGATCGCCATCGGGAAGACGGAAATGTCCTCCGGCTTGTCACGCGCCACCTCCTCGGCCCTATCCTCCCGCCGCTCGGTCCTTTTCTCGAACACCATGTCGATGGCGATCAGGAACAGCAGCAGCCCGCCGGCGATGCGGAAGCTGTTGAGGCTGATGCCGAGCGCCTTCAGCAGGTCGCGCCCGAGCAAGCCGAAGAAGATCAGGATTCCGGCGGCGATCAGCACCGAGCGGAAGGCCATGGCCCGGCGGTGCTGCGGCGTCGCGCCCTTGGTGACGCTGGCGAAGATCGGGGCGCAGCCCGGCGGATCGATCACCACCAGGAAGGTGACGAAGGCCGAGACGAAGAGCTCGATCACAGGCCGTCCGGCGCGGGCAGGCCCGCCCGCTTATGCGCCGCGACCACGCAATTGCGCAGCAGCACGGCGATGGTCATCGGCCCGACCCCGCCGGGCACCGGGGTGATCGCCCCCGCGACCGCGCTCGCCGAGGCGAAATCGACGTCGCCGACCAGTTTCGTCTTCCCCTCGCCCGCCTCGACCCGGTTGATGCCGACGTCGATCACGGTCGCGCCGGGCTTCAGCCAGTCGCCCTTCACCATCTCCGGCCGGCCGACGGCGGCGATGACGATATCGGCGCGGCGCACCGTGCCGGGCAGGTCACGCGTGCGGCTGTGCGCCACGGTGACCGTGCAGCTTTCCCGGATCAGCAATTGCGCCATCGGCTTGCCGACGATGTTCGAGCGGCCGATCACCACCGCGTCGAGCCCGGACAGATCGCCGAGCCGGTCCTTGAGCAGCATCAGGCAGCCGAGCGGCGTGCAGGGCACCAGCCCGTCCTCGCCGACCGCGAGCCGGCCGGCATTGACGATATGGAAGCCGTCCACGTCCTTGTCTGGATCGATCGCGGCAAGCACGGCCTTCTCGTCGATCTGCGCCGGCAGCGGCAGCTGGACGAGAATGCCGTCCACATTCTCGTCGGCGTTCAGCCGGGCGATCAGGGCGAGCAGTTCCTCCTGGGCGGTCGACGCATCCAGCTTGTGCTCGAAGCTCGCCATGCCGGCGGCAAGCGTGGCCTTGCCTTTGGAGCGGACATAGACGGCGCTGGCCGGATCCTCGCCGACCAGCACCACGGCGAGGCCGGGCGCGCGGCCGGTGGCGGCGGCGAAGCCCGGGACGGCGGCGGCGACCCTGTCCCGCAGTCCCTCGGCAAAGGCCTTGCCGTCGATGACGCTCACGCGGCGATCGCGCCGGAGCGAATCAGGTCGATCTGCGCACCCAGCAGCAGCCGGTCGAGCACGATGATGATCAGCAGGACCACGATCGGCGAGAAATCGATGCCGCCGAAATCGGGCAGGATGCGGCGCAACGGCCGGTAGAGCGGAGCCGTGATCCGTTCGAGCGCGTTGAAGAAGGCGCGGACGAAGTCGTTGCGCGTATTGACGACGTTGAACACCACCAGCCAGGACAGGATTGCCTGGATGATGATGATCCACATCAAGACCTGCAGCAGGATGTGGGCAATATCGAACAGGGCATTGATCATGACGTCTCCGGCGCAGGCGTGGTGCGCCTGATGTAGCCGGGGCGATCAGGGGGAGCAATCGCCGTTCAGGGGGCGAAACGGGTCGGCTCTGCCTCGGTCAGCAGGATGGAGAACCACTCGCGTTCGTCGGTCCATTCCGCGACCACGCCCCAGCCAGCGGCGCGCAGCAGGATGCGGCTGTCGCGATGGCCGTATTTGTGGCTGTTTTCGGTATGGATGGTCTCGCCCGCGCGGAAGGCGAAGCGCCGGCCGCAGATCGTGAAGGCGATGTCGCGCACCGCTTCCAGGTGCATCTCGATCCGGCTGAGCGCGTCGTTCCAGATCGCCCGGTGACGGAAGGCGTCGACCGGCACGTCGGCCTCGAGCTCGCGGTTGATCCGGTGGAGCAGGTTGAGGTTGAACGCGGCGGTGACGCCCGCCGCGTCGTCATAGGCGCGGACCAGGGTGTCGACGTCCTTGATCCGGTCCATGCCGATGACGAGCCGGGCGCCGTCGCCCAGCGTTTCCTTCATCGCGCGCAGCAGGTCGACGCCGCTGCGGGCGACGAAATTGCCGATCGTGGAGCCCGGGAAGAAGCCCAGCTTCGCCGCTTCGCGCACCTCGGCGGGAAGATCGAACGGGCGGGTGAAATCCGCCTCGACCGGATAGATGGGCAGGTCCGGCATTTCCCGCTGCAGCGCGGCCGCGCTCTCGCGCAGGAAATCGCCGCTGATGTCGACGGGGACGTAGGCGGACGGCCGCACGGCGCGGAGCAGGAGCGGGGTCTTGGCGGAGGAGCCCGAGCCGAGCTCGATCACCGCCTCGCCCGTGCCGACACGGGCCGCGATCTCGGCGCTGTACCGCTCCAGCAAGGCCGTTTCGGTCCGCGTGGGATAATATTCGGGAAGCCGGGTGATCTCCTCGAACAGTTCCGAACCGCGATGATCGTAGAACCAGCGCGCCGGGATCGCCGGAATCGGCGCGGCGAGACCCGCGAGCACGTCCGCCCGGAAAGCCGGATCGACATTGCGCTGCATCGGTTCGACGTCCGCCATCATGCGTCCCTGGCCAGCCGCAGGCCGGAATACATCCAGCGCTGGTGGGGGTAGAAGAAATTGCGGTAGCTGGCCCGCATATGGCCGCGCGGCGTGGCGCAGCAGCCGCCCCGAAGCACCATCTGCGAGACCATGAACTTGCCGTTATATTCGCCCACCGCGCCCTCGGCCGGACGGAAGCCCGGATAGGGAAGATAGGCGCTGCCGGTCCATTCCCAGACATCGCCATACCATTGGCCGCTGCCCTCGGCGGCGAGTGGCCGGACCGGTCCCGCCGAGTCGAGCTGGTTGCCCGAGTCCGGATCGAAGCGCGCGGCGGCCGCCTCCCATTCCGCCTCGGTCGGCAGCCTCGCGCCCGCCCAGCGGGCGAAAGCGTCCGCTTCGTAATAGGAGATGTGGCAAACCGGCTCGGCCGGATTGACCGGCCGCATCCCGTCCAGCGCGAAACGCTGCCAGCCGCCCTCGCCGCCCACCCAGTAGAGCGGCGCCGCGATCTTCTCGCTCTGCACCCAGGACCAGCCGTCCGAGAGCCAGAGCAAGGGATCGGCATAGCCGCCGTCGGTCATGAAGGCCTGCCATTCGGCATTGGTGACCAGCCGGTCGGCGAGCAGATGCGGATAGAGCCAGATTTTGTGGCGCGGCCCCTCGCAATCGAAGGCGAAACCCTCGCCCGAATGGCCGATCTCGACCAGTTCCTCGCGCCCCTCCAGCCAGGCGATGGGCGGCGGCAGGATGGTGGGCGGGGCCGCCTCGCCCGCCCACACCGCCGGGCGCAGCGGATTCTCGAAGAAGGCGGCGGTCAGGTCCATCAGCATCAATTCCTGATGCTGCTGCTCATGGTTGAGGCCGAGAGTGATGAGATCGGCCGGCAGCCGGTCGATGGCGCCGAGCAGGGCCTCGTCGACCGCCGCGCGCCAGGCGCGCACCGCGTCCAGCGAGGGTCGCGCGATCAGCCCGCGCTTGGGCCGCGGATGGCGCTCGCCCTCGCCTTCGTAATAGGAGTTGAAGAGATAGGCGAAGCCCTCGTCATAGGCCTCGTAGCCGGGCAGATGATCGCGCAGCACGAAGGTCTCGAAGAACCAGGTGGTGTGGGCGAGGTGCCATTTGGCCGGCGACGCGTCCGGCATGGGCTGCAGGCAGGCCTCGGCGTCGGAAAGCGGCGCGGCGATGGCGAGGCTCAGCTGGCGAACGGACGCATAAGCGGCGGCCAGGGCCGTCTTCGTCTGGATCCGGGCCTGTGTCGCCATTGCCTGCCTCCCGTGGTCGGGTCGTTAGCGCAAGTCTCACCCGGAAACCAGCACAAAAGGTGAACGGATTCACCCGCCGCGCGTCGCTCCCGGTTGCCAGAGGATATCCCCGCCTTGCTCTCTCGCCACCCAACGCGCGAGCACGAACAAATGGTCCGAGAGGCGATTGAGATATTTGAGCGCGTCCGGGCTGAAGGCGTCGGCCGAGGCCACCGCCGCCCGCTCCGCGCGCCGCGCCACCGCGCGGGCGAGATGGAGCTGGGCGGAGCCGCCGCCGCCGCCGGGCAGGATGAAGGAGCGGAGCGGCTCGATCTCCTCGTTCATCGCGTCGATCTCGCGCTCCAGCCGGTCGGTCTGGCCGGGCTGGATGCGCAGCGCGCCCTCGATCCCCGCGGGCGTGGCGAGATCGGCGCCGAGATCGAACAATTCGTTCTGGATGCGCCCCAGCATCGCGCGCGCCTCGCCGTCCGTCACCGCCAGCAGCGCCACCCCGATCGCCGAATTGGCCTCGTCCACGTCGCCGATCGCCGCGAAGCGCGGATCGGCCTTGGAGGCGCGGGAGCCGTCGACCAGGCCGGTCTCCCCGGCATCGCCGGTGCGGGTGTAGATCTTGTTGAGCCTGACCATCGACCGCGCTCAGCGGGCGCCGCTGCTCATGACGGCGAGCAAGGCGGCGGCGAGCAGGATCGCGATCCCTTGGAAGAGGATGCGCTTGCGCATGAGGTCCTGCGAGCGCTGGCCGGTAATGTCCTTGCCCTGCGCCATGCCGATCACGCCCTTGACCAGCACGAACAGCGTCGCGAGCGCGAACAGGATGATGAGGATGATCAGGAGCACCTTCATGGGAGGACCCTTTACGCCTGCGGGAGCGAATAGCCAGCGGGCATTTGGTCGTGGCGCAGGGCTGCCACGAGCATGGCTGGATCCATCCCTTCGGCGCGCAGGTCCGCCAGGCTGCTGGCGCCGTGGCGCTTGGCGAGGCGGTTCCCGTCCGCGTCGGCCAGCAGCCCGTGATGGTGATAGCAAGGTGTCGGCAGGCCGAGCAGGGCCTGCAGCAGGCGGTGGACATGGGTGGCGGCGAACAGATCCGCGCCGCGGACCACGTCGGTGACGCCCTGGTCCGCATCGTCGACGGTGACCGCGAGATGATAGGAAGCGGGCGCGTCCTTGCGGGCGAGGACGACGTCGCCGAGCAGGTCGGGGCGGGCGGCGACGGCTTGGCCGTGATCGGTCCAGACCAGCGCCCCGGCGCTCGCCATCGCCGCCGCCATGTCCAGCCGCCAGGCATGGGGCCGGGACAGATCCGGCGCCGCGCGGCCGCGGCAGGTGCCGGGATAGAGCGGCCCGTCGGGGCCGTGCGGCGCGGCGACGCTCGCGGCGATGTCGGCGCGGGTGCAGAAGCAGGGATAGACCAGGCCCGCCTGCTTCAGCCTGTCCAGCGCCGCCGCATAGAGATCGAGCCGCTCGGACTGATAGACGATCTCGTCGTCCCATTCGAGGCCGAGCCAGAGCATGTCTTCGAGAATGCCGTCGACAAAGTCGGCCCGCACCCGGCCCGGATCGATATCCTCGATCCGGAGCAGGAAGCTCCCCTCCCGCTGCCGCGCATGATCATGGGCCTTCAGCGCCGAATAAGCGTGGCCCAGATGCAACCGTCCGGTGGGAGAAGGCGCGAAGCGGGTGACGGGCTGCATGCTAGGAGCCAGTCCCGGGACTTAAGGTGACCGTGATCGGTCGGGGAGGCCGGCTGGGTAGGAGAGGGCCGGAGGCCGGGTCAGGATACCCGGTCGAGGCGCTCGACGCCCCCAGCCGGCCTCCCCGACCGACCGCGAAGCGGCGTGCTGCCCTTTGCCGCCCAGCGGCGTCGTTCGATCGGTCACGATGAGTCTTCATCGCTCCCTCCTCTCTTCTTGCTGGACGACAAACGCCAGCACGTCACGGTCGCCTTAAGTCCCGGGACTGGCTCCTTCACTCTTGACGCTGACTCAATGAGATGGTGTCATGATGGCGTCACGCAAGCTGGCGATTGCGTGGCGGACCAGGAGAGGAAGCCTGAGGGCCCGATCTCCCGCGTTCTGGGTGCGACAGGTGTCGGGGGCGGCGTTTCTCGGAGGGAGTCTCCGTAGAAACGGGAGCTGTTGGCCTTGTACCATCCCGACCTTCTCCGGAATCCGGAGGGCTGTCCGGCCCTCGTGCTGAACGCCGATTATACGCCGCTCTCTTATTATCCGCTCAGCCTGTGGCCGTGGCAGACCGCCGTCAAGGCGCTGTTTCTGGAGCGCGTCGACATCGTCGCCACCTATGAGCGGGAGGTGCACAGCCCGAGCGTCGCGATGAAGCTGCCGAGCGTGATCGCGCTGCGCCAATATGTGCGGCCGTCGGAATATCCGGCCTTCACCCGCTTCAACCTGTTCCTGCGCGACCGCTTCCAGTGCCAATATTGCGGCGACCTGGACGAGCTCACCTTCGACCATGTCGTGCCCCGCGCCCAGGGCGGCCGCACGACCTGGGAGAATGTCGCCACCGCCTGCGCGCCCTGCAACCTGCGCAAGGGCGGCCGCACCCCGCTGCAGGCGCACATGCGCATCCGCCATCATCCCTATCGTCCGACCAGCTGGCAGCTGCAGGAACATGGCCGCAGCTTCCCGCCCAATTACCTGCACGAAAGCTGGCGCGACTATCTCTATTGGGACATCGAGCTGGAGGCCTAGCTTCGCCATCGACACGATGGAGAGGAAGCTCAGCGCTTCCGCCGCGTGGGCGCGTGGAAGTCCGGGTCCTTGCCGGCGATCCACGTGAGAAACGTGGCGATCTCCGGATGCGCGCGAAGCTTCTCCGCGTCCGCAAACCCGCGCGCCAGCTCCGCATTGGTCAGCACCGCATGGATCGTCCGGTGGCAGATCGGGTGGACCGGCACCGTCTCGCGCCCGCCGCGGCTCTTCGGCACCGGGTGATGCTGCTCGACCCGCCGCCCGAGCGGGCGTCGGCAGAGGAAGCAGGTCGGCGCCGCCTCGCTCACCGCCTGAGCCAGTTCCTCCAGCGGAACCAGAGCAGGACGGCGATGCCGACCGCCGCGCAGAAGATCACCACGCCCCAGAAGGCCCAGTGCGTATGGGCATAGGGAATGCCCTCGACATTCATGCCGAGCAGGCCGGTGACGAAGGTCAACGGCAGGAAGATGAAGGCGACGACCGAGATGTAGAGCGCGCGCTGGTCGGTCTGCTCGGCGCGCAGGTCGGTGATCTGTTCGTGCAGCAGGGCCGCGCGCTCGCGCACCGCCTCCAGCTCCTCGGCCATGCGGGCGAACCTGTCGCCCGCCTCGACGATGTGCAGCCGGTCGTCGTCGGCCAGCCAATCGAAATCCATGGCGGCGAGCGTGCGCAGCGCGTCGCGGTCCGGCGCGACGAAGCGGCGGAAGCTGATCGCCGCCGAGCGCACGGCGGTGATGTCGCGGCGCAGGCGGTAGAGCTGGTTGGGCTGAAGGTCGGTCTCGATATCGTCGAGCCGGTCGCCGAGCGCGGAGACCTCCGGATCGAGCTGGGTCGAGATCGCCCAGGCGAAGGCGGCGACGAGATCGCCGCTGTCGTGGATCTTGCCCGCCTCGAACTTGCGGATCACCTCGGCGAGGGCGGTGATCGGCCGGCGCGAGAGGGAGGTGACCTTCGACCCGGTCACCCAGAAGCGGATCGAGACCAGGCGGTCGCTGTCGGCCGGGTCGCAATCGCCGGGGCCGCGCAGGTTGACGATCGCGCCGTCCTCCAGCCGGTCGCAGCGCGGGCGGGTCTCCCAGGCCGCGAGCGCGCCGGCGGCGATGTCGGGGATGTCGGGCTGGCTCTTGATGAAGGCGAGATCCTGCTCGTCGCGGCCCTGGAGGTGGAGCCAGAGGAAGCCCGGCCCGCTGTAGGACGCGGCCTCCTCGACGCTGAGCCGGCGGACCGGCCCGTCGCCGGCGACCAGCGCGCCGTCCATCAATCCGCCCTCCGCTCCGCGAGCCAGGCGCGCAGCGCCGGCGCGATGTCGTCGCGGGCGAGGCCGAGCGCGAGATTGGCGAGCACGAAGCCCTTGGCGTCGCCGCAATCGTGGCGGTCGCCGTCGAAGGTGACGCCGTGGAAGGGCTGGGTGCCGATCAAGGCGGCCATGCCGTCGGTCAGCTGGATCTCCCCGCCCGCGCCCTGGCCGATCGTGGCGAGGATCGGCATGATCTCGGGCTGGAGGATGTAGCGGCCGACAATGCCGAGATTGGACGGCGCATCCTCGGGCTTCGGCTTCTCGACCAGGCCCTTCACCTCGGTCAGGCGGCCGTCCCGCGCGCCGGGCGTGATGATGCCGTAGGAGGCGGTGCGCGCGGCCGGCACCTCCTGCGCGCAGACGATATTGCCGCCGACCCTCTCATAGGCCTCGACCATCTGCGCGAGGCAGCCGGGTTTGCCGACCATCAGATCGTCGGGCAGCAGCACCGCGAACGGCTCGTCGCCGACGATGTCGCGCGCGCACCACACCGCATGGCCGAGCCCCAGCGGCGATTGCTGGCGCACCGAGACCACCGCGCCGGGCGGGAAGCGCGTGCCGGCGAGCGGATCGAGCGGCTTGCCGCGCGCTGTCATCACTGCCTCGAGCTCATAGGCGATGTCGAAATGATCCTCGAGCGCGCCCTTGCCGCGGCCGGTCACGAAGATCATCTGCTCGATCCCCGCCTCGCGCGCCTCCTCCAGCGCATATTGGATGAGCGGCTTGTCGACGACCGGCAGCAGCTCCTTCGGCATCGCCTTGGTCGCGGGCAGGATTCGGGTCCCCAGGCCGGCGACGGGGAAGACGGCCTTGCGGACCGGCTTCATCTTTCGGGCGCGTCCTGGCTGTTGCTCGCGCCATCGTCGTCGACCGGAATGTCGCCCGGCGGCAGATCGAAGCGGTCGTCCTCGCGCTCCTCCGAGCGACGGAGCAGCTCGTCGACGCGGCCCGGCCGGCCCTGCGGCGGCGGGGTGAGCAGTTCGTCCGTGGTCAGCGGCCGCGGCGCCATGGCGGGCGCGGGCGGCATCGATTCCCCCGGCGCCGGGCGCAGCGGCTCGCGCAGGCCGCAGGCGCCGAGCAGCATGGCGGCCAAAGGGGCGATGAGGATTGCGGAGCGGGTCATTCAGTCATTCCGAGCAGCTTCCTCGCCGCCTCGATCCTTTTCTTCACCTGGGCCGGCGCGGTGCCGCCGAAGCTCGTCCGGCTCTTAACCGATGCATCGAGCGAAAGCACATTGAAAACACCGGCTTCGATCCGCTCGTCGACGGCGCGGAGTTCGTCCAGCGTCAGCTCCCAGAGCTTCTTGCCCGCCTCCTCGGCGAGGCGGACGGCGCGGCCGGTGATGTGATGCGCCTCGCGGAACGGGATGCCGCCCTCGCGCACCAGCCAGTCGGCGAGGTCGGTCGCGGTGGCATGGCCGGCCTCGGCGGCGGTGCGCATCCGGTCGGTGTTGAAGGTCACGCTCTCCACCATCCCGGTCATCGCCGCGAGACTGAGGGTAAGCAGATCGTGCGCCTCGAAGACGGGCTCCTTGTCGTCCTGCATGTCCTTCGAATAGGCCAGCGGCAGCCCCTTCATCGTCACCGAAAGCGCGGTCATCGCGCCGAGGATCCGCCCCGCATGGCCGCGGACCAGTTCGGCCGCGTCGGGATTGCGCTTCTGCGGCATGATCGAGGAGCCGGTCGAGAAACTGTCGGAGAGCGAGACGAAGCCGGTGAGCTGGCTCGCCCAGAGCACGAACTCCTCGGCGAGGCGGGAGAGGTGAAGCGCCGCCTGGGTCGCCGCCTGGAGATAGTCGAGCGCGAAATCCCGGTCCGAGACCGCGTCCAGCGAATTGGCGGTGGGGCGGTCGAAGTCCAGCGCCAGCGCGGTCGCCTCGCGGTCGATGGGAAAGCCCGTGCCCGCCAGCGCCGCCGAGCCGAGCGGGCATTCGTTCAGCCGGGCGCGGGCGTCGGCGAAGCGCGACCGGTCCCGCCGCAGCATCTCGTAATAGGCCATGAGATGATGGCCGAGCGTCACCGGCTGGGCGACCTGGAGATGGGTGAAGCCCGGCATCACCGCCGCGCAATGCTCGGCCGCGCGGGTCACCAGGGCGCGCTGCAGCGCCGCCAGCCCCGCCTCCGCCGAGTCCATCGCGTCGCGCACCCAGAGCCGGAAGTCGGTCGCGACCTGGTCGTTGCGCGAGCGGGCGGTGTGCAGCCGCCCCGCCGCCGGGCCGATCAGTTCGGCGAGGCGATGCTCGACATGCATGTGGATGTCCTCGAGGCTCTGGTCCTCGGGAACGCCGTGCAGCTCATATTCGTCCTCGATCCGGTCGAGGCCCTCCTCGATCGCGTCCGCATCGGCCTGGGCGACGATATTGTTGGCCGCGAGCATGGCCACGTGGATGCGGCTCGCCGCGATGTCCTGCCGCCAGAGCCGCTTGTCGAAGCCGATCGAGGCATTTATCTCGCGCATCACGGCGGCGGGGCCCTCGGCGAACCGACCGCCCCACATGGCATTGGAGTCCTGATCCTTGCGGCTCGCGATCTTACTTCTCCCGGGCCTGGTCATGGCCGTCTCACTGACCGGCTGCGATAGGCAAAACCCCTCTGCGCCGCAAGGCAATGGCGCCAACGCCGCCGTGGGCGCGCCGCCGGCGGCCCCGGCCGGCGCAAGCGGCAACGGGAGCGCCAATGCGGCGGCCCACGCCCAATATCCGACCGGGCGGCTGGACCGCAGCCATGCCGGCACGCCGGCGCCCGGCTTGGCCTTTGAGGGTCCGGACGGCCGCCCGACCCGCCTCGCCGCCTTCCGCGGCCGGCCCCTGCTGGTCAATCTCTGGGCGACCTGGTGCGGGCCCTGCATTGTCGAGATGCCCGCGCTCGACGCGCTCGCCTTGCGCAGTCCGGACGGGCAGGGCCTCCAGGTCCTCGCGGTCAGCCAGGACATGGAGGGCCGCCAGAAGGTCACCGACTTCTTCGCCGCGCGCAGCTTCCAGCGGCTCCAGCCCTTTCTCGACAGCGAGATGGGCCTGATGACCGCGCTCGGCCTCGACACGCTGCCGACCACGATCCTCTACGACAGCCAGGGCCGCGAGGTCTGGCGGATGGTCGGCATGGCCGATTGGCAGGGGGATCGGGTCGCCGGCCTGCTGCGGGAGGCGGACGCGCCCCAGGGCGCCCGCCCGTAAAACGATGCAATTCGCCAAGCGCCTGCGCGCCGGAGTCAGGGACGGGAGCATCACCTGCTCGGTCCGCATCTGGCAGAGTCCGCGCGTCAAGGCGGGCGGCCTCTACCCGATGCAGGATGGCCATATCCTCGTCGAATCGATCCGCGAGATCGCCCTGGCGGACGTGACCGGCGACATGGCCCGCCGCTCCGGCTTCCTCGGCGTCGTCGACCTGCTCAAGGTCGCGAAACATGGCCGCGGCGAGACGGTCTATCTGGTCGAATTCGAATATATCCCGCCGCCATCATGATGGCCGGGCGGTGCGGCTGCGGCGGAACAGCCGCCCGTCGATCGCCGCCAACCCCGCCGCGATGAGCGCCATGCCGGCGAAGCTGCGGGGCTCCAGCCGCTCGCCGAGAAACAAGGCGCCGAGCAGGATCGCGGTGACCGGGATCAGGAAGGTGACGAGCAACGCGTTGGTCGCGCCGGCCGCGCCGATCAGGCGGAAATAGAGGATATAGGCCAGGCTGGTGCAGAAAAGCGCCAGCGCCGCGAGCGCGAGCCACGCGCCGGCCGATGGCGCGGCGGCCAGCCAGGGCGGCTCGAACAGCAGGACCAGAGGCAGCATGACCAGAGCGGCGGCGCTGAGCTGGCCGGTGGCGACGGCGGTCGGCTCGATGCCCATGCGCCGGAAGCGGCGGCCCCAGATTCCGGCCAGCGCGTAGCAGAGGGTCGCCGCGAGACACGCGAGCTGCGCCCAGACGCCCCGCCCGATCTCGCCAAGGAAATCCATGCCGATCAGCATCGCGACGCCCGCGAAGCCGAGCAGCACACCGGCCACCTTGTTCGGCGTCGCCTTCTCGTCGGCGGTGAAGAGATGGGCGACGAGCACGCCCCAGATCGGGGTGGTGGCGTTGAGGATCGAGGCGAGGCCGCTCGCGATCTCCGCCTGCGCCCAGGCAAACAGCACGAACGGGATCGCATTGTTGAGCAAAGCCAGCACCAGATAGGCGAGGGCCGCGCCGGGCGGCAGCGGCAGGCGCTGGCCGCGCCACCACAAAAACGCCCAGAGCATCGCCGCCGCCAGCGTCACCCGGATCAGCACCAGGGTCAGCGGCCGCACCGTCGTCAGCGCGATCTCGATGAAGAAGAAGGAGCCGCCCCAGAGCACCGACAGCAGGAGCAGGATCGCCCACTCCTCCCGGCCCATGGCCTGCCCCGCGCCGCGATTGCTCATGCGCCGGACCTAGCGGCCTTTCGCGCCGGCGCGTCACAAAAGCTGCGGCCAAAGCAATAAGCCTGGCTTGTGGGCGGCGGCTCAGTCCTCGCCGGACCGCTCTTTCCAGCCGAAATCGTAGAAGATGCGCAGCAGATTGCCGTCCGGGTCCCGCGCGAAATATTCGTAGAGGCGCCAGGGCTGCGCCGTCGGCGGACCCAGCAGGGTCGCGCCCGCCTCGCTCCACTCCGCGTGAAGCGCGTCCACCTCGGCGCGGTTGTCGAGGTTGATCCACAGCACGATGGGCGCCTTGTTGCCGAGCATGGCCCGATAGCCGGCGGAGGTGATGAACAGCCGCGCGTCGCCGCGCGACAGGCCGGCGAGGCCGATCCCCTCGTCCGCCCAGTCGACGGTGAAGCCGAGGCGGTCCCGATAATGAGCGAGCGCCGGCGCGAGCTCTGCCACCGGGAGTTCCGGGCAGGGCGCGGGAAAGCGCATCAGTCCCGCAGCAATTCGTTGATCCCGGTCTTGGACCGGGTCTGCGCGTCCACCCGCTTCACGATCACCGCGCAGGCGAGGCTCGGGCCGCCGTCCTTGCCCGGCAGGGTGCCGGGAACCACGACCGAATAAGCCGGGACCCGGCCGTACATGATCTCGCCGGTCGCCCGGTCGACGATCTTGGTGGAGGCGCCGAGGAAGACGCCCATGGAGATCACCGCCCCCTCCTCCACGACCACGCCCTCGGCGACCTCTGAGCGGGCGCCGATGAAGCAATTGTCCTCGATGATCACCGGCCCCGCCTGCAGCGGCTCGAGCACGCCGCCAATGCCCGTGCCGCCGGAGATATGGACGTTCCGGCCGATCTGCGCGCAGCTGCCGACCGTCGCCCAGGTGTCGACCATCGTGCCCTCGCCGACATAGGCGCCGATATTGACGAAGCTCGGCATCAAGACCGCCCCGGGCGCGACATAGGCGCCGCGGCGGACGATCGCCCCCGGCACGGCGCGGAAGCCGGCCTCCTTGAACTCGCTGTCGGTCCAGTCCTGGAATTTGGACGGCACCTTGTCCCACCAGGCGGCCCCGCCCGGCCCGCCGGAAATCGCGGCCATCGGATTGAGCCGGAAGGAGAGCAGGACCGCCTTCTTCAGCCACTGGTTGACGGTCCAGGCGCCGCCCGTTTCCGGCGTGCCTTTCACGGCGACTCGCGCCGCGCCGGAATCGAGCAGCCGCAGCGCCTCGTCCACCGCGATATGGACCTCGCCGCGCTCCGTGCCGAGCGTGTCGCGCGCCTCCCAGGCGGCCTCGATCACACGCTGCAGATCCGCGATCATGCCACCGTCTCTCCCAGCATTTCGTGCAGCCAGCCCGCGATCGAGCCGGTGCGATAATCCACCCATGCGGGCGCGTCGATCGTGTCGCCCGGCGCCTGTTCCGAGCCATTGTCGACCCAGAGCGTCGCCATGCCGATCTCCTTGGCCGGCTTCAGGTTGCGGACCATGTCGTCGGCGAAGAAGGCGCGCCGGGCCTCGATGCCGTGCGTCGCGCAGATCGCCTTATAGCCGGCCGGATCGGGCTTTGGCACATAATCCATGGCGTGGATGTCGTGCAGCCCGTCGAACGCATTGGCCAGCCCCAGCCGGTCGAGCACGCGCCGCGCATAATCCTCGCCGGCATTGGTGAAGATGAACTTGCGCCCGGGCAGGGCATCCATCGCCGCGACCAGCATTGGATCGGCGGTGACCCGGGCGAGATCGATGTCGTGAACGAAATCGAGAAAGTGCCCCGGCGCGACGCCATGATCCGCCATCAGCCCGGCGAGCGTGGTGCCATGGGCGTGAAAATAGCCCTTCTGCACCGTCCGCGCCGCCTCCGGATCGAGGTTCAGCAATTGCTGCACATATTCGCCGATCCTCCTGTCGACGAGCTCGAACAGGTTGCAGCTGTGCGGATAGAGGCTGTTGTCCAGATCGAAGATCCAGGCGTCGACATGGGCGAGACCGGCATGCATGGCTTGCCCCTAGCCGAGGCGGGCGCGGCGGCAAAGCGGCTTATCGGCGCGACGACGCAGCCGCCTACCGGTTGGTGTCGTTCGGCACCGCGATCAGGATGTGGAGATCCCGGGTCGGCCGCCAGTTGCGGCGGCGCATCTCGAACTGGGTCGGCGAGAGCCGCCGTATCCCCTCTCCGCAGAAGCTGATCACCGCCGCCGGGTTGAGCTTGTCGACGACCAGGCGGAAGCGGCCGATCGGCGACCGCCAATTGGCGCCGGTGGTGAGGATATAGCCCAGCCGCGTCTCGGTCCCGACGATCCCCTGGCCCTCCCGCGCGGCGATCCGGTCGAGCGCGGCGAGGAAGGCGCGGTCGGTGCAATAGCGCCTCTGCTCCGCCTGCCCCTCGGCCGAGGCGCGATAGCCCGCATAGTTGAGCGCGATCGCGGTCGAGCCGCCGACCCCAGGCACATAGCTGTGCCGCACGGCGAGGTCGCGACCGGCCGGGAAGACCTGCTCCCAATAATAGGTCTCCTTCACCGACCAGCGCGGATAATGGTCGCTGCCGACGAGGCCCATCTGCGCCAGCCGCTGCCGGTCGGCGGGACGCAGGCGGGCGACCGCGCGGGCCAGCACGTCGCCGTCCGGGTCGCCGGTCTGCACCGGGATGCCCAGCCCGGCCAGCAGGGCGGTATGATCGACGCCGTCGAGCAATGCGCGGCGCTCGACCTGCATGGTCACCGGCCGGCCGTCGACGAGCGTCCGGAAGTTCATCGGATAGGCGGTGTCGCTGTCCCGCATCTCGGCGAGGTCGCGGTCCGGCAAGGGAAAGGCGACCGTGGTCCGGATCGGCGCCCGCGTCCGGTTGCGGAAGACATAGGCGACGCGTATCTCGGCGGGCGAGACGTAGAGGTCCTCAGAGACCATGTCGATCGCCTCGGTCCGGGTCAGGACCAGGCCGCCCGCCACCTTCTCCGCCGTGCTGTCATTGGCGAGCGCGGCGCTGCCCGCCAATGCCGCCGCGAGGGCGACGATCGGCGGGCGGCGGCGCATCAGGGGCGCGGCACCTGGACGATCAGCACGTTGAGGTCGCGGTCCGGCCGCCAATTGCGGTGGCGGACCTCGAACTGGGTCGGGCTGATCCGGCGTACGCCCTCGCCGCAGAAGCTGACGATGGCGCCGGGATCGCCCTTGTCCACGACCAGCCGGAAGTCGCCGATCGGCGAGCGCCAGTTGCCGCCGGTGGTCAGGATGTAACGCAGCCGGCCTTCCATGGGATAGTTGGACCGGGTCCGCTCGGCGCGCTCCGACATCCGGTCGAGCGCGGCGAGGAACGGGGCGTCGGTGCAGAACTCGCGCTGATATTGGCGGCCGTCCTCGCTGTCGCGCCATTCGCGGTTCGCGAGCGGCACACCGGCGGTGCCGCCGAGGCCGGGCGCATAGCGATGCTCGATGCGCAGGTCGCGGCCCACGGGGAAGACCTGGTCCCAGTGCCAGGTCTCCTTCACCGTCCAGCTCGGCAGCACCTGCGGCTGATCCATGTGCAGGCTGTCGGCGTCGATCAGGCCCAGGCGCGCCAGCCTTTCCTGCGCCGCCCGCGGCAGCCGCTCGATCCGCTGCGCGACCTGATAGGCGCGCTGGCCCTCGGGCGGCGTGACCGGAATGCCGAGACGGACCAGCTCGGCGCTGCGGTCGACCCCGTTCACCATCGCCTTGCGCTCGACGCTCATCCGGACCGGGCGGCCATCGACCAGGGTGCGGAAGCCGCTCGGATAGGCGACCTCGCTCTCCATCTCGTAGAGCATCTCGCGGTCCGGCATCGGGAAGGCGACGGTGATCCGCCGGGGCTGGCGCGCGCGATTGCGGAACACATAGTTCACGCGCACCTGGGTCGGGGAGACGTAGAGATCCTCCGAGACCATGTCGATGTCGCGGTCCTGCCGCAGGACCAGGCCGCCCGCCGCTTTCTCCGCGCTGCTGTCGTTCGCGAGCGCCGCATGGGCGGCGAGCATCGCCGCCAGCGCCCCGGCCCCCGCGAGAAATGGACGACTCATCGGCATGTCCCCCCTTTTCGGGAGAAGGTGCCGTATCGGCGACCGAATGGGAAGGGCGGGACGCGCCCGCTCCGGCGCGCCTAGTCGCTGAACAGCTGGCCGGCGCGGAAGATGTCGTCGATCATCTGCTGGTTCTCGCCGTGCAGATTCTGCAGCTGCAGCAGCTGGATCGTGCGCAGCGCCGCGCCGTGGAAGAGCCAGCCGACGGCGGTGAAGGTGCAATTCTCGAAATTCGGCCGCTGGCCGCCGCCGTAGCGCAGCTGGGCGGCATCGAAGACGCAGTTGATGAAATGCGTGTCGTCGACGTCGACCGCCTCCTTGAAGACCTGGTCGCGGACTTCCTTCAGGTTGCGGGTGTCGGTCAGGAACGGGGTGTCTGTCATCGCATATCCTTTGCTGTCCGCCGCCCTCTAGCGGGAGGGCGGCGCGATTCAAACCCGGCCCGGGAGGCGCTCAGACGGTGAAGCTCTCGCCGCAGCCGCAGGCGCCCTTGGCGTTGGGATTCTCGAAGGTGAAGCCGGCCGCGAAATCGTCCTCGCGCCAGTCCATGGTCGAGCCGACCAGATAGAGGACGGAGGCGCCGTCGATGTAGAAGAGGCCGCCCGGAGTCTCGATCTTCTCGTCGAACCTCGCCTCCTCGGTCACATAGTCGACCGAATAGGCCAGGCCCGAACAGCCGCGCCGCGGCGTCGACAGCTTCACCCCGATCGCGCCCTCGGGCGCCCTCGCCATCAAGTCGGCGATGCGCTGCTCGGCGGCGGGCGTCAGGGTGACGGCGGCGGGCCGCGCGCGGATTTTCGTTTCGACGCTCATAGCATTCCAAGCTCCAGCTTCGCCTCGTCGGACATACGCTGCGGGTCCCAGGGCGGATCCCAGACCAGCTCCACCTCGGCATCGCCGATCCCCGGCACCGCGCCGACGCGCAACTCGACCTCGCCCGGCATGGATTCGGCGACCGGGCAATGCGGCGTGGTCAGGGTCATCGTCACCTTGGCATGATGATCGGGGCTGATCTCGACGCCGTAGATCAGGCCGAGATCGTAGATGTTCACCGGAATCTCCGGATCGTAAATCTCCTTCAGCGCGTCGATCACGCTCTCGTAGAGATCGCCGCCCGGCTCGATCCCGGTCGGCGCGGCGGCGGGCTTCTGCGCGAGGAAGCCCTCCAGATAGTCCTTCTTGCGCGCGAAGGTCTCGGCCAGGTCGACGCGCGCCCTGGGGGGAGGCGCCACCGCCTCGACTTCCTCGGTCTCGATCCTGCGTTCTTCGTTCACCCGACCATTCCTACCCGAAAATCCTTGTCACCCGCTCTATGCCCCGCGCCAGCGCGTCGATGTCCGCGCGGCCGTTATAGACGCCGAAGCTCGCCCGCGCGGTGGCGTCGACGCCGAGATAGTCCATCAGAGGCTGGGCGCAATGATGGCCGGCGCGGATCGCGACCTGCGCCTCGTCGAGGATGGTGCCGACATCGTGCGGATGCACCCCTTCCACGGCGAAACTGACGATGCCCGCGCTGTCCTCCGGCCCGAACAGGCGGACGGAATTGAGCCCGCGCAAGGCCGCCCGCGCTTCGGCGACCAAAGCGGCCTCGTGCGCGGCGATGGCGTCGAGCCCGATCCCCTCGACATAGTCGATCGCGGCATGGAGGCCGATCACGCCGACGACGTGCGGCGTCCCCGCCTCGAACCGCGCCGGCGGCGGCGCGAAGCTGGTCTTCGCGAAGGTCACCCGGTCGATCATCGCGCCGCCGCCCTGCCAGGGGGGCATGGCGTCGAGCAGCGCGTAGCGCGCCCAGAGCACGCCGATCCCGGTCGGGCCGTAGAGCTTGTGGCCCGAGAAGACGTAGAAGTCGCAGTCCAGCTCCCGCACGTCGACCGGCAGGCGCGGCACCGCCTGGCAGCCGTCGAGCAGCAATTTCGCGCCGACCGAATGGGCGATCTCCGCCGCCCGCTTCGCGTCGAGCGTCGCGCCAAGCACATTGGAGACATGGGCGAGCGCGACCAGTTTGTGCGCCGGCGTGATCATGCGCGCCATGGCGTCGAGATCGATGCGATGATCCTCGGTCAGCGGCACCACGTCCACGTCGGCGCCGGCCAGCTGCCAGGGCACGATGTTGGAATGATGTTCAAGCTGCGACAGCAACACCCGGTCGCCCGGTTTCAGATGGTCCCGGCCCCAGCTCTGCGCGACCAGGTTGATCCCCTCGGTCGCGCCGCGCACGAAGACGATCTCGTCGCTGGACGGGGCATTGATGAAGCGCGCGACCCGCTTGCGCGACGCCTCGAACGCCAATGTCATGTCGGCGGAGCGCTGGTAGACGCCGCGATGCACGGTCGCATAGGTCTCGGCATAGGCCCGGGCGATCGCGTCGATGACCGGCTTCGGCTTCTGCGCGGTGGCGGCGCTGTCCAGATAGGCCCAGCCCGCGGGGATCGCCGGAAAGTCCGAGCGCCAGTCGAGCGGGCGGGTGGAGGGAGTCATCAAATCCATGACCCAAACCCGTTCGGGCTGATGATCAGGTCGCCATGCCCCCGGCATGGCTGCGAATGGCCGGGGGACGTTCGCACCTGATCATTGTCGAAGCCCTTTCTTTCCCTTCGGGCGCCAAGAGAAATGCAGGCCTTCGACAGGCTCAGGCCGAACGGTGTGGAAGAAAGAGCCGAGATCATTGCCCACCTCCAAACCACTTCTCCGCATCCGCATAGAAGGCCGCCTTCACCGTCTCCTCGCCGATCCGGTCGAGCGCGTCGGCGACGAAAGCGCGGGTCAGCAGGCCGCGCGCCTCGTCCGGCGAGACGCCCCGGCTTTCAAGGTAGAAGAGCGCATTGCGGTCCAGCTCGCCGACGGTGGCGCCATGCGCGCACTTCACGTCGTCGGCGAAAATCTCCAGCTCCGGCTTGGCGTTGATCACCGCCGAGCGCGCCAGCAGCAGCCCCTTCAGGCTCTGCTCGCCGTCGGTCTTCTGCGCGCCGCGCGCGACCTCGACCCGCGCCGCGACCGAGCAGGTCGCTTTGTCGTCGGCCACCGAGCGCCAGACCTGCCGGCTGGTGCCGTCGGTCCTTGCGTGGCGCAGGACCAGATTGGCGTCGTGCCGCTGCCGCCCGCGCGCCAGCAAAGCGCCCGCCGCCTCGGCATAGGCGCCGACGCCGTCCAGCGCGATCTCCCCGTCCAGCCGCGTGTCGCGGCCGCCCACCGCCAGCATCGCCGCGACCAGGCTCGCGCCCTCGGCCAGCACCGCCTGGTCGGTCAGGCTCACGAAGCCGGTGTCGCCGAGGATCCGCCGGCTCAGCATCAGCCGCGCGCTTTTGCCGAGCGTCATGCCGGTGAGCCGGTTGGTCCAGCCGTCGCCGACATAGGTTTCCACCACCGAAGCCTGCGCGCCCTCTTCGAGCACGAGCTCGGCGGCGAGCTGGTCGCTCGCCCCGGTCGAGACGTGGATCACCTGCACAGGGCCGGCCGGCGCATGGTCGCGGCCGAGGCGCAGCGACCAGCCCGTCCTGCCGGCGAGGCGGCCGAGCGGATGCGCCGTTTCGAGCGCCAGCGGACCGACGGCGACGTCGCCCTGCCTGAGTTGGCCGTCGACGAACAGCAGCCGCGGCCCTTCGCCGCAGTCCAGCCAGGGCAGCATGTCCGGCAGCGTGCCCGTCGGCGTGGCGCCGGCCAGCGCCGGCAGCGCCGAAAGGTCGCTCCAGCGCCAGGCTTCGAGCCGATTCGAGGGAAGATCGAGCGGCATTCAGAGCGCCTCCGCCGGCCGCGGAAGTTTCAAAGTTTCCGCTTCCATAAGCGGAAAAAACGCGCCCCCGCCGCCGGCCCCGATAAGGCCGGTCCGACGCTGGCGAGAGGTTGGCATGGCCGCCGGTGTCGCACGAAGACGGGGCTGTAGGAAAATGCTCATCCCACCAATTCCCCATAGCCCTCGCGCTCGAGCTCCAGCGCCAGCTCGGCGCCGCCGGAGCGCACGATCCGCCCGCCGGCCAGCACATGGACGAAGTCGGGCCGCACGATGTCGAGCAGGCGCTGGTAATGGGTGATCAGCAGCACCGCCCTGTCCGGCTTGCGCATGATCCGGTTGATGCCCTCGCCGACCACGCGCAGCGCGTCGATGTCGAGGCCGCTGTCGGTCTCGTCGAGGATGGCGAGCCTGGGATCGATGATCCCCATCTGCACCATCTCGTTGCGCTTCTTCTCGCCGCCCGAGAAGCCGACATTCACCGCGCGCTTCATCATCTCCATGTCGAGCCCGAGCGCATCGGCCTGCGCCCGCGCCAGCCGCAGGAAATCGCCGGCGCTCAGCTCCTCCTCGCCGCGGGCCCGGCGCTGCGCGTTGAGCGCGGTGCGCAGGAACTGGACGTTGGAGACGCCGGGAATCTCGACCGGATATTGGAAGCCGAGGAACATGCCGGCCGCGGCGCGCTCGTGCGGGTCGAGGGCAAGGAGGTCGATCCAGTCCTCATCATCTCCACCAACCGTTCGCCCTGAGCCTGTCGAAGGGCTTTCCTTCTTTTCGGAGGACGACAAGGAAAGGGCTTCGACAGGCTCAGCCCGAACGGTGTTGGTACGGAAGTGCACACTCCCGTCCGTCACCTCATAGCCCGGCCGCCCCGCCAGCACATAGGACAGGGTCGACTTGCCCGACCCGTTCGGCCCCATGATCGCGTGGATCTCGCCCGGATTCAGGACGAGGTCGATCCCCTTGAGGATCGGCTTGTCGGCGACATTGGCGTGGAGGTTATCGATTCTGAGCATTTAAGACCTGTCGCATCCTAGGGGCGGTTCGTGGGGCGGGCGGTTTCCAGCGCGGCTGAGACGCGGCGCATGAGGCCGGGCCGGGCACTGCGAAGATAGCCCTCCGCCACTTCGTCCGGGTTGAACTGGCGCTGCCGGGCATAGTCCAGATTCTGCTGCCGATAGGCGTCGAACAGGAGCCGGCGCGACAGCGGGCAGGCCCGCTCGGCGGCTTCGAACAGGGCGGCGAACACCCTCGAGCCATCGTCCATGGCGGCCGCGCGCGTCTCGAGGCATGCGGCATAAGTGGCATAGGCCCGGTCCACCGGAGACCGTGCCGCCTGGGCCGCCAGCACGACGAGCAATTCCCCGATCATCCGACGCTCCCCTCCAGGCTGATCCCCAGCAATTTCTGCGCCTCGACCGCGAATTCCATGGGCAGCTGCTGCAGCACCTCGCGTGCGAAGCCGTTGACGATCAGGGCGACGGCATCCTCCTGGGAGAGGCCGCGCGACATGGCGTAGAAGAGCTGGTCGTCGCTGATCTTCGACGTCGTCGCCTCATGCTCGATCTGCGCGGTCGGGTTGCGGACCTCGATATAGGGGACGGTGTGCGCCCCGCACCGGTCGCCGAGCAGCAGGGAGTCGCACTGGGTGAAGTTGCGGACATTCTCCGCGCCGCCATTGACCCGCACCAGCCCGCGATAGGTGTTGTTCGAGCGGCCGGCGCTGATCCCCTTCGACACGATCGTCGAGCGCGACCCGGCGCCGATATGGACCATTTTGGTCCCGGTATCGGCCTGCTGGAGATTGTTGGTCAACGCGACCGAATAGAATTCGCCGACGCTGTCCTCGCCCTTCAGGATGCAGGACGGATATTTCCAGGTGATCGCCGAGCCGGTCTCGACCTGGGTCCACGACACTTTCGAGCGCGCGCCGGCGCACATCGCCCGCTTGGTCACGAAATTGTAGATGCCGCCCTTCCCTTCGGCATCGCCGGGATACCAGTTCTGGACGGTGGAATATTTCACCTCCGCATCCTCATGGGCGTAGATCTCGACCACCGCGGCATGGAGCTGGTTCTCGTCGCGCATCGGCGCGGTGCAGCCCTCCAGATAGGAGACGTAGCTGCCCTTGTCGGCGACGATCAGGGTGCGCTCGAACTGGCCCGTATTCTCGGCATTGATCCGGAAATAGGTGCTGAGCTCCATCGGGCAGCGCACGCCCTCGGGCACATAGACGAAGGTGCCGTCGGAGAAGACCGCGCTGTTGAGGCAGGCGAAATAATTGTCGCGCTGCGGCACCACGCTGCCCAGATATTTCCGGACCAGATCGGGATATTCGCGGATCGCCTCGCTGATGGAGAGGAAGATCACGCCGGCCCGGAGCAGCTCCGCGCGGAAGGTGGTGGCGACCGAGACGCTGTCGAACACGGCGTCGACCGCGACCTTGCGCGCGCCCTCGACGCCGGCGAGCACCTTCTGCTCCTCGATCGGGATGCCGAGCTTCTCATAGGTGCGGCGGATTTCGGGATCGAGCTCGTCGAGCGAGGCCAAGGTCGGCTTCTTCTTCGGCTCGGCGTAATAATAAGCGTCCTGGAAATCGATCGCCGGGATGTCGAGCTTCGCCCAGCTCACCTCCTCCATGCCGAGCCAGGCGCGATAGGCCTTGAGCCGCCAGTCCAGCATCCACTCCGGCTCGTTCTTCTTGGCCGAGATGAAGCGGATCGTGTCCTCGTTCAGGCCCTTGGGCGCGAACTCCTGCTCGATGTCGGAGGAGAAGCCCCATTCGTATTTGGCGGCGCGCTCGGCGGCTTCCAGCGCTTCACGATTCTTGATGTCGGTCACGACTCTGCTCCGGCGAAGGCAGGCGCGTTGCGCGCCTCCGCTCCGGCCCTCGCCGGCGCGCGGGAGAGCGAGGCGAGCGACACCGAGGCCAAAGCCCCGCGCACGGCGCCGTTCACGACGCCCATGTGCGGGCGGACGTGGCAGCTGCCTTCCAGGCCGCAATCATGCTTTCCGGTCTCGACGCAGGCGGTCATCGCGATCGGGCCCTCGACCGCCTCGATGATGTCGGCGAGGCTGATCGCCGCCGGGGGCCGGGCCAGGCGAACGCCGCCGCCCGTGCCGCGGGAGGATTCGAGCAGCCCGGCGAGGGACAGCCGGCTGACCAGCTTCTGCGCGGTCGGCAGCGGGATGCCGGTCTCCGCCGACAGGGTCGTGGCGTTGACCTTGGCGCGCTTCTTGTCGATCGCCGGGACGAGCCCGGCCTGACCGCAATGGCGCGCGGCGGCCGACATCATCACGACGGCATAATCGGCGAGGCTGGAAAGTCTCATTCTTCCTGACGCTTGTTGCGAACCGTTCGCAAATCGGACCGATTCATTCCGATTGGGCATGTGGGCGCTCGGGAGAGGGAGATCAAGGCCAAACCGTCATTCCGAACGCGTTCCAGGGTCCAGGTTCGGGCCACTCCCACGTTTGCGGCAAACGCCCGACTTGGCGCCGCGTCCACCTTGGATGCTGAAACAAGTTCGGCTTGACGCTAAGGGGTGGCGGCAATGGCCCTCTACCCACTCTTCCGCCCGCTCGCCTTCGCGCTCGACGCGGAGCGGGCGCATCGCCTGACGATCCGGGCGCTGAAGCTCCTGCCGGCCGGCCACCCGCCGCGGCCCGATCCCGCGCTGGCGATCGAGGTGGCCGGGATCCCGTTCCCGAACCCGGTCGGGCTCGCCCCGGGCTTCGACAAGGATGCCGAGGTCTTCCGGCAGATGCTCGGCTTCGGCTTCGGCTTCGTCGAGGTGGGCACGCTCACCCCGCGCCCGCAGCAGGGCAATCCCCGGCCCCGCCTGTTCCGGCTCGCCGAGGACGAGGCGGTGATCAACCGGATGGGGTTCAACAATCAGGGCCAGGCGGCCGCCTTGGCCCGGCTGACGGCGCCGCGCCGCCGCCTCTTCCGGACCGCCGGGCACACGCTCGACAAGCTGCAGGCCCGGCGGCCGGGGATCGTCGGTGTCAATATCGGGGCGAACAAGGCCAGCGTCGCCGGCGACGCCGCGATCGCCGATTATGTCGAAGGGGTGAAGGCCATGGCGCCGGCCGCCCATTATCTCACGGTCAACATCTCGTCGCCGAACACGCCGGGGCTGCGCGGTCTCCAGGATAAAGGCGCGCTGAGCGAGCTGCTGGCGGCCGTCCGCGAGGCGCGGGGATGGGAGCGGCCTCCCATCTTTCTGAAGGTCGCGCCCGATCTGGACCGGCAGGCCATCGCGGACATCGCCGCGGTGGCGATCGAGCAGGGGATCGACGGGATCATCATCGGCAACACGACGGTCGGCCGGCCACAGCTCGAATCGCGCCATCGGGACGAGACGGGCGGCCTCTCCGGCGCCCCCCTGAAGGCGCTGGCGCTGCAAAGGCTGCGCGACTTCCGCGCCGCGACGGGCGCCGAGCTGCCGCTGATCGCCGCGGGCGGAATCGGCAGCGGCGCCGACGCGTTCGCCCGGATTCGGGCCGGGGCGAGCCTGGTCCAGCTCTACAGCGCCCTCGTCTATCGCGGCCCCGGCCTCGCCCGCACGATCCTGCGCGATCTGAAGCGCCTGCTCGCCGAGGCGGGCTTCGCGCGCTTGACGGACGCCATCGGGACTGAAAAGCGGTGACCATGCGCAACCGCCTCGCTCTCGCCGTCGCGATCCTGACCGCCGCCTGCGCGTCGCCGGGCATCGCCAACCAGCCGGCGGCGACCGCCGCCCCCACCACCGACGCGCGCCCCGCCCCGCAGCCGACCCGGAACGGCGCCGTCTCCGCCGCCGACGTCCGCGCGGCCGAGGCCGGCGCCGAGATGCTGCGCGGCGGCGGCAGCGCGACCGACGCCGCGCTCGCCACCATGCTCGCCCTCACCGTGGTCGAGCCGCAAAGCTCCGGCATCGGCGGCGGCGGCTTCCTCGTCCATCACGATCAGGCGACCCGGCGCCTGTCGACCTATAATGGCCGCGAGACCGCCCCCCATGCGGCGACGCCCGGCTATTTCCTCGGCCCCGACGGCCAGCCGCGCGGCTTCCGCGAGGTCGTCGCCGGCGGGATGAGCGTCGGCGTGCCCGGCAATATCCGGCTGATGGAGCTCGCCCATCGCGCCCATGGCCGCCTGCCCTGGGCCCGGCTCTTCCAGCCCGCCATCCGCCTCGCCCGCGACGGCTTCACGATCACGCCGCGCCTGTTCCGCGCGCTCTCCGTCGAAGGCAGCCTCGCCGGCTTCTCGCCCGGCGGGCGGGCGCTCTTCTACCAGGCGGACGGCACGCCCAAGCCGGTCGGCACGCTGGTCCGCAACCCCGACCTCGCCGCCTTCCTCGAGCGGATGGCCGCGCGCGGCCCGGAGGCCTTCTACACCGGGCCGGACGCCGAAAGCCTGGTCCGCGCGGTTCGCGACGCCCCGCGCAATCCCTCGACCATGACCCGGGACGACGTCGCCACCTATCAGGCGCAGGCGCGCGACGCCGTCTGCGGCAGCTATCGCGGCTACCGGATCTGCGGCATGGGCCCGCCCTCCTCGGGCGCGACCACCGTCTTCGCCATCCTGAAGCAATTGGAGCGGTTCGACCTGCGCGCGCTGGGCCGCGACAATCCCGCCGCCTGGCACCTGATCGCCGAATCCATGCGCCTCGCTTATGCCGACCGCGACGCCTATATCGGCGATCCAGATTTCGTCCGCGTGCCGGTCCCGGGCCTCACCGATCTCGCCTATCTCGCCGCCCGCTCGCTGCAGATCTCGCCCGACCGCGCGATCCCGCGCGTCACGCCGGGCACGCCGCCGGGGGCGCGGCAACAGGCCGCCATCGCCGTCCCCACCGAGGCGGGCACCTCGCATTTCGTCGCCGTGGACCGGCAGGGCAATGTCGCCTCCTACACCTCGACCATCGAGAGCGCCTTCGGCTCGGGCCTGACCGTCAACGGCATGTATCTCAACAACGAACTGACCGACTTCAACCACGTTCCGGACCGGGACGGCGCCCCCACCGCCAATCGCGTCGAGGGCGGCAAGCGGCCGCGCAGCTCGATGTCGCCGACCATCGTCTTCGCCCCGGACGGCAGCGTCCGCCTTGCCGTCGGCGCCGCCGGCGGCACCACGATCATCGCCCAGGTCGCCAAGGCGATCATCGGCGTGATCGACTGGAACCTCTCCGCCCAGGAGGCGATCGCGCTGCCCCAGATCATGGGCTATGGCGACCGCGTCACGCTCGAGCGCGGCACCGCGCTGGAGGCGATGCTCCCGCGGCTGCAGGTGCTCGGCCAGAATGCGGTGGTGGTCGATCCCGGCTACAAGGCCAATGCGATCGAGCGGGTGAACGGCCGCTGGGTCGGCGCCGCCGATCCGCGCAGCGAAGGCACCTGGGTGGCCGAGTAGCACCGCCTTCCCTTACGGCACCTTATGCGTCATTGAAGCGCCGAGGGCCGCGGGGGAACGGGCCTGGACACGGGCAATCCGTGCGGGAGAGAGAATGCGCCAGCTCGAACATTTCGAAAATCTCGTCGCCATGTTCTTCGTCCGCGCGAAGGAGAAAGGCGACGCGCCCTTCCTCTGGGCCAAGCAGAAGGGCGCCTGGCAGCCCATGTCCTGGCGCGAGGCGGCGGCGAAGGTCGCCTCCCTGTCCGCGGCGCTGAAGGGCTTCGGGCTGGAGCGCGGCGACCGGGTCATGCTCGTCTCCGAGAACCGCCCGGAATGGCTGATCTCCGACCTCGCCATCATGGCGGCGGGGCTGGTCACCGTCCCGGCTTACACGACCAATACCGAGCGCGACCACCAGCACATCCTCGACGACAGCGGCGCCCGCGCGGTGATCGTCTCCACCCAGAAACTGGCCAAGACCCTGCTCCCCGCCGCGATCCGCTCGAACAGCTGCGAGACCGTGATCGGCATGGAGGCGCTGCCCGGCGGCCAGACCTCCAACGTCGCCTTCCACGACTGGCACGCGCTGATCGCCGGCGGGCAGGCGGACGTCGAGGCCTGCGCGGCCGGCGCGAGCTTCGCGCGCACCGATCTCGCCTGCATCATCTACACGTCGGGCACGGGCGGCGCGCCGCGCGGGGTGATGCAGTCGCACGGCTCGATCCTGCACAATGTCGAGGGCTGCACCGCGCTGATCGCGGAGGATTTCGGCTGGGACGACGAGGTCTTCCTGTCCTTCCTCCCCGCCAGCCACGCTTATGAGCATAGCGGCGGCCAGATGTTCCCGATCGGGCTTGGCGGCCAGATCTATTATTCGGAAGGGCTGGAGAAGCTCGCCTCCAATATCGAGGAGGTCCGGCCGACCATCATGGTCGTCGTGCCGCGCCTGTTCGAGGTGCTGCGGACCCGGATCCTCAAGCAGGTCGAGAAGCAGGGCGCCTTCGCCAATTATCTGATGCGGCGCAGCCTCAGCATCGGCGCCAAGGCCTATGCGGGCAAATCCTCCATCTTCGACAAGCCGATGGACTTCCTCCTGAACCGGACGCTGCGGCCCAAGGTCGCCGCGAAGTTCGGCGGCCGGATCAAGGCGCTGGTCTCGGGCGGCGCGCCGCTCAACCCGGAGGTCGGCATCTTCTTCGAATCGCTCGGCCTGACCCTGCTCCAGGGCTATGGCCAGACCGAATCCGGGCCGGTCCTCTCCTGCAACCGGCCGAGCGTCGGCCTGAAGATGGACACGGTCGGCCCGCCGCTCCTGAACACCGAGGTCAGGATCGCCGAGGATGGCGAGATCCTGGTGCGCGGCGAGCTGGTCATGCAGGGTTATTGGCGCAACGAGCCGATGACCGAGCGGACGATCGTCGACGGCTGGCTGCACACCGGCGACGTCGGCCATCTCGACGCGAAGGGCCGGATCGTCATCACCGACCGCAAGAAGGACCTGATCGTCAACGACAAGGGCGACAATGTCGCGCCGGCCAAGGTCGAGGGCATGCTCACCCTGCAGGCCGAGATCGTGCAGGCCATGGTGATCGGCGACAAGCGCCCTTATGTGGTCGGCCTGATCGTCCCCGATCCCGAATGGACCGCCGACTGGTGCGGCCACAATGCCCGCAAATGCGACTTCGCCGAGCTCGCCCACGATCCCGATTATGTGAAGGCGCTCTCCGCCGCGGTGGACCGGGTCAATACGGACCTCAGCGTGATCGAGAAGGTCCGCCGCTTCATCATCGCCGACGAGCCCTTCACCGTCGAGAATGCCCAGCTGACGCCGTCGATCAAGATCCGGCGGCATGTGATCAAGGAGGTCTACGGGGAAAGGCTCGACGCGCTGTACAAGCGCTGAGGCCGCCAGGTCCTCCCCTGTCTTTGCAGGGGAGGGGGACCATGCGGAGCATGGTGGAGGGGCGGCACGCAGTGCCGATCTCGGTCGGAAGAAGAACGTTCGCTTCGCTCACGCCCCTCCACCGCACTGCGTGCGGTCCCCCTCCCCTCGAAAGCGAGGGGAGGATTTCAGCCTAGAACGCGTCCTTCGCGGCCCGCCGCGCGGCCAGCTCCTCCACCGAGCCCGCCCGCATGAAGGGATTGGTCGCCAGCTCCAGCGCGATCGTCGTCGGCACCGTCGGCTCGCCGCGTTCGCGCAGCGCGACCACCTCCTCCATCCGCTCCAGCAGGGCGCGATTGTCCGGCTCCACGGTCACCGCGAACCGCCCGTTGGCGAGCGTATATTCGTGCGCGCAATAGACCAGGGTGTCGGGCGGCAGCTGCGCCAGCCGGCGCAGGTTGGCGTGCATCTGCGCCGCATTGCCCTCGAACAGCCGCCCGCAGCCCATGGCGAAGAGCGTGTCGCCGACGAAGACCAGGCCCGCCTCCGGGATGTGATAGGCGATATGGCCGGCCGTATGCGCCGGCACCTCCAGCACCCGCGCCTCATAATCGCCGAGGCGGACCACATCCCCCTCGGCCACGCGCCGGTCCAGCGTCGGGATTCGCGCGGCCTCGGCGGCCGGGCCGGTGATCGCGCAGCCGGTCGCGGCCTTGATCTCGGCATTGCCGCCGGTGTGATCGGGATGCCAGTGGGTGTTCCAGATCTGGGTGATCTGCCAGTGCCGATGCCCGGCCTCGGCGAGCACGGGCGCCGCCACCGCCGGATCGATCACCGTCGTCTCGCAACTGCCGCTGTCATGGACCAGCCAGACATAATTGTCGGAGAGGACCGGGACTCGGGCGATCTCGAGGGCCATGCGGCGCGTCTACGCCTTCGCCCCGAGCAGCGCCAGCGCCTCGCGGCCCAGCCGTTCGGTCAGCGCCGCCGCGCCTTCCGGCCGGCCGAGCCGCGCCGCCTGCCCGGCCCAGTGCGGCTTGAAGCCGAGCGGCGCCAGCGCCGCGCCCGCCAGCGGAAAGGGCGGCGCCTCCTCGCGGATCGGGCCCAGCGCCTCGGTGAGGGCGGTCGGCAGGCCGCGGGCGAGCCCGCCGCTGTAGAGATTGGTGAAGGCGGTATGCTCGGCGGCGGCGCCGACCAGGCCGAGCCGGTGCGTGGCCATGATCAGGCTCTCCGGGCAGTGGAGATAGGCGGTGCCCAGCTGCACCGCGGCCGCGCCCAGCAGGAACACCGCCGCGATCCCGCGCGCATCGCCGATCCCGCCGGCGGCGATCACCGGCAGGTCGACCGCGTCCACGATCTGCGGCAGCAAAGCGATCAGCCCCATCTGCTCGTCGGGCGGGTCCATCAGGAAGCGCCCGGCATGGCCGCCCGCCTCCCAGCCCTGCGCGATGATCGCGTCGACCTTGCGCGCGGCCAGCGCCCGCGCCTCCGCGACCGTGGTCGCATTGCCGACGATCCTCGCCCCCGTCGCCCGCACCCGGGCGAGCAGCGCCTCGTCGGGGAGACCGAAATGGAAGCTGACCAGCGCCGGCCGGACGTCCTCCACCGCCGCGCAATGCGCCGCGTCGAACGGCCGCCGCGCCGCCCCGCCGCCGCCCGCGTGCGGATCGACGCCCGCCGCCTCGTAAAAGGGCCGCAGCAGCGCCCGCCAGGCGCCGTCCTCCGCGTCCTCCGGCATCGTGTGACAGAAGAAATTGAGCGCGAGCGGCCCGTCCCCCGCCGCGCGCACCTCGGCGGCCTGCGCGCGCACCTCGCCCGGCGCCAGCATCGCGCAGGGCAAGGACCCGACCGCGCCGCCTTTGATCGCCGCGACCGCCAGCGCCACCCCGCCGGCCCCCGCCATGGGCGCCTGCACGATCGGCAGCCGCGCCCCGGCCAAGGCGAGGAAGCGGGTGTCGGGCCAGCGGCTCACCAATGGCCCGTATTCGGCATCGACGCCCAGGGCTCCGCCGGCGGGAGATGGCCGTCCTGCAGCAATTCGATCGAGATATTGTCGGGCGTGCGGACGAAGGCCATGTGGCCGTCGCGCGGGGGGCGGTTGATCGTCACCCCGGCGTCCAGCAGCCGCTGGCAGGTCTCGTAGATATTGTCGACGCGATAGGCGAGATGGCCGAAATTGCGGCCCTCGCCATAGGCCTCGGCCGGGCTGCCGTCCGCGGGCGGCCAATTCCAGGTCAGCTCGACCTGCGCCTCCTCGTTGCCCGGCGGCGCCATGAAGATCAGGGTGAAGCGGCCCTGCTCGCTCTCCATCCGCCTGAGCTCCTTCAGGCCGAGCAGTTCGAAGAAGCGGATCGTCGCCTCCGGGTCCGAGACGCGGATCATAGTGTGGAGGTACTTCATTGCCTGCCTTTCGCTTCACCGCTATAAATGCACGGTTCATCGGCGCCGTGCTGATGGACTCGCCGCCGGGAGAACGGCGAAGGGGTTCATAGCATGTCCGAGACGTCGAGGGGCAATCGCATGCGCATGGCTTTGCTGCTGGCCGGGCTGGCGGCGCTCGCCGGTTGCGCCGGCGGCACCGAAGAGAACAATGCGGCCGCGGTGAACGAGAGCGTCGCCGCGCCGACGCGCGTGGCCGGTTTCGACTGGGGCAATCCCGGCGGCGACCTGGCGCGGGACCAACGTTATGCCCGCTCGCAGGCGCTCTGCCGCGTCGTCGCCGGGCGCGCGCCGCCCGCCGGCGACCGGCCCGACGCGGCGACGACCGCGGCCCTCGCCAATTGCGATGCCGAGGCGCTCTATTACGGGATCGGCGTCGCGCGCGATCCGGCGCGGGCGCGGCTCTGCGCCTTCACCCAACAGCCCAGCGACCAGATGCTCGAGCCCTTCGCCGGCCGCGCCATGCTGATGACCGTCTACGCCAACGGCCAGGGCGCCGCCCGCGACCTCGCTCTCGCCATCCGCCTCGCCTGCACGATCGAGGGCGCCGAGCCCGCCGAATATGATCGCCGCGTCACCCGCCTCGCCCGACTCCGCGACGAGAATTGGCGCGGCAGTGATTTCTCCTATTGCGACGATATCGATCCCGGGCTCGGCACCGGCCTGTGCGCCTCGCATCGCGCCGCGCTCGCCCGGCCGCAGCGCGAGGCGGCGCAGCGGGCGCTGCTCGCGCGCTGGTCGCCGGAGCAGCGCCAGGCCTATGAACCGCTGCGCCGCGCCTTCGAGGAGTTCGTCGCCGCCTCCGCCGAGGGCGATCTCGCCCGCAGCGGCACCTCGCACCGGACTCTGCGGAACCGGCTGGAGCAGGGCCTGCGCGACCAGTTCGCCGAGATGCTGCAGCGGCTCGAGGCGGGCCGGGCGCCGCGCTTCACCTCGGGCCAGCTGCGCACCGAGGATCTGCAGCTCAACCAGGCCTATCAGGCCCGGATCGCCGACGAGCGCCAATATGACGCGCCGGGCATCTCGCCCGACTCGATCCAGAACGCCCAGCGCGCTTGGCTGCGCTATCGCGACGCCTTCCTCGCCTTCGCCGCGGTCAAATATCCCGCGGTCCAGCGCGACAGCCTCGCCGCCTGGATCACCCAGAACCGCTCGCAGATCATCCCGGGCATCTAAACTCGGTTCATCTACATAAATGCACGGTTCATCGACGTTGTGCGATTCACCGCTCTCGCCCGCCGGCTCGGTTCGCGCGGGCGTGGGAGTCTTGCAATGTCAGAGGAACTCAAGGGGAATCGAAGGATCTTTCTCATCGCCGCGGCCGTGCTCGCGGTCGGCATCGTCGCCGGCGGCTATCTGCTCGGCGACGGGCTGAAGCGCGCCCATCTCGCCGACCGCGCCGTCACCATGCGCGGCCTCGCCGAACGCAACGTGACCGCCGATCTCGCCACCTGGACGATCAGCTTCAGCGCGCAGGGCACCGAGCTGGCCGACGTGCAGGCCGAAAGCGACCGCGACGCCGCCGCGGTGCTCGCCTTCTTCCGCCAGGCCGGCTTCCCGACGCAGGCGGTGACCGATGCCGGCGGCGCGGTGAACCAGTTTTACGACACCAACCGCCAGGCCAACAGCGTCACCGTCACCCGCCGCATCCAGCTGCGCACCGCCGACGTGATGCGCGCCCGCCAGGCCTATGCCCGGCAGTTCGAGCTGATCCGGGGCGGCGTCGCCATCCAGGAAGGCTCGGGCATGCAGTACAGCTTCACCCAGCTGAACAGCATCAAGCCGCAGATGATCGCCCAGGCGACGCAGGATGCGCGCCGCGGCGCCGAGCAGTTCGCCACGGACAGCGGCACCGCGGTCGGCGGCATCCGCTCCGCCACGCAGGGCTATTTCTCGATCGGCGCCCGCGACGGCGATCCGACCGCGGAAGGCGGCGGCGGCGACTCGCCCTTCCAGAAGGTGCGCGTCGTCACCACGATCGAATTCTATCTGAGCTGAACCGGCCTCCTCCCCGCCGCGGCGGGGAGGGGCCTTATTGCGCTTGCGGCTGTGCCGGCGGCGGTCCCTGGGGAGGCGCCGGTGCCGGAGCCGGTGTCGTCGGGGACGCGGCCGGGCCGCCGGCCGGCGCGTCCACCTCGATCTCGCGCACGGTGGCGAGGCTCGCGGCCGCCTGGCGGCCCGCCTCGCTCTCCGGCGCGAGCTCCACCACCCGGCGGTAGAGGCGGTAGGCCTCGTCCATATTGCCCGCCTGCCCGACGATCGTCCCGGCGAGCAGCATGATGTCGGGATCGTCGGGCGCGAGCTGGCGGGCGCGGGCGATGTCGGTGGCGGCGCGCGCGCCATCGTTGGACCGGCGGGCGAGCGCCGCCGACAGATACCAGGCGAGGCTTTCGGCCGGCACGATCTGCAGCGCGCTGTCCAGATCGGCGCGGGCCCGGTCCGGCCGGCCGAGCGCGACCTGGGCGCGGGCGCGGTCGAGCAGGGCCTGGCCGTTCTGCTGCTGGTCGAGGCCGGGCGTCGCCAGCGCCGCGTCGAGCGCGGCCAGCGCGCGCGGCGCCTCGCCCGCCGCCAGCCAGGCATTGCCCGCCTGGGCGCGGAAGCCGGCCCGGGCCGGATCGCCGGCGGCGTCGGCCGCCTGCGCGGCCTGCTCGTAGACGGTCGCCGCGGCCGCCCATTGCTCCTGCGCGGCGAAGGCGAGGCCGAGGCAGCGGCGCGCCATCAGCCGGTTGGCGCCCTGCTCCTCGACCCAGGCCTGGGCACTGGCCTGGGCCTGCTGCGGCGCCGTGCGGACCAGGGCGACGCAGGTGCGCAGCCGGTCATTGTCGTGCTGCGTGGCGGTGGGCAGGGTCCGGGGGGCGGCCGGCTGGGCGGCGAGGGCAAGAGCGAAAGCGGTCAGCAGCATGTCAGTCCGGCAGGTTGGAGACAATGTCGAGCAGGAGATCGATATCCTGGTCGCGCGAGAGGCGATGATCGCCCTCCTTGATCAGGATCGTCTGCACATCGCCTGAACGAAGCCGCGCCATCAGCTCGGCCGCATATTGCGGCGGCACGTCCCTGTCCTTCATGCCGTGGAGCAGCCGCACCGGGCAGTCGATCGGGATCTCGACATGGAGCAGGCGGTGCGCCTCCGCGCTCTCGAAGAAGATTCGCGTCGTCACCGTGGGCGCGGGGCCGTAGGGGTTGGGCTCCTCGATCCGGCCCTCGCGGCCGAGCTGGACCTTCTGCTCGGCGGTGAAGCCCCAGTCGGTGAAGTCGGGCGCCGCGGCGATCCCGACCAGCGCCTTCACCCGGTGGGCGCGGGCGATGGCGAGATGGAGCATCAGCCAGCCGCCCATGGACGAGCCGACCAGCACCAGCGGCCCGTCCGGCACCAAATTGTCGATCAGGTGCAGCGCGTCGCCCAGCCAGTCGCGGAAGCTCTGCGCCTCGAAATCGCCACCGCTGAGCCCACAGCCGCCATAATCGAACAACAGGCAGCCGCGCCCCGCGCTGGCCGCCCACTGGGCGAGCGCCGTCGCCTTCGCGCCGCTCATGTCGGAGGCGTAGCCGGGCAGGAAGACGAGGGTCGGCCCGGCGCCGGGGCGATGTTGGTAGGCGAGCTGCACGCCCTCGCGGGCGGCGACATAGTCGATCTTCTGGGTCATGCCGGTGCGCCTAGCAGCGGCGCGGCCGGAAGGCGAGGGAGGCGCCGGTCCGGCCGACTATTAGCAAGGCGAATAATTCAGCCCGCGGAATAATTAGCGCCCGGCGAGAAACGCCTCCAGCGCCGCCCGGAAGCGCTCCGGCTGGTCGAGCATGATGAAATGCTGGCTGTCCGGCACCGCGACCAGGGTGAGCCGCGCCGCGCCCGCATAGGCCCCGCGATAGAGCGCCTCGGCCTCCCCGGCCGGCATCGCCCCGTCGTCCTGCGGATAGACCAGGGTGACGGGCGCGGCGATGCGGGCCAGCGCGGGCCGCAGGTCGGTGACGAAGGCGTCGTACCGCGCCTGCCCGACCACCCTGAGATCGGACCGGCGCACCCAATGCGCCACGAGGCAGCGCCCCGCCGGGCGGCCGGACAGGCGCTCGGCCTGCTGGTTCTCCCCGGGATCGGCGTCCGGCGCCGCGCAGTCCGGCGCCGGCCGGTCGAATTCGGGCGGCGTCGTCGCCGCCTGCTCCACCAGCCCGTCGCGGATCTGCTCCGCCAGTGGCGTTACGCTTTCCACAGTCGCCTCTGGTCCGGCCATGGCGCCGATGAAGGGCAAGGCGTCGACGACCATGATCCGACCCGGCAGGTCCGGCCGGCGCGCGCCGAGCAGCAGGGCGCCGAGCCCGCCCAGCCCGTGGCCGATCACGGCCGGCCGCGCGAGCCGGTTGTCGGCGATATAGGCGGCCAGCGCGGCGACGAAGGGTTCGAGGACCGGCCCGGTCGCGTTCGGCCCGGCCGGCTCGCCGAAGCCGCGCAGCTGGATCAGGTGCAGGCGGTAGCGCGCCCTGAGCGCCGGCCGCACGCCATCCCAGACGTCGCGCGGCGTGGAGAGGCCCGGGATCAGGATCACGTCGGGGCCGCTGCCTTCGACGATGACCGAGAAACGGGCGGCGGGCGCCGCCGGCGCCTGCGCGAAGGCGGCGGCGGGGAGCAGGGCGAACAGGGCCGCGAGCAGGATCCGGAGCATGGCCGTTCATCCGAAGATCGCCCGCCCCTTGTCAACGCCGCCGCGCGCGGGTCTCGCTTTTGTCGCCCCGCGCGCCTATATAGTCTCCATGCAGCGCCGCCTCGCCTTCGCGACGACTACCACCACCCCGGGCCTTCCGGGGGCCGCCGGGCCGCGCGTCATCTGCTGACGCCGCCCGCGGCTCGCCCGGAAACGGGTGAGTCGGCGTCTCTCTCCCGTTTCCCGCTCTCCCGAGGCGCCCGAGCCCTGGAGATCGATCATGCCCCCGTCCGCAAACGGCTTGCCTGCCCAGCATCGGCACAGGCATAAGCCGCCCGCCCGACCACCCAGCCAAGGAAAGTCCGCGACAGTGTCCGAAATGTTCTCGATCAGGCTGCCCGACGGCTCGGTCCGCGAGGTCGCGCGCGGCGCGACGCCGGCGGACGTCGCCGCGGCGATCGGGCCGGGCCTCGCCAAGGCGGCCCTGGCCGCCCGCGTCAACGGCGAGCTGCGCGACATCGCCCGCCCGTTCGAGGGCGACAGCGAGCTGGCGCTGGTGACGGCGCGCGACGAGGCCGACGCGCTGGAGCTGGCGCGGCACGATTATGCCCATGTCCTCGCCGAGGCGGTGCAGAATCTCTATCCGGGCACGCAGATCACCTTCGGTCCGTCCACGGACGACGGCTTCTATTATGATTTCGCGCCCGCCCCCGCGCGCGGCCCCTTCACCGACGAGGACCTGCCGGTCATCGAGGAGGAGATGCGGCGGCTCATCAAGGCCGACAAGAAGCTGATCCGCGAGGTCTGGAGCCGCGAGGATCTGATCCGGCGCTGGCGCGACCAGGGCGAGACCTTCAAGGCGGAATGGGCGGCGGAGCTGCCCGACGGCGAGGAGCTGACGGTCTACCGCGCCGGCGAAGGCGAGGAGGCGTGGCTCGACATGTGCCGCGGCCCGCATCTCGCCTCGACGGGCAAGCTCGATCCCGACGCCTTCAAGCTGACGCGCGTCTCCGGCGCCTATTGGCGCGGCGACCAGAACAACCCGCAGCTCTCCCGCGTCTACGGCACGGGCTGGCTGAACAAGAAGCAGCTGCAGGAGCATCTGACCCGCCTGGAGGAGGCCGCCAAGCGCGACCATCGCCGGCTCGGCCAGGAGATGGACCTGTTCCACCTCCAGCAGGAGGCGCATGGCAGCGTCTTCTGGCACCCGAACGGCTTCGTCATCTGGCGCCAGCTCGAGGCCTATATGCGCCGCGCGATCGACGGCGCCGGCTATCAGGAGGTCAAGACGCCGCAGGTGATGGACGCGCGCCAGTGGGAGCAATCCGGCCATTGGGGCAAATATCGCGAGAATATGTTCGTCATCCCCGACGAGGTGCCGAACACGGAGGACGAGGGCCCGATCGTCTCGGACGAGGCGCAGTGGATGGCGCTGAAGCCGATGAACTGCCCGGCCCACGTCCTGATCTTCCGCCAGGGGATCAAATCCTATCGCGACCTGCCGCTGCGCCTCTACGAGAATGGCTGCTGCCACCGCAACGAGCCGCACGGCGCGCTGCACGGGCTGATGCGCGTGCGCCAGTTCACGCAGGACGATGCCCATATCTTCTGCCGCGAGGACCAGGTCGTGGACGAGGTGCAGGATTTCTGCCGCCTCGCCGACCGCATCTACCGCGATTTCGGTTTCACCTATTCGATCAAGCTGGCCCTGCGCCCCGAAAAGCGCTTCGGCTCCGACGCGGATTGGGACAAGGCCGAGACCGAGCTGCGCGACGCGGTCGTGCGCGCCGGCCTCGCCACCGAGGCTTATGGCTGGGAGGAGCTGCCGGGCGAGGGCGCCTTCTACGCGCCCAAGCTCGAATGGCATCTCACGGACGCGATCGGCCGCACCTGGCAGGTCGGCACGATCCAGTCGGACCGCGTCCTGCCCGACCGGCTCGACGCCTCCTATGTCGGCGAGGACGGGGAGCGGCACCGGCCGGTGATGCTCCACCGCGCCATCTTCGGCTCCTACGAGCGCTTCATCGGCATTTTGATCGAGCATTATGCGGGCAAGCTGCCGGCCTGGCTGGCGCCGACCCAGGCGGTGGTCGCGACGATCGTCTCGGACGCCGACGATTATGCGACGACGGTCGCGGACCGGCTGCGGGCGGCGGGCCTCCGCGTCGAGACGGACCTCAGGAACGAGAAGATCAACTACAAGGTGCGCGAGCACAGCGTCGCCAAGGTCCCCAATCTGCTCGTCGTCGGCAAGCGCGAAGCGGAGGAGGGCACGATCGCCCTGCGCCCGCTCGGCGCGGACGCCCGGCAGGAGGTGCTGCCGCTCGACGCGGTCGCCGAACGGCTCGCCCGGGAGGCGCTGGCGCCGGACCTGCGCATGAAATCCTCCCCTTCAGGGGAGGGGGACCGCGCGGAGCGCGGTGGAGGGGCGTGAGCGAAGCGAACGTGGCGCATGGCGGCTGCGCCGCCCCTCCACCATGCTCGCGCATGGTCCCCCTCCCCCGCTGGGGGAGGATTTGGCCATAAGGGGCGTGAAATCCGCCCTCCCCGCCGACGTCCATCTTTCATTCAGACATGTTATTGACTAGGTGAAGCGCTGCTTCATCACTTCAGGAGAAACGACGATACGTCCCCCGCTCAACCGGCGTCCCACCGCCCCGCCGCTCAACGGCCCCCGCTTCAACGAGTTCATCTCCGTGCCCAAGGTGCGCGTGATCGATGAGAATGGCGAGAATCTGGGGGTCTTGCTGACCGCAGAAGCGATCGAGCAGGCCGCCGACGTCGGCCTCGACCTGGTCGAGGTGTCCCCCAATGCCGATCCCCCGGTCTGCAAGTTCCTGGACGTCGGCAAATACAAATATGAGGCCCAGAAAAAGGCCAATCTCGCCCGCAAGTCGCAGAAGACGCAGGAGATCAAGGAGATCAAGATGCGTCCGAACATCGACGACCACGATTATGACACGAAGATGAAGAAGATCTTCGAGTTCATCGGCGAGGGCGACAAGGTGAAGGTCACGCTCCGTTTCCGCGGCCGCGAGCTCGCCCATGGCGAGCTCGGCATGCAGCTCCTCCAGCGCGTCCAGGGCGATGTCGCCGAGACCGCCAAGGTCGAGCAGCATCCGCGCATGGAAGGCCGCCAGATGCTGATGGTGCTGGCCCCCAAATAGGGCGCCTTTCCCTCTCGAAACCGCCGTGCACGGCGCCGGAGCCCCGCTTCGGCGCCGTTCTCGCATCCGCGGCCCGTTTTTGGCCGGAAAGGAAAGCCCGCCTTTCCGTAACGGCAAGCAAAATAGCCCGTTTCAGGTTGCAACTCTTCTGTTGCTGATTTGCCATAAAGCCCTTCAAACCTGCGGGAAACCGCGGCGTTTCCGCTGGCGTAAGGTTTCCGTGCACGTTAGCTTCCCGGCCAAACAAGAACCTATTCGTTTTCGGGGAGGATGTTCGATGTCCAAGAAATACTGGCTGCTGTCCGCCGGCGTCGCCGCGCTCGTCACGCCGGGCCTTGCCTCTGCGCAGGATGCGGCGCAGCCCGCCGATCCGACCGCGGCCGCCGCGGTGGGCCAGGAAGAAGACGACAACAATATCGTCGTCACCGCCCAGGGCCGCCGCCAGATCCTCCAGGACGTGCCGCTCGCGGTGACTGCCGTCGGCGGCGAGTCGATGGCCAATTCGGGCGCGACCGATATCCGCCAGCTGAACCAGCTCGCTCCGTCCCTGCTCGTCTCCTCGACCGGCACCGAGGCGAACGGCTCGGCCCGTATCCGCGGCATCGGCACGGTCGGCGACAATCCGGGCCTCGAAAGCTCGGTCGCCGTGTTCATCGACGGCGTCTACCGCTCGCGCTCGGGCATCGGCCTCAACGAGCTCGGCGACGTCGAGCGGGTCGAGGTGCTGCGCGGGCCGCAGGGCACCCTGTTCGGCCGCAACGCCTCGGCGGGCCTGATCCACGTGATCACCGCCCGGCCGGAATTCACCTTCGGCGGCCATGTCGATCTCAGCTACGGCAATTACGATTACATGCGCGGCCAGCTCGGCATCACCGGGCCGATCAGCGAACAGGTCGCCTTCCGCGTGGACGCGATCTACTCGCGCCGCGACGGCTTCTACGACGTCGTCAACGCCGCCAACGGCACCGAGAGCGACGTCAACGACCGCAACCGCTTCTTCGTGCGCGGCCAGCTGCTGTTCGAGGCGAGCGACGCGCTCTCCATCCGGCTGATCGGCGACTATACGACGCGCAGCGAATCCTGCTGCGCCGCCGTCTATACCGGCCTGGCCGAGACCTTCGATCCGACCCCGGGCGTCCCGGGCGACTTCCAGGTCCGCGCGCCGGGCGCCGGCGGCTCGGCCGACGGCAACCGCATCGTCGACGTGCTGACCAGCCTCGGCGGCACCTTCCCGTCGCGCGGCGATCCCTATCGCCGGGACATTTCGATGACCCCGGGCACGACCTATGAGGGCAACACCACCGATTGGGGCATGTCGGCGCAGATCGATTGGGATCTGGGCGGCGCGAACCTGACCTCGATCACCGCCTATCGCCACTACAAGTCCTACTCGCCGTCGGACACCGACTACACCAATGTCGACATCCTGCGCCGCGACGACGACGACGGCAGCTTCCGCCGCTTCAACACCTTCACCCAAGAGCTCCGCCTGCAGGGCTCGACCTTCGGCGGCGTGCTCGACTGGCTGATCGGCGGCTATTTCGCGAGCGAGGACCTGCTCGTCCGCGACAATCTGCGCTTCGGCAGCCAGTATGGCGCCTTCGCCTCCTGCCGTCTGGTCGCCACGCTTAGCCCCAATCCGCTGCTGCGCAGCACGACGGCGCCGGGCTGCCTCGGCACGACGCCGCAGCCGCTGCTCGGCGGCGCCACGGGCCGGCAGGCCTTCGGCGCCAATTTCGGCGCGCTCGCCCCGCTCGTCCTGTCGGGCCTCGATCGCCTGAGCACGGTCAACAATGTCGGCGACAACGTCGCCAATTATCGCCAGGACAGCACCAACTGGGCGATCTTCACCCACAATATCATCAACATCCGCGACAATCTGAGCCTGACGATCGGCCTTCGCTACACCCACGAGCGCAAGGATTTCGAGGCGGACTTCAACAACAACAACACGGCCTGCCCGGTGCAGCAGGCGGCCTTCGCGCCCTTCCTGACGGGCGGCGCCAATGCGGGCGCGGTGCCGGCGACGGCGCAGGCCTTCCTGCAGGGCATCGTCAACCTCACCTGCCAGGGCAATTCGTCCAGCGCGCTCAATTCGCTGGCCCTCAGCGACCGGCGCAGCGAGGGCGAGTGGACCGGCACCAGCGTGCTGTCGTGGAAGCCGATCCCGTCGCTGCTCCTCTACGGCTCCTATTCGCGGGGCTATAAAGCGGGCGGCTTCAACCTCGACCGTTCGGCGCTCGGCCAGCCGATCTTCTCGCCGACCGATCCGCGCCAGTTCGGCGGCCGCAATGCCGGCTTCAACACCGGCAACCTCCAGTTCGATCCGGAAACGGTCAACGCCTGGGAGGTCGGCTTCAAATGGACCCGGCGGAACTTCACGCTGAACGTCGCGGCCTTCCGCCAGACCTTCGAGAATTTCCAGCTGAACACGTTCAACGGCTCGGTCTTCCTGGTCCAGAACATCAACGGCTGCTCGGACCTGATCGGCGGCAGCGGCACCGACTCCGACCCGGCGGGCGGAATCAATCCGGCCGGCACCGGCGGCTGCTCGCCCGACAATGTCGGCTCCGGCGTGGTCACCACCGGCGTCGAGCTGGAAATGGCGCTCTTCCCGGCGGACAATCTTCAGTTCACCGCCGGCTTCACCTATGCCAACACCCGCTACCGGAACGACCTGGTCGGCCGCGACACCGGCATCCCGCTGGATCCGGCCCTGTTCCTGCTGCCGGGCGACAACCTCTCCAACGCGCCGAAATATACGGCGACCGCGTCGGCGACCTGGACGCCGTCCATCGGCAATAGCGGCCTGTCGCTGCTCGTCTATGCGGACGCCCGCCTGACCGGCGACTATAATACCGGCTCCGATCTCTTCCCGGAGAAGGAGCAGGACAGCTACGCGCTGATCAATGCCCGTCTCGGCCTGCGCGGCCCCGACCAGCGCTGGTCGGTCGAGCTGTGGGCGCAGAACCTGTTCGACCAGAATTACCAGCAGGTCGCGTTCAACACGCCCTTCCAGGGCTCCAACTCGGTCGCCCACATCCAGAATTTCGGCGGCGCGACGGCCTTCTCCAACCAGCTCTTCTCGAGCTTCCTGGCCGAGCCGCGCACCTTCGGCATCACCGGCCGCTTCCGCTTCTGACGGCGAAGCCCGGACGAAAAGAAAGGCCCCCGCCGGCGACGGCGGGGGCCTTTTTCTTGGGGCCGCGTCAGCTGCCGAAGCCGAAGAACTGATCGGCGTAGGTCAGGATCTGGGCGCGGGTGAGGGTGACGTCGTCGAGGACGAGGGAGTCGATCCCGCCGGACGGGTTGTTGACCATATTCTCGAACCAGACGTTGAGCGCGCCCGTGTCGGTCGAGATCGAGACCGCATGGTCGAAGACGACCATGAAGTTGAGCTCGGCCAGCTCCAGCCCCGGCATATAGGCGACATCCGTGCCGCCGGCGTCGGTGATGAAGCTCATCCCGGAGGTCAGGTAGTAGATATCGTTGCCGCCGGGATCGTAATAGGTGTCCCCGAACATGGAGCCGCTGCTGTAATAGGTGTCCGCGCCGGAGGTGCCGGTGAGTTCGTCGTCGCCTGAAGTGCCGGTGATGGTGGCCATGTCGATCTTCCTTCGCTTGGCCGCACAACGCCCCGCCCAGGCAATGGCGTTATCGCGACGCAGGTTTGAACCCGAACAGAAAATCAGAGTCAGAGACGCCTTCTGGCCAGATGAATGTCACGGCCAGCGCGTTTTTTCGTCTTCGATGATTGTCGAACTCAAGTCACATCGAGTCGAAGACGAAATGAATGTTTCTCACGCCATTATTGGTGTCAAGACGAGTACATGGTTAATCTTGGTGACTATTGAGCCCTACGTGCGATGGACGGAGCTTGCCGGGCATGGTCCGTCCGCAAAGCCGGGCGTCAGGCCGCCTTCTTGCCCGCGGAGGCGGGACCCGCCGCGGCCTTGCGCAGCGCCGTCTCGAGCCGCTTGAGCTGGGCCGGCGCCTCGATCTTGGCGCCGTCCGCGCCGGTCAGGTAGAAGACGTCGACGGCGCGCTCGCCATGGGTGGCGATATGGGCGGAGCGGATGACCACGCCCGTCTCGTAGAGCGCCTGGGTGAGCTCGAAGAGCAAGGCGGCGCGGTCGCGGGCATTGACCTCGACCACGGTATAGCGGCTCGAGGCCTGGTTGTTCACGAACACGGCGGGCTGGACGGCGAAGGCCTCGGCGCGGCGGAGCGGCAGCGCCCGCGCGGCCAGCCGCTCGACCGAGGGCTCCTGCCCGTCCAGCGCCTTCAGCACCGCAGTCTCCAGCCGCTTCAGCTGGTGATCGTCGCGCAGGGGCCCGCGGCGGCCGTCCTGGACCAAGAAGTTGTCCAGCGCCATATCGTCGGCGGAGGTGTGGATGCGGGCGTCGATGATGTTGCCGCCGGCCAGGCTGATCGCCCCGGCGAGCCGGCAGAACAGGCCGGGCTGGTCCTTCACATAGACGCTGACCAGGGTCGCGCCGCGCGCCTCGCGCGTGGTGAGCGCGACCGGCACGGCCGCGGCATCGGCCTCGACGGACGCGACCAGCCGCGCATTCTCGGCCAGCGCCTCGGGCGGCTCGGCGAGCCAGTAGGAATCCGGGAAGCGCGCGGCATAGGCCCGGAAGTCCGCCTCCGGCCAGCCGAGCCCGGCGCCCAGCTCCGCCTGCACCGCCTCCACCCGCTCGCGCCGGCCCTTCTCCTTGTGGCCGAGCCTGAGCCGTTCCTCGGTCGCCTCGTAGAGGGTGAGCAAAAGCTGGCCCTTCCACGCCGTCCAGGTCCCCGGCCCCACCGCGGTGATGTCGACCACGGTCAGCAGGTAGAGCAGGCGCAGCCGCTCGAGGCTGGTCACCTGGCCGGCGAAATCGTCGATCGCCTTCGGATCGGACAAATCGCGCCGCTGCGAGGTCATCGACATGACCAGGTGGCATTTGACCAGCCAGGCCACCGTCTCGGTCTCGGCGCCGTCGAGGCCGAGGCGCGGGCAGAGCGCATGCGCGATCTCCGCGCCCAGATCGCTATGGTCGCCGCCCCGTCCCTTGGCGATGTCGTGCAGCAGCACCGCGACATAGAGCGTCCGCCGCGAGGAGATCTGCCGGAACAAGGCGGTGGCGAGCGGATGCTGCTCCTTCATCAGCCCGCGCTCGATCCGCGAGAGCAGGCCGATCGCCCGGATGCTGTGCTCGTCGACCGTATAATGATGATACATGTCGAACTGCATCTGCGCGACGACCCGGCCGAAATCCGGAATGAAGCGGCCGAACACGCCCGCTTCGTTCATCCAGCGCAGCACCGTCTCCGGATCGCGTTCCGAACAGAGGATGTCGAGGAACAGCCGGTTCGCCTCCACGTCAGCGCGGACCTTGGCATCGATCAATTTGGCATGGCGGGCGGCGGCGCGCATCGCCAGCGGGTGGATCTCCAGCCCGTATTTGTCGGCGAGCCAGAACATCCGGATCAGCCGCAGCGGGTCCGCGGCGAGGAAGTCGTCGTCGGGCAGAGCGAGCCGGCCGCGGTCCAGCATGAAGCCTTCCAGCTTGCCCGGCCGGCGGCGGAAGGCGGCGAAGCCGAAGCGGCGGCCGCGCCCGGCGAATTGCTCGTCCAGATGGGCGAGGAAGACGCCGGTCAGGTCGCCGACCGTCTTCGCGTGCAGGAAATAATGGCGCATGAAGCGCTCGACCGCGCTCTTCCCCGGCCGGTTGGTATAGTTCATCCGCGCCGCGATCTCGCGCTGATAGTCGAAGGTCAGCCGTTCCTCGGCGCGTCCGGCGATCAGGTGCAGATGGCAGCGCACCGCCCAGAGGAAGCGCTCGGCGCCCTGGAACTGGCGCAGCTCCGCCGGCGAGAGCAGGCCGACCTCGACCAGCTCGGCGACGCCCCGCACGCGATAGGCATATTTGCCGATCCAGAAGAGCGCGTGCAGGTCGCGCAGGCCGCCTTTGCCTTCCTTCACATTGGGCTCGACGACATAGCGGCTGTCGCCCATCCTTTTGTGCCGTTCGTCCCGTTCCTCGAGCTTCTCCTTGACGAAGCCCGCCACCTTGCCGGCGACGACCTCCTTCCAGAAGCGCGCCGCGACCAGATCGTACAGCGCCTCGTCGCCCCAGACGTAGCGGGCCTCCAGGATCGCGGTGCGCACCGTCTGGTCGGCGGTGGCGACGCGGATCAATTCGTCCGCGCTGCGCGTCGAATGGCCGACCTTCAGGCCCAGGTCCCAGAGCAGATAGAGGATCGTCTCGATGACCGTCTCGGTCCAGCCGGTCGACTTGTAGGGGGTGACGAAGGCGATATCGACGTCCGAATGGAGCGCCATCTCGCCGCGCCCATAGCCGCCCACCGCCATCAGCAGCAACCGTTCCGAGGTGGTCGGATTGGCCAGCGGATGCAGCTTCGTGGTCACGAAATCATAGGCGACGCGCAGGATCTGGTCGGTCAGGAAGGCATAGGCCGCCGCCGCCTCCATCCCCGCATAAGGCTTCTCCGCCAGCCGCCGCGCGATCTCGGCCCGGCCGTCGGCCAAAGCCTCCTTGAGGATCGCCGCGCAGGCCGCGCGGTCGCCGCCCTCCAGCCGCGCCGCGACCGCGCGCCGGTCGATAATCTCGCGCTGGTGCGGAACGGCATGGACGCGGGCGCTCATCGGCCCTGCTCCGCCGCCAGCCGCTTCAGCCGGTAGACCAGCTCCAGCGCCTCGCGCGGGGCGAGCGCGTCGGGCTCCACCTCGGCCAGCGCCGCGAGGACCGGATCCGGCGCCGCCTCCTCCTGCGCCGCGGCGGCGAAGAGCGGCAGATCGTCCAGCCCGGCGGCGATCCCCCCGGTCGCGGCGCGGCCTTCCTCCAGCTTGGCGAGCACCGCCTTGGCGCGGGCCAGCACCGGCGGCGGCAAGCCGGCCAGCTTGGCGACCGCGATGCCGTAGGAGCGGTCGGCGGGGCCCGTCGCCACCTCGTGCAGCAGGACGAGATCGCCCTTCCACTCCCGCGCCCGGACATGGTGGAGGCTCAGCGCGTCCAGCCGCTCCGCCAGCCGGGTCAGCTCGTGATAATGGGTGGCGAACAGGCAGCGGCATTTGGCCCGGTCGTGGATCGCCTCGACCACCGCCCAGGCGATGGCGAGGCCGTCATAGGTGGAGGTGCCGCGCCCGACCTCGTCGAGGATGACGAAGCTGCGCGGCCCGGCCTGGGCGAGGATCGCCGCGGTCTCCACCATCTCGACCATGAAGGTGGAGCGGCCGCGCGCCAGATTGTCCGAGGCGCCGACGCGGCTGAACAGGCGGTCGACCAGGCCAAGCTTGGCCCGCGCCGCCGGCACATAGGCGCCGGCCTGGGCGAGCAGGATGATCAGGGCGTTCTGGCGCAGGAAGGTGGACTTGCCGCCCATGTTCGGGCCGGTGACCAGCCAGAGCCGCGACTCCTCTCTGAGCCTGCACTCATTGGCGACGAAGCGCGTGCCGCTCGCCTTCAGCGCGTCCTCGACCACCGGATGGCGGCCGCCCTCCACCTCGAAGCAATTATGCTCCTCGAAGCCCGGCCGGCACCAGCCGCCCTCGGCGGCCCGCTCCGCGAGCGCGGCGGCGACGTCGAGCCGGGCGAGCGCGTCGGCGGTGGCGGCGATCGGCTCGGCCCGCGCCAGCGCCTCGCCGGTCAGCGCCGCGAAAAAAGCGGCCTCGGCGGCGAGCGCATGGGCGCCGGCCTGGTTCACCCGTTGCGCCTCGTCATGCAGGTCCGGCGCGTTGAAGCGGACCACGCCGGCCAGGGTCTGGCGGTGGGTGAAGCCCGAGTCCGCCACCATCAGCCGGTCGGCGTTGCGCGCCGGCACCTCGATATGGAAGCCGAGCACATTGTTGTGGCGGATCTTCAGCGTCGCGATCCCGGTCTGGCTCTTGTAGCGCGCCTCCAGCGCCGCGATGGCGCGCCGCCCCTCGCCGCCCGTCGCGCGCAAGGCGTCGAGCGCCGCGTCATAGCCCTCGGCGATATAGCCGCCCTGCGCCGCGTCGATCGGCGGCGAGGGCACGAGCGCGCGCGAGAAATGGTCGACGAGCGCGCCATGGCCGGTCAGCGCCGGCAGCAGCCGCGTCAGCAAGGCCGGCGCGTCGGCGATCTGGGCCAGCCGGTCGTGCAGCCGCCGCGCCTCGTCCAGCCCGTCGCGGAGCTGCCCCAGATCGCGCGGGCTGCCCCGCCCCGCGACCAGCCGCCCGAGCGCCCGGCCGATGTCCGGCAGCGCGCGCAATTGCTTCCTGAGCCAGTCGCGCAGCCCCGCATCGCCCTCGAACAAGGCGACGAGATCCAGCCGCGCCTCGATCTGGCCGCGATCCAGCAAAGGCGCGCCGAGATCCGCCGCCAGCAGCCGCGCGCCGGCGCCGGTCACGCTGCGGTCGACGGCGGCGAGCAGGCTGCCCGCGCGCGTGCCGGAGGCCGAAACGGTCAACTCCAGGCTCTCGCGCGTTGCCGCGTCGATCATCATATGATCGCCCGAGGAGCGCGCCACGGGCGGCCTCAGGAAGGGCAGCGACTCCCGCGCCACCTCGTCCAGATAGGCGAGCAGGCCGCCGGCGGCGCACAAGGCGGCGCGGTCGAACGCCCCGAAGCCGTCCAGGGTCGCGACCTCGAACCGTTCCTTCAGCCGGCGCTCGGCCGCGAGACTGTCGAACCCCGCCGTCCAGAGCGCCGCCCCCTCGAGCGGTTCGCTGGCGATCAGCTCCGCCGCGCCCAGCCGCGCCAGCTCCGCGTCCAGCGCGCCCGGCAGGATCGAGGCCAGTTCGAACCGCCCCGTGGAGACGTCCGCCGCCGCCAGCCCGAAGCGCTCGCCCACCTTCGCCACCGCGACCAGCCAGTTCGCCGCCCGGGAATCGAGCAGGGCCTCCTCGGTCAGGGTGCCCGCCGTGACCACCCGGATGATCGCCCGGTTCACCACCGCCTTGGCGCCGCGCTTCTTGGCCTCGGCCGGGCTCTCGATCTGCTCGGCGATGGCGACGCGATGGCCGGCCTTGATCAGGCGGGCGAGATAGTTTTCCGCGGCATGGATCGGCACCCCGCACATCGGGATCGGCGCGCCCTCATGCTCGCCGCGCGCGGTCAGGGCGATGTCGAGGCAGGCGGCCGCCACCCGGGCGTCGTCGAAGAACAGTTCGAAGAAGTCGCCCATCCGGTAGAAGAGCAGGGACCCCTCGGCCTCCGCCTTCAGCGCCAGATATTGCGCCATCATCGGGGTCGGCTCCCCGCCGGTCTTCGCCTGTGTGGCCATGGCTTACCGATAGGGGTTCACGCGCCACCGCGAAACCCACCTCCGTCGGTCCCGCTGCACGGAGACAGGAGGACCATGAGTTGGAAGAACAGGAGAATCGCGAGCTGGAAAAACAATAGTCATCCCGGCGGAGGCCGGGACCCAGGAACGCGACCATTTCAAGCAAAGGCGCAGCCGATCGCGCTCGTAGCCAAACAGCGGTGTGCATAGGTCCCGGCCTCCGCCGCGATGATTAGGGAGTTGATGGATGCTCCGGAGCAACAGAAGCGCGGGAAAGCCTCCAACGGGCGTCATATCCGCTATCCTACACGGCCCGAATCTGCCTCATCCTGGGGAATGAACGCCCATCGCGACCGGCGGCAGCTGCCCGCCTTCACCCCTGTGCCGCTCCGCGATCGCGCGGACGGTGGGACCCCCGTCCGCCAAGCGGACAACCTCCTCGCAACCCCGTGCGAGTCCCGGAAGTCCACGCATGACCCGCTCCGGCACCGCGCCGAACATGGCAAAATCCACCCGACCGTGACGCGCGGACGATGCGTCACAATGCGGGTAACCCGCGATAAGGACACGGTTTTGGCCCTTTGCGGACAGGAGATGGAAAGGCTGCGAACGCGCCGCCGGCCGGCCAAGCGGGGGGTGGCGAGGTTTCCCTTGCGTCACCGGTCACTTGTGACCTTCCAAGACGCGGCCTTGCGGACGCAATGAAACGCGGCCTACAGCGAAAGAAACAGGAGAGCGTCCCGTGAGCGAAGGCAGCAACGTCAAATTCTCGGAGGCCGAAGCCCTCGATTTCCACAGCCAGGGCCGCCCCGGCAAGATCGAGATCATCGCTTCGAAGCCGATGGCGACGCAGCGCGACCTCAGCCTCGCTTATTCGCCCGGCGTCGCGGTGCCGGTCCGCGCCATCGCCGAGGATCCGGGCAAGGCCTATGATTATACCGCCAAGGGCAATCTGGTCGCGGTCATCTCCAACGGCACCGCCATTCTCGGCCTCGGCAATCTCGGTGCTTTGGCCTCCAAGCCGGTGATGGAAGGCAAGTCGGTGCTCTTCAAGCGCTTCGCCGACGTCGATTCGATCGACATCGAGCTCGCCACCGAGGATCCGGACAAGTTCATCGAGGCCGTCGCCCTGATGGAGCCCAGCTTCGGCGGCATCAATCTCGAGGACATCGCCGCGCCCGAATGCTTCATCATCGAGCAGGCGCTTCGGGAACGCATGAACATCCCGGTCATGCATGACGACCAGCACGGCACCGCGATCATCAGCGCCGCCGGGCTGATTAACGCCTGCCACCTGACCGGCCGCGCGCTCGGCGACGTCAAGATGGTGGTCAACGGCGCGGGCGCCTCGGCTTTGGCCTGCACCGCCTTGATCAAGGCGATGGGCGTTCGGCACGAGAACGTCATCGTCTGCGACCGGAAGGGGCCGATCTACCCGGGGCGCGAGGGCGTCGACCAGTGGAAGAGCGCCCATGCGGTGCCGACCGAGGCGCGCAGCCTGGAAGAGGCGCTCAAGGGCGCGGACGTGTTCCTCGGCCTCTCCGCCGCGGGCGCGCTGAAGCCGGAATGGGTGAAGGACATGGCGCCGCAGCCGATCATCTTCGCCATGGCCAATCCGGACCCGGAGATCACCCCGCCCGAGGCCAAGGCGGCGCGGCCCGACGCGATCATCGCCACCGGCCGCTCGGACTATCCCAACCAGGTCAACAACGTGCTCGGCTTCCCGTTCATCTTCCGTGGGGCGCTCGACGTGCATGCGACGACGATCAACGAGGAGATGAAGATCGCGGCCGCCGAGGCGCTGGCCGAACTCGCCCGGCAACAGGTCCCCGAGGAGGTCGCCGCGGCCTATGGCGGCAAGGCGCACAGCTTCGGCCCGGATTATATCATCCCGGCGCCGTTCGATCCGCGGCTGATGGAGATCGTCCCCTCGGCGGTGGCGCAGGCGGCGATGGACTCGGGCGTCGCACAGCGGCCGATCGAGGATATGGCGGCCTATCGCCAGCAGCTCCGCTCCCGGCTCAACCCGACCACCTCTGTCCTCTCCCTCGCCTACGAGGCGGCGCGCGCCAATCCGCGCCGCGTGCTCTTCGCCGAGGGCGAGGAGGATGTCGTGCTGCGCGCGGCGATCGCCTTTCGCGACGGCGGCTACGGCACGCCTGTGCTGGTCGGCCGCGACGACGTCCATGACCGGCTGAAGGCGCTCGGGGTCGACGATCCGGCCAGCTTCGAGGTCTTCAACAGCCGCAAATATGACCGCGTGCCGGAGATGGTCGACTATCTCTACCAGCGGCTGAATCGCCGCGGCTACATGCACCGCGAGCTGGAGCGGCTGGTCAACCAGGACCGCAACATCTTCGCCGCCTTGCTGCTCGCCATGGGCGAGGCGGACGTGATGATCACCGGCGTCACCCGGCCCTATGCGCAGAGCTTCCGCCAGGTCCGCCGCGTGCTCGATCCCAAGGACGGGGTCACCCCCTTCGGCATCCACCTGATGGTCGGCCAGTCGCACACCGTGTTCATCGCGGATACGACGGTGACCGAGCGCCCGACCGGCGAGCAGCTGGCCGAGATCGCCATCCAGACCGCGCAGGTCGCCCGCCGCATGGGCCACGAGCCGCGCGTGGCCTTCCTCTCCTATTCGAACTTCGGCAATCCCGAGGGCAATTATCTGGAGCGGATCCGCGACGCCGTGAAGGTGATGGACACGCGCGACGACGTCGATTTCGAATATGAGGGCGAGATGTCGCCGGACACGGCGCTCGATCCCGACCTGCAGAAGCTCTACCCGTTCATGCGCCTCACCGGCCCGGCCAACGTGCTGGTGATGCCCGGCCTGCAGACCGCCAACATCTCCGCCAAATTGCTCCGCGAGCTGGGCGGCGACGCGGTGATCGGGCCGATGCTGGTCGGCATGAAGCAGCCGGTCCAGATCGCCGCGATGAGCGCCAGCGCCTCGGACCTGGTGACGCTCGCGGTGCTCGGCGCGGGCCGGATCGTCCGCTAGGCGGGCAAGGAAAAAGCCGGGCGCGATGCCCGGCTTCGTCTTTTCCGCTGCTCGGGCGGACCCTTAGCCCGGATTGTCCGCGGTGGGGGCGCTCTGGCCGCGCTGGCCGACGGCGCCGATATTGCCGAACAGCTCCTGCAGCAGGCTGCGGTTGCGGCCCAGGGTCGGGGTCACCCGATTGTCCGGGTTGATGTTGCGGGCGAGCTCGACGCCGGTGCGCTGCACCGCCTCGACATTGCCCGCCTGGTCGAAGCGCACGTGCAGCACGGTCTGGGTGTGCGGGCGCGGCATGGTGAAGGCGGCCGAGCGGGTCTGGCGCGAGACATAATACCAGTCGCGCTGCTCGCGGTCGAACTGGCCGGTGAAGGTCGGCCGGCCGAGCGTGCCCGAGACCGAATCCTTATTGTCCACGCCGGGCTGGATGGCGGCGACGAGCTGGTCGTCGACCAGATAGCCCTGATGTTCGCGGATCGAGGAGCAGCCGGCGGTGAGCGCGGCGCCCAGGCTGAGCGCCATGACGGCGCGTGATCCGGGGCGGAAGGTCATGAACGTGGAACTCCTGAACGCCGGGAGGCCGCCCGCGGAGGCGGGCGCCGGCCTTGACTAGGCCTTCCAATATGAACATCGGCTAACCGGCGCAAGCCGCAGGCTATTCTGGATTCCGACCCATGTCCCTCTTTCAGCGCATTTTCGGCGAAACGAAGCAGCGCGCGCCGCTGCAGCCGCTCTACCGCGCCGTCGTCGCCAAGGGGCGCGACCCCGCCTGGTATCGCGACGGGCAGGTCCCGGACACGATCGACGGCCGCTTCGACATGGTCGCGGCGATTCTCTCGCTCGTCCTGCTGCGCCTCGAACATGAGGGGGAGGCGGCGCGCGACCAGAGCGTCCTGCTCACCGAGATCTTCATCGAGGACATGGACGGCACCCTGCGCCAGATCGGCATCGGCGACTATGTCGTCGGCAAGCATGTCGGGCGGATGATGAGCGCGCTCGGCGGCCGGCTCGGCGCGTTGCGCGAGGCGCGGGCGGCGGGCGCGCTCGACGAGGCGGTGACCCGCAACATCTTCCACGAGGCGCCGCCCTCGCCGGAGGCGGTCGCCTTCGTCGCCGCCGGCCTGGCCCGCTTCGCCGACGCCTTGGACGCCACGCCGACCGACAGCATCCTGGCGGGGACCCTGCCATGATCGCGCCCGAGTTCAGCCGCCCGGTCCGCATCGACACGCTCGGCGAGCAGCCGCGCGCCATGGCGATCGCGGCCGAGCCGGCGGAGCGCGCGGCGCTGGCCCGGCGCTTCGGCCTGCTCGGCCTCGACCGGCTGGAGGCGGAGCTCGCCATCGCCCGCGCCGGGGAGACGGTGACGGTCGACGGCACGCTGCAGGCCGATCTCGTCCAGGCCTGCGTGGCGAGCGGCGCGCCGGTGCCGGCCGCCCTGATCGTGCCTTTCGATATCCTCTTCCGCCCGCAGCCGGCCCCGGGCCGCGCCGACGAGGAGGTGGAGCTCAGCGAGAGCGAGCTGGACGTGGTCTTCTACGACCGGGCCGAGGTGGATCTGGGCGAGGCGGTTGCCGAGACGCTGTCGCTCAACCTCGATCCCTATCCGCGCGCGCCGGCGGCGGACGCGGTGCTGCGCGAGGCGGGGGTCAGGCAGGAGGGCGAGGAGGAGAAAGGCCCGCTCGCGGCCGCGCTCGCGGGGCTCAAGGACAAGCTCGGGAAATAGCCTTCGCGCTCCGGCGAAGGCCGGAGCGGTGGCCGAACAGGGTGCGGATCTCGCGACGCTCCGGCCTTCGCCGGAGCGCGGCCCGCGCGTTCCGATTCGCGGCCCTCAAAACGGCACGTCGTCGTCCAGGTCGCTGTCGAAGGCCGGCTGCGGGCGCTGCTGCTGGCGCGGCGCGGGCGTGCCGAAATCGTTGCCGCCGCCGCCGAAGCTGTCGCCATAATCGTCGCCGCCGCCGAAGCCGCCGCCACCCCCGCCTTGCCCACGCGAATCGAGCAGGACGAGCTCGCCGCGGAAGCGCTGCAGCACGATCTCGGTCGAATAGCGGTCCTGGCCCGACTGGTCGGTCCATTTGCGGGTCTGGATCTGGCCCTCGAGATACACTTTCGAGCCCTTCTTCAGATAGGATTTGGCGACCCGGCCGAGATTCTCGTTGAAGATCACGACGCGGTGCCATTCGGTCCGCTCCTGGCGCTGGCCGTCGCGGTCCTTCCAGGTCTCGGACGTGGCGACGCGCAGGTTCACCACCTCGCCGCCATTGTTGAGGGACCGGGCCTCCGGGTCGTCGCCCAGATTGCCCACGAGGATCACCTTGTTCACGCCCGCCATGGGTAGCCGCCTTCTCTTCTAGAGCCCGGCGGCGGTCGCGATCCAGTAGGTCGCGCCGGCCGCCACATAGGCCAGTGCAAAAAGATACCCTAGCATGAAGAGGGGCCACTTCCACCCGTTGGTCTCGCGCCGCGCGACCGCAATTGTGGATAAGCATTGCGGCGCGAACACGAACCAGATCAGGAAGGCCAGAGCGGTGGCCAGCGACCAGCGGCCGGCGATCTGGTTGCTGACCTCGCTCGCGGCCGTCTCCTCATCCTCGGCGTCGATCGCATAGACGGTCTGCAGCGACGTCACCGCGACCTCGCGCGCCGCCATGGACGGGAGCAGGGCGAGCGCGATCTCGTGGTTGAAGCCGATCGGGCGGACGACGACCTCGATCCCCGAGGCGATGCGGCCGGCGATCGAATATTCGGTCTGCTTCTGCCCTTCCGGCGCGACCGGGTAGGAGCTGAGCAGCCACAGGGCGATGGTGACCGCCAGGATGATGCCGCCGGCCCGCTTCAGGAAGGCCCAGCCGCGCTGCCAGAGGCCGATCAGGATCGGCCGGAGATGCGGCGCCTGATATTTCGGCATCTCCATGATGAAGCTCTGCGACGCGCCCCTGGTCACGGTCTTGCGCAGCAAGAAGCCGGCGAGCAGAGCGCCGACAATGCCCAGCACGTAGAGCCCGAACATGACGAGGCCCTGCAGGCCGATGCCGAGGCCGACCGTGGTCGCCGGGATGACCGCGCCGATGATCACGCCGTAGACGGGAAGGCGCGCGGCGCAGGTCATGAGCGGGGCGATCAGGATCGTCGTGAGCCGCTGCTTCGGATCCTCGATCGTGCGGGTCGCCATGATCCCCGGGATCGCGCAGGCGAAGGAGGAGAGCAAAGGGATGAAGGCGTGGCCGGACAGGCCGGCCTTGGCCATCAATTTGTCCATCAGAAAGGCGGCGCGGACCATGTAGCCGGTCGCCTCGAGCAGCAGGATGAACAGGAACAGGATCAGGATCTGCGGCAGGAACACGATCACCGCGCCGACGCCGGCGATGATGCCCTGCACGACCACGTCGCGGAGGAAGCCTTCGGGGATCGCGGCGGACGCGGCCTGGCCCAGCCACTCCTGCCCGGCCTCGATCCAGCCCATCGGCGCTTCCGACCAGGCGAAGACCGCCTGGAACATGAGGAACATCAGCGCGAAGAAGAAGACCAGGCCGCCGACCGGGTGAAGCACCACCTTGTCGATGGCGAGGGTCGAGCGGCGGGTGAAGGTCTGGCCCACCGTCGCGGCGCTCGCAATGGCGCGGGCGCGGCGCTGGACGCCGGTGAACTCCTCCTCCGGCCGCGCCGCCTTGCGCTCGCTGAGCACCGCCTCCCCGAGCGCCGCCTTGACCTCCTCCATGCCGCGCTTGCGGACCGCGACCGTCTCGATCACCGGCGCGCCCAGCTCCGCCGCCAGCCGCGCCTTGTCGATGGTGAGGCCGTCGCGCCGGGCGAGATCGACCATGTTGAGCGCCACGACCGTCGGGAAGCCGAGCCCGATCACCTGCAAAGCGAAGCGCAGGTGATTGTCGAGATTGGTGGCGTCGAGCACGATCAGCAGGGCATCGGGCAGCCGCTCGCCCTCCTGCCGCCCGAGCACCACGTCGCGCGTCACCGCCTCGTCCGGGCTCGACGCGTCGAGGCTGTAGGCGCCGGGCAAATCGACCAGCTCGATCGGCCGGCCGTCGGCGAGCGCCATCCGGCCCGATTTACGCTCGACGGTGACGCCCGGATAATTGCCCACCTTCTGGCGGGCGCCGGTCAGCATGTTGAACAGGGCGCTCTTGCCGGCATTGGGATTGCCGACCACCGCCACCAGAGGAATGCTCGTCATGCGCCGGCGGCTTCCACCATGATCGTCTTCGCCTGGGCGCGGCGGATGGCGACCTGCATCCGGCCGATGCGGATCGCGAGCGGATCGCGGCCGAACAGCCCGCTGTGCAGCGCCTCGATGCCGACGCCCTCGTCGAAGCCGAGATTGCGCAGCCGCTTCGCGTCGCTCTCGCCGAGCGACTCCCAGTCGATCCCGGTCACCGTCGCCGGGCGGTGGAAAGGCAATTTGTCCAAGCTTACCCGCATCGCCATCTCAATGGCCTAGCTGCGAGTCATTATCAATAGTGGTTCCGGCCCTCAGGCCGCGGCGCTGCCCGGCGACTTGGCCGCGACCAGCGGCCGGCGGCTCCGCGCGGCGGCGAGGCGCGGTCCGGCGGTGGCGATGACGCACTGGCTGCGGCCGCGCGCCTTGGCCTGATAGAGCGCGCCGTCCGCCGCCTCGATCAGGCCGGCGAAGCCGCTGCCATGCTCGGCGCTGAGCGCGATGCCGACGCTGGCCCCGATCTCCACCGCCCGGTCGTCGAGCAGATAGGGGGTGTCGCCCAGCGTGCCGACCAGCCGGGCGCCCAGCGCGCGCGCCGCGGCCGGCGTGCCGCAGCGCGCGACGACCAGGAACTCGTCGCCGCCGATGCGGGCGGCGATGTCGCTCTCGGGCACGACCGCGAGCAGCCGCCCCGCCACCGCGGTCAGCAGGATGTCGCCGGCGGCATGGCCGAGCGTGTCGTTGACCGCCTTGAACCCGTCCAGATCGAGGAACAGATAGGCGACCTCGTCCGTGTCGCCGGCCGCGGCGCGGCGCTCGATCGCGGCGGCGAGGCCGGCGCGGTTGGCGAGGCCGGTCAGGCTGTCGTGGCTGGCGCGGTAATCCTTCTCCAGCTCCGCCTCCATCCGCTCGATCGTCATCCGGTTCAGCCGGAAGGCGGCGACGGTCATCGCGAAGAGATAGAAGGGCACCTGGAAGGCGGTGACGATCAGCAGCGGCTCGCCGGAGAGGAAGGCGGCGGCCGTGCAGGGGCCGAGGCTCAGCATGATCATCGCGCCCGCCAGCCGCGGCGCCGCGAAATTGCGCAGGCAGATGCCGCCCACCATCGCCCCCGCCGAGAGGAAGGCGAGCGTCGCGGCGACCCAGTCGCCGGAAAGGACGCAGATCAGGCAGCCGAAGCCGACGCAGGCCGCCCAGAGGCAGGCAAGCAGGATGTAGAGGTCGCTGGGCCCCGGCCGCCCCGCCGCCACCGCGCGGCGGCCATGGATCAGCACCGGCGTCCGCACGATCGCGAGCAGCAGCTCCATCATCGCCCAGAAGATGAAGAGCGGCTCCGGGTTGCGCAGCGCGATGGCGGTGGAAACGGCGAGCGTGTTGAGCACGCCGCCGAGGAAGATGGGCAGCGAGCCGTAGAGGCTGCCGAACAGTTGCGCGCGAATGCTGTCCGGAATGGGCCGGCCCGGATCGACCAGCCAGCGCGTCAATATTCCCTGCGGCAATGCAGCGCCGCGGACCTGGTCCGTCACCCGAATTTCCCCACCTAAGTCCGGCGGGATTTAGCGGAAACCTCTTAAGCGATGGTAACGCGGCGATACGCTTGCGGAACGACCTCGGCTCAGATGGCGGGGTAGCGCAGCCGCCCGAGGAAGCGGCTGATCGAGAAAGGCGGGCCGCCGCCCGGCCCTTTCCAGCGCGCCTTGGCCTTCTCGAACCGCATCACCTCCTCGATCCGCCGGTCGAGAAAGGCGTGCGTCTCGGCCAGATCCTCGCTCTCGTCGTCGAGGAAGACCATGGTCGTCGAGCCGTAGACCCCGATCAGGATGGTCCGCTTCGAATAATGGTTGAAGTCGGTCGCGACATCGCCCGCGACCCGCCAGATCCGGTCGGCGCTCCGCCATGCCAGCGCGACCCCGCGCGCCGCGTTGCGCGGCAAGGCGAGAATGGCCAGCGCGCGGCGCAGCGCCTCGCGATAGGGCGCCAGGGTCTGCAGGCGAAACGATAGCAGGTTCCTGATCCGGTCGCGGATCTTCATCGCCGCGATCTTCTCCGGCGGGAACGCCTCGAGCATCGCCCGGTCCACCCAGTCGAACCAGGCGTCGATCATGTCCGCGGTGCCGCCCGGAAAGGCCAGCCGGGCCCGGTCCGCCGGCACGCCCAGCTCGTCCGCCGCCATGGCCAGGGCCGCCTCGCCCCAGCCGTCGAAGGCGGCATGGGCGCCGAGCTTCGGCGCCAAAGCGGCTTTCAGCTCGTCGAGGTTCATGTCGAGGGGAGCGACCATGGCCTCCTCATTGGCCCTCGACCGGGACTCTTGCAAGCCTGCGGTCCGGCAGCCGGATCAGGACCAGGGCCGCGCAGACCAGGAGCGCGCCGAGCAGGTCGCCAAGGCCCAGCGCCTCCCGGTAGACCAGCCAGCCGATCGCCGCCGAGCAGATCGGCTGGGTGAGGAAGCAGAGCCCCACCACCACCGGCGAGAGATGCCCCATCGCATAGACGAGCAGCCCCTGCCCGACGAGCTGGCTGGAGATGGACAGCAGGACGACCGGCGTCCAGTCCGCGGGCAGCACCGCCTCGCCCTGCAGCAAGGCGAAGCCGAGCATCGGCAACGCCCCGGCGGCGGTGGCGATGGCGAGCACCGGCCAGGGCTTCATCGCCCGCCGCGCGCGGTCCACGGCAATCAGGTAGAAGGTGTAGAAAAGCCCGGCGAGCAGGCAGAGCAGGTCCCCGGCGAAATGGTCGGGCGAGAGCTCGTAGCTGTTGCCGAGCAACAATATTGTCCCGGCCGCGGCGAGCAGCAAAGCGAGGCCCTGCGCCTTGTGCGGCAGCCGGCGGAGCAGGATGAAGCCGTAAATGGCGAACAGGAAGCTCGCGAAATTGCCGAACAATGTGGCGTTGGCGAGCTTGGTGATCAGGATCCCCTCATGCCAGGCGGCGAGATCGGCGGCGAAGAACACGCCGCCCGCCGCCACCGCCGCTACCAGGGTCCAGCGCGGCGCCGGCGCCCGATCCGGCCCCTGGCCCCGTCCCTGCCGCATCGCGAGCAGGACGAGCACCGGCACGGCCAGCGCCAACCGCCAGAAGCCTGCGGAAACCGGCCCGATATGGCCGACATCCTGAGCGAGACGGACCAGCCATGGGCCCGCCGCGAGAAAAAGATTTGCCAGGATGAGCGCGGGAAAGGCAAGCTTCGGGGCCGGGTGGTGCATTTCACTTTGCAACCCTTATATCCTTCCGCACCCGCAGCGATTTCGAAAGTCCCGAGCCCATGCCCTCCCTGTTCGATCCGATCAAGCTCGGCGCCGTGGCCGCGCCCAACCGCGTGCTGATGGCGCCCTTGACCCGCGGCCGCTCGACCCGCGAGCATGTTCCGACCGAATTGATGCAGACCTATTACACGCAGCGCGCCGGCGCCGGTCTGATCCTCACCGAGGCGACCGGGATCAGCCGCCAGGGGCTCGGCTGGCCCTATGCGCCCGGCCTGTGGAGCGAGGCGCAGGTCGAGGCCTGGAAGCCGATCGTGGGCGCGGTGCACGCGGCGGGCGGGCGGATCTTCGCCCAGCTCTGGCATATGGGCCGGCTCGTCCATTCCAGCCTCGGCGGCGGCCCGCCCGTCTCCGCCTCGGCCACCACCGCGCCGCACAAGGCGCACACCTATGACGGCCGCCAGCCTTATGAGGAAGCGCGCGCGCTCCGCCTCGACGAGATTCCGGACCTGATCGGCGATTATGAGACTGCCGCCGCCAATGCGCGCCGCGCGGGCTTCGACGGCGTCCAGATCCACGCCGCCAATGGCTATCTGATCGACCAGTTCCTGCGCGACGGCACCAATCTGCGCGACGACGATTATGGCGGCCCGATCGAGAACCGCATCCGCCTGCTCCGTCAGGTCGCGCGGGCCGTCGCCGACGTCGTCGGCCCCGACCGCACCGCCGTCCGCCTCTCGCCGAACGGCGACAGCCAGGGCGTGAACGACAGCGATCCCTACAGCCTGTTCCCGGCCGCCGCCGCCGCGCTGAGCGAAATCGGCATCGCCTTCCTCGAACTGCGCGAGCCGCCGCTCGACGGCACCTTCGGCAAGGCCGAGGTCGATCCGGTCCACCCCTTCATCCGCAAGGCGTTCAAGGGCCCGCTCGTGCTGAACTCCGATTACACGCTCGCCAGCGCGCAGGCGGCGCTGGCGTCGGGCGCGGCCGACGCGATCGCCTTCGGCCGCCCCTTCATCTCCAATCCGGACCTGGTGGCGCGCCTCCGGGGCGGCGCCGACCTCGCGCCCGACGTGATGGCGACCTGGTACAGCCAGGGGCCGGAAGGCTATGTCGACTATCCGGCGTTGAGCCCCGCCTGACCAAGCGGCGGCGGCCGCGCCGGCCCCGCCCGCTTTTTCCCGCCGCGGCCATGCAACCCTCGGGGAGGATGTGCATTGGGATGCGGAGAGGAAAATTGATCTATGTTTGGTTCCGCGACCGGCCCGGCCGGCGCGGCGGCCTTGCCCGGACCGCTGCAGCGGCGCCTCGACGCGACCGCCGCCGCCTTCATCCGGCCGGCCGGCGCGCCCGAGGTGGATTTCTCGAAACCGAAGGGCGAGCCCGCGCTCGTCCCCTTCGATTCCGTCTCCTGGCGCCTGTTCAAGAGCCCGATCCCGCTCTTCATCGGCGGCATCGCCGCGGTGCTGCTCGAATTCGGCGAGCCGCGCGTCCGCGACGGCGTCTGGCAGCACAGCGATTTCCGCGACAATGCGCTGCAGCGGCTGCAGCGGACCGGTCTTGCCGCGATGATCACCGTCTACGGGCCGCACAGCCTGGCCCGCACGCTGATCGCCGGGGTGGTCCGCCGGCACGGCGCCGTGACCGGCCAGACCGCGGACGGTCAGACCTATGACGCAAATGATCCGGAGCTGCTGACCTGGGTGCAGGCAACCGCGGGCTACGGCTTCACCGAGGCCTATCACGCCTTCGTCCATCCGCTCTCGCGCAAGGAGCGCGCCGCTTTGCTGGTCGAGGGCCTGCCCGCCGCCCATCTCTACGGCGCGACCACCATGCCCGGCACGCTCGCCGAATATGAGGCTTTGTTCGAGACGATGCGCGACCGGCTGGAGCCCTCGCCCATCGTCGGCGAGTTTCTCGCGATCATGAACCGCGTGCCCGCTTTCCCCTTGCCCCTGCGCCCCTTCCAGCGTCTGCTGGTCCGCGCGGCGGTGGACATCCTGCCCGATTGGGCGCGGGCCCGCCTCGGCCTCCAGCGCAAGCGGCTCCGCCCCTGGCAGCGGGCGCTGGTCCGGTTCGCCGCGCGCAAGGCCGATCGGGTGCTGATCCGGTCCTCCCCCGCGGTCCAGGCCTGCCGCCGCATGGGCCTTCCCGACGACTATCTCTACCGCTAGTCCCGGGCGGGTGTGCAACGACTATCGCCTGCTCGAACGCGTCCCCGCGGAGACGCTCTTCCCCGATCTCCTCGCGCCCGAGGGCATTCCCAATTTCCAGCCGCGCGAGGATATCCGAATCACCGACCGCGCGCCGATCCTGCGCGCCGCGTCGGACCCCGCCAGGCCCGGCGCCATCGAGCTGGTCCAGCGGCGCTGGTCCTGGCCCGGGCCGGGCGGGAAGCCGGTCTACAATTACCGGTCGGACGGCCGCGACTTCCCCAAGGGCCGCTGCATCATCCTCGCCGACGGCTTCTACGAATTCACCGCGCACAGCGACCCCAGGTCGAAGCGCAAGCACAAATGGCTGTTCACGCTGAAGGATCAGGACTGGTTCGGCATTGGCGGCCTCTGGCGTCATGACGCCGGCCTCGGCGAGGAGGCCTTCACCATGCTCACCATCGAGCCCATGCGGACGTCGCCCCCTATCACGATCGCGGCATCGTCCTGATCCGCAAGGACGACATGGCCAGATGGCTCGATCCGGCGGTGCCGTCGCGGGACTTCACGAAGCCGCTGCCGGCAGGGAGCCTCACGGTGACGCAGATGGCCTAGGCGACGGACATCGTTCCTGATATGTTCCGGTCATCGTGCAAGACGCTTTCGACTTTGCCGCCGGGGACCTCGCCTTCATGCGTCGCCAGCTCGCGGCGCATTTCGGCAGGCTTGTCGGACCCGAACGCTACCCGCCAATCTGGCGGCTCGTCCGTTCCCTGATCGGTTGCCGGACCTATGACGCCGTGGCGGATGCGGCCATGGCCAGGGTGCTGGGCATCTGGCCGCATCCCGGCCGGCTGGCGGCAGCGTCCCCCGCCCAAGTCGAACGGGCGCTCGGCGACGTGACCTATGCCGGCGACAAGGCCAGCCATCTGGTCGCGACGCTCGGCTGGATCGGCCGGGAATGCCGGGGCTTCGATCTGTCCTTCCTGAAGGATCGTCCCGTCCAGGATGCGCTTGCCTGGCTGGAACGCTTTCCCGGCGTCGGCCAGAAGGTCGCGGCGTCGACGCTCAACGCCAGCACCCTCAGGATGCGGGTCTTCATCGTCGACAGCCACGTCCACCGGATCCTCAAGCGCTTCGGCTTCATCGGTTCCCGCGCCGACCCGCGAGGGGGGCGCGACGCGGTCACGGCCGCCGCCGGCGCCTTCGACGCCGATGGCCTGCTCGAACTGTTCGCCTTGCTGAAACGGCTGGGCCAGACGTTCTGCCGCTTCGACCGCCCGGCCTGCCATGCCTGCCCGCTGGCGCCGCGTTGCAAGGCCGCCCGGCGGCAGGCTGCCTGACCGGGCTTGACGCGGAAGGGCGCCGCCGTTGCTGAAAACGGCGGCGCCCATCTTGCGGTTCGATCCTCGGCCGCCCGCAGGCCTAGCCCCGCGGCACCCAATTGCCGTGGAAGCCCGGCGGGATGCGGTGCGGGATCTTCACCCGCGCCACCGCTTCACCCTCGAAATCGCGCGCGTCGAGGATGACGAGTTCACTGGTCTCTTCGTTCAGGTCGATGACGATCCCGATCAGCCAGCCCTCATCCTCGCCCGCATCCGCATGCGCCGGCACGAAGACGAACTCGCCCGGATGACGCCCCGGCCCGAAATCGTGGGCCTGGCGCGCGCCCGTCTCGAGATCGTGCTTCAACAGGCCCTGCCCGAGGAACGCGGCGCCCATCTGCATCGTATAGGCGTAGCGATAAGGCAGGCCGAAGCGACGCTCGTCCGGGCGCGGGAATTCCTGCGGCGTCGTGTCGATCACCCGCCGGCGCACAATGCGGCCGACCGGATCGATCGTCCAGCGCTCAAGCCCGGTCCGCCGGGAATCCGGCCCGGCCTTGCCGTCCGAGAACATCCGGTCGTGCACGGCGACGTCCAGGATCACTTGGCCGTCCTCGGCGTCATAGGCGTTGACCGCGTGGAAGACGTAACAGGGATCGGTCTCGATCCAGATCACGTCCTCGGCCGCGCCCTCGCGGGGCAGCAGGCCGATCCGCGCCGCGTGCGACGGGTTCCAGCGATAGGGGAAGGGATGGCCCGCCATCGCCGTCTCCATCGAGAAGGTGACCGGCAGATCGAGGAGGATCGCGAAGCGCCGCGTGATCGCGCAATCGTGGATCATCGGCCCGTGCTCGACCGGCACCGCCACCTCGCGCCGCACCCGGCCCTCAGGCGTCACCACCACATAGCGGATCGCGACCGGGTTCATGGCGTCATAGCAGATGCCGTGCATCTCGCCGGTCAGCGGATCGACATGGGGGTGGGCGGTGAAGCTGCCGTGCAGCGTCCCCTCGAAGTCGGTGTAGCGCAGGGTCTCCAGCGTCTCGCCGATCTCGATCGGGGTGCTGCCCGCCTCGACCAGGCCCAGCGTCCGGCCGGCGAAGCCGAGGACGTTGGTGTTCACCGTGTCGAACAGGTGGCGCGGCCCTTCCGTGCGCGGCTCGCCGAGCGCCGTCGTCACCGCGTCGGAGCGGACCCAGCGGTTGCGGTACCAGAGCGCCTTGCCGCCCTCGAGCCTCAGGCCGTGGATCATGCCGTCGCCGGTGAACCAGTGATAATTGTCCGGGTCCGCCGCCATCGGGTTCGGCCCGATGCGCAGATAGCGCCCGTCGAGCGCCGCCGGGATGGCGCCGATGACGGGCAGGTCCTCGATGGTGAACTCCTCGGTCAGCGGCGCGTGGGCGCCGGTCAGAAAGGGATTGGGCTGCTTCGCCTCGGCCTGGGCGGCCGTGGGTCTGTCGATCGTGAGGGTCTCGATGCTTGTCATGGTCCGACTCGCTTGCTAGATGTTGATGGCGTTAACATAACTGGAAAGATAACAGTGTCAACATCTAAAACCTACCATCATGGCGATTTGCGCGCGGCGGCCATCGCTGCGGGCCTCGCGCTGCTCAGGGAAAGGGCGGCCGACGATCTCGGCCTGCGCGAGGTGGCGCGCTCGGTCGGGGTCAGCGCCACCGCTCTCTACCGCCATTTCCCGGACAAGGCGGCCCTGCTCCGCGCGCTCGCCGCCGAGGGCTTCGCGCAGCTGGCCGAGGCGCAGCGCGCCGCCGCCGCGGCGGCCGGGGGCGGCGACGCCGGCTTCGGCGCCACGGGCCGCGCCTATGTCCGCTTCGCGCTCGACAATCCGGCCCTGTTCCGGCTGCTCTTCTCCGCCACGATCCCCGCCGGCGATCCCTTTCACCGCCGGCCCGAGGAGATGCCCGAGGCGTTCCGGATGCTCTGGGACAATGCCGCCCGCTTGGCTCCGGCGGACGCCGGACCGCAGGCGGCGCCGCTTATCGCGCTGGAAGCCTGGGCCCTGGTCCACGGCCTCGCCATCCTGATCCTGGACGGCCAGATCCCGCGCAACGACGCCCTGATAGACGCCATCCTGTGCAAGCAGGGGGCGTCGTCCTGACGACGGTCAGAAGTCACGGTCAGAAACTGTCGGGATCGTCCGCCATCCGCGCCCGGTGATAGCGCGCCTGGAAATAGAATATGGCCAGCAGGTTCAGCCAGCCCACCCCCATCACCCCGAAGCCGATCGGCTTCAGCGGCCCCGTTATCCCATTGCGCTGCGCGTAGATGACGATGCCGGTGCCGAGCAGGACGAACAGGAAGCCGAGCAGCCGCGGCACCCGCATCAGCCGGCGCAATTCGCTTTTGTAGGCGGCCCGCTCCACCGGGTCGTCGAGATTGGGCCGCATTCCATGATCTCCCGTCGCACGCCTCTAGACCATTTGAAGAGAGCCCGATTCACGCTTTCGGCGGAAGCGCGAAGCGCTCCTCCTTCAGCGATCAGGCTCTAGCGCCCGCCCCCGCTTCGGGCTAGACCGTCTCCATTCCCCGGGGGACCGCGCGCGAGCGGTTGAGATATGGCTGATGCCATGACCCGCCGAACCTGATCCGGCTGACACCGGCGTAGGGAGGGAGAGGCGGGCCGCCCGTTCTCCTTCCATAGAGGAGAGAATGACGATGGCTGACGTCCCCGCCCGCACCGAATTGAAGGTCACCACCGGCCCGATCCGCGGCTCCCGCAAGATCCATGTCGGCCCGCTGGGCGTGGCGATGCGGGAGATCGACCTCGAGCCCTCTTCGGGCGAGCCGCCGCTGCGCGTCTACGATTGCTCCGGCCCCTATACCGATCCCGCCGCCAGGATCGACATCATGGCCGGCCTGCCCGAATTGCGCCGCGACTGGATCCGGGCGCGCGGCGACGTCGAGGAGGTGCTGCAGCGCGAGGTTCGCCCCGAGGATAACGGCCAGCTCGGCCCGGATCGCAGCGGCGGCGTCCAGCCCTTCCCCAATGTCCGCCGCAAGGTGCTGCGCGCCAGGCCGGGCGCGAACGTCAGCCAGATGCATTATGCCCGCAAAGGCATCGTCACCCCCGAAATGGAATATGTCGCGGTCCGCGAGAATCTCGGCCGCGCTCAGCTGGCCGAGGCGTTTCCGCGTGATGGCCAGGATTTCGGTGCGTCCATCCCCGATTACGTCACCCCGGAGTTCGTCCGCGACGAGGTCGCCCGGGGCCGCGCCATCATCCCCAACAATATCAACCATCCCGAATCCGAGCCGATGGCGATCGGCCGCAATTTCCTGGTCAAGATCAACGCCAATATCGGCAATTCGGCCGTGGCGAGCGACGTCGCCTCCGAGGTCGACAAGATGGTCTGGGCGATCCGCTGGGGCGCCGACACGGTCATGGATCTCTCCACCGGCCGCAACATCCACGACACCCGCGAGTGGATCCTGCGCAACAGCCCCGTGCCGATCGGCACCGTCCCCATCTACCAGGCGCTGGAGAAGGTCGGCGGCGTGGCCGAGGACCTGACCTGGGAGATCTACCGCGACACCCTCATCGAGCAGGCCGAGCAGGGCGTCGACTATTTCACCATCCATGCGGGCGTGCGCCTGCCCTATATTCCCCTCACCGCGAAGCGCGTCACCGGCATCGTCTCGCGCGGCGGCTCGATCATGGCGAAATGGTGCCTCGCCCATCACCGGGAAAGCTTCCTCTACGACCGGTTCGACGAGATTTGCGAGATCATGAAGGCCTATGACATCGCCTTCTCGCTCGGCGACGGTCTGCGCCCCGGCTCCATCGCCGACGCCAATGACGAGGCCCAGTTCGCCGAGCTGGCCACGCTGGGAGAGTTGACCCAGATCGCCTGGAAACACGACGTCCAGGTGATGATCGAGGGCCCCGGCCACGTGCCGATGCACAAGATCAAGGCCAATATGGACAAGCAGCTCGAGGCCTGCGGCGAGGCGCCCTTCTACACTTTGGGGCCGCTCACCACCGACATCGCCCCCGGTTACGACCACATCACCAGCGCGATCGGCGCCGCGATGATCGGCTGGTTCGGCACGGCGATGCTCTGCTACGTCACGCCCAAGGAGCATCTCGGCCTGCCGGACCGCGACGACGTCAAGGTCGGCGTCGTCACCTACAAGCTCGCCGCCCATGCCGCCGATCTCGCCAAGGGCCACCCGGCCGCGAAACTGCGCGACGACGCCCTCTCCCGCGCAAGGTTCGAATTCCGCTGGCGCGACCAGTTCCACCTGTCGCTCGATCCCGACACGGCCGAGCAATATCACGACCAGACCCTGCCGGCGGAGGGCGCCAAGACCGCCCATTTCTGCTCGATGTGCGGTCCCAAATTCTGCTCGATGAAGATCACCCAGGAGGTCCGGGACTTCGCGGCGAAGCAGAACCAGAGCGCCGATGCCTTTCTCGCGGCGGCGCCGCTCCCGGAGGCGGAGGCCGAGGCCGGCATGGCCGAGATGAGCAAGGTCTTCCGCGACACCGGCAGCGAGCTCTACATGGGCGCCGGCGGCAGGGAGCACGACTGAGGCGAAACGCGCCTTGCGCGGGCGCGCCCGCGCCCCTCGCCTTGACCGGGCGCGCTTTCCCGGCCACCTCTCCGGCTTCAATTTTTCGGGGGGACGCGACATGAAGCGCATTTTGTTGACCGGCACCTTGCTCCTCGCGCTCGCGGCCTGCGGCGGCGCCGGCAACAACGCAGCGGCCGGCAATGCCCAGGGCAATGCCGCCAACGTCGCGACGCCGGCCGCGAACGACGCGGCGGCGGGCGACAATCATGCCGAGAGCGCGGATGGGCCGCGCGTCCTGCTGACCGGGACGGGCCTGCTCGCCGACGGCACGGACGCGAGCGCGATCCGCTTCGGCGCCGGCCGCGCCGACACGCTGGCGGCGGTGACCCGCACGCTCGGCCAGCAGCGCGCGCTCAACGCCATCGAGGATTGCAGTGGCTCCGGCCCGGCACAGGCGGCGGACTTCGGCCCGCTCGTCCTGTTCTTTCAGCAGGACCGCTTCGTCGGCTGGGAGCAGCGCGATGCTTCCGAGCAGCCCTGGATCGGCACCCCCGGCGGCGCCAGCGTCGGCGCCCGCCGCCCCGATCTCGCCGCCGCGCTAGGCGGCCCGATCCAGGTCGAGCAATCCACCCTCGGCACCGAGTTCAGCCGCGACGGCATCTCCGGCCTCCTCGCCTCGGCCAATGCGGACGCCCAGGTCGACCGGCTGTGGGCGGGAAGCAATTGCGCGATGCGGTGAGGGGGCTTGGCCAGCCCGATTCTGGTTGCAAGCTATGCGGGACCGCAGTGTTTTCGCTCTGTGTGAGAGGTCGCGGCTCGTCAATCGCTCTCTATGACGGCGGTACCTCTGCGTGGCGTCTCGCGAAACGCGAGTCGAAGCGACTGATTTTCGAGTCGGACGGCGCCTGATTCTGTTTTGTTCACCTTGCGCCAGCATCCAAAAGGATTCATGTTCAGCCTAGGAATGTCGGGGGTTTGCCATGGCTTCTCTGGCGATTGACGGCGAGATGCTGAACGTCAGTCCGGATGCGTGCAACTACACTTCCAGAGAACTTGAGGTTATTATCTCACTCTCCGAGATGAATTTCACCGCGCCCCAAATAGAGCAAGTGCTACAATTGCTAGAAGAAATGCGGATACAAAACTTATAAAAAACAACCACACGAGCGTGGTTGTGATCCATCGATGACGCTTGGAATCGTTGCTTTCATTCCAATCGTTAAGCATTCGATCTCGAATGAGTATGGCTTCAGAAGATGCTGGCGGCAGGCGATCTAGGTAGCTATCGAGGGTCGTGAAGCTCTTTATTAGCGGAGGACAAAGCGCCTCAAACGAAACTCGGCTAAAAAAGAGCATTAGAGATGAAAAGATAAGCGCCGAGTAAAAAGTCGCGACCGCCTGACGCTCATATGGATACTCGGCAGCGGCTCCCACATTCTGAAAAACCGGCGCGCTTGAAACGGCGATCACGACGGTGATCAACCCAATGAAAGATTCGGTCCTCAAGGCTGCTGCGGCTGTGGACCAGCGCATTAACGCCGT
>DATJUQ010000059.1:0-27932 GCA_035502235.1 Allosphingosinicella sp.
ATCCTCGACGGTCAGCCGGCGGTTCAGGAATTCGTTGGCCTTGGTGTTCGGGCCGGAAAGATCGCGATGCGTATCGTCCTCCTCCGGAAAGAAGCGCCCCGTCCGCAGCACGGCGATCGCCAGCCCGCTCTCGTCATGGACCTGCCGGCAGAGGCGCTCGGCTGCCAGCTTGGTGACGCCGTAAATGTTGCGCGGCTCGAGCGGCCCGAATTCCTCGTCCAGCCAGGCCGCCGCGGTCGCGCCGCCCGCCTTGCCCGCGCGGATCGCGGCGGTGATCATCAATGAGGTGGTGGAGGTGAACAGGAAGCGGTCGTGGCCCGCCCGCACCGCCGCCTCGAGCAGGTTGCGGGTCCCCTCGACATTCGTCGCCCGGAAGGCGCTCTCCGGATAGCGGATTATGTCCGGCTTGTGCAGCGCGCCGGCATGGATCACGGCCTCGATCCCATGCTCGCCGAAAATCCGGTCGACCAGCGCCCTGTCCGCAACCGAGCCGCGCACCTCCGTGTCCACGCCGGGCGCGACGTCGAGCCCGATCACGACATGCCCGTCCGCCCGCAGGCGCGGCGCCAGATACCGGCCGAGCCAGCCCGAGGATCCGGTCAGGAGGAGTCGCATGGAAGGCCTGTATCAGGCTGCGGCCGAGATGGGAGAGGCAAGTCGCTCGGCGGGATCGTCCGCGTCCGCCCAGTCGGTGCGGCGCCTGAGGAACGGGTTGAAGAACAACAGGGGCAGTTTGAGGACGATCAGCTCGGAATGGACGAACCTGTCCACCGCGCGCTCCCACCATGCGGGGTCGCGGCCGCCATGCGCGCGGATCCAGCCGTCATAGGGCGCCCAGTGACTCGGCTCGTCCTTCTCGATCACCTTGAAGATGCGGATCAAGGTCTTGTCCCGCTTCACCAGCGGATGGTGCAGCAGGATGTCGACCTGCTTCATGCCCCGCTGCTCGGTCAGCGAGATCACTCGGCAGAGCCGCTCGAACAGCCGGTCGTCGCCGATCACCCTCTCGGTGTCGAGATCGTCGATCCGCCGGCGGAACATGATCTCGACGAAGCGGTCGATATGGCCGCAGGCGCGGTCGACCTTCAGCGGCATCTTGCCCTGCAGCTCGAACCAGCGCTTGAACATCACATAATGTTTGCGCTCGTCGGCCCGGTGCTTCTCGACCGCGGCGATGAAGGAAGTATCGTCCGGGGCATGGGCGCGCACCGCATCCAGGATGCGGTCGATGCTCGTGTAACCGCGGTGCTCGTTATAGATGTAGATCGAGCCCAGCAGGTCCAGATAGCGGCGGCGGAACCACGCGATCATGGGGCGGAGAAATCTGCCTCTCCGCGCCGAGCGTCAAGTTTTTTACGAAACTATGACTCGTAGCGGGCGGTGGTCTTCGCCGCCACTTCCTCCGCGGTCACGCCCGGCGCCAGTTCGATCAGCCGGAACGGGCTCTGATGGTCGGGTCGCTGGAAGACGGCGAGATCGGTGACGATCATGTCGACGACGTTCTTGCCGGTCAGCGGCAAGGTGCATTCGGGGATGAACTTCGGATCGCCGGCCTTGGAATTGTGCTCCATCACCACGATGATCTTCTTCACGCCGGCGACCAGGTCCATGGCGCCGCCCATGCCCTTGATCATCTTGCCGGGAATCATCCAGTTGGCGATGTCGCCATTCTCCGCGACCTCCATCGCGCCGAGCACGGTGAGGTCGATATGGCCGCCGCGGATCATCGCGAAGCTGTCCGACGAGGAGAAATAGGAGGAGGACGGCAAGGCGCTGATCGTCTGCTTGCCCGCATTAATCAGATCGGCGTCGACCTCGTCCTCATAGGGAAAGGGCCCGATGCCGAGCATCCCGTTCTCGCTCTGCAGCGTCACCTCCATCCCCGCCGGGATGTTGTTGGCGACGAGCGTCGGGATGCCGATGCCGAGATTGACGTAATAGCCGTCGCGCAATTCCTGCGCGGCGCGGGCGGCCATCTGGTTGCGGTCCCAGGGCATCAGTCATTTCCTCCTTGCGGGTCGGACCAGCGGCGGTCCGCCGGGAATACGTCGTCGAAATCGCCCTCGATGCTCGGTCCATAGACCGGGTTCGACAGCATGAACCAGCCATTGCCCCACAGATGGGCATAGGCGCCGCCGGCCGCCGCGCGGCGCGGGCGCACGCCGAGGCCCTCGGCATTGAACAGGTCGGAAAAGTCGCCCAGCTGGTCGCCGGCCATGGCGATCACGCAATAGCGGCGCGAAATCGCGGCGCGGCGCGGATCCTTCTGCGAGCCCGTGCCGATATCGCCCTTCAGCCACAAAGTCTCGCGGTGCCGCGCCGGGCCCAGCCCTGCGCCCTCGATCGCCTGCCGGGTCTGCGCGGCGAAGCGGGAGAGGCGGTTGGTGTTGAAGATCACGGTGACGCCGGCACGGCGAACGGCCGCGAGCGTGCTCGCCGCGCCCGGCATGGGCAGGACGGCGCGCTGGCCGGTCTCCTCGTAGCGGTTCCAGATCTCCTGGTTGTAGACTCGCCCGCGCACCGCCTCGTCATAGCCATGGCCGAGATTCTGGAGCGCGGTCTCGTCGACGTCGAGCACGACCGCGAGCGGCCGGCGGCCGCAGGGGATGAAGCGCGGCGCCGCCAGCGTCGCGCCCGGCGCGAGCACGACGGACTCGCGCGGCCGCGCCCGGACCTTGCCGATGACATAGGTCTGGAAGGCGCGATAGGCCTGGATGCTGGCCGCGGCGCCCTCGCCGGAGCCGTAGAGCCATTGCATGCCGGGCGGCGGCGTCGCCGGCCGTCCGCGCAGGGTGGCGATGGGTTCCTGCGCCTGCGCCGCAGCGGCGCCCGCGAGCAGGACGGTGCCGAGCGCGAGGCCGCGGAGGCTCACGCCGCTTCCCTCGGCCGCGTCGTCACGAATTCGATCTTCTTGTCATAGGGCGCGCCGAGGATCAGCCGCTTCACATAGATGCTGGGCAGGTGGATCGCGTCGGGATCGAGGCTGCCGACCGGCACGATCTCCTCGACCTCGGCGACGCAGACCTTGCCAGCCGTCGCCATGGGCTGGTTGAAGTTGCGCGCGGTCTTGCGGAAGACGAGGTTGCCGCTCTCGTCGGCCTTCCAGCCCTTGATGATGGCGAGATCGGCGCGGATGCCGCGCTCGAGGATATAATCCTCGCCGTCGAAAGTCTTCACCTCCTTGCCCTCGGCCACCTTCGTGCCGACGCCGGTCTTCGTATAGAACCCGGGAATGCCCGCCCCGCCCGCGCGGCAGCGCTCGGCCAGGGTCCCCTGCGGACAGAATTCGACCTCGAGCTCGCCCGAGAGATATTGCCGTTCGAACTCCTTGTTCTCGCCCACATAGGAGGAGATCATCTTCTTGATCTGGCGGGTGCGCAGCAGCTTGCCGAGCCCCTCATTGTCGATGCCGGCATTGTTCGAGGCGACGGTCAGGTCCTTCACGCCCGAGGCCTGGATGGCGTCGATCAGCCGCTCCGGAATGCCGCACAGGCCGAACCCGCCCGCGCAGATCGTCATGCCGTCGAACAGCAGCCCGTCCAAAGCGGCGGCGGCATCGGGATAGATTTTCTTCATGGGTCTCGGCTCCCTCGATTGAGGAGCCGATAGGCGGCGCGGGCGAGTCCGGTCAACCGGCGCGTGCCGCGCTGCCCCGGCGGCCCCGATCCCGCTTCGGCGACGGCCGCCCGTCGCGATCGAACGTCGAAAGGTCAGGCAAAAGTCAGGCCAATGCGCGACTGAAAGTTCCCAAAGTTCGCACTGGCCATGGAGCGTGACGGGGGGACCGCCGACAGCGCGAAAGCTGACAAAGCTCACGCGATGATCCCACAATCTGTGCTCCGGCGAATGCCGGAGCGTTGTGCGCCTCGCCGAGATTTTCGGACCGGCGCTCCGGCCTTCGCCGGAGCACGCAGCGGCGTTGCGCAAATCGGGAGAATGAGCCGACGATCAGAAGGAGCCGCCCGCGAGCGGAATCGCGAGTCGGCCGAGCCTGGCAGGCCAAATCCTACATGTATCCAACAATCCTGGCCGACCGGCGCGGCTTGACAGGCGCGAGGTTGAGCTATACTTTGCATTTCAAAGTTATTTGGAGACATCGAATGGCCGAGGCTTCGCGACCCAGCGCCGACGACATCGCCTATATCCGCCACTTGTCCGAAAGCGGCGCGCGGGCACCCCTGATCGGCGGCCGCTTCATGGCCTGGTGGGGGCTGCTCCTAGCCATCGCCTATGTCGCGCAGCATCTCGCCACGAACCGGATCATCGGCGACGGCAACTTCATCTTCGGGATCATCTGGGGCAGTTTCGGCCTGCTGGGCGCGACCGGCCAAGTGTTCCTCGCCCGCAGCATCGCCGGCAAGCCGGGCCAGGGCTCGGCGGGCAATCTCGCGATGCGGGCGGTCTGGATGGCGGGGGCCTTCTCGATCGGCGCGATGGTCGTGGGCACGGCGCTCATCTCCGACAACCGGATCATGGGGCTGCAGCCCTGGGATTTCATCGTCCCGGTCGGCTTCGCGGTCTATGCCTGCGCATTGGGCGTGACCGGCTCGCTGGCGGACAACCGGATCCTGAAGCTGGCGGCCGCGGGCGCGATCCTGACCGTCGGCCTGTTCACCGCCCTGATGCGCCTTCCGGAGCGCTACCTGATCGTCGCCGCCGCCGTCGTCTTCACGCTGATGCTGCCCGGCTTGCTTCTGATGCGCGCGGAACCCAAAGGCTGAACCCATGGGCGACCAGAGTCCCTTCGACCACAATCAGATCGACGACGTCATCCACGGCCGCATCCGGCTGGGCGTCGTCGCCTATCTGTCGGCGGTCGAATCGGCCCTGTTCGGCGAGTTGCGCGACAAGGTCGGCGCGACCGACGGCAATCTTTCCGCGCACCTGCGCAAGCTCGAGGATGCCGGCTACGTCCAGGCCGAGAAGAGCTTCGTGAACCGAAAGCCCCAGACCCGCCTGTCCCTCACCAAGGACGGACGCAAGGCCTGGGGCATCTGGCTGGACCGGATGGACGCGCTCAGGAACGCGGCCGGGAGCTAGGGTGTGATCCACTTGGGTTGAACCGCTCTCCGTTCGCCCTGAGCCTGTCGCAGGGCCTTCCTTCTCACAGCCGAAAGGAAGGAGAAGGCTTCGACAAGCCCGGCCCGAACGGTTGTGAGTTTCAGACCTGGTGCATCCGGCTCTAAGGTCCGCACTCAATTCATCACAGCCGATCTGCGCGTGACTTCATAGTCATCCCGGCGCGGCCGGGACCTAGGAACATTGGCGGCCGGAAGAATGGCGACCGACGCGATCGCCTTTCCTCCAATTGGCCGTGTGCATGGGTCCCGGTCTCCGCCGGAATGACTCAATTTGCTTGATCCGCGCCAGTCCGATCGAGCCCGGACCCTGAGCCTTTACGAGCGGACTTTCGCGAGCACGCCCTGCAGCTGCATGGCATTGCCCATGTCGCCCTCGACCTTGAGCTTGCCCTGCATGAAGGCGGTCATGCCGTCGAGCTGGCCGGAGGCCATCGCCTCCCAGTCCGCCCAGGCGACCTTGATCGTGGTGTCGGCCGCGCCGTCTTCCTCGGTCACCGCCTGGGCGACGCCGTCGAGCAGCACGACGCCCTCGGGGCCGAAATCGATCTTCACGCGCTTGCCGGGCAGGAAGGCCTGCGCGTCGTTGAGCTTGGCGGCCATTTCGCTCTTGGTCATGATGATCACTCTCCTGGGGGTTTCCCGACTTTCCTAGGTGAGCCGCCTGGCGGGTTCAAGCCTGACATCGATGTCAGTAAGCCCGGCTTCCCAAGCCCCGCTTAAAATTGTTAGGGGCGCCCGATGGACGCAGCCGAGGCAATTCACGAGAAATTCGTCGCGAAGGTGGGGACCGGAAAGCTTCCCCGCCGGACCGTCGCCCTGTCGCCGGACGCGGTCGGCCTCACCGGCGCGGACGTCGTCGAGCTGTTCTACAGCCAATGCATGAGCCGCCAGCTCGACCGCATCTCGCGCCGCCTGCAGGCGCGCGGCGAGGGCTTCTACACGATCGGCAGTTCGGGCCATGAGAACAATGCCGCGGTCGCGCAGGCGCTGCGGCTCAGCGACATGGCCTTCCTCCATTATCGCTCCAACGCCTTCCAGATCCACCGCTCCAAGCAGCTGCCCGGGCAGACCCCGGCCTGGGACATGCTGCTGAGCTTCGCCGCCTCCTCGGAGGACCCGATCTCCGGCGGCCGCCACAAGGTGATCGGCTCCAAGCCGCTCTTCATCCCGCCGCAGACCAGCACCATCGCCTCCCACCTGCCCAAGGCGGTCGGCGCCGCGTTCAGCATCGGCATCGCGAAGATGCTGAAGCTGGACGATACCCCCCTCCCCTCCGACGCGGTCATCCTCGCCAGCTTCGGCGACGCCTCGGCCAATCATTCGACCGCGCAGGGCGCGCTCAACTGCGCCGCCTGGGCCGCCTATCAGGGCACGCCGATGCCGCTCATCTTCCTCTGCGAGGACAATGGCATCGGCATCTCGACCAGGACGCCGGGCGGCTGGATCGGCGCCTCCTTCGCGAACCGGCCGGGGCTGGACTATGTCCATTGCAGCGGCCTCGACATGGTCGACGCCTATCGCGGCGCGGCCGAGGCGGCGCGGCTCGCGCGCCTGCGCCGGCGCCCCGTCTTCCTGCACATGGATACGGTGCGGCTCTACGGCCATGCCGGCTCGGACATGCAGAGCGCCTATCTCACCAAGGCGCAGATCGAGGCGGACGAGGAGCGCGATCCATTGGTCTACAGCGCCGCTCTGCTGCGCGAGCAGGACCTGCTCTCGCAGGCCGAGATTCTCGACATCTATAACGACACCGAGGCGAACCTGAGCCGGATCGCGGAGCTGGCGATCAGGCGGCCCCGCAACACGACCAGCGCACAGGTGATGGCGAGCATCGTCCCGCCCAGGCGCGCGCCGCGCCGCGCCAACACGCCCGCCGCCGAGCAGCGGACCGCCCTGTTCGCCCGCGACGCGGCGATGATGGAGAAGCCGCAGAACATGGCCCGGCTGATCAGCTGGGCGCTCGCGGACCTCATGCTGAGCCACCGGGAGATCATCGTCGCCGGCGAGGATGTCGGCCCCAAGGGGGGCGTCTACAATTGCACCGCCAAGCTGCACGAGCGCTTCGGCTCCGCGCGGGTGATCAACACCCTGCTCGACGAGCAGAGCATCCTCGGCCTCGGCATCGGCGCCGCGCATAACGGGCTGCTGCCGATCACCGAGATCCAATTCCTCGCCTACGTCCACAATGCCGAGGACCAGATCCGCGGGGAGGCGGCGACGCTCAGCTTCTTCTCGTCCGGCCAATATACCAACCCGATGATCATCCGGGTCGCGGGGCTCGGCTACCAGAAGGGCTTTGGCGGCCATTTCCACAATGACAACAGCCTGGCGATCTTCCGCGACATACCCGGCCTGATCCTGGCGGTGCCGAGCAACGGCGCCGACGCGGTGGAGATGCTGCGCGAATGCGTCCGCCTCGCCCGCGAGGAGCAGCGCGTGATCGTCTTCGTCGAGCCGATCGCGCTCTACATGACCAGGGACCTGCACGCGGAAGGGGATGCGCTCTGGGCGGCGACCTACGCCGCGCCGGGCAGCGCGAAACCGATCCGGCTCGGCGAGGTCGGCGTGCATGGCGACGGCACGGACCTCGCCATCGTCACCTACGGCAACGGCAACTACCTGTCCCGCCAGGCCGCGAAGCTGCTGGCCGACGACCACAAGCTGGACGCGCGGGTGATCGACCTGCGCTGGCTCGCCCCGCTCCCGGAGGAGGCGCTGCTCGCGGCGGTGCAGGATTGCGATCGCATCCTGATCGTCGACGAATGCCGCCGCACCGGTTCGCAGAGCGAGGCCCTGATGGCCTTCTTCGCCGAACAAGCGCCCGGCAAGATTTGCCGGCGGATCGCCGCGGACGACAGCTTCATCCCGCTCGGCAAGGCGGCGACGGTGACCATGCCGAGCCGCGACTCGATCCTCGCGGCGGCGCTGGAGACGGCCCGTGGCTGAGAAACAGGCGGCCCTGGTGATCTGCCCCGGCCGGGGCACCTACGGCAAGGCGGAGCTGGGCTATCTGTATCGCCTGCACGGCGACAAGACCGACCTGCTGGCGACCGTCGACCGCCTGCGCACCGCGCGCGGCGGGCAGACCATCTCGGAGCTGGACGGCGCCGAGCGCTTCAGTCCGGCTTTGCACACGCGCGGCGACATCGCCTCGCCGCTCATCTTCACCTCCTCCTATGCGGACTTCCTCGCCATCGACCGGTCGCGCTTCGACCTTGTCGCGGCGACCGGCAATTCGATGGGCTGGTACACCACCCTCGCGGTCGCCGGCGCGGTCGATCTGGAGCACGGCTTCTCGATCATCGACGCGATGGGCGAGAACAGCCAGCAGGGCGAGCCGGGGGGCCAGGTGCTGATCACCCTGGTCGGCGACGACTGGCGCGAGGCGCCGGGCCTGCGCGCCGCGCTGGCCAAGACCGTGGCCGCGATCCACGGCCGCGACGGCGCCAAGCTGCACGTCTCGATCGAGCTCGGCGGCATGATCGTCTTCGCCGGCAACGAGGCCGGGGTCGCCGCTCTGATCGCCGAGGCGCCGGCCGGGCCGGGCCGCGAGCCGCTGCGGCTGGTCAATCACGGCCCCTTCCACACGCCGCTCATGCAAGGGTCGTCCGAGCGGGCGCTCGCCAGCCTGCCGGTCGACTGGTTCGGATCGCCGGACCTGCCGATGATCGACGGCCATGGCCGGATCTGGCGCCCCCATGCGGTCGATGCGGAAACGCTCAGGCGCTACACCTTCGCCACCCAGATCCTCGAGACCTACGATTTCACCCGCGCCGTCCAGGTCGCGGTGAAGGAATATGCGCCGGAGCGGATCATCCTGCTCGGCCCCGGCGACACGCTCGGCGGCGCGATCGCCCAGGCCCTGATCGCCATCCAGTGGCAGGGCATGGCCTCGAAACAGGATTTCCAGGCGGCGCAGGCCTCGGATGCGCCCTATCTGCTCAGCATGGGCCGCGAGGAACAGCGGGCGCTGGTGGTCGCCTAGGCGGTCGCCAGCTCGTCCGCGAGCGCGCGGAACGCCGGGTCGCGCTTGCGGCGCAGGATCATGGCCGCGGTCCGGCCCTTCGCGTCGGGGATGTCGCCCCGGGCGCCGTGGCGGGCGAAGAGGCGCAGGGCCGCGATCGGGCTGCCCTTCTTCAGCATCAGGTGCAGTCCGGTCTCGCCCTTCGGATTGCGGAAATCGGGATTCGCGCCGGCCGCCAGCAATTCCTCCGCCGGGCCGAACTTGCTCCAGGCGACGGCGCCGAGCAAAGGCGTCTCGCCGGGCGCTGTATCCTCGTCGACCGGGGCGCCATGGCGGAGCAGCAGGCGGATCGCCTCGCGATCCTCGTTCCACACCGCCGCGAACATCGAATATCGGGGCGTCGAGCCAAGCGTCAGCAGATGCTCGGCCAACGCCAGGTTGCGCCCGCGCGAGATCGCGAACCAGAGCGGCGTCGCCCGCCATTCGCCCTCGGTGAAGGCGGGATCCTCGAGGCCGAGGCCCAGCTCAAGCAGCAGATCGGCGGTCCTGATCGACTCGTCCGCCGCTCCCCCCGGCGTGGCGCAGCAGAGGTGCAGCCAGTTGCGCCCGCGTTCGTCGCGCACCTCCAGCAGATCGGGGCGCGCGGCAAGATCCGTCCGCAGCTGCTCCCAGTGGAAGCCGCGCACCGTCTCGCGCAGGCTGGTCTTCGACACCATCGGCCGAAATTACACCGGCCGGGCCGATAGAAAAAGGGCCGCGGCGCACGGCCACGGCCCTTATTCTGAAACCAGCTCGATCAGAGCTTGTTGATCGCGCCCTTCACAGCGCCCTTCGCCTGCTCGAACTTGCCCTTGATCTCCTGGCCCGCGCCTTCGCTGCGCGTGTCGGGATCGGAGCTGTGCTGCTTGGCCTTGCCGATCGCCTCGTTGACATTGCCTTTGATCTTGTCGGTGAGCTCACCCATCTCATGTCTCCTTCGCGCCCGACGGCGACGCCATGCCGCGCCGGGGAATATGCGAAATCAACGACTTGAACGGGGTCGGGTTCCGAAGCTCAGCCGCGTTCGCCGGCGCGGCGGACGCGGTGCGCGACCTGACGGGTCGTGCGCGCCGTCCTGGCCAGCGGGCGGGCGGACCGGTGATCGGCCGCAACATGCTGGCGGTGGGCGCGATGCTCCCGATGCGCGCGATGCTCCGCATGGTCGCGATGCCCGGCATGGTCGCGGTGCCCGGCATGGTCCCGCTGCCCGCGATGGCCGCGATGCTCGCCGCGCGCATGCTGGTCGCGCACGCCGCGCTCGTGGAGCTGGATGCAGCTGTCCCTGACCGTCCGCGAGCAAGGCGGATAATGGCGCCGCGCCTCGCGCGCGCCCGGCTCGGGGCCCTTGTCCGGCGGCGGGCTGGCGCTGACCAGACCCAGTCCGGCAACCGCGGCAAACAGGAGCAGCTTCTTCATGTCCGGCCTCCTTCACGCAACGCGTTAACCATAATGCGTTCCGCGCGAAGGGGAAATGCCAAAGCGCGCACCTATTCCCGCCAGCCCTCCAAGCCGATCAGCGGCACGAAGCGCACCGCGCCGAGATCCTCCTGCGCCCAGTCCTCCTCACCGCGCCGGACCACTTTCACGAGACTCTGCACCTCTCCGGGCGCACCCACGGGCATGACCAGGACGCCGCCGATCGCGAGCTGGCGCCGCAGCACGTCCGGCACGCCCCGACCGCTCGCCGCCGCCAGGATCGCGTCATAGGGCGCCGAGTCGGGCCAGCCGGCGGAGCCGTCGCCCGTCAGGATCCCGACATTGGCATGACCGAGCCGCGCCAGCCGCGCCGCGGCGAGCTCGGCCAGCACGCCGTGCCGCTCGATCGCGATCACCTGCGCGGCGATCCGCGACAGCAGGGCCGCCGCATAGCCGGAGCCGGCGCCGATTTCGAGCACCCGGCCGCCCGCCGCGACGCCGGCCGCCTCGATCATCAAGGCGACGATATAAGGCTGCGAAATCGTCTGCCCCGCCTCGATCGGCAACGGCCCGTCCTCATAAGCCAGGTCCCGCACCGCGTCAGGCACGAACAGCTCGCGCGGCACCGCGCGAAACGCCGCCAGCACGGCCGCGTCCCGGATGCCGCGCGCGGCGAGCTGTCGGTCGACCATCGCATCGCGCCGGGCGGCGAAGTCTGTCATGCTCGCATTATGACTCCGGCCGGACCCGCATGCCAGTGAAAGCCAGCGAACGGATCGTCTCGCTCTACGAGGACCATGCCGCGGCGTGGGACCGGCTGCGGAGCCCCGGCAGCCTGTTCGAGAAGCCCTGGCTGGACCGCTTCCTCGCCCGGGTGCGGCCCGGCGGCACGATCCTCGACATCGGCTGCGGCTCGGGCCAGCCGATCGCCCGCTATCTGATCGAGCAGGGCTTCCGCCTCACCGGCATCGACTCGGCCCCGTCGTTCATCGCCATGTGCCGGGCGCGCTTTCCGGAGCATCAATGGGAGGTGGCGGACGTGCGGTCGCTCGATCTCGGCCGCCGCTTCGACGGCCTGATCGCCTGGCACAGCGCCTTCTTCCACCTGACGCCCGAGGCGCAGGCGCCCCTGTTCCCGCGGCTCGCCGCCCAGGCCGCGCCGGGCGCTTCCCTCCTGTTCACCAGCGGCCCCGAGCATGGCGAGCTGATCGGCGCGTGGCAAAGCGAGCCGCTCTATCATGGCAGCCTGGGCCCGGATGAATATCGGGCCCTGCTGGCCGCGAACGGCTTCGCCGCGGTCGAGCATCGCGCCGACGACCCGGACTGCGGCGGGGCCACGATCTGGCTTGCTAGCTGCCCGATGCCGCCCGCGATCCCCTGAACGATCGCATTTCCCAGAAAGCGACGAGGATCAGGGTCGCCGTGGAGGCGAGCGACAGGAGGAGGGGCGTCAGCCGCGCGGCGAAGGGCAGGATCGCCGCGAGGATGGCGAGCCCCACGAGGTGCGACAGCGGCACCCGGCTCGCATTGGTCCGCTTGAACAGCAGATTGCCCAGCAGATAGAGCGCCGGCCCGCCCAGCAGGCAGGCGATCTCCGCCGGTCCCGGATGATGCGAGGGATGGACGATCGCCATCTCGTCCGAGGCGGCGGTGACGATGATCCCGGCCACGATCGGGATATGGAAATAGGTGTAGGCGAGCCGGGCCATGCGGCCGGGATCGTCATTCTCGACGAGCCGTCGCGCCGCCCGGTCGGCCCCCATGTCGAAATAGAGCCACCACATGGCGAGCGCGCCGGCGAAGGCGCTGGCGAAGGCGGCGATGCTGGCGCCGTTCCACGCGGTCTCGCCGAAGGTGGCGCCGGTGACCAGGATCGATTCGCCGAGCGCGATGATGATGAAGAGGCCGCAGCGCTCCGAGAAATGGTGGCCCTCGACGTCCCAGACCCGCGTGTCGGTGGCGCCGAGCCCGGGCAGCCAGTAGCGCAAGGCGGGGCCCGCGAAGAGGATCGCGACGGCCACGCCCCACAAGGCGGTCCTCGCCCCCGTCTCGTGCGCCAGCCCGCCCGCGATCCAGAACCCGGCTTCGAACAGGGCCCAGAGCGTGATCCTGACGAAATTGATGAAATTGTCGCGATTGTGCCGGGCCAGCGCCAGCAGCATGAAGAGGCAGCGGCTCAGCGCGACGGTGACCAGCGCGACGACGAAGACCATGCCGCGCTCGCCGAACGCCTCGGGCAGGCTGATCGACATGAGCAGCGCCGGCCCCATCAGGAAGAAGAGCAGCAGCCGAACCGGCATGTGCCCCACGTCGAGCCAGTTGGTCACCCAGGCGGTCGAGACCCACACCCACCAGATCGCGGCGAACAGGATTGCCGCCTGCAGGAAGCCGGTGGCGTCCGGATGCTGGATGATGACGTGGCTGAGCTGCGTGACCGCGAAGACGAAGACCAGGTCGAAGAACAGTTCGACCGGCCCGACCCGCTCCTCATGACGGGCGTCGCGAATGCGGAGCAGGTTGCGGCGGAACATGGCCCAGCTTCGCGCCCTGCGGCCGAGTCGTAAAGCCGTCACGACGAGAAGGAGGCCGTGGCGGCCTATTCCGCCACAGCCTCCGCCTCATGCAAGCATATCAACGCGAAGCGGGCGCCCGGTGTCCGCGATCCGTCGCGCCTCTGCCCCCGGTCGCGGCGTCAGATCAGGCCGGCGAGCGGGCTCGACGGATCGGCATAGCGGCGCTGGCCCATGCGGCCGGCGAGATAAGCGAGCCGTCCCGATTCGACCGCGAGCCGCATCGCCCGCGCCATCCGGATCGGGTCCTTCGCCTCGGCGATGGCGGTGTTCATCAGCACGCCGTCGCAGCCCAGCTCCATCGCCACCGCCGCGTCCGAAGCGGTGCCGACGCCCGCATCGACCAGCACCGGCACCTTGGCCCCCTCGACGATCAGGCGGATGGTCACCCGGTTCTGGATGCCGAGGCCCGAACCGATCGGGGCGCCGAGCGGCATGATCGCGACGGCCCCGGCCTCTTCCAGCTGCTTCGCGGCGATCGGATCGTCGACGCAATAGACCATCGGCTTGAAGCCTTCCTTCACGAGGACCTCGGTGGCCTTCAGCGTCTCGCGCATGTCGGGATAGAGGGTCTTCGCCTCCCCCAGCACTTCCAGCTTCACCAGGTCCCAGCCGCCCGCCTCGCGCGCCAGGCGCAAGGTGCGGATCGCCTCCTCGGCGGTGAAGCAGCCCGCCGTATTGGGCAGATAGACGGTCTTCTTCGGGTCGATGAAATCGGTCAGCAGCGGCTGGCCGGGATCGGAGACGTTCACCCGCCGCACCGCGACGGTGACGATCTCCGCGCCCGACGCTTCCAGCGCCGCCGCATTCTGCTCGAAATTCTTGTACTTGCCGGTGCCGACGATCAGTCGCGAGGTGAAGGTCCGGCCGGCCACGCTCCAGGTGTCCGCCATCTCAACCGCCTCCCACGAAGGTGACGATCTCGTAATCGTCGCCATCCTCGACCGTCACGTCGCCGAGCGTCGAGCGCGGCACGATCTCCAGATTGCGCTCCACGGCCACCTTGGTCGGCTCGAGGCCGAGTTCCAGCGCGAGCTCGGCCACGCTCATTCCTTCGCGCACGCGGCGGTGCGTGCCGTTGATCCGTATCGAAACTGTCTGATCCAAAATGCGGTCCCTGGTTGGAGAAACGTTCCGGGCGTCATATAGAGCCCCGCCATGGCGGCGCTACCTCTCGTCTACGTGCTGAACGGCCCGAATCTCAACCTGCTGGGGATGCGGGAGCCGGAAATCTATGGCAGCGACACGCTGGACGACATTGCCGGCCGGCTCGAGGACAGGGCGAAAGCGCTCGGTGTCGAGATCGACATGCGCCAATCCAATCATGAGGGCCATCTGGTCGACTGGCTGCACGAGGCGAATGCGCGCGGCGCCAAGGCGGTGATTCTCAATGCGGGCGCCTTCACCCATACGTCGGTGGCGCTGCACGATGCGATGAAGGCGATCGCGGTGCCTGTGCTCGAGGTGCATCTGTCCAATCCCCAGGCGCGGGAAGCCTTCCGGCATCACAGCTTCGTCTCGCCGGTGGCGAAGGGAACGATCACGGGACTTGGCGCGCTTGGCTACGAACTGGCTCTGGACGCGGCCGTTCGTCTCTGACAGGGAGCGCCACTTCTATTCAGGGGTAGGGTTCACATGAGCGAAGACAACGAGCCGATGCGGGTCGACACCGAGATGGTGAAGACGCTCGCCCAGATGCTCGACGAGAATGACCTCAGCGAGATCGAGGTCGAGGACAATGGCCGCCGCATCGTCGTGAAGCGCAAGCTTTCGGGCGGCGCCCCCTTGGCCTATGCGCCGGCCCCCGCTCCGACGGCGCCGGCGCCCGCCCCCCCGACGTCGGCCCCCACGGCGGCCGAGGCCAATCCCGCCAGCCATCCCGGCGCGGTGAAATCGCCCATGGTCGGCACCGCCTATCTCTCGGCGGAGCCGGGCGCGGCGCCGTTCATCAGCGTCGGCACGCGCGTCAGCGAGGGCGACACGCTCGTGATCATCGAGGCGATGAAGGTGATGAACCCCATTCCCTCGCCCAAATCCGGCGTGGTCAAGCAGGTCCTGATCGAGAACGGCCAGCCCGTCGAATATGAGCAGCCGCTGGCGATCATCGAATGATTGGCATCGCATAATGGCCATCGAGAAGGTCCTCATCGCCAATCGCGGCGAGATCGCGCTCCGCATCCACCGCGCCTGTCACGAAATGGGCATCAAGACCGTGGCGGTCCATTCGACCGCCGACGCGGAGGCCATGCATGTCCGCCTCGCCGACGAGGCGATCTGCATCGGCCCGCCGCCGGCCGCCGATTCCTATCTGAACATCCCGGCGATCATCTCGGCGGCGGAGATCAGCCAGGCCGACGCCATCCATCCCGGCTACGGCTTCCTCAGCGAGAATGCCCGGTTCGCCGAGATCGTCGAGACCCACGATATCGTCTGGATCGGCCCGAAGCCCGAGCATATCCGCACGATGGGCGACAAGATCGAGGCGAAGCGCACGGCGGGCGCGCTCGGCCTGCCGCTCGTCCCCGGCTCCGACGGCGCCATCGACGATGTGGCGGAAGCCAAACGGATCGCGGCCGAAGCCGGCTATCCGGTGATCATCAAGGCCGCCTCGGGCGGCGGCGGGCGCGGGATGAAGGTGGTCGGTTCGCCCGACGAACTCGAAACCCAGATGCAGCAGGCGGGCAGCGAGGCGAAGGCCGCGTTCGGCGACGCCACCGTCTATCTCGAAAAATATCTCGGCAATCCGCGCCACATCGAAATCCAGGTGTTCGGCGACGGCAATGGCAATGCCATCCATCTCGGCGAGCGTGACTGCTCGCTGCAGCGGCGCCACCAGAAGGTGCTCGAGGAAGCCCCCTCCCCGGTGCTGTCCGCGGCGGAGCGCGATCGGATCGGCGGCATCTGCGCCAGGGCCATGGCCGACATGGGCTATCGCGGCGCCGGCACGATCGAGTTCCTCTGGGAGGATGGCGAGTTCTACTTCATCGAGATGAACACCCGCCTGCAGGTCGAGCATCCGGTGACCGAGGCGATCACCGGCCTCGATCTCGTCCGCGAGCAGATCCGGATCGCCGACGGCCATCCGCTGACCCTCCGCCAGGAGGACGTCCAGTTTCGCGGCCATGCCATCGAATGCCGGATCAACGCCGAGGATCCGCGCACCTTCGCCCCCTCGCCGGGCCTGGTGAAGAGCTATCACGCGCCGGGCGGCATGAACGTGCGCGTCGATAGCGGGCTCTACGCCGGCTACCGGGTGCCGCCTTATTACGATTCGATGATCGCCAAGCTGATCGTCTACGGCACCACCCGCCAGGGCGCGATGCGCCGCCTGCGCCGCTCGCTCGAGGAGTTCGTGATCGAGGGGATGAAGACCACCATCCCGCTCCACCAGCGCCTGCTGGAGGATCCGGAATTCCAGGCCGGCGACTATACGATCAAATGGCTGGAGGAATGGCTGGCGCGGCAGGAGGACTGACGCGCGGCCGGCCCGTCACACCGGACGTCCGGCGTCAATGCGCCTCCATCTCCTCGATCCCGCCGGGGACCAGCCAGCGCACGCTGTGCCGGTCGCGCTCGTCGCGCAGGGCCTGGCGGGCGCGCAACGCGTCAAGCTCCGCCTGCCGCGCGGTCTTGCGCCACGGACCGACCAAAGCCGGCGTCCGGTAACGGTACAGATGGGCAGCCTCTCCAGGCTGGGTTGGCATCTTACTGGCCATGTTTTCCGGCCCCCAAACGCTTCACTCCGCATTCATGAACACACTGATCAAGATTAGGTTCCGCCGACCGATATTGTGCCGATAATTCGGGGCGGACGTTCTGGAGACGGCTCATGTCGCGGCTTCTTCTTTCCGGTATCTTGGGACTCGCGGCGATCGCCGGGCTCGGCGTCGCGCTGCGCCCCGGCGAGGCGCAGACCCAGCCCGCCGTCGAGCGGCCGACCGAGGGGCCCCGGCTCACCCGCTTCGCCTCCGACGCCGAATTCGCGCGCTATCTGGCGACCGTCGCCCGGCGCCGCCGGGTCGGCGTGTCCGAAGCCGACGGCGCTCTCAGCGCCGGCGCGCCGCCGGGCGGCATCGTCAATTTCGAGGCGGCCGCCGACGCCGCGCCGGCCAATCCCGAGATCACCAACAACCAGACGATCGGCGTCGACGAAGGCGGCATCGTCAAGCAGATCGGCCGCTTCCTCGTCGTGCTGCAGGACGGGCGGCTGTTCAGCGCCGACCTCGGCACCGCTCCCGGCGCGCCGCTGCGCCTCGCCGATCGGATCGACGTCTATCGCAGCCGCGCCCGGGCGGCGAGCTGGTATGACGAGATGCTCGTCTTCGGCGACCGGATCATGGTCACCGCCTATAATTACCGGGAACGCGCCAGCGAGATCACCGTGATCCGGATGGCGCCGGACGGCCGGCTGACCCGCGAGGGCCGCTTCCTGCTGAGCTCCGACGATTATTACAGCACCGAAAATTACGCGACCCGCATCGTCGGCGGCAATCTGGTCTTCTATGCGCCGCAGTCGCTGGGCGGGCGCGGGCCCGACGGCGGCTTCGCCTGGCCGCGGCTGCGGCGCGCCGACGGCGACGGCGAGGCCGGTGAAGGCGAGGCGCTGATCGGCCCGACCGACGTGATCGCGCCCGTCGGCAATATCGACGATCCGGTGCTGCATACGCTCTCCATCTGCCCGCTGCGCGGCGCCATGGACTGCCGCACCACCGCCTTCATCGGGCCGGCGATGCGCGAGCTGTTCGTCTCCCCGACCGACGCCTTCCTCTGGATCGGCGCGCCGGACGGCCTGCCCTGGAGCATCGACTATGCGAACCGGCGCCGGCAGGACTGCGCCGCCGGCCACTATTGGCAGGACGGCCGCGCGCAGGCGGCCATGCTCTACCGGCTGCCGCTGGACGGGGCCCCGGTCGGCGCGGTCGCGGTGGACGGCATCCCCTCGGACCAGTTCGCCTTCGAAAGCAGCGACGGCCGCTTCCGCGCCTTGCTCTCGCGCGCCGGCGCCGGCTGCTTCAAGCCGGACCAGATGCGCGCCCTGAACCTGCTCGACATCCCGCTGTCGGCGTTCGGCGAGCGGGTCCGCCAGATCCCGGACCGCGCCTATGCGCCGCTCCCGCCCGTCGCCGGCCAGCTCGAGAACCGCTTCGTCGGCCCGTGGCTGGTCTATGGTTCGCGCAGCGGCTGGACCGACAATCCGGTCATGGCCGGCGGCACGTCGCGCGGCTCGACCCTGATCGCGGTGCCGCTGGCCCGCCCGGGCGACGCCCGCCGCCTTGCCCTGCCGCACAATGCGCTGCGGATCGAACGGGCCGGCAATGACGCGGTGGTGACCGGCTATCGCGGCCAGAGCGGCCTCTCCCTCTCCTATGTCGGTCTCGGCCGCGACCCACGCATCGCCGCCACCACCTTGCTTGCGGACAGGTTCGAGAGCGAGGGGCGAAGCCATGCCTTCAATGCCTGGATCCGGCCGGACGGGAGCGGCCTGATCGGCCTGCCGACCACGCTCCGCCGCGCGCGCTCCGGCCGCGGCTGGTCCGACAGCCAGAGCTCCGAGCTCAGCTTCGTCGCCGTCTCGCCGGACAAGACGCTGAGCCCCGCCGGCCAGCTCAGCCCGCAGCGCCGGACCCGGAGCGACTATCGCTGCGAGGTCTCCTGCGTCGACTGGTACGGCAACAGCCGCCCGATCTTCACCGGCGGCCGCATCCTGGCTTTGATGGGCACCGACCTGGTCGAGGGCCGGCTGGCCGGAGGGCAGATGGGCGAGATCGGCCGGCTCGATCTGACCGGCGCGCACGGTGGATCGGGAGCGGGCCGGGGGAAATAGACCCGGCTCGCGCCAGGCCTCAGTCGAAGGGCGGCGGCGACTTGATCAGATTGGGAATCAGGCTGCTCACCGGCGGATCGGGATAATATTGCGTGGTTTGCTGGACGCCTTGCGCCGCCTCGGTGCCGCTCAGCAGTTCGATCAGCTTCAGCGACTCGTCGAGGCCCGACGAGATCCCGCCCCCGGTCAGCCGGTTGCGATCGACCACGAAGCGCGGATGGCCGTCGGCGACTTTGATCTTGGGATAGGTCTGCAGCAAATAGGGGATGAACGCCCAGTGCGTGGTGACCGTATAGCCGTCGAGCAGCCCCGCATGGGCGAGCAGGGCGGCGCCTTCGCAGACCGAGCAGACCCAGTCGCTCTGCGCCGCCTGCCTGGTGATGAAGCCGATATAGCGCTGCTGCGGATCCTGCATGATCCGCTGCAGCTGCGCGGGATCGCCGCCCGGGACCCAGAGCGCGTCATAGGGCGTCGCCTGCGCGGGCAGCCCGTTCGGCACCTCGAACACGAAGCCGTTGTTCGCCGCGACCTTGCCCGGCACCTCGGCGACGAGATCGACCGTATAGCCGGCCCAGGAGAACATCTCCGACGGTCCGCACAGGTCGAGCAGGTCGAAGCCCTGATAGAGCGGAATCAGGATCCGCTTGGCGGCCGCCATCAGACGATCTCGACCTTGAACGGCACATCCTGCTGGGTCGCCAGCGCGCGCAGCTGGCCCGAGGACTGGAAGGAGGACGGCACGTCGCCGATCGGGCCGTTGCGGGTGTGCACGACGACCTGGACGCCGCTGTCGATCTTGTCGGCGGCGACCTGGAATTCGCTGCCCGCGCGCAGCCGGGTCTGGCAATTGGCGCAGCCGGTCACGTTCCAGCGGCTCAGCACCGCATCGGCGCCGACCAGCCGGTGGATGCCGTCGACCTCGGTATAGGCGGCGATGACGAACGAGCCCTGGATCTTCGAGCGGTCGATCCCGCTCACCTTGACCTGCCTGGTCGGCTCGGCGGCCGCGAAGAGCCGCTCGGCCTTGGCGGGCTTGGCGAGATCGTCGAGCGAGCCGGGGCCGTAGGTGTAGCCGAGCTGGCCCTCAATATCGATGCAATCGTTGCTCACATAGGTGCTGCCGTCGTCCCGCGCGAACGGGATGAGCGGCGTGGTCATGGTCAGCATGTCGCCCTGGTTGGCGCCGGCCGGGGGCTGGTTGTTGGCATAGGACGCGCCGGGATCCTGCATGTCGATCGTGAAGCCCTGGGTCGCGCCATGGCGCTTCTGCCAGGTCCAGAAGGCGTAATCGATGAAGCAATGGTGGAAGTAGAAGATCGGATCGAGCGCGGCGGTGTCGTTCTCGCCCATGTCGCCATTGGCGCCGGAGATCGGCGAGGCGTTGTAGCTCGGGATGTCGAAGCCGCCGACCGCAAGGTGGATGAAATTGTGCGGATTCTCGAGCGCGACGACCGGACTGGCCGGGTTGGCCGTGTTCCAGGCGTTCTGCGAGGTGGTGTTGGAGAAGAGCGTGTAATTGGGCGCGTCGAGGCAGGCGTGGAATTTGTCGACCACCAAGCCGCGCGTCTTTCCGCCCGAATAGACCGGCATGGTCAGCCAGGCCATGATGTTGGCGTCGAGCGTCTTCACGTTGGCGGCATAATTGGGGAAGCCCGCATTATGCTCCTGCGTCGCCTGCTGGTCGGCGGGCGTGCCGACCAGCCCGGACAGCGGATAGCGGACCGTCTCATAGCCGGCGGGCTTGCTGTAATTCGGGCTGTTGGGATCGTTGGCATTGTCCTGCTGGACCTGGTCGACGATCGCGACGGGCAGCACGAACGAACGCAGCGGATTGTCGATCAGCACGCCGTCCAGCTCGAACTTCTCGTCGGTCAGGGCGCGGGGGATGCCGTTGTCCTGCGAGCCGGTGCTGCACTCGTCCCAGAAGGGCAGGGTCACGCTCTCGCAGCCGGCGATGCTCTGCAGCGCCTTTTCGAGCTTGTAGAGATAGACGCGGTGCCAAGTCGGGAACAGCACCGTCCCATGCTGGCAATAGCCGCCCCACCAGACATTGGCATAGGCGCCCGGCCCGCGGAACGGCTCGCCGTGAAAGCCGCCCAGCATGAAGAAGCTGTTGGGATCGCTGGCGGGAAGTTCCTGAATGCCCTTCCACGCGCGCATGAGGTTTTCGAGCTCGGTCTTGTTGCCGGCATCGTAATCGGCCTGGATATCGGCGATCGAGCGACGGATTCCCAATGCGGCCATCTTTTCCTCCCCCAGTGGCGACGAAGTTCCCTTCGCGGCGGTCTCGCGAGATTTCGGCGTGTTAACAATAGTTAACCCGAAACTACAAATAAACAGAGGCTCGAATCAGGATTTTATACGTGATTATACCGATATCCAAGTCGCAATTATTACGGAGACGAAAGAAAGGATATTTCCATGATCAAGCATAGCTGCTAGATTTTGGCCGAATCCGGGGCTTCGGGGACGCGGCATATGGATGTCGATCCGATTGCGAGAACAGGCCTTCGCAAGCGCCGGCTGCGCCGCGCGCTGCCCGTCCTGCCGGCGCTGCTGATGCTGGCCGCCGCGCCGGTCGCCGCCGCCATGCCGTCCCTTCACCTGGTCTCGTTGTGCACCGCCGAGGGGCCGCGCCTCGCCCTGCTCGAAGGTCCGGATCCGGCGCAGCCTCCGGACGGCGGACCGGACCAGGCCGGCTGCGCGCACGCGCTGTGTCCGCGCGGCCTCGCGGCCGACCGCAAGGCGCGCGGCCGGAGCTGAACCCCTTACTTTACCCCCTCCCCCGCGCGGCCTATGAGGCGGGAGACCTATTCGGGGAGGCTATCGGATGAGCTGGATTGCCTGGGCCGTCACCGGCGCCATCGTCGTCATTCTGCTGCTGTGGGGCGTCGCCATCTACAACGGCCTCGTCCGGCTGCGGGCGCTGGTGAAGGAGGGGTTCAGCGGCATCACCGTGCAACTGCGCCGCCGCGCCGATCTCATTCCCAATCTGGTGAACACGGTCGAAGGCTATGCGACGCACGAGCGCGAGACCCTGACCCAGGTGATCGCGCATCGCGGCGACGCGGTGAACGCGAAGGGGGTCGCAGCGACCGCGCAGGCCGATACGGCGATGAGCGCGATGATCGGCCGCCTGTTCGCCGTCGCCGAGGCCTATCCGGACCTCAAGGCCAATACCAATTTCCAGCAGCTGCAAAGCGAGCTTTCGGAGATCGAGGAGCAGCTGCAGGGCGCGCGGCGCTATTACAACGCGACGGTGCGCGATCTGAACACGCGCATCCAGTCCTTCCCCAACGTGCTGATCGCCCGGCCGCTCGGCTTCCACGAAGAGGAATTCTACACCGACACGGACGCGTCCATCCAGGTCGCGCCCAAGGTGCAGTTCGGCGCGGCGAAGGCCTGAGCCCATGAGCCTGACCCGGCCGCTGCTGGCGCTGCTGCTCGCGGCGCTGGCCCTGTTCGCGCCGGTGACGGCCTCCGCGGGCAAGCCGATCGTCGACGACGCGCCGCTCGCCGAGGTCGAGCCGCCGCCCCCGCCCCCGTCCAGCACCGACGGCTTCGGCGACGGCGATTTCGGGCCCGCTTATGGCGAGCGCATCCTCTCCTTCCGCAGCGACGTCGAGGTCGGCGCGGACGGGACGCTCACCGTCATCGAGACGATCAGGGTCAATGCCGAGGGCGACGACATCCGCCACGGCATCTACCGGGATTTCCCGACCGTCTATCAGCGGCCGGGCGGCCGGCGGGTGCGCGTCGGGTTCGACGTCCGGAGCGTCACCCGGGACGGGCAGGCGGAGCCCTATACGACGGAGCGCATCTCGGGCGGCGTCCGGGTGAAGATGGGCGACGCCAACGCCTATGTGGACCGGGGTCAGCACACCTATGTGCTCCGCTACACGACGACGCGGCAGCTCGGCTTCTTCGACGGCTATGACGAGCTCTACTGGAACGTCACCGGCAATTTCTGGCAATTCGCGATCGACCGCGCCGAGGTCCGGATCCGGCTGCCCCAGGCGGTGCCGTTCGGGCCGGAGCGGGTGTTCAGCACCGGCCCCTACGGCTCGCGCGCCAGCGAGGCGGAGGTGGTGTCCGAGCGTCCCGGCGAGATCGTCATCCGCACCACCGCGCGGCTCGGCCGCGAGGAGGGTTTCACGGTCGCGGTGCGCTGGCAGAAAGGCGTGGTCGCCGCCCCGCCCCCGCCCACCGCGGCGCGGCTCTGGTTCCAGGATTACGCCCCGCCCATCGCCGCGCTCTGGGCGCTGCTCGGGCTCGGTTTCTTCTATTATTATGCCTGGAAGAAGGCCGGGCGCGGGCCGGTGCCGGGCACGGTGGTGCCGATCTTCGCGCCCGCCGACAATCTCTCCGCGGCCGCGGTCCGCTACGTCCGCCGCATGGGCTTCGACAATCGCTGCTTCGCCGCCGCGATCGTCGACAGCGGCGTCCACGGCAAGCTGCGCATGAGGGAGAGCGAGAAGGGCTTCTTCAAGAAGGCGAAGGTCACGCTCACCAGGACGGCCGAACCCAATGACATGCCGGAGCCGGAGCGCCGGATGCTCGATGCCCTCTTCACCGGCAGCAACAGCCTGGAGATGGACAAGGCCAATCACAGCTATTTCGGCGCGGCCCGCAAGGCCCTGCAGGAGGAATTGCAGGAGGCCTATCAGGGCCGGCTCTTCCTCAAGAATCTGGGCTGGGCCTGGGTCGGGATCATGCTGCTGGAGGCCGCGATCCTGTTCGTCGGGATGATGATCGCCTTGTCCGACATCTATGCCGGCACCGGCGAACGCGCCCTCCCCGCGCTTGGCTTCGTGCTGATGATCGGCGCGGTCGCGGTGGGCGTGAACAGCCGCGCGGCGCGCAAGGACGGCAGCTGGCTGCGCGCGGGCCTGGCCGGGCTCCTCTACGTCGTCGCCTCGGCCTTCGTCATCATGGCCTTCGTCCTCGCCGTGCAGAACGAGCCGTTCAGCGTCTGGGCCTGGATGTTCGTCCCCCTGCTGATTCTGCCGGTCGCGCTCTCCGCCTTCGTCTGGATGGCGGCGCCGACGCCGGAGGGCCGCCAGGTGATGGACCGGATCGCCGGCTTCCAGCGCTATCTCTCGATCACCGAGGAGGACCGGCTGGAGACGCTGCACCCGCCCGAGAAGACGCCGGAGCTGTTCGAGCGCTATCTGCCTTATGCGATCGCGCTCGGCGTCGAGAACAAATGGGCCGCCAAATTCGCCGCGGTGCTCGCCGCGGCGGCGGCCGATCCCGACCGGCAGGGCAGCACGATGGGCTGGTATGTCGGCTCGAACAACGCCTGGTCCAATCCCGGCATCTTCGCGACCACGGTCGGCGCCTCGCTCGCCAGCAGCGTCGCCTCCGCGGCGACCGCGCCGGGGTCGAGCAGCGGCTCGGGCGGCGGCGGCTTTTCGGGCGGCGGCGGGGGTGGCGGCGGCGGCGGTGGCTGGTAGGGCGCGCCTCGCCGCGCTCGTCGCCCTGTTCGCGGGCGGCGCGGCTGTCGGCGCCGGCGCCGCGCCCTCCACGTTCGACTTCGCCGGCGCCTATACGCACAGCTTTCCGAACGGCACGGTGGACGGCGCCACCTATACCGGCACCGACACGGTGACGATCGTGGCCATCGACGCCCGGCGCGCGCTGTTCGACATGGAACTCGCCTTCTTCAACGGCCACCAATGCACGATCGGCGGGCGCGCGACGCTGGAGGGCGATGCCCTCGTCTACCGGGACCCGCAGATGACCGGCTATGGCGACGGCGGTCCCTGCACGCTCCGCTTCCGCCGGACCGGCGGACGGCTCACCTGGAACGACGACGGGAGCTGTTCGGGCTATTGCGGAGCCCGGGGCACCCTGCGCAACGGCGCCATCGCCTGGTCGAGCCGGCGCGCCCTCCCGCGGGCCGAACGCGCCCGCTTCATCCGCGAACATCGAAGGACCCGGACCCTGCCATGAAGGCCACGATCTATCACAACCCCAAATGCTCCACCTCGCGCCAGGTGCTCGACATGCTCCGCGCGGCCGGCGCCGACGTGACCGTCGTCGAATATCTGAAGACGCCGCCGTCCAAAGAGGAGCTGCGGCGCCTCTACGCGGCCGCCGGCCTCGCCCCGGGACAGGGCCTCAGGCTGAAGGAGGACGAGGCCAAGGCGCTGGCCGGCGCCTCCGACGAGGCGGTGCTCGATGCCATGGCCGCCAATCCGATCCTCATCGAGCGCCCCCTGGTCGAGACCGAAAAGGGCGTGGTCCTCGCGCGCCCGAAGGAACGGGTGTACGAAATCCTTTAACATAAAGGCGCCATGGGGAGCCCATGAAGACGGTCGCGGTCTACAGCCTGAAGGGCGGTGTCGGGAAGACGACGCTGGCGGTGAATCTCGCCTGGGCCTCGGCGACGCGCTCGGCGCGGCGCACCCTGCTCTGGGATCTGGACCCGCAGGCGGCCTCCACCTTCCTGCTGGGCGGCGACGCGCCGGCGCGCAGCGACGCGCAGGCCGTCTTCGCCAAGGACGTCGACCCGGCGAAGCTGATCCGCCCCTCGGCGACCGAGCGGCTCGATCTGCTCCCCGCCGACGCCTCGCTGCGCGGGCTCGACCGGTTCCTGTTCGGGCTCGGCAAGCGGAAGCGGCTGCTGAAGCTGATCGAGGATGTCGGCCGCGATTATGACCGGATCCTGCTCGATGCGCCGCCCGGGCTCACCGAGACCAGCGAGCAGGTGCTGCGCGCCGCCGATCTGATCATCGTCCCGGTCATCCCCTCCCCGCTCTCGCGCCGCGCGCTCGACGACGTGATCGCCTATCTGGACCGCCACGGCCTGCGCGGCGGCCCGATCCTCCCCGTCTACAATATGGTCGACCGCCGCCGCTCGCTGCACCGCGCCGCGCTCGAGGCGGAGCCCGACTGGCCGGTCATCCCGATGGCGAGCGCCTTCGAGGCGATGAGCGCCGCCGAGGGCGGCACCGGTCGCCTGCCCGCCTCTTCGCCGGCGGCGCAGGCCCTGCTCGCGCTCTGGACCGGAATCGAGAAGCGCCTGACCCGCAAGCCCAGATGAGTTGACGCCGCTCCCGCGCGCGTAGATTCTGCCGATCATGAAGACCCTCGACCCCGATCTGCTGCTCAGGGCCTATTCGATCGGCGTCTTTCCGATGTCGGACGGGCGCGACACGGAGGAGCTCTACTGGGTCGAGCCGCGCCGCCGGGCGATCATCCCGCTCGACCGCTTCCATCTCTCGCGCTCGCTCCGCAAGACGCTCCGCTCCGGCCATTTCGAAGTCACCTGCGACGCCGCCTTCCCGGAGATCATCCAGCTCTGCGCGACCCGGTCGGACACCTGGATCAACGCCGAGATCGAGGCTAGCTACATCCGTCTGTTCGAGGCCGGGCGCGCCCATTCGATCGAGGTGTGGCGCGGCGGCCGGCTTGCCGGCGGGCTCTACGGGGTGCGGCTCGGCGCGGCCTTTTTCGGCGAGTCGATGGTGTCGCTCGAGCCCGACGCGTCGAAGATCGCGCTCGCCTGGCTGGTGGCGCGGCTGATCGTCGGCAATTTCCAGCTGCTCGACTGCCAGTTCATGACCCCCCACCTCAAGTCGATGGGCGCGGTCGAGATCGACCAGAAGGATTATCTGGCGCTGTTGGCGTCCGCGCTCGGCGAAGGCACCGGCGCCGTGGCGGGCGGCGCGGCCTCGGCCGGCGGCGCTTCGGCCGGACCGGTGGAGTTCGAGGCGCTGGACCGGCTGCTCGCCGCGCCGGGCCGCGAGGCGGGGGCCGGCGTGCCGCCCTCCGGGTGGGTCATCGCGCAGCTCTTGGGCCAGACGTCGTAAATCGGGTGCTCGACCGTGTTGAGCGACGGCGTTTCCTTGTAGAGCCAGCCCGAGAAGACCCGGCGATACTGGCCGTCCGCGCCGCGCACGTCGAGCTGGACGAAGGCGCCGGTCAGCTGCTGGATTTCCCAGGGCGCGGTCGTCTCGCAGGCGCGCAGCCGCACGATCGCATCGCCGATCCTGACCGCCTGGCCGGGCCGCAGCGTCAGGTCCCGGCCGAGGCCGTTGCGCTTGTTGAGGAAGCCGATCACGGCGACGCGCTCGGCCATCGGCGTCGTGCCGGGGGCGAGCTGGGTCACGGTCTGCGGAATGTCGATCGTCTGCTGGTTCTCGATCTCGGCGCCGCGCTGCTGGTTGGCCTCGTCCGCGCCCCGGGGCGAGCAGGCGACGAGCGCCAGCGGTGCCGCGAGGCCGAAAGCGAGTGTGACGCCGCGCATCGGCTCAGTCGGGCGTCCAGGCCTGATAGTCGCCGCTCGCCGCCTGGCGCCGGCCGCCTTTCTCGAGCGCGCCGGTGGGGCGATAGGCCTCGGCCGTACCGGTGAGGTTGGGCGTCGCGGCGCGCAGGAATTTCGGCGGCGGCGGCAGCGCCTCGTCCGGCACCGCGTCGATCTGGCGGGTCAGCCAGGCATACCATTCGGGCGGGACGCGGCTGACGTCGTTCGAGCCGGCATACATCACCCAGCGCCGGTTCTTGCCCTCGAAATAACGGTTGCCGAGATCGTCCTCGCCGACCTTGCTGCCGTTCTTCCAGCTGAACAGGGCGGTGCCGGTCGTGGCGCCGTCCCACCAGGTGAACAGATTCTTGAAGAAACCCATGCGCCGCGCCTAGCGCCGATGGGCCGGAGGGCGCAAGCGCTGAGCGCATATGTGGGGACGGGGACGCATCCCTGTCCGCATTTTTCGGCGCTCTTGAGTCGAACAGTCGCGGGCAACCGTCTCCCGGTCAGGCCGGCTCCACCTCGACGGCGAGCGGCCCCTTGCGGCCGTCGGCGATGCGGGCGCGCAGCGGCTGGTCCGGCACCAGGTCGGGCAGGCCGCCGCGGCGGACGGTCTCCATGTGCACGAAGATGTCCTCGGCCTCATCCTCCCGGACCAGGAAGCCGTAGCCGCGCAGCCGGTTGAACCATTTGACACGGACGAGCTCGAAGGCCCCTGCCTCGTCGATCAGGCTGGACGGATCGATCCGGTCGGCCTGCGGCGTATGCTGGCGCACGATCTCCG
>DATJUQ010000060.1:0-2140 GCA_035502235.1 Allosphingosinicella sp.
CTATCGAAGAGCCAGATAACAACTCCCGCCGACGAAATCTCACTGATTTGCGACCTGATCGAGCACCTGCGCCCAAAGCTTGCGATCGAAATCGGAACATTCATGGGTCAGACTGCGCGTAACCGTTCACATCCCCCAAGCTGGGGCGCGTCGGACCGTCTTGGCTATTATTGGCAGCCGGGACGTTGCCACGGTCGCCGAGGGAACGTGATGATCGGGTTGCCGGTCGCGGGCGCCGCGGGCCTGGCGGAAGCCGAATCGTTCGTCAGGCCTATCGGGGAGGGGCGCCTGAGCCGGCGGGATGAACCGCCGCTCAGGCGACGGCTCTCGGGGGGATTGCGAGCGGCCCGGGGATGGCGGGCAGCGGCAGGCTCGCCCGGGCGGCGGCGATCAGGCCGCAGGCATAGGCCCATGGATCGACGGTTCGCCGGCGGCAGGTTTCGATGACGCTGAGGGCGGCGGCGTAGAATCGGCTGCCTTCGTCGGTTCGCGTGCCGAAGCTGATGCGCCGGGCGATCACGGCATGGCGTAGCGCGCGCTCGGCGTCGTTGTTGGTCGGCGGCAGTCTCGGGTCGTGAACGAAGGCGACGACGGCGTCCCAATCGTTGAGGATTTCCCCGGCGAGCTCACGAACCTTGTTCTCGGCCTCGTGCCGGTTTTTCTGGCAGCTCCACCGGATGCGGGCCATCAGCCGCTTCACCGCCGGCGCCTCGCCGCCCTCGCCGTCGTGGACCCGCTCGATCAGGCGTCGCAGGTCGCGCACGAGATCGCGGCCGAAGCCGGAGCCGCCATCGTACCAGCCCTCGGCGAGCGCCAGCCCCTTGCGGATCAGATGCGCCAGGCAGCGCTGGCGGCGGCGATGATCGCGGTAGGCGAGGTAGCCGTCGGTGACCAGCCAGCCCAGGAAGGCGTCGCCGATCAGCGCGGTCAGCTCCTCCTTGCGACGGCTGGCGATGCGGAAGACGGCCGTCATTGCCGTGGTGGCCACCCACATCCAGCGCAGGCCGCGTCCCTGATGCCAGGGGGTCTCGTCGATGTGGACGATATCGGCCGCGCGCACGTCCTGGACCAATTGCTCGACGATGGGCTCGCTGGCCAGCCCGAATTCGTGGATGCAGCGCTCGATAGTCGCCGCGCCGAGTTGCAGGCCCAGCCAGGAGCGCAGGAATTCCCGGATCTTCTCGCGCGACATGCGGAAGCGCAGCGACAGGGCCGCGATGAACGCGGCGAGCATCGGGCCGACCAGGCAGCGCTCGCTCATCAGCAGGTTTCGCCGGCGGCCCTCGACATCCGAGCGCAATCCGACGCGGGGACGCTCCACGTTGTCGCGGCCGCAGGAACAGCGCACGGCGAAGTAGACGTGCTTGGTCGCCGTGACCTCGAGAGACATGCCGCGCCGGGCGAGTTCGAGGCTGTTGTGGGCGCTGACGCCTCGGCGCTTCAGGTCGGGACCGAGCTCGGCTTCGCAGGCGGCGCAGACGATCGGCGCGTGCCGGGCTTCCGCGCTCGTCACGATCGGCATGGCGCGCCAGAACCCTTTCGAGCCGGGCTGTCTGCCGGGGGGCCGGCCGGGCTTCTTCTCGTTCGGCTCGCCAGCCTTCCCGGGCGGCGCGGCGGCGCCGTCCGGGGCCGGCCTGCCACGCTCTTCGCGCCGATAGGGGTCGTCGCTGGACGGCGGGCGCGAACTGGTCGTCGAGTCCTCGCCCAGGCGATTGGCCAGCGAGCGCAACGCCTCGCGCTGTCGCCACGCCAAGGCTACGACCTCTTCGGCCGGCATCGCCAAAAGGTCGGCCAGTTCGTAATCAATCAGGCTGCGATCGAATCGGAGGCGCACCCAAGCCGTAGAATCCTGTTCGCGCCCTCGCGCAAGCCCCCCGACCGCTGCTCAGACCTCAACCCACTCCGAACCGCCGGACGCCGGTCCAAAAACGGAGGGTGTGAACGGTTACCCGAGGATGACTTCGCTGCAGCGAAGAAGGAGACCCATGACAAGATGGTGGCCGGCCGCGAGGAGTTGCGGACTGCTGCAACGCAGTCGGTTGAAAAGCTGAAGCGGGATATAAAGTCTGCCGGCAGCGCCATCTCGAGCAACTTGAGCGCGCTTCAGGCAAAGGTTTCCGCCGATGGCGAGACGCTCAAG
>DATJUQ010000061.1:0-25342 GCA_035502235.1 Allosphingosinicella sp.
CAGCCGCAGCAGGGTCGTGAACAGGAGGACGGTCGGGAAGGAGGAGAAATCCAGCGGCTTGGCGACGTTCAGCGCCACCATCAGCACTGCGAGGCTGATCATGATGTTGGTCACGAAGCCGATGTCGAGGAAGAAGGCCGGGATCGGCACGACCATCAACGACACGAGCAGCAGGATGGCGATCGGAAGGACCGCCCCGCGCGACGCACTCAGCCACATCGTCCGGTTCATGCCTGGCCTAGCCTCCCAGCTGCGCGAGCATCAGATAGGCGAGCCGCGCATAGCGGGGCGACGGGCCGGCGGGCCGGGACCGGTCGCGGCCGAGCTCCAGCAGGGTGTCGGGATCGATGCCGTTCGGAGTGTCGAGCCCGAGCCCCGCGAAGGAGAGGGCATCGGCGTCCATCCCGGTCCGCTCCGTGCTGTCGAGCGGATTGGCGTCGAGGCCGCGCAGCCGCGGCAGCGCGCCGGCGTCGAGCGACGCGGTGCGGATCGAGCCATCGAGGAAGGACGGCGCCGGCGGGCGTGCCCGGACCGGCGCGGGCGCCGAAGCGCCGCCGCCATGATTGCCGCTCTCGATCCTCTCGGCGAAGCGGGCGCGGATCTCGGCGAAGCTGCGCATCGAGCCGTCCCGGTTGTAGAAGATCGGCCGGTTGGCGCGCGCCGCCTGGGGCAGCATCGGCGCGGCGGGCGCGTCCGGGCTGCTGTCATGGGCGCGGAGGAAGCGGGCGGCGCCGCCGGCGCCGAGGAAATGGGCGAGATAGAGGTCGACCGGTTCCATCTGCCGGGCCAGGCGGGTCTCCAAATAGCGGCCATTGTCGGCGGCATATTCGGCGGCCATGGCCGAGGCGGCCTCGGGCTGGCGGCGAAGATCGAGGATCTGCCGGCGAGTCTCCGGGTCGGCGACGTAGAAGCGGCCGTTCGGCCCTTGGCGGATCTGGCTCGCGGCCCAGCCCAGGCCGTGCTCGCCGCCGTGCTGGCGGACCGTGCCGAGCCAGGTCTGGTCGATGAACTGGAACAGGCCGGTGGCGCTCGACGTGCGCGCGCGCGCATCCGGGTTCAGGCCGCTTTCCAGCCGGGCCTGGTTGAGCAGGTAGCCGAACTGGACGCCGGTATTGGCGGATGCAAGGCGAATGGCGGCGGTGACGCGATCGCGTCCGCCTCCACCGCTCGCATTGCCTATCGTCGTCGGATTCATGACGCCCCTTTCGTTGCAGGGGCATCTCAGCAAGGAGCGTGCCAAACCGCCTGGTCAGCGGTCGGCGGGCGCGGCGTCCTCAGGCGTGGTGCGGACTGTAGGTGATTTGCGGCTGGGCGCCGCGCAAGGCCGCGGCCGCGTCGACGCGGCGGCGGATCATGTCCGTCAGGAAATTGACACGGATCTGGGCGGCCTGGGCGAGCGCGGCGAGGCTCAGCAGCCGCTCTTTCAGGTCCGGTGTGCTGTGCCAGTCATGCTTGCGCGCCTCGTGGACGGCCTCGGCCAAGGCGGCCGTGGCCCGCTCGATCGCGCCGAGATCCTCGCCGTCGAGCGCGCGGATCAGCGCCTCGTGCGATGTGGCCAGCGTATCGAGGATGGCGAGCTGCATCAGCCGCGCCGCGGGAAATCGATGTCCAGCATGCGCTGGGCGATGCGGTCCGCATCGACCCGATACTGGCCGCTCTGGATCGCGGCGCGCAGGCTCTCGACCTTCTTGGTGTCGACGGGCGCGCCGCCGGAGACCAGCTCGCGCACCGCGCTTTTCACGGGACCTTCGGCCGCGCGCGGGCCGTGGCTCCGCGGCGTATCGACGGCGGCGCTCTTCTCCTGACGCGAGAGGTCGATCCGTCCTGCTCCGCCCTTGCCAACACCATCGATCATGACCCGGTCCTTTCTCCCTTGGGAGTAATAACGGCAGTCTTCACGATTAATTAAATCCGGGAAGCGCGACCCGTCCGTCGGCGAGAACCTGGCCGATCACCGGGGCGGCGCGGCGCTCGGTGCGGACGCGGATCCGGTCGCCCGGCGCGCCGTCCTGCTCGGCCACGGCGATGGTGCTCACCGAGAAGCTGCTGGTCATGGCGACGAGCTCGATCTGGTCGCCGCGGCGGACCACCGGCTCGGGCCGGGCCTGGGGCTGCGACGGGGTCGCGGCGACGGCCGTCTGGCGGGTTTCGGCCGAGGGCATGAGCGAGACACGGATGCGCCAGCCGAGCGGTACGCAGCGGACCGCGATCGCGCCGGCGATCGGCTCGCCGATCTCGACGGGCTGCGGACAGGCCTGCAGGCGGAGGCGCCGGTCGATCGGCGTGGTCGCCCCGCCCGGCTCGCCGGCATGGGCGCCGAGCGCCGCGGCGACGCGATTGTCCAGCATGTCGAGATTCTCGAAGCCCTGGGCCAGCGACGGCAGCGGCAGAGCGAGCGCGGCGGCGGGCAGCGCGAAACGTCGGAAAATTGGCACCATGATCGTCACTCCAGATATTTGGAGCATGTGAAGCAACGCTCGTGCCAAACCGGCCTCAGCGCCGCGAAATGGCGATCGTCTGGCCGGCGCCCGGGACCCCCGCTTCGCCCATGGCGATGGCGATATGCTGTTCGGCCAGGCCGCCCTCGCGCAGGGCGCGGGCGACGGCGGCGGTGCGGGCGGCGGCGAGCTCGAAGCGGTCGAGCCGGCCGCCCTCCTCGCCGGTGCCGGTCGAGAGGATGCGGATCGGGTGGCCCGCGAGGCGCGCGCCCTCCGCGCGCAGCGCCTCGCGGGCTTCGGGCGTCAGCAAGGCCTCGCCCGATTGGAAAACCTCGGATGCGGCGAAGGAGCGGGCGGGCGCGGGCTGCGCGCTCGCCGTCGCCGGCGCGTCGGCGGTCGCCCTCGGCCGCTGCGCCTCCATGGCGTGGAGCAGGACGAAGCAGCCGAGCAGGAGCAGCCCGAGATCGGCGAAGCTCACCGCCCAGCGCGGCAGCGGCAGGCGGTTCATGCCGAGCGCCTGATCGGATGACCCGGACGCTCACGCCAGCGGGCGAGCTCCTGCTCCTCCGCGCGGGCGACGGCGAGCAGGCGCTCGGCGACGCGCGCCTGCCAGGCGCATTCGGCCTCGGACAGCCGCTCGAGCCGCGCCGCGATCGGCCCGGCGATGCCGAAGGCCAGGAGGAGGCCGTAGAGGGTGGTGAGCATGGCGACGGCCATGCCCGGGCCCATGGCGGCGGGATCGTTCATCCGCGCGAACATCGCGACCAGGCCGATGACGGTGCCGATCATGCCCATCGCCGGGGCGACCTCGGCGGCGTAGCGCCAGAGCCCGATCGCGGCCTTGTGGCGCGCGCGCCGGTCCTCCAGCTCCTCGCGCGCCCAGGTGGCGAACTTCTCGGCGCTGTCGGCGTCGGCGAGCTTGCACGCCGCGCGGTGCACGAACTCGATGGGGGTCTTCACCCGGTCGGCGCAGATCGTGCCCTTATAGGCGGAGAGATGCTGGATGCGCAGGACCGCGCGATGGGCGGTCTCGGCATCGCGGGCGGGCCGGGCACGGAAGAAGGGGAGAAGGGCGCCGAAGCCGCGGCCGCCGTCCTTGCCGGTGGCCGAGATCCAGGTGACGAACATCGTCCCGCCCAGCACGATGGAGAAGGCGAGAGGGTCGAAAAACCGATCCACGACGTCGATCACTTCGTCCCTCCCGCCCCCGGCAGGAAACTGCCGGCACCGGCAAGACTTTGCCGGTTCAACGCTGCCCCATCTCTTCGCAAGGGTGCCGGCCTGTCGGCAGGCCAGAATTGGCACGATCATTGCTTAAACGAGACCGACGCCCTTGCCTGTCAAATTAACGGCGGGTCGGGGCCGAGCTTTAGGGGAATGCATATGGCAGAAGGCGAAGGCCTGTTCGGCATTCACGGCGCGGCGCTGACCTTGCGGTCCCAGCGCCTCAATCTGCTCGCCTCCAATATCGCCAACGCGGCGACGCCGGGCTATCGCGCCCGCGACATCGATTTCGACCGCGCGCTCGGCCTGGCCTCGCGCGGCTACAGCGCCGACCGCGCGGCCAGCGAGGCGGTCGCCTATCGCGTGCCGGTGACGCCGTCGATCGACGGCAACACGGTCGAGCTCTCCACCGAGCAGACCCTCTTCGCCGAGAATGCGATGCAGTATCGCACCACGCTTTCGTTCCTGGAAGGCCGGATCTCCACGCTCCGGCGCGCCCTGAAGGGAGAATAGGAATGAACACCAATCGCCCGATGAACGTGTTCGACATCGCCGGCCGCGCCATGTCCGCGCAGCTCGTGCGGCTGAACACCACCGCTTCGAACCTCGCCAATGCCGGCTCTATCTCCGGCACGCGCGAGGGCGCCTTCCAGGCGCTTCGCCCGGTCTTCCGCGCCGTTGAAGGCGGCCCCGGCCTCGCCACCGTCCAGGTGGACTCCGTGGTGCGCGCCGGCACCGAGCCGACCCGGCGCCACGATCCCGATCATCCGCTGGCCGACGCCGAAGGCAATGTCTGGGAGGCCGGCGTCGATACCGCCGCCGAGCTGATCGACATGGTCGAGACCGCCCGCCAGTACCAGAACAACGTGCAGGTCCTGCAGACCGCCAAAACCCTCACCCTCGACACCTTGAGGCTCGGACAATGAGCATTATCGATACGATCAACAACGCCCACAACGTGACCAACCTGCCGACCCAGAACGCGGTCAGCAACACCACGGCCGCGGGGTCGATGGACCAGAACGACTTCCTGCGGCTGATGACCACGCAGCTCACCACCCAGGATCCGTTCAACCCGGTCGACAACACGCAGATGGTCGCCCAGATGGCGCAATTCTCGCAGGTCGCCGGCATCGCCGAAATGAACCAGAGCCTGTCGCGCATCGCGAGCTCGCTCGGCGGCAGCCGCCTCAGCGACGCGGCGAGCTGGATCGGCCATTCGATGCTCGTCGAATCCGACATCGCGACGCCGCTTCGCGACGGCACCTATGCCGGCGAATATTCGCTGCCCGAGGGCGCCGACAGCGTCACGATCAGCTTCCAGGATGCCAATGGCGCCGTCGTCCACACGCAGACAATGGAGGCCCAGCAGGCCGGCAATGTCGCGGTCGCCTGGGACGGCAAGAACGAGGCCGGCGAATATATTGGCGGCCAGCCGCTGCGCATGATCGTGACCGCGACCAAGAGCGGCCAGACCTTCAACCCGGGCACGGCCACCTGGACCTCGATCGGCGGCATCCAATCCCCGGCCGCGGGCGGCGAGAGCCGGCTCGTCACCGGGCTCGGCCTGCTTGAGCCCAGCGCCGCCATCCGCCTCGCCTGACCCCATCGCAAAGATCACCCAAGGAGCCCTGCCATGTCCTTCTACACCTCGCTCTCCGGCCTTCGCGGCGCCCAGACCGACCTGTCCACGATCTCGAACAACATCGCGAACGTCGGCGCGATCGGCTTCAAGCGCAGCCGCACCTTCTTCGGCGACATCATGCCGGCCTCGAGCACGACCGCCGGCCAGGGCACGCGGCTGAAGAGCATCGAGCAGCAGTTCACGCAGGGAGGCTTCGAGACCTCCGCGCGCGACCTCGATCTCGCCATTTCGGGCACCGGCTTCTTCGTGACCCGCGACGCGCTCAACGGCGGCACCACCTATTTCTCGCGCAACGGCTCCCTCTCGGTCGATGCCCAGCGCTATTTGGTGGACGGCAATGGCGGCTACATCCAGGTCATGCCGGTCGACGCCGAGGGCAATGTCACGGCCAGCGGCCTCGGCGCCGCGCGCAACATCCAGCTGCCGCTCACCTCGGGCACGCCGCGCGCGACCGACCTGATGTCGTTGACCGCCAACCTGCCGCTCAGCTCGGACAAGCCGGAGAATCGCGCGGTCTACAGCCCGGCCAATCCCTATGGCTTCGACCGGCTGGATCCGAACAGCTACAATTATTCGCAGCAGCAGACCGTGTTCGACAGCGAGGGCAATGCCCAGTCGGCGACGCTCTACTTCGTGCGCACCGGTTCGCTCGCCGCGGGCGACACCGAGGATACGTGGGAAGTCCACATGTTCATCGGCAACGAGGAGGCGTCGGCCAATCCCGCCTCGACGACGCCGGAGCCGATCGAGTTGCGCTTCGACAATACCGGCGCCCTGACCTCGCCGACGGCGCCGGTCGCCTTCTCCAGCGTCTTCCCGTCGGGCGCCTCGGCGCCGCTGGCGGTCACGCTCGATTTCGGCACCCAGACCCGCCAGGCCGCCGGCGCGTTCAGCGTCAGCGCGATCGACCAGAACGGCATCGCCTCGGCGAAGCTCAGCGACGTCTCGATCGGCGAGGACGGCCTCGTCACCGCCAGCTTCTCGGACGGCACCACCCAGGCGCTGGGCAAATTGCTGATCGCGAACTTCGCCAACCCCGCCGGCCTTCGCCAGCGCGGCGACGGGCGCTGGACGGTCACCGGCAATAGCGGCGACGCCATTGTCGGCGAGGCCGGCTCCGATGCCTTCGGCCGGATCCAGTCCGGCGCGCTGGAGCGGGCCAATGTCGACATCACGGAGGAGTTGGTCGCGCTGATCGCGGCGCAGCGCAACTTCCAGGCGAACGCCAAGGCCATCGAGACCGCGAACTCGATGGACCAGTCGATCATCAACCTGCGCTCGTAACGGAGCCAGGGGCAGGAGCTGAGCCATGGACCGGCTGATCTATACCGCTCTGTCAGGGATGCGCGGCTCGATGTCGCGGCAGGCCGTGACCGCGAACAACCTCGCCAACGCCAACACCGTGGGCTTCCGCGCCGAGATGGACTCGGCCCGGTCGCTCTGGGTGCGCGGTGCCGGCCTGGAGACGCGCGCCCCGGTGTCCGAGGAGGTCAGCGGCGCCGACATGTCGGCCGGCTCGATCAACAATACCGGGCGCGACCTCGACGTGGCGATGACGGGCGACGCCCTGCTCAGCGTCCAGGCCGAGGACGGCAGCGAGGCCTATACGCGGCGCGGCGACCTGCAGGTCGCCGCCAGCGGCGTGCTGACCACCGGCGACGGCCGCCCCGTGCTGGGCGATTCCGGGCCGATCACCATTCCGCCGGCGGATTCGATCCGTATCGCGGAGGACGGAGCGATCTGGATCGTGCCGCAGGGCGGCGACGCCAGCCAGCCGCAGCAGGTCGACCGGCTGAAGCTGGTCTCGCCGGCCGGCTCGCGCGTTGCAAAGGCGCTGGACGGCCTGTTCCGCGCGCAGGACGGCGGCGCCCTGCCGGCCGATCCGCAGGCCCGCCTGGTCTCCGGCAGCCTCGAAGGCTCCAACGTCAACACCAGCCAGACCCTGATCGACATGATCGAGGCCAGCCGCGGCTGGGACATGCAGCTGCAGCTCGTCACCTCGGCGCGCGAGATGGACACGTCCGCCGCCGACCTGATGCGCATGCCGAGCTGAGCATAGACATTCCGAAGGAGATCAACTCATGTCCTCTGCCCTCCAGGTCGCCCGCACCGGGCTCGACGCCCAGGCCGAACGGATGCGGATCATCGCCAACAACCTGGCGAACGTGAACACCACCGCCTTCCAGCGCGACCGCGCCGAATTCGCGACTTTGGCCTATCAGACGATCACCGCGGCGGGCTCGCGCTCGGCCGGCGACAACCAGTACGCGACCGGCCTCAACCTCGGCACGGGCGTGCGCATGACCGGCACCGGCCGGATCACTACGGCTGGCTCGATCAACACGACCGCCAATCCGCTCGATCTCGCCATCGAGGGCCAGGGCTATTTCCAGATCCAGCGGCCGGACGGCTCGACCGGCTATACCCGCGCCGGCAATTTCCACCGCTCGTCGGAAGGCAAATTGGTGACCACGGACGGCATGCCGGTCATGCCCGAAGTGCAGATCCCGGAAAATGCCGAGGCGATTACGATCGGCCAGGACGGTACCGTCTCGGTCACCGTTTCCGGCCAGACCGAGGCCTCGGAGGTCGGCCGGCTCGAGCTTGCCCGCTTCATCAACCCGGCGGGCCTGCAGGCGCTCGGCAACAATCTCTATGCGGAGACCGGCGCCAGCGGCTCCGCCCAGACCGGCCCGGCCAATGCCGAGGGCCGCGGCGCGATCCGCCAGGGCGCGCTCGAGGCGTCGAACGTCAACGTCGTCCAGGAACTGGTCGACATGATCGAGACCCAGCGCGCCTATGAGGTCAATTCGAAGATGATCCAGGCGACCGACGAGATGCTGCGCAATGCGAACCAGCAGCTCTAGCATGAGGCGCGCCGCCCTTCTCGCCTGCTGTGCCGTGGTGCTCGTCGCCGCGCGGCGCGAGCGCGAGCCCGAATATCGGCCCACGCCCCCGCCGCCGGCCCCGCCGGCCGCGGCCAATGGCGCGATCTTCCAGCCGCAATATGGCTATGCGCCGCTCACCTCCGGCCAGCGCGCCGCGCAGGTGGGCGACGTCATCACCATCGTGCTGACCGAGCGCACCCAGGGCACCTCCTCGTCGACGGCGCAGACCAACCGGGAAGGCTCGCTCGGCCTGACGCCGCCGACCACCGGGCCGCTCTCCTTCTTCCAGCCGTCCGACGTGGCGATGGGGGGGCAGAATGCGTTCCAGGGGCGCGGCCAGACCGCCCAGGCCAATTCGCTGACCGGCGAGATCACGGTCACGGTCGAGGAGGTGCTGCCCAACGGCACGATGCGCGTGCGCGGCGAGAAGCGCCTGCGCATCAACCGGGGCAACGAGGCGATCCGGCTGTCCGGAATCGTCCGCCAGGGCGACCTGACCTCCGACAACCGGGTCCCCTCGACCCGGATCGCCGATGCGCGGATCGACTATGTCGGCCGCGGCGAGATCGCCCGGTCCAGCCGCATGGGCTGGCTGCAGCGCTTCTTCAACATCCTCAGTCCCTTTTGAGGCATCCTCTCATGCTCAGCCGTATCCTGATCGCGTTCACCGCCTTCCTCATGCTGGCCACCCCGGCCAACGCCACCCGAATCAAGGATCTGGGGGCATTCCAGAGCGTGCGTCCGAACCAGCTGATCGGCTATGGCATCGTCGTCGGCCTCGCCGGCACGGGCGACGACAATCTGGAATATGCGACGCAGGGCATGAACGGCGTCGCCTCGCGCTTCGGCCTGACCCTGCCGCCCGGCGTCAATCCGGCGCTGAAGAATGCGGCCGCGGTGATGATCACCGCCGAATTGCCCGCCTTCGCCAGGCCCGGCCAGCGGCTGGACATCACCGTCTCGGCCATGGGCCGCGCCCGCTCCCTGCGCGGCGGCACCCTGATCATGAGCCCGCTGCGCGGCGCCGACAACCAGATCTATGCGATGGCGCAGGGCAATCTCGCCGTCGGCGGCCTCGGCGTCTCGGCGCAGGACGGCAGCCAGGTTTCGGTCAACGTGCCCTCCTCGGGCCGCATTCCCGGCGGCGCCACCGTCGAGCGGGCGGTGGAGACGGGCTTCGCCACGTCTCCCCATCTCACCTTCAACCTCGCCGAATCCGATTTCACGACCGCCCAGCGCATTGCCCAGGCGATCAACGGCGAGCTTGGCCAGCCGATCGCACGCGCCGTTGACGGCGTCTCGGTCGCGATCGAGGTCGCGCCGGGCGCGGAGATCCGGACCGCCCTGATGAGCCGGATCGAGAATATCGAGGTCGAGCCCGCCGATGCGCCCGCCCGGGTCATCGTCAACGCCCGCACCGGCACGGTGGTGATCAACGGCGCGGTGCGCATCCGCCCCGCCGCGGTCAGCCACGGCCGCCTCACCGTCTCGGTGCAGGAGGACCCCCGGGTCAGCCAGCCGCGGCCACTCTCGCGCGGCACCACGCAGGTGGTGCCGAACTCGACCATCGAGGTCACCGAGGAGCGGACCCGCATGTTCAACTTCGCCCCCGGCGCGTCGCTGTCGGAGATCGTCCGCGCGGTGAACGCGATCGGCGCCGCGCCGTCCGATCTGGTCGCGATCCTCGAGGCGCTGAAGCAGGCCGGGGCGCTGCGCGCGGAGCTCGTCATCCTGTGATCAACTCGCTCAACAGCCAGGCGCCCGCCACCGGCGGCGACGCCGCGGCCCAGCGCCGCCAGGAATTGCGCCAGGCCGCGCAGGCCTTCGAGGCGGTGTTCATCCGGCAGCTGATCGGCTCGATGCGCAACGCCAAGCTCGGCGAGGACATGTTCGGCAGCCAGGCGACCGAGCAGTTCCGCGACATGGCCGACGCGCGGCTCGCCGACTCGATGTCGCAGCAAGGCACGTTCGGCATCGCCGACATGCTCGCCGCCCAGTTCGAGCGGCAGCAGGCCGGGATCCGGCCAGCCCAGGCCGGCGCACAGGTGGAGCAGGCGGCTGCGGCCGCCGAGGCCGCCCGGACCAGCAGCACGGCCCAGCCCAGCAATGAGGTGACCCGGTGAGCGACCTTCTCGGCATCGGCGCGTCCGCGCTTCGCGCCTATCAGACCGCTTTGTCGGCGGTCGGCGAGAACGTGGCCAATGCCCACACCCCCGGCTATGCGCGCCGCCGCGTCGTGCTGGAGGAGGTGGCGATCACCGGCAGCGGCGACATCGCCTATCGGCCGCAGGTCATGTTCGCCGGCGTCACCGCCAGCGGCGTCGCCCGCGCCTGGGACAATTTCAAGGCCGCCGAGGCGCGTTTCTCCGCCTCCGCCGACGGCCGCGCGCAGGTCCGCCAGCAATGGCTGACCGGGATTGAGACCGCGCTTGACGACGGTATTTCGGGCGTCGGCTCGGCGATGACCGGCTTCTTCAACGCCGCCGCCTCGCTCGCCTCGGATCCGGACGACCAGCTCGGCCGCCGCGCCGTCCTGGCCTCGCTCGACAATGCCGCCTCCGCCTTCCGCACCAGCGGCCAGGCGCTCGCCCGCCTATCGGACGGGATCGGGCAGGCGGCGGAGATCGAGGTCGCCTCGCTGAACGACGCCTTGCAGGCGCTGAGCGACATCAATGGGGCGCTCGGCCCCGCCAATGCCAATGGCAGCGCCCGCGCCTCTCTCGAGGACCAGCGCGACCAGCTGATCGACTTCATCGCCGAGAAGATCGACGTCACCCTGAGCATCGGCAATGACGGCCGCGCGACCCTGACCGCGACGGGCAATTCGACGCTGGCCCTGGTCGACGGCAACGGCCCGCGGCTCGCCGTGCTCGCCCGCGCCGCGGACGGCCGGCTGTCGCTGCAGCTGCAAACCAACGGCACCACCGTCCCGCTCCCCGCCAATGGCGGCAAGCTGGCCGGCCTGGTCGACGTCGCCCAGAGCCTCGCCGACCGCCGCGCCGCGCTCGACGCGCTGGCGGTGGACTTCACCGCGATGGTCAACGGCTGGTCCGCGGCGGGCGAGGATGCGGACGGCAATCCCGGCACGGCGCTGATGAGCGTCGCCGGCGGGGCCGCCTCGATCCAGGCTTTGGCCACCGACCCGGACCTGGTTCCGGCCGCCAGCCCGAGCGGCACGCCCAACGGCAATCTCCTTGCGCTCGACGCGATCCGCGATTCGAGCGGCGTCGAGGACCGCTGGGGCGCTTTGGTCTCGGCCAACGCCCAGATGCTCTCCTCGGCCAGCGCCGAGGCTTCGGCCGCCGCCAGCTGGCGCAGCAGCAGCTATGCCGCGCTGGACGAGGTGACCGGCGTCAATCTCGACCATGAGGCGGCGGATCTGCTCCGCTACCAGCAGGCCTATAATGCGTCCGCCCGGATCATCCAGGTGGCGCGCGAAACCATCCAGACGCTGTTCGACGCGCTCTGAGCTTTTCGTGGGGGTATTGGAAGATGATCAGCGGAACCCGTTATCGCCTGGACCAGGAGATCAGCCGCCAGCTGTCGCTGGCGCGCGACATCGCCAGGGGCCAAACCCAATTGTCGACGCAGAAGCGCATCCAGTCGCCGTCCGAGGATCCGGTCGCGGCCGCGCGCATCTCCTCGATCGGCCGCTCCCAGTCGAACGAAGCGGCGTGGAAGAGCAACCTCAACCTCGCCGCCGGCCTGGCCGCGCGCGCCGACACCGCGCTGAAGGCGGCCGGCACCGCTTATGACCGGGTCACCGAGCTGATGACCCAGGCCGCGACCGGCACCCTGTCCGACCAGGACCGGCAGACCATCGCGGTGGAGCTGCGCTCGATCGGCGAGGAGCTGGCGGCGCTGAAGGACAGCAAGGATTCGCGCGGCAACGCCCTCTTCATGTCTGACTATTCGCTGCGCATTCCGGTGCAGAGCGGCGTCCAGGTCATCGCCGTCGGCACCCGCGAGGAGGTGTTCGAGAGCGTCGCCACCGCCGGCGGTCCGAAGGACCTGGCCCAGATCGTCACCGACGCCGCCGCGGCGATCGAACTCGCCGATCCGACCACGCGCCAGGCGGCGGTCGCCACCGCGGTCGACGAGGTCAATGCCGCGATCGAGCATGTCGCCACCCAGCGCGGCGAGCAGGGCGCGCTCGCCAACCGCGTCGACCAGCTGCTCGAGCGGCAGGCCGATACCGGCCTGCAGCTCGCGGCGGAGCGGAGCGGCCTCGAGGATACGGACATCCATGCGGTCGTCGCCCGGATCAGCGCGCAGCAATTGTCGCTGGACGCCGCCCAGGCGGTGTTCGCCCGGATCAACCAGAGCACCCTGTTCGACATCCTGCGCTGATCCGCGCCCCGGAACGGGCCGGAAAATGATGGTTGAGACCCGCTTAACCATAAAGTCCGGCCCACGCTGCCGTTAATCATATCGGGAGGGGACAGCCCTCCGGCCTGGCCAGTCTCACGAGGGAAGAAATGTTCGCAGCCGTTGGCATCGTCGTCCTCCTCGTGCTGGTGTTCGGTGGGTTCATCTTCTCCGGCGGCAGCATCGGCGTCATCCTGCACGCTTTGCCGGTCGAGATGACGATCATCGGCGGCGCCGCGATCGGCGCGACCATCACCGGCAATTCGGGCTCCGACCTCAAGGCGTTGCTCGGCGGCTTCGGCAAGGTCTTCAAGGGCCCGAAATACAAGAAGCAGGACTTCCTCGACGTCATCTTCCTCGTCTCCAAGCTGATGAAGATGCTGCGCACCGACGGCCCGGTGGCCGTGGAGCCGCATATCGAGGATCCGAAATCCTCGGCGATCTTCGCCGAATATCCGAAGCTGTTGAAGGACGACACGCTCGTCCACCTGATCTGCGACACGCTGCGGCTGGTCGTCGTCTCCTCCGGCACGCTCGATCCGCGCGCCGTCGAGGACGTGATGGACAATGCCATCAAGACCCACCAGCACCATGCGATCGCGCCGGCGAACAATCTGCAGACCCTGGCCGACGCCTTGCCGGCGCTCGGCATCGTCGCGGCCGTGCTCGGCGTGGTGAAGACCATGGCCTCGATCGACAAGCCGCCGGAGATCCTCGGCGAGATGATCGGCTCGGCGCTGGTCGGCACCTTCCTGGGCGTGCTGCTCGCCTACGGCTTCGTCGGTCCCTTCGCCAACCGCGCCAAGAACGTGATCGAGGGCGACATGGCGATCTATCATGTGGTCAAGCAGATCATCATCGCCTCGCTGCACGGCCATCCGCTGCCGCTGGTGATCGAAGCCGCGCGCTCTGGCATCGCCCATTCGAACCAGCCGGCCTTCGCCGACGTGTTCGACGGGATGCGGGGGCGCTAGGCCATGGCCAGTGCCGCGATGAAGAGGGGCCGGAACGATCCGGCCCCGCAGCCGCAACCGATCATCGTCAAGAAGATCGTCGCGGAGGCGCATGGCGCGCATCATGGCGGTGCCTGGAAGATCGCCTATGCGGACTTCGTGACCGCGATGATGGCCTTCTTCCTTCTGCTCTGGCTGCTCGGCGCGACCGACGAGGACCAGCGCAAGGGCCTCGCCGATTATTTCACGCCCACGCTGATCGAATATAAGCAGAACAGCGCCGGCTCGAACGGCATCATGGGCGGCGATTCCATCGTCTCGGCCGACAATTATCCGCACAAGGCCGGCCAGACCGGCTCGCGCGCGATCACCATCCCGCGCGACGTCACCGGCGGCGTCAACGAGGGCGCGGTGCCGCGCAACCTGATCGACCGCGAGGAATTCCGCCGGCTCTCCGCCGAGCTGAGGCGCCGGATCGAGGCCTCGCCGGAGCTGCGGCGGCTGAGCAACCAGGTCAGCTTCGCCGAGAGCGACGAGGGGCTGCGCATCGACCTGATGGACGAAGCGAACTTCTCCATGTTCCGGGTCGGCACCGCCGAGCTGCTGCCCGCCGCGCAGCGGCTGGTGCGCGAGGTCGCGCAGGTGATCGGCGGCGTGCCCAATCCGGTGATCATCCGCGGCCACACCGACTCGCTACCTTATGCGGCGGGCCGGACGACCAACAACTGGACCCTGTCCGCCGCGCGCGCCGAGGCGACGCGCGGCACGCTGGAGGCGGCGGGCATCCCGCTGCCCCGCATCTCCCGGATCGAGGGCGTCGCCGACCGCCAGCCTTATTTGGCGAGCGACCGCTACGACCCGAGGAACCGCCGCATCTCGATCACGCTCGGCTGGCGCGGCGGACCCTCCTCCACCTCGACCAGGCCAACGACGTCGCCGCCGCCCCCGGCCGCGGCGCCGCCGGCCCGGCAAGCCACGCACTAGCCAACCGAGGACCAGATGGACGGCAGCGCACTTTACGACATCATCGGGAAGTTCCTGAAGGATCACGGTCTCTGGCCGAGCCCGGACAATTACGCCCTTGCGCACACCTTGTTCGCGGACGCCGGCTCGCCCGCGGCCACGGCGGTGAAGGCAGCGACCATGGACGGGATCCGACTCAGCCAGAAGGAAGCCGACCGGATCAAGGCCGAGGTCGGGCTGCCCGCGCCGCAGAGCGTGCGCGGCGGCATCGATCCGGCCCTGTTCGCGGCCGCCACCCAGCAGGTCGAGCAATTCGCCGCGATCGTCGAAGCGCAACGCGCCGACGCGCAGAGCTATGGCGCCGATCTGGCCGCAGGCGCCGACCGGCTGGAATCGGGCGAGGGCGTCGCCACCCTGGTCGCGATCACGCGCGCCATGGCGGAGCGCACCAAACATGCCGAGCAGCAGCTCACCGCCGCGCGCGACGAGACCAGGCAGCTGCGCGTGAAGCTCGCCGAGGTGGGCGAGGAGGCGCGCTCCGACGCGCTCACCGGCCTGCCCAACCGCCGCGCCTTCGAGGAAAAGCTCGTCGAGCTGCAGGAGAGCGGCACCGGCCTGAGCCTCGCCATTTGCGACATCGACAATTTCAAGCGGGTCAACGACAGCTACGGCCATGCCGTGGGCGACCGCGTGCTCAAAGCCGTCGCCAAGACGCTGAAGGACAATTGCGAGGGCCATATGGTCGCGCGGCTCGGCGGCGAGGAGTTCGTCATCCTCTTCCCGGGGCTCGAGCCGGACGCGGCCGGACGCATCCTCGACGAGGCGCGCGACATCCTCTCCGACCGCCAGTTCCGGGTGCGCGAGACGGACGAGCCTTTGGGTCAGGTGACCTTCTCCGGCGGAGTCGCGCGCGACAATCATCCGGACGGCAGCCCGGCGCTGCAGCGGGCCGACGCCCTGCTCTACGCGGCCAAGAATGGCGGCCGGAACCAGGTGTTCTGCGAGGCCGCCTGAGCGGCCGCGCTTGACAGGAGGCCCGGCCCTGGTCTCGTGCCGGGCCGATGCGGCTTCTCTATCCCCTGATGTGGTCGCGCCCGGACCGGAAGGCCTGCCGGGAGCAGACGCTGAACACGGCGGCGGCGCTGGCGCGGCGCGGAGTCGAGTGCACCCTGCTGATGCCGCGGGGCGACGGCGATCCCGTGCTGAACGCGGCCGCGCTGAGGGATTATTTCCAGGTCGAGGGCGACTTCCGCCTCGTCCAGCGCGAGAGCCGCTGGGCGGGGGAGGCCCTGGTCCGGACCCTGTTCTGGCTCCGCCAAGTCTTCCGCGATCCGGAGATCGCCCAGGCGGACCTGCTCTATTCGCGCATTCCGGCGATGCTGGGCATGGGCGCGCGATCGCCTCTGCCCTTCGCGGTCGACCATTATCGGCCCTGGCCCGACGACCTGCCCGTCATCCGGCCGCTGCTGCGGCGGACGGCGCGAAGCCCGCGCTGCCTCGGCTTCGTTCTCCATTCGGCTTTTGCGGCCGGCGCCTATAAGCGGGCGGGGGTGCCGGCGGAGACATTGCTGGTCGCGCATAACGGCGCCGAGCCCCGGCGGATGGGCGCGCCGCTGGACAAGGCGGCGGCGCGGGCCGCGCTGGGGCTCGATCCCGAGCGCTTCACCGCCGTCTATGCCGGGCGGGTGAATGCGCAAAAGGGGCTGGATGCCCTGCTGGCGCTGGCGGACCTGCGGCCGGAGATGCTGTTCCTGCTGGTCGGCTCGGAGGGCGACGGGCCGGTCGAGGCCGCGGCGCGGCGGCGGGCGAACGTGCGGGTGGTGCCCTGGCAGGGTCCCGCCGACCTGCCGGCCTGGCTCCATGCCTCCGACGTGCTGCTGATCCCGCCCTCGCGCGCGCCGCTCGAACAGTTCCGCAATTGCGTGTTGCCGCTTAAGCTGTTCGCCTATCTCGCCGCCGCCCGCCCCATCCTCGCGCCCGTCGCGCCGGACACGGCGGAATTGCTGGCGGACGGGGAGAATGCCCTGCTCGTCCCGCCGGGCGATGCGGCGGCCGCGGCGGCGGCGCTCGACCGGCTGCGGGAACCGGTGCTGGCGGCGCGGCTTGGGGCGGCGGCGCTGGCGCGGTCCACGGAGCTGACCTGGGACAAACGGGCGGAGAAGATCGAGGCGTTCCTGCGGGCGGGGCTCAGCGCGCGCTGACCTCCACTGCCACGCGCGCGGCCAGACGCTTCAGGTGAAGGATGGAGGCGAGCAGGATCAGGTTCACCGGCCCGAGCATCGCCAGGAAATACCAGATCGGGCTGCCGAGCAGGATCGCGCCCGCGATCAGGAAGGTCTTCGGGTTGGCGCCGAGCAATTTCGGCAGCCAGAGCGAGGGAGCGAATTCCTTCTGCACCAATGCCCGGATCCGCGCCGTCTCCGCGGCATCGCCCTCGGCCGCGGCGAGCGCCCGGTCGATCGGATTGGCGGCGGGGGTCATGCGGTTGGACAGCCAGACATAGCCGACCGCCCAGAAGCCGAAATAGCGGGTGAACCAGGTGTCGCGCCGGAACACCGCATCGTCCTCCGCCCGCGCATTGCGCAGCCAGGGCACGCCATAAGCCCGCCAGAGATAGAGCCGGCGCTGGGTCTCGGCATGATTGGTCTGGACGACATGACTGGCGCCGGCCGCGGCCGCCAGGAGCCAGGCCCAGCCGCCCCAGACGTCGTCGGCCAGGAAGGCGAAGGCGAAATAGAGGGTGACGTTGCCGGCATAATCGCAGACCCCGTCGACCAGTTCGCCGGTCGCCGAGGCCCTTCCGGTCATCCGCGCGAGATCGCCGTCGGCGCCGTCGACGACGTGCCAGAGCAGCATGAAGCCGAACCCGGCGAGAGCGTTGGTGGGCCAGGCGAGGCCGACGAAGCAGGCGGCCGCGGCGACGAGGCAGCAGAAGCTCAGCACCGAGACCATGTTCGGGGAGACCCGCGTGGGCCTCAGCAGGATCGCCAGGCGCCGCGCAAGCGGATGATAAAAATAGAGATTCAATGGATCCTGAAGCTCGCGCGGACGGTTCAGGAGCGGGCCGTTCGGCGGCGCGCCGGAGGCGTTAACCATTGCCATGATGCGGCCTCCTTTATGCGGGAAGATGCTGACCGTGGCGTCCCTTGCGATAAGGAGCCGCGCATTGGGAAGAGGAAAAACCCTGGACGCCGTCGCCGCCTTCGAGTCGGCCGCCGCCGCGCAACGCCCGATCGCCGGCGTCGCCGCCGCGGCCCGGGCGGTGCGCGGGCTGGCCGACGAGGGGGCGGCTTCGGTCACGCTCAGGATCGGCGACGGTGCCGCGCTCGACGCGGCGACTCGCGCGGATATCGAGCGGCTGCGCGGTCCGACCCTGGTCCTGGTCGAGACCGGCTCCGGACCCGCGGCCGTCCTGCCGAGCGCCTGGGAGGTGGTCCGCCGCACCGGCAAGCCGGGCGACGGCCTCGTCTCGCGTTGGCTGAACCGGCCCATCTCGCAGCGCATCACCCTGCTGGTGCTGGCAATTCCGGGTATCCGGCCCGTCCACGTCACCATCGTCAACGCCCTGCTGGCGGTGCCGATGTTCCTCTGCCTCCTGTTCGGTGGCCAGAGCGGGCTGATCGCCGGCGCGATCCTGTTCCAGCTCGCCTCGATCCTCGACGGCGTCGACGGGGAGATGGCGCGTGCATCCCACCGTGCCTCGCGCGAGGGCGCGGCGATGGATTCAGCGGTCGACATGGCGACCAACTTCCTGTTCGTCCTCGGCCTCACCCTCCATCTCGCGATCCGCGACGAGGACCTGATCGGCTGGATCGGCGCGCTGGCGATCCTGCAGCTGATCGTGGGCAATCTGCTGATCGCCCGCCGGGTGCGCGCGCAGGGTGCGCCCCTGGGCTTCGACCTGTACAAGCGCCGGAGCGGGCGGATCGGCGGCATCGTCGACCTGGTCTATTGGGCGGTGCAGCTGCTGACCGGCCGGGACTGCTTCGCCTTCCTGTTCATGGTGCTGACCGTGGTCGGGCTGGAGCGGGTGGCGCTCGCCATTTTCGCCGGCGTCGGGACGATCTGGTTCTTCTACGTGTTGCTCCGCTCGCTGCTTGCCGGCGCGCGCCCGATCCGCCCGCTCGCATGACGCTTGACTTTCAGGAGTGTGACGAGCCTATGACACATTTTTCGGGCGACCGTCCGGCGGAGAAAAGCAGGTATATGAGCAAGATCAAGGTTGCGCTGGTGGGCATCGGCAATTGCGCGAGCTCCCTGGTGCAGGGGCGCTATTATTATGCCGGCCGGAAGGCGCCCGCGGGCATCATGCACGAGCGGCTCGGCGGCTATGCGATCGGCGATATCGACTTCGTGCTGGCGATCGACACCGACGCCCGCAAGGTCGGCCTCGATCTGGCCGAGGCGGTCTTCGCCAAGCCGAATTGCACCACCGTGTTCCAGCCCCAGATTCCCGAGACCGGCGTCAAGGTGCGCATGGGCCGGGTGCTGGACGGCATGGCGCCGCACATGGCCAAATATGGCGAGCGCGGCTTCGTGAAGGCGGACGGCCCTGAAGCGAGCGAGGACGAGATCGTCGCCATGCTGAAAGAGAGCGGCGCCGAGATCCTGGTCAACTTCCTCCCCGTCGGGTCGCAGGAGGCGGTCGAATTCTACATGGAATGCGCGCTGAAGGCGGGCGTTGCGGTGGTCAACTGCATGCCCGTATTCATCGCTTCCAAGCCCGAATGGGAGAAGCGCTTCCGCGAGAAGAACCTGCCCATCGTCGGCGACGACGTGAAGGCGCAGCTGGGCGCGACCATCGTCCACCGCGTCCTCTCCAGCCTGTTCCGCGCGCGGGGCGTCAGCTACGACCGCACCTACCAGCTGAACACCGGCGGCAATACCGACTTCATGAATATGCTGGACCGGAACCGGCTGGAATCGAAGAAGGAATCCAAGACGGATGCGGTCCAGTCGACGCTCGCCGAGCCGCTCGGCGCCGAGGACATCCATATCGGCCCGTCGGACTATATTCCCTGGCTGAACGACAACAAGCTCTGCTTCCTGCGCATGGAAGGGCAGCTGTTCGGCGACGTGCCGATGAACCTGGAGCTTCGCCTGTCGGTCGAGGACAGCCCGAACAGCGCCGGCGTGGTGGTGGACGCGATCCGCTGCTGCAAGGTCGCGCTGGATCGTGGCCAGGGCGGCGTGCTGATCGGCCCGAGCGCCTATTTCTGCAAGCATCCGCCGCAGCAGTTCAGCGACGATGTCGCCGCGCAGCTGACCGAGGAGTTCATCGCCGGGGAACAGCTGGCGGCGGAATAAAAGGATGGACTGCCTGATCATCGCCGCCGGCCATGGCAGCCGGCTGCGCGCGGTCTCCCCCTCCAAGCCGCTCACGCCGGTCGCGGGCGTGCCGTTGATCGAGCGGGTGATCCGCGCGGCCGCCGAGGGCGGGGCAACGCGGTTCGTCGTCGCGACCGGGCATGAGGCGGCGCGGCTGGAGGCCTTTCTCGCGGGCCTGCCCTTCGCGATCGAGCCGGTGCGGGTGGCCGACTGGGACCTGCCCAACGGGCATAGCGTGCTCGCCGGCACGGCGCGCATCGCCCGCGACTATCTGCTGAGCATGTCGGACCATCTGTTCGATCCGGCGATCGTGCGCGCGCTGATCGCCGCGCCGCCGGCGGCGGTGACGCTGGCCGTGGACCGCGCGCTCGACAGCCCGACCCTCGACATGGACGACGCGACCAAGGTGGAGACCGGCGCGGACGGGCGCATCCTTGCCATCGGCAAGACGCTGGCCCGGTTCGACGCGATCGACACCGGCCTGTTCCGTGCCACGCCGGCCCTCGCCGAGGCGATCGGCGCCGGCGGCGGCAGCCTTTCCGACGGGATGCAGCGGCTGGCCGCGCAGGGGCGGGCCGCGACGCTGGACGTCACCGGCCATTTCTGGCTGGACGTCGACGATCCCGCGGCGCTGGCGAAAGCGGAAGCGAAGCTCGGTTAGAGCCTCGGAGGTCTGGCGGGCGGCCGCCGCGGCCTGGCGGCCAGAGCGATGACGAGACGGACCGGCAAGGCGGGCTCCCGTGCCAATGTACGGGAGCCCGGAACAAGCGTCAGCCCGCGGGTGGCGGCGATCCCGTCGGGGCGGGACTCCTTGACTTCGTCATCGCCAGGATCAGCAGGATGACGGCCGCCAGCAGGGCCCCGGCCATCAGCCAGAAGCCGATGCCCGGATTGACGCTGAATATCTGCCGCGCCTGCTCCGCCGTCATCTGCGGGCCCCCGCCGGTCTGGGGTAGGGCGCTGAACACGGCATCGGGGATCCGGAAGAAGACCGACCAGGCCACGGCCCCGACCGCGCCGAGGCTGCAGACGATGCCGACGAGCGCGCCCGCCGCGCCTTTGAGCAGGAAGCCGAGCAGCAAGGCCAGCAGGATCGCGGCGGCGGCGCCGATCACGGCGAAGTCGTTCTCGGCGAACGGACCGGTCTGCTCGCTCCGCGGCGTCTCGGTCGCGCCCATGTCGGCGAAGGCACCGAAGCAACTGCGGCTGGGCGAGGCGGTGCCCATGGCGAGATCCAGGCCGCTGGCCGTGATCAGCACGCAATCCTCCTGCATGCCGGGCGGTGGCGCGCCCAGCCCGGCGCCGCCCGATTGATTGCCCATCGCCGCGGCGAAGTCGCTCGACGAGCAGGAGACGGTGACGAACGGGAGCAGGAAGAAGAGCAATGCCGCGACTTTCGCGGCACGCGCCAAGTTCAGCAAAAGCGAAGAGCCGGCCATGCGAATCCCCCTCCCTGGAACATTCCGGAGGGAGAATGATCCGCCTGAAGCGTGGTCAGGTCAACCGCGAACAGGCGAGGCTGGCCGGCGGAAAGGAGCGGGGCGGAGCGTTCACCCCGCTGGAGCGATCGGCTTACCAGCGGTTGCGCCAGCGATAGCCATCCCAGTAACGCCGGTCGCGGTCGCGATAATAACCGTTCCGGTAGCCGTTGCGGTAATAGCCGCCACTGTAGCGCGCCTGGTTGATCTCCCGGCGGCACTCGCGCAGCTCGCGGCGATATTCGCGGCGGCTGTCGGCCCGCCTGAGCTCACGGGCGCATTCGCGCTGTTCGCGGCGGACTTCCCGGTTCTGGCCATAACCCTGACCGTAACCGTAGCCCCGGCCGCCGCCATAATATTGGGCATTGGCCGCGGTGGGTAAGGCGACGGCTCCGGCGACCGCCGCGAGGATGAGGAATCGCATTGTCCTACTCCCTTGGTTTCACGTCCATTCCGATGCACCGGAACGAACGAACATGATCTACGCAGCGTTGCATGAACCCAAAACTACCCCCCGTTCAGCGGGGGTTTAGGAAGGGTGGGCCGGGCAAGAGAAAGGGCGCCCCGTTGCCGGAGCGCCCGTCTCTTCGCAATCCCTGCCGGGTTAACGGCAGCGCAGATCGCGGCGGTTGTCGTTGCGGTCGATCTCGCGACCGATGGCGCCGCCGGCCACCGCGCCGAGCAGGGTGCCGAAGGTGCTCGAACGGCCGCCGTCCAGTGAGTTGCCGACCAGCGCGCCGACGCCGGCGCCGATGATCAGGCCGGTCGTGCCGTCGTTGCGGCGGCAATAATACCGGCCGTCCCGCCCGCGATAGATGCGGTCGTTATAACTCAGGCGACGCTCGCGATAATAGCGGCCGTCCCGGTAATAATCGTCGGCATAATAGCCGCCCGGGGGCGGACGATTATAGTCGTAGCGGCGGCCCTGGCGCCAATCCTGGCGGCGAGCCTGCGAAATCTCGCGGGCGCATTCGCGCTGCTCGTTGCGATATTCGCGGCGGCTGTCGGCGTTGCGCAGTTCGCGCGCGCATTCGCGCCGCTCCTGGCGCTCGTTGGAATAACCGCGCTGGGCGGCGGCGGGGGCGGCCGCGAGCGGCATGGCGGTCGCCGTGACGAGGGCCGCAAGAATCAGCTTACGCATTTCATCTCTCCTGGTGGAATGACCGATAAACGACGTGCGTGGCGAGAGGTTGCGTGAACATTCCCCAACCCCGCGTTCATCCGGGGTTTAGGTTCCCGCGCCGGCCACCTCGGTAAAGGCGTAGCGCTCGCGGATCCGGGCGTTGAAATAGCGGCCCTTGCTGGACGCGGCGGCGAATCGCTCGGCCTCGTCGAGCGGCACGTCATGGTAGAGATAGCGCCGGCCGGTGGTGAAGAGGATGTCGAGCACCGCCTCGTCCGGACGGTAATAAGCGGCCTTGATCACGCTCGAGGGCATGGCGGCGAAACGCCGTTCGGCCGCGCCGGTGCCCTCAGCAGAGTGGAGTCTGGCCCGGCAGCGGCGGCCCGCGCAGAGGATCGCCGTCGCAGGGCCGGAACGGATAGGCGGCGGGCTGCATCTCCGTCCGCAGCAGAATCGCGCCCTCGAACGGCCGGAACAAAGCGGTGAAGACGGTCCGGCGCAGCGCCGCCGACTGGTAGAGAGGGAAGCCCGTAGGCCCGGTCGCCGCGCCGGCGGCGAAGCCCGCGCTGAGTGCCGGCGGAGCGGTCCGCCAGGCCTGGCGGCGCGGGGCGGGCATGGCGGTGCCGCGCCACTGATGGCTGCCGTCGAGCGAGCGGACGCTGTCGAGCAGCACCGAATAACGGCGCTGCGTCCCCATGCGCGGCTCGGCCGGATTGCCGCCGAAGCGCGCGGTGACGGCGCGCACGCCCTGCTGGTCGAGCAGGGACAGGCGGGCGAGAACGAGGGCGTCGTCGAGCGCGGCGAAGCGCGCCGGGTCGAGCGTGGCGCGGGTGCGCGGCGCATTGTCGCACGCATTGTCGGCGCCCGACGCGAGCGGCGCGCGCAGGCCGAGATCGGCGTCGATCCAGTCGGCGGCGCAGCGGAAGGCGAGCTGGCCGTTGGGCGCGGCGGCGAAGGTGGCGTTCAGCGTCTCGGCGGTCACCGTGGTGGGGGCGAGGCCCTCGTCGAGCAGATCGGCGAAGCTCTGGTCGCGCAGCCCGACCAGGCCGACGACGAAATCCTCGACCAGCCCGCCCAGATATTCGTCCAGCTGGAGCAGGCGGAAATAGGTGGAGCGGGGCTGGGCGCCGAGCGAGGAGAGCAAGGCGGCGCGGCGCAAGGCGAGGTCCGAGCGCATCGCCTGGAGGCGCGCGCAGACCAGGTCGCCGGCGGCGGCCGGCTGGCCTTCGAGCACCGGCGCGTAGCAGGCGAGCCAGCGGCGATAGGCGATGGTGGGGCTGGTCCGCTCGTGCAGCGGCGGCCGGTTGGCGCCGCCCTCGCGGATCATGTTCTGGCCGAATTCGAGCGAGGCCTCGATGTAGCGCTGGGCGACGACCTCGAGGTCGCGTGCCCATTCGGCGGTGAAGATGGTGAGCGCGCGCGCCTGCTGCCAGCTCTCCACCTGCGCGCGGTAGACGCGATAGGCGGCCTGCACCTCGCTTCGCTGGGTGGAATTGAGGCCGGCGAAACCCGGGCTGCGTTCGTCGAAGACCATCGAGTCCGATGCCGGGAGGTTGTGGCGCCGCTCGACCGCGCGCGCCGCCGCGAGCGCGGCGTCCAGCCGGGCGCGCTCCGCCGCCTCCTGCCCCGGCGCGCGGGCGCGGGCGACGCGGGCGAGATCGAGCATGGTGAGGATGGTGGTGGCCGGCGCCGCGACCCCGCCCGCGCGCAGCCGTCGCTGCGCGGCGCGCACGAAGCCCGCCGGGTCAGCCGCCGCCGAGGCGTAGAAATCGCCGGTACGCGGGCCGCCGCCCGCTGCATAATCATAGTGGATCAACTGCTGCGCCAGCCAGGCGGCGGGCGCGCGGATGAGCGCTGGGTCGAGGCTGTAGTCGAGCCGCTGGTCGATATATTTTTCGAGCCGGAAATGGCGCAGCTCGATCGCCTTGGTGCGGTCGGCGCCGATCTCGAACACGCCGCCCGCATAATTGTTCACGTAGCTGTGGGCGAAGGCGTCGCCCGCATAATGCATCGCATAGCCCCAAGCGAAAGCGAGCTGATCGTCGGTGCGCGCGTTGACCAGCAGATGGTTCAGCCAGTCCGCCGCCTGCCAGCCGCCGGCCACGCCCGGATGGATGATCGCCTGGCCGACCAGCACGTCGGGAAAGACGTCCGGCCCGAGCGCGCCCGCGAGGAATTCGCCGCGGTGGGCGCGGATCGCGCGGCAGGCCTCGGCCGGCACCGCGAAATCCTGGCCGCGGATCGACACCCGGCAGTCGGACAGGTCCTGCCAGACCTGGTCGGCAATATAGAGATGGGTGCGCAGCCCGAAGGCCTGGGCCGGACCGGGGACCGTGGCGGCGGCGATCGACGCCGCGCCGGCCAAAAGCAGAAGCCGTTTTCCCACGGGTTCGTTCTCCCCTCGCAACGACCGGAGAGGCATCGGCCAGAGGGGGAGCCAAGTCAATCTCGCGCAAGGCGCGGCGTCAGTCCGCGCAAGCGGCCTCCATGTCATGCTCATGCTGCCCGGGCGCCTCGGGCTCCAGGTCGGTCGCGCCGATGTTCGTCCTGATCTCGAAGCCGCGCATCAGGGTGCGGTGGACCGGGCATTTGTCGGCGATGCCGAGCAGTTTCTCCTCCAGCGCCGCCTCGAGCGGCCCCTCGAAGGCGATGTTGCGGGTGAAGAGGTCGCGTGGCGGGGTGCCGTCCTGCCCGACCGGGACGATGCTGTGCGTGGCGGCGACCGAGAAGGGCGGCAGGGTCAGGCCCTTGCGCTCGGCATAGAGGCGCAGCGTCATCGCCGTGCAGGCGGCGAGCGCGCCGGAGAGCAGTTCATAGGGCGTCGGCCCGGTGCCGAGCCCGCCGGCCTCGACCGGTTCGTCGGCGAGGATCGCGCCGCCGCGAAGTTGAATTTCGGCCTGGAAGCGGCCCCGGCCGGTCGCGCGCGCCACCACA
>DATJUQ010000062.1:0-22794 GCA_035502235.1 Allosphingosinicella sp.
TCCCCCGGCGGGGGAGGGGGACCGCCGCGGAGCGGTGGTGGAGGGGCGGCGGGCGCAGCTCGCCGACTGCGTCGGCCCCTCCGTCACGCCTCCGGCGTGCCACCTCCCCCGGGGGGGGAGGATTGTTCGAGGGCCTCCGCTCGAAGCCCGATGAAGGCGAGTACGCCTTCCATGTTGTTCAGGACTTCGCGGGCCGGAATGCGGAGGGTCGCAACGCCGTGTCGAGCGAGCCACGCGTCGCGCGCGATGTCGCGGGCGGGGCGGGTGCCACGATCATGGGCTTCCCCGTCGACTTCGACGCAGAGACGCGCCGAATCGCAATAGAAGTCGAGGCTGTAGGGGCCTGCCGGGTGCTGTTTGCGCCACTTGCGGCCGCTCGCGCGCCCCTTCAGTTGCTGCCAGAGCAGGACTTCCGGCAGGGTCAGTTCGTGCCGAAGCGCGCGCGACCGGCGATAAGCTTTGCCTGTGCCCTTGAGCATGTGATCTGCTCTTTCCCGCGCTATGCGCGCCCCTCCACCATGCTTCGCATGGTCCCCCTCCCCCGGCAAGCCGGGGGAGGATTTCGGAGTCGTCGATGGTCAAATCCCTTCTCATCGCCAATCGGGGCGAGATTGCCTGCCGGATCATCCGGACCGCGCGGAAGCTCGGGATCAGGACCGTCGCGGTCTATTCCGATGCGGATGCCAAGGCGCTGCATGTGCGGGAGGCGGACGCGGCGGTGCATATCGGGCCGAGCCCGGCACGCGAGAGCTATCTGGTCGGCGAGAAGATCATCGCCGCGGCGCGGGAGAGCGGGGCGGAGGCGATCCATCCGGGCTACGGGTTCCTCAGCGAGAATGCCGGCTTCGCGCAGGCGGTGATCGACGCGGGGCTGGTCTGGGTCGGGCCGGACCCTTCCTCCATCACCGCCATGGGCCTGAAGGACGCGGCGAAGAAGCTGATGGCGGAAGCGGGCGTGCCGGTGACGCCGGGCTATCTGGGCGAGGACCAGGATCCGGCGCGGCTGAAGGCCGAGGCGGATGCGATCGGCTATCCGGTGCTGATCAAGGCGGTGGCCGGCGGCGGCGGCAAGGGGATGCGGCGCGTCGACGCCGCCGAGGAGTTCGCGGACGCTTTGCTCTCCTGCAAGCGCGAGGCGGCCTCGAGCTTCGGCGACGACCGGGTGCTGATCGAGAAATATATCCTTCGCCCGCGCCATATCGAGGTGCAGGTGTTCGGCGACAGGCATGGCAATGTCGTCCATCTGTTCGAGCGCGATTGCTCGCTGCAGCGCCGGCACCAGAAGGTGATCGAGGAGGCGCCCGCGCCCGGCATGGACGAGGCGACGCGCGCGGCGGTGTGCGGGGCGGCGGTGCGGGCGGCGCAGGCGGTGAATTATGTCGGCGCGGGGACGATCGAGTTCATCGCCGATGCGAGCGAAGGGCTGAAGGCGGACCGCATCTGGTTCATGGAGATGAACACGCGCCTCCAGGTCGAGCATCCGGTGACCGAGGAGATTACCGGGCAGGATCTGGTGGAGTGGCAGTTGCGGGTGGCGAGCGGGGAGGAATTGCCGCTGACGCAGGAGGAACTGGCGATCGACGGCTGGGCGATGGAGGCGCGGCTTTATGCCGAGGATCCGGCGACCTTCCTGCCGTCGATCGGGCGCCTCGAGCTGTTCGACCTCGACAATGGTGACGAGGCCCGGGTGGAAACGGGGTTCGAGCCGGGCGATTCCGTTTCGTCTTTCTACGACCCGATGGTCGCCAAGCTGATCGCCTGGGCGCCCAGCCGGGACGAGGCGGTCGACCGGCTCGCCCATATCGTCGACAATGTCGAAGTTTGGCCGGTCAAGGTGAACGCGTCGCTTCTGTCCTTCTGCCTCAGCCGCGAGGCGTTTCAGGATGGCGAGGTGACGACGGCGTTCATCGAGCAGCATCTGCCGGACTTCGAGATTCCGGAAGACACGCCCGATTTCGTCTGGGCGCACGCCGCCGCCTATCTGCGGCTCAAGGCCTCGCGCGAGGACGGCGAGGATGCGCTGACCGGCTTCCGGCTCAATGCCGACGCCCGGCGATCCGTGTGGCTGAGCGACGGGCGCGAGACCCGCGCCGCGGAGGCCGCGACGGAGGTCTTCCAGGATGCCGTTCGGTGGGACGGCGAGGATGCGCTCTGGCTCACTTATGCGGGCAAGACCTATCGTCTCGGCGTGCCGCGCGGGCAGGACATTTCAGGCGGCGCGGGCGGCGCGGCCGGCGACGGCGCGATCGTCTCGCCCATGCCGGGAAAGATCATCGCGCTGGATGTCGCGGCGGGCGAGGCCGTGACCAAGGGCCAGAAATTGCTGACGCTCGAGGCGATGAAGATGGAACATAGCCTGACCGCGCCGTTCGACGGTAAGGTCGCGGAGCTGAACGCCACGGCGGGCGCGCAGGTGAGCGAGGGGGCATTGCTGGTGCGGATCGAGAAGGGGGAGGGATGATGGCTTTTTTCGATCCGCCCCGGAACGGGGAGGGGGACCGCGACGCGAAGCGGCGTGGTGGAGGGGCCGTCGCACCGCGACGGTTTCACCGTCTCGGCCCCTCCACCAGCCTGCGGCTGGTCCCCCTCCCCGTTCCGGGGAGGAGCTAGGTCATGCCCGGCCGCTATTACGACCAGTGGACCCTCGGGGACCGGATCAATCACCAGCCGCACCGGACGGTGACCGAGACCGACAATCTGCTGATTTCGGCGCTGACCCACAACCCGCAGCCGCTCCATCTCGACGAGGTCTATGCGGAGGGGACGGAGTTCGGGCGGATCGTCGTCAACGGGACCTTCACCTTCGCCCTGCTGGTCGGGCTTTCGGTGGGGGACACGACTTTGGGGACGCTCGTCGCGAATCTCGGCTATGACAAGGTCAGGATGCCGAAGCCGGTGTTCATCGGCGATACGTTGCGCGCGGAGACCGAGGTGGTCGGGCTGAAGGACAGCACGTCGCGGCCCGAGGCGGGGATCGTGACCTTCGAGCATCGCATGTACAACCAGCGGGACGAACTGGTCTGCGTGACCGAGCGGACGGCGTTGATGCAGCGGCGGCCGGCGTGATGGTCCTCCCCTTCAGGGGAGGGGGACCGCACGCAGTGCGGTGGAGGGGCCGCCGCACCGCGGCGGTACCCGCCGCGGCCCCGCCACCATGCTGCGCATGGTTCCCCTCCCCTGAAGGGGAGGATTTATGCGCCTGAGATCCCTGCTCTTCGTCCCCGGGGACCGGCCGGACCGGATGGAGAAGGCGCTGGCCGCCGGGGCGGATGCGCTGATTCTCGATCTCGAGGATGCGGTGGCGCCGCAGAACAAGCAGGTGGCGCGGCACGAGGTCGCGCATTTCCTGAACCAGCATAATGCGGTGCGCATCTTCGTGCGGGTGAACCCGCTCGACAGCCCGGAAAATGAGAAGGACCTGAACGCGGTCCTGCCCTCGCATCCGGACGGGATCGTCCTGCCCAAATCGGAGAGCGGCGCCTCGGTGACCGAGCTGGCGCGCAAGCTGACCGAGCGCGGCAACGCGACCGCGCAGATCCTCGCCATCGGCACGGAGACGCCGGCGGCGATCTTCGGGCTCGGCACCTATGGCGGCGCCAAAAGGCTGATCGGCCTGACCTGGGGGGCGGAGGATCTGCCGGCGGCGATCGGGGCGGCCACGTCGCGCGAGGAGGATGGCGGGTTCACCGCGCCCTACGAGATCGCGCGGGCGCTCTGCCTGTTCGGCGCGGCGGCGGCGGGGGTGCAGCCGATCGAGACCGTCTATCCGGCGTTCAGGGATCTGGAGGGGCTGGCGGACTATGCGGGCCGGGCGCGGCGCGACGGCTTTCTCGGCATGATGGCCATCCATCCGGCGCAGGTGCCGGTGATCAACGCCGCCTTCACGCCGAGCGCGGCGGAGCTGGCCCATGCCCGCGCGGTGGTCGCGGCGTTCGAGGCGAATCCGGGGGCGGGGGCGCTGTCGCTGGACGGCAGGATGATCGACCGCCCGCATCTCGTGCAGGCCCAGCGCATCCTCGCCATGGGCTGATTCGGCGCCCGCGCGCCATGGCGTGCTGCGGCGAAGGCGGGAGCGCCGGCCGCTTGCGCCCGTCTTCCGAGATGTCGCGCTCCACCCGGCGCTCCGGCCTTCGCCGGAGTACAATCCATTGAAAGCGAAGGCGATTTCGGCGAGTCACGAGATTGCTACTGAACTGTAATTTTTCTGTAACAGAATATTGCCGGATTCGTCATAAAGGCGTAACCTCCCCGTCAAATCAGGGAGGATTTTGCCGTGAAGACAGCCGCCGTTCTCGCCCTTCTGTCCGCCGTTTCGCTGTCCGCCTGCGCGACCAACCGCGCGGCGCCGCTCGCCGAGACCGGCGCCTATCAGCCGGGCGCGCTCGCCGTCTCCGCGATCGAGCGGCAGGACTGGACCCGCGCCGAGCAATTGCTGAGCGACCGGGCGCGCGGCGACGTCGAGGATCCGGGCCGGCTGATCAATCTCGGCAAGGTCTATTGGGAGACCGGCCGGCAGGACCAGGCCCGCGCGCTCTGGCGCCGCGCCGCCGCGATGGCGCCGGTCGACGTCGAGACGGCCGGCGGCCGCAGCGTCTCCACCGCGGTGCTCGCCCGCGAGGCGCTGAGCGCCTATGGGCCCGGCGGCCCGGTGGTCGCGTCGCGGCGCTAGAGCCGCCGAGCCGACGCAAAGAGGATCAGGGAAATATAGTCATCCCGGCGGAGGCCGGGACCGATGAACATTGCGTTTCGCAGGAAGGCGGAAGCGCTCTCGCATCATTTCCACGGGCGGTGTTCGTGGGTCCCGGCCTCCGCCGGGATGACTATGATGCCGCGGCACATCACGCGTTCATCTGCTCTCGCTTTGCTTCCCCGCGGGCTTCCGCCTAATCCCCCCGCGTGATCGAGGGGTTTTCGACCGTTCCGCTCTGGCTCGCCGCGACGCTCGGCGGGCTGCTGGGGCTCGTCATCGGCTCCTTCCTCGCCACCGCGCTGATCCGCTGGCCGAGGGGGGACAGCGCCGCCGCCGGCCGGTCGCGCTGCGATTCCTGCGGGACGGTGCTGGGCGCGACGGACCTGATCCCGATCCTGTCCTGGGCGATCCGCCGCGGGCGGTGCCGGGCCTGCGGGGCGGCGATCGATCCGCGCCATCTCGCGGTCGAGCTGGCCGCGGCCCTGATCGGCGTCACCGCGGCGCTCGCGCATCCGCTGCCGCTCGCTCTGGTGACGGCGGCGCTGGGCTGGTGGCTGCTGCTCACCGCCGCGCTCGACCTGGAGGCGCAGTGGCTGCCGGACCTGCTGACCCTGCCGCTGATCCTGCTCGGCCTCGCCGCCGCCTGGGCCGGGTTCGGGCCGCCGCTGGCGGAGCGGCTCTGGGGCGCGGGGATCGGCTGGGCGAGCCTGGAGGCGATCCGGCTCGCCTATCGGCTGGCGCGCGGGACGGACGGGATGGGCGGCGGCGATCCGAAATTGTTCGCCGCGGCTGGGGCCTGGGTGGGGGCGTGGAACCTGCCGGTGATCCTGCTCTCCGCAGGCCTGCTCGGCATCGCCGCGGTGCTGGCGATGATGCTGCGCGGGCGGACGGTCGAGGCGGGGACGCGGGTGCCGCTCGGTACCTTGCTCGCGCTCGCGCTCTGGCCCGCCTGGCTGCTGGTCGCCATTCAGCCGTCGTCCATATTGGGCCTGCTATGACGAAGGCTTAAGGGCGGCGTCGATCCCTAGCGGCGCCGCCCGCCTTCATTTTCGACCGAAACGCGATCGCGGCCGTCGCCCGCTGACCGGGGCGAGGCATGGCTCCGACTCGTCCCGAATCGCCTTGCGCGCGGCCGGAAAAGCTGGGAACCTCGCGCGGCTCACGACTCTTCGGGGAAGGGGAGGCGTTTTCCGCCGCCAATTCAATGCGATGAGCCGTCCGGATTCGCCCGACGCCGCTGTCTTATTTGAGTCACGCGCCGGTCATAGCTGGGGTTGATTGGGTTCCCTGGGGGAGGTTTCGACATCGCATCGCGGCTTGCCTTGATTCCGCGCGGCGGGCGGCTGATCGGGCGGCTGCCGCGGCTCACCGTCTATTCGGCGGCGGAGCTGGTGCTGCTCGTGCTGATCGCGGTGCAGGCGGCGCGGCTGATCTGGGTGATGGTGACCCCGCTCGGCCCGGTCGGCGACTGGAAATCCGCGACCGGCCAGGCGCCGCGCGCGGACGGCGCCGTGCTTGCCGCCTTCGATCCCTTCTTCCGCCTTTCGGCCGGCGGGCCGGTGGTGGTGACCTCGCTCAACCTCAAGCTGACCGGCGTGCGCGAGGATCGCGCCACGGGCCGCGGCGCGGCGATCATCCAGCTGCCCGACGGCCGCCAGCTCAGCTTCGGCGTCGGCGAGGAGATCATGGCCGGCGTGACCCTGGCCGCGGTCGGCTTCGACAATGTCACGATCAACCGCGGCGGCGCGCAGGAGCAGATCTTCATCGACCAGTCGACGCCGGCGGCGGTCGCGGGCGCCGACGGCACCGCGCCGGTCCCGCCCGGCCCGCCGCAGCCGCAGGTCGCGGCGCCGCAAGCGCCCGCCAATGTCGCGGGCGCCGTCAATTTCATGCCCCGCGTGAGCGGCGGCGGCGTCACCGGCGTGACGGTCACGCCCGGCAATGACGGCGGCCGGGCGTTCAGCGCGGCCGGCTTCCAGGCCGGCGACGTGATCGTGCAGGTGAACGGGCAGCGCGTGACCTCGCTCGAGCAGGCGCGCGCGGCGATGGGCGCGGGCGGCAATGTCAATATCATGGTGGAACGGGGCGGCCGCGCCGTGCCCCTGCAGGTGAGGCTCAATTGAAACGTCTGTTGCTTGCTCTGGCGCTGGCCTGCGCCCCGCTCTCCGCCGCGCACGCGCAGCATGTGCTGAACCTGCGCGACGCCGACGTGCGCGCCTTCATCCAGGATGCGGCGCGGGTGACCGGGCGCACCTTCATCATCGATCCGGCGGTGCAGGGCCGGGTCTCGGTGGTGACCCAGCGGCCGGTCTCGACCAGCGAATATTTCGAGCTGTTCCTGTCGACGATGCGCGCCAACGGCTTCGTCGCGGTGCCGGTGCGCGGCGGCGCCTTCCGCATCCAGCCGATCGCGGGCGCGGCGGCGAGCGCGCCGGTCGGGAGCGGCCGGCGGAGCGCCTCGGGCTTCGTCACCGAGATTTTCCGGGTCCGCCACATCGAGGCGGCGCAGGCGATCGAGAGCCTGCGGCCTTTGGTCAGCCGCGACGGCGCGATCACCGCCAATCGCGGCTCGATCATCGTCTCCGACTTCGCCGACAATATCGTCCGCATCCGCCAGGTGCTGGCGCGGATCGACGTCGACAGCAGCGCGACGCGGGTGGTGGGCCTCGACAATGCCGGCGCCCGCGAGATCGCGGCGGCGCTGGCGCAACTCGCGCCCGAGGGCGTCTCGGTGGTGCCGGTCGACAGCTCCAACGCCATCGCCTTCCGCGGCGACGCGGCCGCGGTCGCGAACCTGGTGCGGATGGCCGAGGATCTCGACCGGCGCGCCGCCAATGGCAGCGAGATCCGCGTCGTCTTCCTGCAGCATGCCGATGCCGAGCAATTGCTGCCCGTGCTGCAGACCCTGCTCGGCCAGACCCCGACCCAGCCGACGCCGCAGCAGCCCTCGCGCGGGCGGCGGCCGAGCACGACCGGCTCGACGACGGGCGGCCCTGCGGCGGCCAACGCGCCGCAGCCCTCCGCGCCCGCGCCGGTCGCCGCCCAGGCGGCCGCGGCGCCGAGCGGGGCGATGCAGACGGTCGGCCAGCGCAATGCGGTGGTCACCCGCTTCGAGGGCGCCAACGCGATCGTCATCTCCGCCGCGCCCGACGTGCAGCGCACGCTCGGCGAGGTCGTCCGCCAGCTCGACGTGCGCCGCCAGCAGGTGCTGGTCGAGGCGATCATCGTCGAGATCGGCGACACGGCGGCGCAGCAGCTCGGCGTCCAGCTCTTCCTCTCGGGCCTGCGCGGCTCGAACATCCCCTTCGCGATCACCAATTATTCCAACGCCGTGCCCAATATCGGCACCATCGCCGGGGCGATCGCGGCGCGCGAGCTGGGCGGGACCACGACCACGGTCAACACCGGCAGCGGCTCCACGACCACCACCACGACCGGCACCGGCTCCGACCTGATCGAGGCGGCGGCGGCGCAGCTGGCGCAGATCAACGGCGGCGTGCTCGGCGGCGCGATCCAGAGCGGCAACGCGATCTTCGGCGCGATCGTGAACGCGGTCCGCTCCGACAACCAGTCGAACATCCTCTCGACGCCGTCGACGATGACGCTGGACAATCAGGAGGCCTATTTCCTGGTCGGCCAGGAGATCCCGATCACCACGGGCGAGGCGCTCTCCCCCAATTTCGACAACACCTTCCGCACCGTGCAGCGCCAGAATGTCGGCGTGACGCTGGAGGTGACGCCGCAGATCAACGCCGGCGGCACGATCAAGCTGAACCTCCGCATCGAGGTCAGCTCGATCGCCGGGCCGGTCTCTTCCAGCTTCTCCGACCTCATCCTCAACAAGCGCGAGCTGCAGAACACGATCACCGTGGACGAGGGCGAGATCGTCGGCATCGGCGGCCTGCTCGACGACAACGACCGGCGCACGCTGCAGCGCGTGCCTTTGCTCGGCGACATTCCGGTGCTCGGCAACCTGTTCCGCTCGCGCGGCCGCGCCCGGGCGCGGACCAATTTGATGGTGTTCATCCGGGCGACGGTCATGCGCACGGCGGAGGACACGCGGCTGATGAGCGCGCGGCGCTACAATTATGTGCGCGGCCACCAGATCATCGCCACGCCGAACCGCGAGCCGACGCTGGACGAGGTGGTGCGCGACTATCTGGGCACCACGCCGCCGGTCGCGCCCGAGGCGCCGCAGGCGGGCGACCAGGTGGTGGCGCCGCCGCCCGCCGCGCCCGCGACGGCCGACGAGCTGGCGCCGCGGGAGGCCCCGGCCTTCCGGGCCTTGCCGCAATGAAGATCGCCCGCGGCGACGCCGAGAATGCGGCGGTCGTCGCCGACACGCCGCTCGCCGAGGACGGCACCCCGCTCGCGCGCGTGCCCTACGGCTTCGCGCGGCGGCACGGCCTGCTGCCCACCGGGGAGGCGGAGGGGAAGCTGGACGTCGCGATGCGGGAGGGGGCGGACCCCAAGGCGCTGATCGAGCTTCGGCGGTTCCTCGCCCGGCCTTTCGGGGTGCACCAGGTGGACGCGCCGGCCTTCGACCGGTTGCTCTCCGATTTCTATTCCTCGGGCACCGAGGCGGCGGCGGACGCGGCGGGCTCGCTGGGGTTCGACGGCGATCTCGGCCATCTCGCGGCGGCCTTGCCGAGCGCGGAGGACCTGCTCGACACGTCCGACGACGCGCCCGCGATCCGGCTGATCAACGGCATCATCGCCGACGCGGCTCGGCAGGGCGTATCGGACATTCATATCGAGCCCTATGAGACGGGCCTGGTCGTTCGGATGCGCATGGACGGCGTGCTGCGCGAGACCCTGCGCATGCCGCCGCACGTCGCGCCGGTGGTGGTCAGCCGGATCAAAGTCATGGCCCGGCTCGACATCGCCGAGCGGCGGCTGCCGCAGGACGGGCGCATCGGGCTGACGCTCGGCGGCAAATTGATCGACGTGCGCGTCTCCACTCTGCCGAGCCGGGCGGGCGAGCGGGTGGTGCTGCGCATCCTCGACAAGGACAATGCGGGCATCGACCTGGAAATGCTCGGCATGACCGAGGCCGCGGACAAATTGCTGCGCGCGGCGCTCGCCGAGCCGAACGGGATCGTGCTCGTCACCGGGCCGACCGGCTCGGGCAAGACGACGACGCTCTATGCCGGGCTCAAACTGCTCAACGACGGCAGCCGCAACATCCTCACCGTCGAGGATCCGGTCGAATATGCGGTGGACGGGGTCGGCCAGACCCAGATCAACCCGCAGGTCGGGCTGACCTTCGCGACCGGGCTGCGCGCGATCCTCAGGCAGGATCCGGACGTGGTCATGGTCGGCGAGATCCGCGACCGGGAGACGGCGGACATCGCCGTGCAGGCGGCGCTGACCGGCCACCTCGTGCTCTCGACCGTGCACACCAACGACGCGATCGGCGCGATCACCCGCCTGCGCGACATGAAGGTGGAGCCCTTCCTGATCGCCTCGACCCTGCGCGCGGTGCTGGCCCAGCGGCTGGTGCGGCGGCTCTGCGCGGAGTGCCGGCAGCCGGTGGAGGCGAGCCCGAGCCTGCAGGCTTTGCTGGGCATCAAGGCGGGGACGATCGTCTACGAGCCCAGAGGCTGCCCGGCGTGCGGCAAGAGCGGCTATAAGGGCCGGATCGGCCTGTTCGAGGCGGCGCGGGTCGACGAGGAGATCAGGCGGCTGATCAACGCGGGCGCCGACGAGGGCGCGATCGCGGCCCATGCCTTCAGGGGCAGCGACACCTTGACCGAGGCGGCGCGGCGGCTGGTCCGCGAGGGCGTGACCAGCCCGGGGGAAGCGGTGCGCGTGTCGCGGCACGAGGCGGCCGATGCCTGATTTCGCCTATGTCGGCCTGGACACGGCCGGGCGCGAGAAGCGCGGGCAGGTGCGCGCGGACAGCACGGAGGCGGCGCGCGACCAGCTCGTCCAGCGCAAGCTCTATGTGGTGAAGCTCGAGCCGGCGGCCGAGGGGGCGGGGGCGCCGCTCGTCTCGCGGGCCGGCCTGCTCTCGCGCAAAAAGATGGGCGTGAAGCAGGTCACCCTGTTCACCCGCCAGCTCGCGACCCTGGTCACGGTGAGCCCGCTCGAGGAGGCGCTGCGCACCATCTCGCACCAGGCGGAGCGCGAGGAGGTCAGGCGCGTCCTCACCAACGTCCATGCCGGCGTGGTCGAGGGCCTCAGGCTCTCCGACGCCATGGGCCGCGAGGGCGGCAGCTTCCCGCCGCTTTACCGCGCGATGGTCGCCGCGGGCGAGGCGTCCGGCACGCTGCCGCAGATCCTGGAGCGGCTGGCGAACCTGATGGAGCGGCAGGCGCAGGTGCGCGGCAAGGTGCTGTCCACGCTCGCTTATCCGACGATCCTCGCCTTCGTGGCCGCCTTCGTGGTCTTCGCCCTGATGATCTTCGTCGTGCCGAAGGTCGTCGAGCAGTTCCAGGATGTCGGCCAGCAATTGCCGTTCCTGACCCGGATGGTGATCGGCATTTCCAACTTCCTCGCCGCCTGGTGGTGGGCGCTGCTGCTCGGCCTCGGGCTCGGCATCTTCCTCTGGCTGAGGGCGCTGAAGGACGAGGGCATCCGCATGAAGTTCGATCGCTTCGTGCTGCGCCTGCCTTTGCTCGGCCGGCTGATCCGCGACCTCCATGCGGCGCGGATGGCGCGCACGCTCTCGACCATGGTGGCGAGCCGGCTGCCTCTGCTGGAGGGGCTGAAGCTCACCACCTCGACGGTGCACAACCGCGTGCTTCGCCAGGCCTCCGCCGACATCGCCGAGACGGTGCGGACCGGCGGCAGCCTCTCGGGCGCCCTGCGCAAGGCCGGCATCTTCCCGCCCTTGCTCGTCTATCTCGCCGCGTCCGGGGAGGCGTCCGGGAAGCTGGACGTGATGCTGGAGCGCGCGGCGGATTATCTGGAGCGCGAGTTCGACGCCTTCACCACGACCGCGCTTTCCCTGCTGGAGCCGGCGATCATCATCGTCATGGGCGCGGTCGTCGCCCTGATAGTGCTGTCGATCCTGCTCCCGATCCTGCAACTCGATACTCTGGCTGGTGGCTACCAATGATGACCTGTCCGCTTTTCCGTTCCCCCACTCCTCCCCTTCAGGGGAGGGGGACCAGGCGCAGCATGGTGGAGGGGCCGCCGCAACGCGGCGGTGAACCGCCGCGCCCCTCCACCGCGCTCCGCGCGGTCCCCCTCTCCCAACGGGGGAGGATCAAGAAGAGGGAATCCGGCTTCACCCTGGTCGAGCTGATGGTGGTGATCGTGATCATCGGGCTGCTCGCCACGGTGGTGATCATCAACGTCGTGCCGGCGCTCGACACCGCTTCGGAGACCAAGGCCAAGGCCGACATCCAGATGATCGACCAGGCGGTGCAGCGTTATTATCTGGACAATCGCCGCTATCCGACGACGGAGGAGGGGCTGGCGGCGCTGCAGCCCTATCTGCGGCGCGTGTCCAACGACCCCTGGGACCGGCCCTATCGCTATCAGGCGCCGGGGCGGAACGGGCAGCCTTATGCGATCAGCAGCCTTGGCGCCGACGGCCGCGAGGGCGGCAGCGGAACAGATGCCGACATCAGCGGCAACTGATCCTTCCCCCATCCTCCTGCGCGATGCGGGCGGGGGCTGGCTGCTGCTGGACGGCGGCGCCGTCGCCGTGCGCGGCGGGCCGGACGAGGTGCTGGCGGAGCTGCCCGCGGGGACTCGCACGGCGCTCGCCGTGCCGGGCGCGGCGGTGACGATCCACTGGCTGGAGCTGGCGCCGGACCTCGCCCAGGCGCAGGCGGCGGCGGCGGCGAAACTGATGCTGGCCGATGCCAGCGCCGAGGGGCTCGGCGACATGCATGTCGCGGTGGGGCTGGCGGAGCGGGGCCTGACCCCGGTGGCGCTGGTGCCCAATGCGCTGATGGCGGACTGGACGGCGGGCGATCCGGACCTGATCGTGCCGACGCCCCTGCTGCTGTTGCCGCCGGAAGAGGGGCTGGCGCGCCGCGATGCGGGCGCGGTGCCCGACTATCGCGGTCAGGCGGCCGCGTTCGGCGTCGAGCCGGAGATCGCGGACCTGCTGATCGGCGAGGCGCCGGTGCGGGTGGTGGCCGAGGCGGACTATGAGGCGGGCCTGACGGCCGCCCTGACGCCGCCGGCGCTGAACCTGCGCCAGGGCGCCTGGGCGCGGCGGCGGCAGTGGAAGGTGGACGCGTCGAGCGCGCGGCGGGTCGGCTGGCTGGTGCTGGCGCTGGCCGTGCTCAGCCTCGTCGTGCTGCTCGTCCAGACCATGCGCTATTCCTCGGCGGCGCGCGCGATCGAGGAGGCGGCCGCCGCGACCGGCCGCCCGGCCGGCGCCGAGGCCGGGCCGCGCTTCACGCCGCTCGCCGCCGTCCTGTTCGCGTCCATCCAGGCGGTGCCGAACGTCGAACTGGTCCGGCTCGACTATCGCGCCGATGGCACGCTCGTCGCCACCGTCACCGGCGACACGCCGGCGACGCTGCAGGCCCTGCGCCGGCAGATCGAGACGGGCGGATTGCAGGTGCAGGAGGGCAGCGCCCAGCCGCAGGGCGCGCGCGCGACCGCCGAATTGCTGCTGAGGCCGTCATGAGCTGGTGGCGCGAACGGAGCCTGCGCGAGCAGAGGCTGATCCAGGTGATGCTCGGCCTCGCCGCGATCGTGCTCGGCTGGCTGCTGGTGGTGCGGCCGTTGCTCGACGGGCTGGACGCGGCGAAGACCCGCCATGCCGCCGCTCTGGTGGCGCTCGGCGATGCGCGGGCGCGGGCGACCCCTGGCGCCGCGCCGGGCGCGCCGGCGGCCGGGCCGGTCGACGCCCTCGTCGCCCGCACCGCCAACGAGGCGGGCTTCGCCAATGCGCGGATCACCAGCCAGGGCGCCGACCGCGCGGGCGTCGCGGTGGACGCGGCGCGGCCGCAGGCCCTGTTCGGCTGGGTCGCCCGGCTGGAGCAGAGCGGGCTGCGCGTGGAGCGGCTGACGGCGCGCGCCAACAGCGACCGCACCATCGCCGCCGAGCTCACCCTGCGCAGGGGAGGCCGCTGATGCGCTTCCGCCTGCCGCTGCGGCGCATCGTCTTCTTCCTCGCGGCCCTGGCCCTGACCCTGCTGGCGCTGCTGCCGCTCCGGCTCGCGGCCGGCTGGTTCGACATGGGCGGCAAGGGGCTGGCGGCGCGCGAGGCGGAGGGAAGCCTCTGGTTCGGCCGGCTGCGCGAGGCGCAATTCGGGCCGGTGATCCTCGGCGACATCGACGCGCGCCTGAACGTGCTGCCGCTCTTCCTCGGCCGGGCGCGGCTGTCGCTGCACCGCGACGCGGAATCGGGCGGCGCCTTCGACGGCGCCGTGCTGGTGACCCGGCACAGCTTCGGGCTCGAGGATCTGACCGGGCAGCTCAGGACCGGCGCGCTGTTCGGGCCGTTGCCCATCGCCACGCTCGACCTCACCGACGTCAGCGTCCATTTCGAGGGCGGCCAGTGCGAGAGCGCCGAGGGTCAGGTGCGCGCCGGCCTGGCCGCGGACGTGGCGGGGCTGGCCCTGCCCTCCGGGCTGAGCGGCGCGGTGCGCTGCCAGGGCGGCGCGGTGCAGCTGCCGCTCGCCGGCCAGTCCGGCATGGAGCAGGTCAATATCAGCATCGAGGCGAGCGGGCGCTGGCGGGCCGAGGTGATCGTCCGCCCCACCGATCCCGTCACCATCCAACGGCTGACCGCCGCGGGCTTCGCGCCGGGCGCGGGCGGCTATGTGCGGCGGATCGACGGGAACTTCTGACGGGCCGAGCCGCGGCGGGGATAGAAGCGGCGCACGCGTCGTTCCTGTTGCGTAACGTCGACAGGAGAGTGCCATGAAGTTCATTGCCTTCGCGGCCTGCGCCCTGCTCGCCACCGCGCCCGCGCTCGCCCAACGGCAGCAGCGCGTCGCGGCGGGCGGCGATCCGGATCTCGATCTCACCGTGCGGCCGCGGGCCGATGCGCGGATCGTCCAGGCGGGGCGGGACGACAATGTCTATCTGCCGGGCCTCACCGAGCCCGCCGGCGCGCAGTCCGCCGCCGACATGACCCGCTTCCGGGGCGAAGGCGGGCCGCTCGAGGACGGCGCCTATCCCGCCTGCTCGGCGACGGTGACCGACCGCTGCCTCCAACGGTCCGGCCGGAGGCGCTGAGCCGGAACCGCCGGTCGTTGCCGAACCGGTACGCCGGGCCGCGTCGGCGCCGGGGCGGGCCGAGCCGCGCAAGGGAAAGAAGCCGCGGGCTTGCCGGTTGTCTTCGATGTCAGGCGTGGGGGCTTGATGTCGGCTGCCCGCAGGCGCCGGCGAGATGCGGAGCTCAAGATGAAAACTCTTCCGATCGCGGCCGTCGCGCTGCTCTTCGGCACCTCGGCCTATGCCATGCCGATGTCGACCGCCCCCACGGGCGCCTGGGTGGACAAGGATCCCCATTACGTCACCGGCACGGCGGCGGTGACCCATGTCGCCCATGTCGCCGACGGCGGCGCTCAGTTGCAGCCGGCCACCACGACCTGGTGGGGAAGTGCCGAGCCCGTGGCCTGGTCCCCGGCCAAGGCCTCGTTCGAAACCGGCGACGATGTGAAGGCGGCCGCGATGAGCCACGAGGCGGCCCAGAGCGACGAGGAACTGGCCGAGGTCGAGGCCGATGTCGACGCGGCGGCGGCCGAGCCCGCGACGGAAGCGGCGGTGGCCGAGCTGGAGCCGGCCGCCTATGAGACCATTGCCCTCGACGAGGCGCCGGTGCCGATCGAAAATGGCGTCGGCGGCCCCGACGAGCATGTCGACATCGCCGCGGCCGATCTCAGCCCGCGTCCGGCCGCGCAGAACTACCCCGCCTGCCGTCCGGGCCCGGGCGACGATGCGTGCATCCAGCTCTACGAGCCGGGCGTGCCCCAGCGCCTCGCCGCCTGGACGCAGCCGACCGGCGGTTTCGCCGGCGACGCCGGCGTCCGGATGGCGGCCGCCGACGAGGCCATGACCAACGACACGATCGAGACCGCGATGGCCGAGGATGCCGTCTACGAACCGGTCGACGGCGAGGACGAGATCGAGGTCTGAGCCGGGCTCAGCGTCGCGGGGCGGCCGGGCTTGCCGGGCCGCCCCGTTCCTCGAGCCAGGCGTTGATCTTGGCGATACTGCGCTCGAGCGCGCGGACGATGGCGCGCACCTGCTCCGGATCGTCTTCCGCGATGGCGATCTCCGACAGCCAGCGCGTGTCGGACAGCCATTCGTCGCCCCGGTCGCGGTCGCTGACCGAAATGCCGAGATAGGCCTCGTCGGCCTCCACCCAAGACCCGTCCTCGCTTTGCTGCACATTGTGCAGGCGGACCTGGGCGGTCTCCTCGATGTCGCCGAGCAGGACGTCGCGCGCCGCCGCGTAGAAGGGCTCGACCAGGTTCCAGTCCATCTTGGTGTCGGACAGGATTGCGAAGACCGCGTTGAGGATCTGCTTCTGCGCGATCGTGTGGAAATCGCCCGCGTCGAGCGGCCGGTCCGGATCCCGGTCGCGGTCGGGCCAGTCCTCGGCCTCGTCGACCTCGCCGACATACCAATCGGGGTCCGGGACCTTCTCCGGTGCGGGCGCGTCGTCCGGCGACGGGTCGTCGCCGAGCGGGAGGCCGGGCTGCGTCGCTTTGGTCGGCGGCGGGGCGGGGGATTCGTCTTTCTTCTTCGCCATGGCGGGAGGGCTGGGGCAAGCGGCGGGCGGGGTCAAGCGGGCTTTGGCGCTTTGTCCGCCTGGGCGGCGCCGTCCAGCTCGATGATCGCGTTCAGCTCTGCCCCGAGCAGGATGATATAGGCGGTGAGATAGAGCCAGGTGAGGAAGGCGATGACCGCGCCGAGCGAGCCGTAGGTCGCGTTGTAATTGCCGAAATTGGCGACGTAGAGGCCGAAGCCGGCGGTCAGGCAGAGCCAGGCCAGGGTGGCGAGGACCGAGCCCGGCGTGATCCAGCGCCACGCCGCGCGGGGCCGGCAGGGTACGTAGCGATAGACCAGGGAGAGCATCAGCATCACAGCGGCGCCGGCGCCGGCGATGAAGAGCAGGCGCAGCAACACTTCCGTGAACCCGCCGAGGCCGGGCAGCAGGCGTTCGAGGAAGCCCAGCACCGATACGGTGACCACGGCGAGCAGCAGCAGGAGCACGGCGCCGGCGGTCATGCCCAGAGCGGTCAGCAGGCGGCCGAGGAAGCCGCGGCATTCGCCGACCTCGAAGACGATGTTGAGCGCGGTCATGATCGCCTCGGCCGCCTTGCTGGCGCCGTAAACGGCGATGCCGAGCGCGACGAGCAAGGCGAGGCCCGTCTTGCCGTCGCTGGTCCGGGTCATCGCCTCCAGCTGGTCGCCGGCAATGGCGGCGGCGCTGGCGGGGAGGATTTCGGCGAGGTCGCCGATGTCGCGCGCCACCGTGCGCGGGTCGGCGAACAGGCCGTAGCTGAGCACCAGAGCGGTCAGCAACGGCACGAAGGCGAGGAAGGCGTAGAAGGCGACGCCCGCCGCGACCAGCGACAGATTGTCCTCGCCCGCATCCTTCCAGGTGGCCGACGCGATCCGCGTCCATCGGATATAGGCAGGCGCGCGTTTCCCCATTGCGCGCTCAAAGACCGATCCGCCGTCCGGTTCCCGCGCGGGCGCGCTTTCCCGCTTCCGCCGCCGATGCTACCGCCCGGGGATGGACTCCGGCGCCTGGACCTTCTCGATCGACCGCGGCGGCACCTTTACCGACATCGTAGCCTTCGCGCCGGACGGGACGCGGATCGTACGGAAATATCTGTCCGAAAATCCCGAGCGCTATGCGGACGCGGCCGTGCACGGGATCAGGGAGATAGCCGGCGGCGGCGCGGTGGGCGCGGTGCGGATGGGGACGACGGTGGCGACCAACGCCTTGCTCGAGCGCAAGGGCGAGCAGGTGGCGCTGGCGATCACCGCCGGGCTCGGGGACGCGCTCCGGATCGGCTACCAGGCGCGGCCGGATATTTTCGCGCGGCGGATCGTGCTCCCGGCGCCGCTCTACGGCCGGGTGGTGGAGGTGGACGAGCGCGTCACCGCGTCCGGCGAGGTGCTGAGGCCGCTGGACGAGGCTGCGGCGCGGGCCGGGCTGCAGGCGGCCTATGATGCGGGCTATCGCGCGCTGGCGATCGTGCTGATGCACGGCTGGCGCTGGACGGCGCATGAGGCGAGGCTGGCGGCGATGGCGCGCGGGATCGGCTTCACCCAGGTCTCGGCGAGCCACGAGGTGGAGCCGCTGATCAAGCTGATCGGGCGCGGCGACACTGCGGTGGTGGATGCCTATCTGTCGCCGGTGCTGCGGCTTTATGTCGACAAGGTGGTGGCGGGGCTGAGCGGCCCCGAAAGCAACCAGGACTCGCGCCTCTTCTTCATGCAGTCGAACGGTGGGCTCACCGATGCCGGCCGCTTCCGGGGGAAGGACGCGATCCTCTCCGGGCCGGCGGGCGGGATCGTCGGCATGGCGAAGACCGCGGCGGAGGCCGGGTTCGAGCATGTGATCGGCTTCGACATGGGCGGGACCTCGACCGACGTCTCCCATTATGCGGGCGTTTACGAGCGGACCAGCGAGCGGGCGGTGGCGGGAGTGCGGGTGCGCGCGCCGATGCTGGAGATCCATACGGTGGCGGCGGGCGGGGGCTCGGTCTGCGTCTATGACGGGCAGCGTTTCCGGGTCGGGCCGGAGAGCGCGGGGGCGGTGCCGGGGCCGGCCTGCTACCGGCGCGGCGGGCCACTGACCGTCACCGACTGCAACGTCGTGCTCGGCAAGATCCGGGCGGAGCATTTCCCGCATGTGTTCGGACCGGACGGGGACCGGGCGATCGACGCGGAGGCATCGCTGGCGCGCTGCGCGGAGATTGCCGAACGGGTCGCGAAATCGCCGCGAGAAGTGGCCGAGGGCTTTGTGCGGATCGCGGTCGACAATATGGCCAATGCGATCAAGCAGATCTCGATCGCGCGCGGCCATGACGTGACCCGCTATGCGCTGCAATGTTTCGGCGGCGCGGGTGGGCAGCATGCCTGCCTGGTCGCGGACGCCCTGGGGATCGGGACGGTGATGATTCATCCGCTTGCTGGGGTGCTCAGCGCCTACGGCATGGGACTGGCCGATCTGGTGGAGCTTCGGCAGCGGTCGCTGGGCGGCGGGGATCTGGATACGGCCATGGCCGAACTGGAGGGCGAGGCGGTGGCGGCGCTGGCGGCGCAGGGGGTGGAGACTCCCGAGGTGCTGCGGCGGGCGGCGTTGCGCTACGAGGGGAGCGATACGGCGCTGGAGGTGCCGGTCTCCGGGGAGATGCGCACTGACTTCGAGGCGGCGCATCTGCAGCGTTTCGGGTTCACGGCGCCGGAGACGGCGGTGGTGGTCGAGACGGCGGTGGTGGAGGCTCGTAGCTCCTCCCCGGCACGGGGAGGGGGACCGGCGAAGCCGGTGGAGGGGTCCCAGGCGCAAGCGGAGGGCCCCCTCCACCATCCTTCGGATGGTCCCCCTCCCCGTACCGGGGAGGAGCTTTATGACCGCGCCTCTCTGGAGCCCGGCGATACCGTCACCGGCCCCGCTTTGATCATCGATCCGTCCCAGACCACCGTCGTCGAGCCCGGCTGGCGCGCCGCCGTGGACGCGCGCGAGAACCTCATCCTCACCCGTGCCGTCCCGCGCGCCGCCGCGACCGCCTCGGCCGAGGCCGACCCGGTGATGCTCGAGGTCATGGCCAATCTCTTCATGGCGATCGCCGAGGAGATGGGGGTGGCGCTGCAGAACACGGCCTCGTCGGTGAACATCAAGGAGCGGCTGGATTTCTCCTGCGCTTTGTTCGACGCGGCGGGCGACCTGATCGCCAATGCGCCGCACATTCCGGTCCATCTCGGCTCGATGGGCGACAGCATCAGGACGATCATCGTGGCGCGGGGCGAGGCGCGCGACGGGCGGGGCATGAAACCGGGCGACGTCTACGTGCTGAACGCGCCCTATCGCGGCGGCACGCATCTGCCGGACATCACCGTGATCATGCCGGTCTTCGCGGACGACGGCGATCCGGCGCCGGCCTGGTTCGTGGCGGCGCGGGGACATCATGCCGATATCGGCGGGATCGCGCCGGGCTCGATGCCGCCGGACAGCCGGACGGTGCACGAGGAGGGGGTGCTGATCGACAATGTCCTGCTCGTCGATGCGGGGCGGTTCCTGGAGAGCGAGATGCGGGCGCTGCTGGCCTCGGGCGACTGGCCGGCGCGCAATCCCGACCGGAACATCGCCGACCTGAAGGCGCAGATCGCGGCCTGCCAACGCGGCGCCAACGAGCTGAAGCGGGTGGCGGGGGACTATGGGCGGGCGGCGATCGACGCCTATATGGCGCATGTCATGGCCTATGCCGAGGCGGCGGTGCGGCGGCTGATCGGGCGGCTGCAGGATGGGGCCTTCAGCTACGAGATGGACAATGGCGCCACCGTGTCCGTGTCCATCGTCGTGGACCGGGAGGCGCGGTCGGCGGTGGTGGATTTCGCCGGGACCAGCGCGCAGCTGGTCGACAATTTCAACGCGCCTTATTCGATCTGCCGGGCGGCGACGCTCTACGTGTTCCGCACCCTGGTCGACGATCCGATCCCGCTCAACGACGGCTGCATGCGGCCGATCACGCTTAGGGTGCCGGAAGGCTCGATGCTGAACCCGCATTATCCCGCCGCGGTGGTGGCGGGGAATGTGGAGACGAGCCAGGTCGTGACCGACTGCCTGCTGGCGGCGACCGGCGCGCTGGCGCCCAGCCAGGGGACGATGAACAATTTCACCTTCGGCAATGCGCGCTATCAATATTATGAGACGATCGCGGGCGGCGCCGGGGCCGGCCCGGGCTTCGACGGGGCGAGCGCGGTGCAGACGCATATGACCAACAGCCGGCTGACCGATCCGGAGGTGCTGGAGACTCGCTTCCCGGTGGTGCTGGAGCGGTTCGCGGTGCGGCGTGGCTCCGGCGGCGGGGGCGCGCAACGCGGCGGCGACGGCGTGGTGCGGCGGGTGCGGTTCCTGGAGGAGATGCAGGCGGGAATGCTCGCCAACCGGCGGCGGGTGGCGCCGCGGGGGCTTGCGGGCGGCGGCGACGCGGCGGCCGGCGTGAATCGGGTGGTTCGCGCGGACGGGTCGGAGGAAGTGCTGGGCGCGACGGCGTCTGCGGCGATGGCGGCGGGCGATGCCTTCGAGATCGAGACGCCGGGGGGAGGGGGTTATGGCGAGGTTTGAACAATCCTCCCCCAGCGGGGGAGGGGGACCGCATGTAATGCGGTGGAGGGGCCGCCGCACCGCGACGGTTTCACCGCCGCGGCCTCTCCACCATGCTTTGCATGGTCCCCCTCCCCTGAAGGGGAGGATTTAAATCGTGGCCCATTACCTCCCCCTCGCCGGTATCCTGATCGTCGTCCTTGGCTTCTGGCTGAAGCTCAATCCCATGCTCGTCGTAACCGTCGCCGCGCTGGCCACCGGCGTGCTCGCCGGCATGGACCTAGGTGCGGTGATTGCCCTGTTCGGCAAGGCCTTCACCGACAACCGCATCATCGCCATCGTCTGGATCGTGCTGCCGGTGATCGGCCTGCTCGAACGCTACGGCCTGCAGCAGCGCGCGGCCATGGCGATCCGGAAGATCAAGGCGGCGACGGCGGGCCGGCTGCTGCTCATCTACCTGGTGGTGCGGCAGGGGACGGCGGCGCTCGGCCTCACCTCCGTCGCCGGCCATCCGCAGACCGTGCGGCCGCTCGTGGCGCCGATGGCGACGGCGGCCGCCGAGGAGCGGAGCGGCGGCCCGCTCGACGAGGAGACCGAGGAACAGGTGAAGGCCTATGCGGCCGCGACCGACAATGTCGGCCTGTTCTTCGGCGAGGACATCTTCATCGCGATCGGCTCGATCATCCTGATCCAGTCGACGCTCGCCACCTACGGCTATAATCTGGCGCCGCTGGAGCTCGCGCTCTGGGCGATCCCGACCGCCATCGCCGCCTTCCTGATCCATGGCGCCCGGCTGCTGATCTTCGATCGCAGGATCGCGAAGAGGCCGCCGCCATGATCCGGATGGAGCATCTCTACATCCTGACCGGCGCGGTGTTCGCGGGCTGGGCTTTGCTCAGCCTGTTCGACACGAGCAACCGCAAGCGCTTCGGCAACGCGCTCTTCTGGGGGCTGATGGCGACCAGCCTGATCGGCGGCTCGCACTTCACCGATTATGCGAACGGGCTGATCGTGCTCGGCATGGTCGGCATCGCCGGCTTCGGCTTCATGGGCCGCGGCCAGCCGAAGACGACCAGCGACGTCGAGCGCAAGGCCTTCGCCGAGCTGCGCGGCAACAAGCTGTTCCTGCCCGCGCTCATCATCCCCTTCGTCGCGCTCGCTGGGACCCTGGCCTACAATTACACCGATCTCGCCACCTTCGGCTGGTTCGAGGCGAAGAAGGAGACCTACGTCTTCCTCGCGCTCGGCGTGCTGCTCGCCTTGCTCGTCCTGTTCGCCTGGCTGCGGCCGCCGGTGATCGCGCCGCTCGAGGAGGGGCGCCGGCTGATCGATGCGATCGGCTGGGCGGCGGTGCTGCCGCAGATGCTCGCGGCGCTCGGCGTCGTCTTCGCGGCGGCGGGAGTGGGTACGATCGTCGGCGAGAGCACGCGGGCGGCGATCCCCGAGGGCAATATCTTCCTCACCGTCCTGGTCTTCGGGCTCGGCATGGCCGCCTTCACGATGATCATGGGCAACGCCTTCGCCGCCTTCCCGGTGATGGCGGCGGCGATCGGCGTCCCGCTGCTGATGCAGAATTATGGCGGCGACCCGGCGGTGATCGGCGCGATCGGGATGCTGGCCGGCTTCTGCGGGACGCTGCTGACCCCCATGGCCGCGAACTTCAACATGGTGCCGGCCGCCTTGCTGGAGCTCAAGGACAAGAACGGGGTGATCAAGGCGCAGATCGGCACCGCGGTGCCGCTGCTGATCGTGAACATCGCGCTGATCTACTTTTTGGCGTTCTAGATCCTCCTCCCCTTGAGGGGAGGGGAACCATGCGCAGCATGGTGGAGGGGCCGCCGCATCGCGGCGGTGAACCGCCGCGCCCCTCCACCGCACTTCGTGCGGTCCCCCT
>DATJUQ010000063.1:0-37375 GCA_035502235.1 Allosphingosinicella sp.
ATGCCGACGACCGCATCGTCTACAATGCCGCCACCGGGCAGCTCTTCTACGACGCCGACGGCAACGGCGCCGGCGCGGCAATCCTGTTCGCAACCGTCCAAGGCGCGCCGCTCATCGCAAGCGACTTCACCGTCATCTGACCAGAAACAAAAGACGCCACCAGGCGGCGCCCTTTGCGGCTCAGGCCGGCAAGGCCGCGATCGCGATGATTTCGACCCGATAGCCCGGCCGTATCTCGCCGACGGTCATGCGCGGGCGGGGCTGTCGGGCAGCTGGTGCGGATAGCCATAGCCGACCGGCGGCACGAAGCTCTCCTTGATCGTGCGCGGCGAGACCCAGCGGATGAGGTTCCAGACCGATCCGGCCTTGTCGTTGGTGCCCGAGCCGCGCCCGCCGCCGAACGGCTGCTGGCCGACCACCGCGCCCGTCGACTTGTCGTTGATATAGATGTTGCCGGCGGCGTGACGGAGCCGGTCGAGCGCCAGGTCGACCGCGGCGGCCTCGCGCGCGAAAACCGCGCCGGTCAGGCCATAGGCGCTGCCCGCGTCGATCGTCTCCAGCACCTCCGCGAACCGCGCATCCTCGTAGACGAAGGCGCAGGCGATCGGGCCGAACAATTCCTCGGTCATCAGGACGCTGGCCGGATCCTCCGTCTCCACCAAAGTCGGCGGCACGAACCAGCCCTCGCTCGCGTCGGGCGAGCCGCCCGCGATCAGGGTGTGCCGGCCGTCCGCCTGGGCGCGCGCGATCGCCGCCGAGAGCCGGTCCCAGGCCTTCCGGTCGATCACGGCGCCCATGAAGGTGCCGAAATCGGCGACGTCCCCCATTCGGATGGTCGCGATCTCGTCGGCCAGCCGGGCCTTGAGCGCGGGCCAGAGCGAGTGCGGCACGAACAGGCGCGAGGTCGCCGAGCATTTCTGCCCCTGATATTCGAAGGCGCCCCGTATGATCGCGGTCGCCAATGCGTCCGGCGCCGCGCTCGGATGGGCCAGCGTGAAATTCTTGCCGCCGGTCTCGCCGACGATCCGCGGATAGTTGCGATAGCGCCGCGCCGCGGTTTCCCGCAGCAGGCCGTCGAAGACCGGCGTCGAGCCGGTGAAGTGGATGCCCGCCAGCGCGGGATCGTCGAGCATCACCCGCGTGATCCCGGCGGGGTCGCCATAGACGAGGTTGATGACGCCGGGCGGCAGCCCCGCTGCTTCGAGCAGGCGCATGATCAGCTGCGCGGCGAGCTTGGCATGGGCGGACGGCTTCCACACCACGACATTGCCCATCAGCGCCGGCGCCGCCGGGAGATTGCCGGCAATGGCGGTGAAGTTGAACGGCGTCGCCGCATAGACGAAGCCTTCGAGCGGCCGATAGTCGACCCGGTTCCAGACACCCGGGGGGGAGAGGGGTTGGGTGGCGTAGATTTGAAGCATGAAGGCAACGTTGAAGCGCAGGAAATCGGCCAGCTCGGCGGCCGCGTCGATCTCCGCCTGGTGGACGGTCTTGGACTGGCCGAGCATGGTCGCGGCGTTGAGCCGGGCGCGCCACGGACCGGCGACCAGCTCCGCCGCCTTCAGGAAGATGCGCGCCCGCGCCTCCGCCGGCATGCGCGACCAATCCGGCCAGGCCCGCTTCGCCGCGGCGACGGCCTGCACGGCCTCCGCCGCGCCGCAGAGATGGGCGTCGGCCAGGACATGGCCGTGGCGGTGCGGGACCAGGGCGCTCTCCAGCACGCCGGTCCGGACCGGCGCCCCGCCGATGATCGAGGGCAGTTCCGGCCGCTCGGCCAGCGCCGCATCGAGCGCGGCCCGCAGCGCCGCGCGTTCGGCGGAGCCGGGCCGATAGTCGAGCACGGGCTCGTTGGCGACGTCGACCGCGACGGTTCCGGCAAAGGCATTCATCGCGCTCACTCCGACCGTTCGCGCGCGCGGCGCATCCATTCGGCCAGGCCGCGGTCGGCGAGGCCGTCGACGATGCTGGCGAAGACGTCCGGCCGTTCGTCCTGACCCAGCTTGAAGGTCGCCTGCGTTTCCAGCACCCGCGCGCGGAAGGCGATCACCCGCTCGCGCAGCATGGCGTATCTCGGGCCCAGCTGCTCGACCGACCAGCCGCCCCCCGCCACGCGCTCCATCCGCTCGGTCAGCCGGCGCAGCGCCGCATCCGTCTCGTCGGGCGCCAGCGCGATCCGGCAGCGGAAGCGGGCGACCGCATAATTCCAGGTCGGCGCCCAGCTCGGATCGCCCGCCAGCTGCGGCGAGACATAGGCCTGCGGTCCCTGGAAGAGGATCAGCGCCTCGGGGCTCCCGGCGAAGGCCGCCGCCTGCGGGTTCGCCCGGGCGAGATGGCCGAGGAAGGAGACCAGCCGCCCCTCCCCGTCGCGCTCGGCCAGCAGCGGCAAGGGGGTCGCCGCGCCGGGCGTGACCACCCAGGCCAGCGGAAAATCCTCGATGAGCGTCGCGACGGGATCGTCGCCGGGCGGGCACGGGGGCATGTTCTGTTCTGTCGCTTTCGTCCGGTTCGTTCGCCGCCGCGGCCGGGAGCGGCGGGCGGGCCGCTCCCGATCGGGTTCAGAATCGCAGGGTGAGCTCAAGCCCGTAGGTGCGCGGATCGCCCAGCCCCTCGATCAGCGTGCCGAAAAAGTCCCGCTCATAGCCGATGACATAGAGGCTGTCGGTGATGTTGCGCCCGAACAGGGCGACCTCCCAGCGGTCGTTCGCGCCGCCGATCGCCAGCCGCGCATCCAGAGTATCGTAGCCCCGCACCCGGTCGATCGGGATGGTCACCGGCCCGGCCGGACTGCCCACCGTGACCGAGCGCAGATTCTCGACGGACGAGAAATAAGGCCCGCGATAGGTGTAGGTCAGGTTCGCCCGGAGATTGAGCCCGCTATCGCCGAGCGCGGTCTCGTAACCGATCGAGGCATTGGCCTGGAAATCGGACGCCCCCGGCAGGTCGCCGTTGACGGTCAGCACCGGCGTCACCGGCAGGCCGCGATATTCGGCATCGAGCAGGCCGATGCCGCCCGACAAGGTCAGCCCGCGCGCCGGCCGCGCCTGGACCTCCAGCTCGAGGCCTTTGGTCCGGACGCGCGCGGCATTGCCGATCACGATCGCGCTGCGGCCGCCGCCGAGATCGCGAAACTGGTTGATCTGATAGTCGCTGTAATTGGCGATGAAGCCGGTCAGCGAGAAGCGCAGCCGCCCGTCCAGCAGCGAGCCGCGGAAGCCCGCCTCGTAATTGCGGACGGTCTCCTTGTCGAACTCGAGGCCGTCCGGGAAGCTCGCGGCGGTCACGAAGTCGAAGTTGAAGCCGCCGCTCTTATAGCCCTCGGCATAGCGCAGATAGGCGGTGAGATCCGGCGTCAGCTTGTAGGTGAGCGTCGCGGTCGGGGAGAAATCCTCGTCCACATGCCGCCCCGCGAAATTACCGGTGGCGAGGCCGAAGGCGGGAATGTTCGTGGAGTCGATCGAGAAGTCGCCCCTCTTCACCTCGCGCGACAGGCGGAAGCCGAGCCCCAGTTCGAGCTGGGGGGTGATGTCGAATGTCGCATTGGCGTAGAGCGCGTAATTCTCGGTCGTGAGCTCGCCGAGCGTCGGCAGCGTCGCGAGCGCCGGCGCGCCGAAGATCGGACCGCCCGCCGGCCCGAGCCTGACCGTGCGGTCCGAGCTGGCATCGACGTGGAAATAATAGAGGCCGACCAGATATTCGAAGCGCTCGCCCTGCGGCGACACGAGCTGCAGCTCCTGGGTGAACTGCCGGTAGCGATCCTGGAAATCGACCGAGAGGATGTCCGGCGGCGAATAATCGGGGTCGATGATCGAGCGGAACCGGGTCCGGCGATAGGAGGTCTGCGAGCGCAGGGCATGGCCGGAATCGAAGCGGTAGGAGCCGTCGAGCGAGACGCCCCACAAATTGCGATCATTGGTCTGCGTGCGGGTGACCGCGATCTCGCGGCGGCCCGGCGCGACCGTGTCGATCGCCGTGCCGAACGTGTTGGTGAGCACATTGCCCGTCGAGCCATATTCGTCGCCGCTGAGGCCATCGGCGCTGAGCAGCAGTTCGATCCGGTCGTTGGGCTGGAAGCGCAGCTGGCCGCGCCAGGCCCAATTGTCGACATCGTCGCCGCGCAGGCCGTCGACCAGGTTCAGGATGAACCCGTCGCGGACATTGCGGCTGAGCGAGACCTTCGCGGCCACGCCCTCGCCGAGCGGCATGTTGATCCGCGCCGTGGCGGTGCGCGCGTCGTAATTGCCGACGCGGCCGTTGAAATAGGCGCTGAACGCGTCGCTCGGCCGGCTGGTGATCAGGTTGATCGCGCCCGCCACCGTATTCTTGCCGAACAGGGCGCCTTGCGGCCCGCGCAGCACCTCCACCCGCTCGATATCGACCAGCTGCTGGTTGATGTTCGCGGACTGGCCCAGATAGACGCCGTCCAGATAGACGCCGACGCGGCTGTCGAAGCCGATATTGCGGCTGTTCGAGCCGACGCCGCGGATGAACACCGCCGAGCCCAAACCGGTGCCCTCGGCGATGGCGACGTTGGGCACGTAATTGGCGAGATCGCCTACGTCCTGCGCGCCCATGGCGACGATCTGGTCCTCGCCGAGCGCGGCGACCGAGACCGGCACGTCGAGCAGCCGCTCGGTGCGGCGCTGGGCGGTGACCACCACCTCCTGCGACTCGTCCTGCGCGACCGCCGCCGCCTCGGGCGCCGCCGTCTGGGCCAAAGCCGGCGCGCTCCAAAATAAAGCGAGCGCCGCCGTTCCCGAACGAAGCCTGTTCCGTCCTCTCATCGCTTCCCCTCCGCGTCTTTTCTCATGGATGATCGTCAATACGGCAGCGTATGTTCTTGGAATCGCCGACCGTGCCGGCGACCGCTCAGGAGGCGGGCCGCGCCACCTCCCGCACCAGCTCGCCCAGCCGCCGCGCCGGCTCGCGCGCCGCGCGCGCCGCCTCCGGCACCGGGCCGGAGAGCTGCAGGAAGCCGTGGGTAAGGCCGGGATAGAGCAAGCGGGTGACGCGCACGCCGTCCCGCGCCAGCCGCGCGGCATAGGCGTCGGCCGGATCGCGCAGAATGTCGAAGCCGGCGATGGCCAGCACGGTCGGCGGCACCGGCCCGGCAGCCCTGGCGTGCAGCGGCGAGCCTTCCGGCCCACCCTGGTTCCCGGCCGGGAAGACGCGCGGCATCACATAATCGGCGAAGCTCCGATCCAGCCCGAAGCCCTCGCCGAACAGCCGCCAGGACGGATAATCCCGCCCCATATCGACCGCCGGATAGTAAAGCAGCTGCGCGACCGGCGCGCGCCGGCCCGCGGCGAGGCGGCGCAGCGAGGTGGTGACGGCGAGATTGCCGCCGGCGCTGTCCCCGCCCACCGCGATGCGGGCCGGATCGCCGCCCCAGGCGGCGGCCTGACCCTCCACCCAGGCGAAGGCGTCCTCGGCATCGTCCCAGGCGGCGGGATAGGGATGTTCGGGCGCCAGCCGGTAGCCGACCGAGACGACGATCGCCCGGGCCTCGTTGGCGATCAGGCGGACGGCGCCGTCCGCGCCGTCGAGGCCGCCAAGGATCCAGCCGCCGCCATGATAATAGACGATGACCGGCAGCGGCCCCTCGACGCTCGGCCGGTAGACCCGCACCGGGATCGCGCCGCCGCGGCCGGTCGCCGCCAGATCGCGGACCCAGGCCATGTCCGCGCTCGCGATCGTCCGGGACGCCCAACGCCGGTCGAAGGCGGCCCGCGCCGCCGCGCGCCCTTCGGCGGTGGCGCCGGGATCGCCCGGCACGGCTGGCGCCGCGCGCGCCGCCGCCTGCTCCTGGAGGAGCAAGGCGTGCAAGGCAGGGTCGAGACTCTGGCCGTCGACGACCAATGGCGCGACCGGCTGGGCAATGGCGCCGGCGGCCCCGAACAGGGCGGCCGAGGCGGCGAGCAGGATCAGGCGGACAGGATGCATGTCGATCTCCCCGCCTTGAACATCCGCGATTAGTGGACCATGGAATACCGCCAGTTTCGATTCATTCAGGGGTCCAATGCTTCGGCCGTGGAAACAGAATCTGGCGGAAGAGATCTCCGCCGAGGGCGCGCAGCCGCTGCGCACGCAGATCATCCACGCGCTGATCCGCGACATCCAGCGCGGCCGATTGGTGCCCGGCGGCTTCCTGCCGAGCAGCCGCGAGCTCGCCACCATGCTCGGCGTCAACCGCAAGACGGTGGTGCTCGCTTATGACGACCTGATCGCGCAGGGCTGGCTGGAGACGAGCGGGACGCGCGGCACGGTGGTCGCGCGCACCCTGCCCGAGCGGCTGCCCGGGCAGGACGAGGCCCGCCCCTCCCCCGGCGCCGAGCCCGATTTTCCGCTCTCCCGCGCCGCGCCGGCGCCCTTCGTCCTCTCCGGCTCCGCCATGCTGACCCTGGACGAGGGTTCGCCCGACAGCCGCCTCTTCCCCACCGAGCCGCTCGCCCGCGCCTATCGCGACGCGATGCGCCGCGCGCGGCACGGCAATCGGCTGGGCTATTCCGATCCGCGGGGCTCGGCCGTGCTTCGGGAAAGCCTGGCGGCGATGCTGCGCGCGCAGCGCGGGCTCGTGGTCCAGCCCGACAATCTCTGCATCACCCGGGGCAGCCAGATGGGAGTGATGCTGGCGGCGCGCGTGCTCGCCGGCGCGGGCGACGCGGCGGTGATGGAGGAGCTGAGCTACGCGCCCGCCGCCGCCGCCTTCGCCGCGGTCGGGGCGCAGATCCTGACCGTGCCCGTCGACCAGGACGGGATGGACATCGACGCGCTCGAGCGGCTGTGCGGCGCCCAGCCGGTGCGCGCCATCTTCCTCACCCCCCATCACCAATTCCCGACCACCGTCGCGCTTCGCCCAGAACGGCGGCTGCGGCTGATCGAGCTGGCGCGCGCCCATCGCTTCGCGATCATCGAGGACGATTACGACCATGAATATCATTTCGATTCGCAGCCCCTGCTGCCGGTCGCCAGCTACGCGCCCGGCTCCACCATCTATGTCGGCTCGCTGTCCAAGCTGACCCTGCCGAGCCTGCGGATCGGCTATGTCGTGGCGCCATCGCGGGTGATCGACGCGATCGCCAGCGAGATCATGCACCTCGATCGCCAGGGCAGCGTGCCGGCCGAGGAAGCGGTCGCAGAGCTGGTCGATTCCGGCGAGATCAGGCGGCATGCGCGCAAGACCCACGCCATCTACGCGGCCCGCATGCAGTCCTTCGCCGCGGCGCTGGAGGAGCATCTCGGCGGCCTCGCGACCTTCGCGAAACCGGACGGCGGCCTCGCCTTCTGGCTCAGCTTCGCCGATCCCGCCTTGCTCGACCGGATCGACGCCAACGGCCCCGCCTGCGGGATCCGCTTCGCGCCCTCCACCTCCTATGCGGTCGCGCCCTCGACCCGGCGGGGGCTGCGGCTCGGCTTCGCCAGCCTGGACGAAAGCGAGGCCCACAAGGCGCTCCGCCGCCTGCGCGCCGCCGCGGAGATGCCGGTCTAGCCGATCGTGAAGGTGGAGGCGCCGCGCGTTTCCGCCGAAGCGGCCAGCGCTCAGGCGAGCACGTTCATCGCGGCGAGCCGGATCGGCGCGCGGTCGAAGGCGAGGAAGGCCGGATCCATCGCCGCGTCGAAGTCCGGCGCGGAGAGGCCGGTGACATGCCTGGCGAGCAAGGCTCCGATCGCGGGCGCGAGCTTGAAGCCGTGGCCGCTGCAGCCACTGGCGACATGCAGGCCGGCGACCGGCGTCGGCCCGACGATCGGGTGCATGTCCGCCCGGTTGATCGTGTACAGGCCGCTATAGCCGCGGACATGCCCCCTGATCTCCGGCAGGCGCAGGCGATGCTGCAGCGCGTGCAGCTTGGGCCGGATGAAATCGTCGTCGGCATAGCGCGCATAGTCGTCGGGCGCGTCCACCCTCTCCTTCTCGTCCTCCTCGAGGACCGAGCCGACGATGATCTGCTGCCCGCGATTCTGCGGGCGGAAATAGATGCCCCCGGCCATATCGACGCAGACCGGCAGGTCACCCTTCAATTCCGCCGGCCGATCGATATGGGCGATCTGGATCCGGGTCGGCTCCAGCGGCCAGCGCCCGCCCAGCCCGTGCCGGTCGAGAAACGGCAGGCACCAGGGCCCCGCCGCCATCACCACTTGGCCGCAGGCGATGGTCGCGCCGTCCGCGAGCCTGACCCCGGCGACCGCGCCGCTGCCCACGACGATGTCGTCGACCGGCGTGGAGAAGCGCACCTCCACGCCCCGCGCCCGCGCCGCCGCGATCAGGTCCTGCAGCGCGTCGACCGGGTCCATATAGCCGCCGTCGCGCTCGAACAGATGCCGGGCTCCGCCCCTGCATTCATGCGCCTCGCCGCCGACCAGATCGGGCGGCACGACGCAGGGGGAGAGGCCCGGAAAAGCCTCCGCCAGGGCCGCGTCGTCGAGCGCGTCGGCGGCGATGCCCAGGCTCTCCATGCGCGCGGCCTCGCGCACCGCCCAGTCCCGTTCGTCCGACAGCCAGACCACGCCGATCCGGTGGAAGCGCGCATGGGGCGCCGCCATGCCGAGGAAGTCCGGCCAATGCCGATAGGCGCCGATCCCGTCCTTCGCGAGCTGGACGATCTCGGCATAGGAATAGCGGAAGCGGCAGACCGCCGAGGAGGCGCCGGTCGAGCCCTCCCCCGGCCCGACTCCTTTCTCCAGCACGACGACGCGGGCGTTCGAGCGGCGCGCGATCTGGAAGGCCGCGCTCATCCCCATGATGCCCGCGCCGATCACCACCACATCCGCCGTCTCGACCATGTCTCGTCCTTCTTCCGTTCAGGCGCCCAGCCGGTTGGCCAGCGGGGCCAGCACCGCGCGCAGCAAAGCCGGCATCAGCCGCGCCGCCGGCAGCGGTTTCGCTTCCGACAAGGGCAAGGCCAGCGCAGCCGGCGCCCGCCCCATGATGTGCCGCGCCGCTTCCCGCGCGGCAAGCACGCCCAGCGTCAGGCCGAAGCCGTTGCAGCCCGTCACCGCCAGCAGCCCTTCGCCGCCGCGGATCAGCCGGGGCAGTCCGTCGGGGGTCAGCGCCACCCGGCCCCAGGACAGGCGCTCGAACGGGGGCAGGTCCCGGCCCGGAAAGACCCGCGCCAGCCGCCGCCGCGCGGGCGCGGGGCTGCGGGCGAGATCCGCCGCCGCGCCGCTCATCAGGAAGCTCATCGACAGCCGGCCGTCCTCGGTGATGGCGGGGGCGAAGATCGCCTTGTCGTCGAGGTCCGCGACCGGCCCGCCGCCGGGCAGCAAGCCGGCGCCCCGATCGGGCAAGGGCGCGGTGACCGCGATGCCGACCGGCGCGGCGTAGACGGTCCGGTCGAGACCGGGCCAGGCCGGCAGCCCGGCGCTGCCCGTCGCGACGAGGACAAAGCGGGCGTTCACGCGCCCGTCCGCCGTGCCGACCGTCCAGCGGTCGCCCGACTGGCGCAGCGTCTCGACGCGGCTGCCGGGATGGATCCGGACGCCGGCCGCGACCGCGGTCCGCGCCAGCCCCTCCAGCAGGCGCACGGGATCGAGGATCCCGCCCTGGGGCAGGAAGATGCCGCCGGCATAGCGGGTGGAGCGGATGGCGCGCGCGACATCGTCCCGCCCCCGTCGCTCCCAGAGGCCGCCATGCCCGTCCCATTGGGCGAAATCCGCCGCCGCGCGGGCGAGCGATCGTTCGCTGCGATAGACGGCGAGGAAGCCGCGCCGCGCGCCGCAGTCGATGCCGAGCGCGGCGATCCGGTCGAACAGCCAGTCGCCCGAGCCGGCGACGCGGCGGTGCAGCCGGTCGGCCCGCGCCGGACCCAGCTTCGCCGCGACCTGCGCCGGAGTCTTGCGCGCGCCGTAGAACAGCGGGCCGATCTGCCCCGCGCTGGCCGCCGAGGCATTGGCGCCGAGCGGCCCGGCCTCCAGCAGCACGACCGCCCGCCCCGCCTCCGCCAGCTCCAGCGCGGCGACGAGGCCGGCGAAGCCCGCGCCGATCACCGCGACGTCGGCGCCGGCCTCCCCCGCGAGCGGTGGCGCTTCGCTCACGCCGCCGGCCGGAAGTGCGCCGCGACCGCCTGGAGCGCGCCGTCGAGATTGGCCGCGACGATCGTTCGCAGCGTGGCGGCATCCACGCCGGCAGGCGTCGCATCCGCAGACCAGGAAAGGAGGCAGCCGTCGCGCCCGTCCGCGATCACCTCGGCGGCGCCGACATAATCCGCGAACGGCAAAGGGCCGAAGTCGAGTATCCGGTAGGAATAGCACCGCAGCGCCGGCTCGTGGCTCTCGATCCGCTCCACGACCCGCGCGCCGCCCGACAGGTGGAAGGTGCGGATGGCGCCCGCCCCTTCCCCGTCCAGCTCGATCCGCTCGACCATGCCGCCGCCCGGCACCAGGCTGGCGAGATCGCCGACCACGGCCCAGACGGCCTCGGCCGGCGCGGCGATGCGGACGCTGTCGCGGCATTGTACGCGCGCGGGATCGGCCTGGTCGGTCATCGGCTGCTCCTCACTCAAAGGATCGCGGTGACCTCGATCTCGACCATGGCTTCGGGAAAGGCGAGCCGCTTCACCTCGACCGCCGTGGCGGCCGGCAGCCAGCCGGCATAGGCCGCCATGCGCGCGCCATTGGCGGCGATGAAGGCATCCATGTCGGTCACGTAGACCGTCTCCCGCACCACGTCGGCCAGCGTCCCGCCATGCGCCGCCAGCGTATCGCGGATCGCGGCATAAGCGGCCTCGATTTGCCCCGCCATGTCGCCCGCATGGATCGGCGCGAAGCCCTCGTCCACCGCCAGCGTCCCGGCGACATAAAGCGTGTCGCCGCGCCGCACCGCCTGGGCATAGCCGAACGCCTTCTCGCCCTCGGGCCGCAGGTGGAAAGGCTCGCTCTTCATCGTCATCCCCCGCCCCCTCAGAACCGGAAGCCGAGCTCGACGCCGAAAATCCGGCCCGGATCGCGCTGCACCGCGTCGCTGTTCAGCGGCACCAGAGCCGCCGCGAAGATGTAGCGGGAGAAGGCGCTGGTCGCATAATCCCGCTCGAACAGGTTCCGAACGAAGGCTGTCGCCGTCCAATTCTCCCCCTCGATCCCGATCTGCGCGTCGACCGTGCCGTAGCTGCGCTGGTAGAGATAGAGCTGGTCGTTGGCCGGGAGCTGGAAGTCCTGGAAGGACTGGCGGCCGACCACCCCCGCATCCACGCGGAACCGCCCCCTGATCTCCCCGGCCAGCGGGAAGCGATATTGGGCGCCGAGATTCAGCATGAATTTCGGCGCGTTCGGCACCTGCTGGCCGACATAAACGGGGGTGCCGTTGAAATCGTCGATCTCGGCGTCGAGCCAGCCAAAGGTGGCGTTGAGCTCGAGCCCCTGCATCGGCCGCGCGCTGAGCTCCAGTTCCACGCCCTTGATCTCGAAGCGCCGCGCGTTGAGCGAACCTTGCGAGATCGTCGCCGGATCGAGCTGGAAGATCTGCGGATCGAGCTGCTCGGTATAGAAGGCCGCGGCATTGAAGATCAGCCGGCGATCCAGCAGGGTGGATTTGAAGCCGAGCTCGTAATTGCGCGACGTCTCCTCGCCGAGCACGCGCGGGAAGGCCGGGCCGGCCGCGGCGGGGTTGAAATTGCCGCTTTTGAAGCCCTGCGAATAGGTCGCGTAGAGCATCCACTGCGCTGACGGCCGCCAGGCGATGGAGAGCTTGGGCTGCAGCGCCGAGAAGGTCGCTTCCGTGCGGAAGGCCGAGAAGATGTCGTTGATGCGGCCGCGGTTGGAATCGTAGCGCAGGGCCGCAGTGAGCTCGATCTGCTCGCTGATGTCGAAGTTGAACTGGCCGAACACGGCATATTGGTTGAAAATGATCCGGTTGTCCGCGAGCGGCGCCGCGATCGTGCCGCCGGAAACGAAGGACCCGCCCGGCCCGGTGAGGCAATTGGCGAACAGGCACAGGTCCAGCACCGCATTGGTTTCGATGGCGCGCGTCGAATGCTGGTAATAGGCGCCCAGGATGTAGCGGAACCGGCGGTCGGCGGGTGAGGTGAAGCGGAACTCCTGGCTGAACGCCTCGGTGACGCGCGACTGCTGCGCGTTCGGCACCATCGGGAAAGGCGAGATGTCGAGGTCCTGCATGAAGAAGACGTCGATATCGTTATAGGCGCTGATCGCGGTGAAGGTGCCGAAGCCCGCATCGTAATTGATCAGCAGCGACAGGTCCGTGATCGACCGCTCGGTCAGCGAGCGCGTATCCTGCGACGGAAAGAGCGAAGCGACCGCCTGCGTGATCTCGCCGCCGGTCTGGCCGAGCACGTCGAACCGGCTGAACCAGGTGGAGCCGCCGGTCTCGTCTGTATAGGCGGCGCGGAAATCCAGCTCGAGGCCCGGCGCGGGCATCAGGATGATGCGCCCGGTCGCCCGGGTCTGCCGGTTGCGGTCGATGCCGCGCCCGTCGAGCTGGTTGATGATCGTGCCGTCTGTCGCGCGGTGCGAGACGGAGACCCGGGCGAGCAGCACGTCCTCGACCAGCGGGCCGCCGACCGCGCCGAACAGACGCCATGCGTCGCCGGTCGCGTAGCCCGCGCGCCCCTCGACCTGCAGCTCGTTGGTCGGGCGGCGGGTGGTGATGTTGATCGCGCCGGCGATGGCGCCGCGGCCGTAGAGCGCGCCCTGCGGCCCCTTCAGCACCTCGACCCGCTCGACGTCGGTGAGGTCGATGGTGAAGGCGTCCGAATCCGGCAGCACCACGCCGTCGACCGAGAAGGCGACCGCAGCCGCCTGGTTGCGGTTGGCGCCGAGACCGCGGATCGAGATGTTGTTGGTCGCCGTGTCCTGATCGTTGTTGATCCGGACGTTGGAGGTGATGGCGAGGAAGTCGTCGATCCGCTCCAGGCGCCGGTCCGCGATCGCCGTCGCGGAGAAGGCGGTGATCGAATCCGGCACGTCCTGGAGATTTTCCTCGCGGCGGCGGGCGGTGACGACGATGTCGCCGAAGCCGTCATCCTGCTGCGCGGCGGCGGGTGCGGTTTCCGGCGCGTCTTGCGCCTTGGCGGGAGCCGCCGCCGCAACCAGGCCGGCCGTGCCCAGCAGCAGGGCGCACAGGCGCCTCTTGGTGTCGCGTCGCATCATGTCGATCCCTTCCCCCTCGACTATCTTTTCTTGTTGATTGGGCCGGCTCAGAGGAGCGCGGCCGGCAATGGCGCGTCTTCGCGCTCATTCTCCCAGATCGCCGTCAGGATGACCCAGCGGCCTTCGTCGCGCACGATGTGCGCATAAGTGACGCCGCGGCGCGCGGCCCCGTCGATCGTCGCGACGAAGGCGCTGCGTACGCTGGCGAGATTGCCATAGCCCTCGACCGCGTGGCCGATCTCCTCCTCGCTGAGCGCGGCGAGCGCGCCGCTCGCGCGCTGCTCCTCCATGCCCGCGATGAAGGTCTCGAGCGGGATGGGCGCGGCCGCGCCGCTGCCCATCGGCACGAGCGACGCCTGCGGATGGCAGCAGGCGCGGAACGTTGCCCAGTCCGGCGTCCGCTCCGGCCCCCAGCCGACGGCGGCGTAGAGGCGCGGACACAAAGCGGCGATCTCGGCGCGGTCGGTCTCGGTCAGGATGCCCATCTCATGTCCCTCAGCTGATATGGTCGGCGGACGGATGCGCCCGCGGATAATCGCGCAGATATTGCAGGAAGCGGGCCAGCGACCGGTCGCTCCGGGTCAGCAGGCCGGGCCTGAACCGCGCCCGCTCGACGATCGGCAGATCCTCGGTGGCGACCGCCACCTCCAGATCGTACATCGCCTCGAGAAAAGCCCGGGTGCCCTCGGGATCGGCCGGATCGTCTTCCACGCAGACCGCGAAGAAGAGCCGCGATTCGCCGGGGCGCGGCAGGCCCATGGGCGCGACGAAGCCGAACCAGCGGCCGCCGAGCGGACCGTGCTGCCAGTAGATGCTGGTGCCGAAAATGCCGACATCGAAGGTGATCTTCGTGCCGTCGCGCATCGTCCCGTCGAACTTGTAGGTCATCGAATGGGGCGTCCAGACGACATCCTTGTGCGGCTCGCCATTGTCGAAGCTGATGCCGTGGACGACGCGGATATGCTGCATGTCGGGCGTGTTGCAGCAGATCACCCAGGGATCGATCGGCATGCGCACGTCCCACTCACCGATCTTCCAGACCAGATTCTCGGCCGGCTTCGGGAAGTCGGGCAGCTCGAACAACGGCTCGCTGCCGTTGAAGGCGAAGACGCAGCCATATTTCTCGACCGTCGGGAAGGCGAAGAGCCGCGCCCCCGGCGGCACCGGATCGCCGGAGGCGGTGGCGACGCACTTGCCGTCCGGGCCGTAGCGCCAGAAGTGGAACGGGCAGCGCACCGTCCCCTCGATCATCTCGCCGACGCAGAGGTCCGCGCCCATATGCGGACAATAGGCGCTGAGCACGCTCGCCGTGCCGGCCGCGTCGCGCATCACGATCACCCGCCCGCCCAGGAAGTCGAAACCCTTCACCTCGTCCATGCCGACATCGGTCGACAGGCAGACCGGGAACCAGCTTTGCGAGAACAGGCCGTCCGTGCCCTCGACGGGTGGCGCGAGCGACTGGCGCGGCATGAGCGGTGCGGCAAGCTGGTTCATATTGTCTACGATTCCCTCAACCCATCACAAATATGGATGTGATTCGCGCACTATGTCAATTCATAATCTACGATATTCGTATCATATTTGACTTTGTGCTGTGAAATCCGTACGTATTGAGCATCGGAGCCGCGCAAGGCACAGAGGGGGGTGTGTTGGCTGGGGGAAGGAAGAGTCGCATGTCGGAGAGCGCGGAATCGGCAAGGCGCGGGCGGGCCGTGAAGGCGCTGCGCGGCGACCCGGGCGAAGATGGCGGCGCCGACGGCGTCGAGCTCAACCGCCGGATCATCGCCCTGCTCCAGCAGGACGGGCGCATGGCCTATTCCGCCATCGCGACCCAGCTCGGCGTCTCCGAGGGCACGATCCGCAATCGCGTGCGCCAGCTGCTCGACGACAATATCATCACCATCCAGGCCGAGGCCCTGCCTTATGCGATGGGCTATAATTTCAACGCGCTGACCTTCATCAAGGTCGCGGCCGGCGCCTCGATCGACGAGGTCGCCAAACGGCTGAGCGCGGTCCCCGAAGTCTATTATCTGATCATGGTGCTCGGCCGCTTCGATCTCAGCATCGCCACCTATCACCGCTCGCAGGAGGACTTCCGCGCCTTCCTGACCGAGCATTGCTACGGCCGGTCGGACATCGCCGACGTCGAGAACAGCCTGGTCCTCAAGGTCCACAAGATGAAGCTGCAATGGGACCTCAACGCCTCCTGAGGGGCGGGTCCGCGGCGCCTGTCAGGGAGGGAAGTCCATGGTCGTCAACGAACGCGCCTCGAAGATCGACGCGCCGGCCGAGCGGGTCTGGGCCCTGGTCGCGACCCAGGAGGGGCAGCGCCGGGCGGCGCGGGGCTTCGTCGCCGCCATGGAATTCGAGGGCGACGGGCTCGGCATGGTCCGCACGATGCGCACCGAGGGCCATCTCGGGCAGACCTATGTGGTCGAACGCTGCGACCATTTCGACGCGGCGGAGATGGAGATGCACTACCGGATCGTCGACACGGGCGGCTTCGTCCCCTTCGCGGACTATGTCGGCACCGCCAAGGTGATCCGCGCCGGGCCGGACGCCTGCGTGCTGGCGCTGCGCTCCACCTTCATCCCGGTCGACATGAGCGAGGCCGAGGCCAAGGCGATCTCCGAGGCCAATTACACCCTGTTCTTCGACAATATCCGGGCCGCGGCGACGGAAGCGGCCTGATGCCGCTGCTCGTCACGCCGGTCAGCAACGCCTTCGCGCATCTGAGCTACCTCGCCTGGTGCGCAGAGACCGGCGAGGCCGCCGCCATCGACCCCTATCATGTCGAGCTGACGCTGGAGACCGCGCGGGCGCACGACCTGCGCATCACCGCCATCGTCAACACCCACGAACATTGGGACCATGCCGGACGCAACGACGCGATCGTGCGCGAGACCGGCGCGCGGGTGCTGGCGCCAAAGGCGGCGATGGGCGTGATCGAGACGATCGACACCACGCTGAACGACGGCGACAGCGTCACGATCGGCGAGACCTGCAGCTTCCGGGTCCTGGCCACGCCCGGCCACACCATGACCCATATCGCCCTGCTCGGGACGGATGCGGCGGCCGGCACGCCCTATCTCCTCTGCGGCGACACCTTGTTCGGCGCCGGCGTCGGCAATTGCGGCTATGGCGGCCATGCCCCGACCCTGTTCGACACGGTCGAGCGCCTCCGCGCCGCGCTCGATCCGCGCACGCGCCTCTATCCGGGCCACGATTATCTGGCCCGCAATCTCGCCTTCACCCTCGCCCATGAGCCCGGCAACGGCGCGGCCGCCGCCTTGCTCGAGCCGGCCGGCGCGGCGCTCCATGTGACGACGATGGCGGAGGAGGCCGGGATCAACCTGTTCTTCCGGCTCGACAGTCCAGCCGTGCGGGAAGCGCTGCGCCGCACCGGCGCCATCGGCCCCGATGCGGACCGGCGCGACCTCTTCCTCGCGCTCCGCCAGGCCCGCGACGCCTGGTGAGGCTCTGAGCAAAAAAAGAGGCGCCGCGAGCGGCGCCTCATTGGGACGTTCCGGAAAAGGCGGCGGCGGGCACGGGCCCGCCGCCTTGCGCCTCGTCAGATCACCAGGAAGTCGCTGGCCACCAGGGTCAGCCCGGAGTTCAGGCTCGCGAACTGGACCGCGGCGCCGCTGCCGGTGCCGTCGGCATCGTAGAAGAGCTGGCCGGTCACGCTGTTGTAGATGATCCGGTCGTCCGCATCGTGCGCCCCAGTGCCGGCGTGGAACGCATTGGCGTTGAGCGCGCCAAGGCCACCGATCGCGGTGAAGACCGCATCGTCCAGGTGGATCTTGTCGACCCCGGTCTGGAAGTCGGGCAGCGAGTCGATATTGCCCGCCCCGAGCGCGCTGTTGAACACGAAGATGTCCGCGCCCGCCCGGCCGTAGAGCGTGTCGTTGCCGGCCCCGCCGATGAGCGTGTCGTTGCCGCCCTTGCCGTCGAGGAAATCGTCGCCGCCATTGCCGGTCAGGACGTTGATGCCGTCATTGCCGTAAATGGTGTTGGCGAGGTTGTTGCCGGTCAGGTTGATCGCCGCCGTGCCCGCGTTGAAGTCGGTCGACAGGGTCTCGACGGACATCCCCCCGATCAGCGTGTAGCTGGCGCTGGAGTAGACGCGGTCATTGCCTTGGCCGGTCGCCTCGAAGACGACATCCGTGCTGCTGTCGATGATGAAGACATCGTCGCCGGCGCCACCTTCCAGATAGTTGGTGCCCGACCCGCCATAGAGCGTGTCGTTGCCGTCGCGCCCGTAGAGCGTGTCGTCATTGGCGCCGCCATAGAGCGTGTCGTTGCCTTCCTTGCCATCGAGGATGTCGTTGCCGGCCGCGCCGTTCAGGATGTTGGCCCCGGCATTGCCGATGATCGTGTTGGCCAGCGCGTTGCCGGTCAGGTTGATCGCCACCGTGCCGGCATTGTCGTTGGTGGACAGCGTCTCGATCGAGACGCCGGCCGCCAGGACGTAGCTGAGGCTGGTGAAGATGCGGTCATTGCCGTCGCCGACCGCCTCCGCGACCGTGTCCGTGGCGTTCTCGATGAAGTAGCGGTCGTCGCCGGCGCCACCCGAGAGATAGTTGGTGCCAAGGCCACCGTAGAGATTGTCGTTGCCGAGGCCGCCATAGAGCGTGTCGTCGTGATTGCCGCCGTAGAGCGTGTCGTTGCCATCCTTGCCGTCGAGGATGTCGTTGCCGACCCCGCCGTTCAGGACGTTGGCGCCGGCATTGCCGAAGATCGTGTTGGCCAGCGCGTTGCCGGTCAGGTTGATCGCGGCCGTGCCCGCATTGTCGTTGGTGGAGAGGGTTTCGACCGAGACGCCGGCGCCCAGCGTGTAGCTGGTGCTCGCATAGATGCGGTCGGTGCCCTGGCCGGCGAACTCGATCACCGTGTCGGGGCCGTTGTCGACGAAATAGAGATCGTCGCCGAGGCCGCCCTCCAGATAGTTGGTGCCCGACCCGCCATAGAGCGCGTCGTTGCCGCCCGCGCCGTAGAGCGAGTCATTGTCGGCACCGCCGTAGAGCGTGTCGTTGCCGTCCTTGCCGTCGAGCACGTCATTGCCCGCGCCGCCGGTGAGGACGTTGACGCCGGCATTGCCGAGCAGGGTGTTGGCGAAGCCGTTGCCGGTGAGGTTGATCGCCCCCGTCCCGCCATTGTCGGTGGTCGAGAGGATTTCCACCTCGCTGCCGCCCGCCAGCGTGTAGCTCACGCTCGTGAACACGCGGTCGGTGCCCTGGCCCGCCGTCTCGAGAACCGCGTCGCCGCTATTCTCCACGAAGTAGACGTCGTTGCCGAGACCGCCCGCGAGGACGTCGTTGCCGGCCGTGCCGCGCAGCGTGTCGTTCGAGTCGAGACCGTTGAGGACGATGGTCACCGTCACCGTGTTGCCGCCGGCAACCGTGTAGGTGAAGCTGTCCTGGCCCGGCGTATTCGACGCGCCCGACCCGTTGGTCGGCGTGGAGAGGAACGCCCCGTTCGGATTATAGTCGAACGTTCCGTTCGCATTGACGGTCAGCAAAGCACCCGAGGCGAGCACGATCTGCGTCCCGACATTGCCGCCCGAGCCGTTGACCTGCGAGACCGTGAGCGGAGAGCCCTCGTCGGCGCCCGAGCCGTTGTCGGCGAAGAGCGAACCCGACAGGTTCTGGTTCTCGGCGATCGCGAAGGCGTCCGGCGCCGCGACCGGAGTGTCCGGCTCGGCGGTCACGTTCACGACGATCTCGGCGCCGTTGGCGGTGACGTTCTCGAAGTAACGAAGGTCGCCGTCGAACGAACCGACCACCGCATCCAGATCGCCGTCGCCGTCCACGTCGTGGAAGTTGAAGGACGGGATCGACGAGAAGGTCTCGCCGGCGAACGGATTGTCGGTCGATTCGACGAAGGTGCCGGCGTCGTTGAGGAAGACGGTGACGCCGCCATAATAATCGCCGACCACCGCATCCAGATCGCCGTCGCCGTCGATGTCGACGAAGCCCGGCGCCGAGAAATACTGGACGACCGTGGTCAGGAACGGATCATTGGCCCCGGTCAGCTCGGTGAACGTGCCGTCGCCATTGTTGATGAAGCCGTAGAGGAAGCCGGTGAGGCTGCCGACCACGAGATCGTCGAGTCCGTCGCCGTCGATGTCGGCCGCGACCGGCGTCGAGAAGGCATAGACCGCGGCGCCCGAGATGAAGCCGCCATTGGTCCAGCCGCCCGCTCCGTCATTCTCCAGCACGACGAGATCGCCGTAATTGGAGCCGACCACCAGATCGAGGTCGCTGTCACCGTCCACATCGATCGCCGTCGGCGCCGAATAGGTGCCGCTGGCGCCGACGCTGAACCCGTCGAGCGGGTTCGCCGCGCCGGTGAGCTCGGTGTAGGTGCCGTCGCCATTGTTGGAGAGGACCTGCAGCACGCCGCGCTGCGAGCCGACCACGAGGTCGAGATCGCCGTCGGCGTCGACATCGACAAAGGTCGAGATCGTGCCGTTGCCGTCGCCCCCGTTGATGTCGTCGACGACCTGGAAGCCGGAGAACGGATTGTTCGCCCCGGTCTGTTCCGTGAAGGCGGCGCCGGTCGGGAGACCCAGACCCTCGTCGTCATAGACCTGGATCGAGAGCGTGCGGCTCGCCGTCGGCGTGTCGCTGACATTGGCGTAGGTCAGGTTCTCGAGCAGGGCCTCGACCGCCGCTGTCGTTGCCGAGGCATTCAGCGTCACGGTGAAGTCGTTGCCGACGCCGCCGGCATAGGTGCCGATGACGACGCCGCCATAAGTGACGTTCGCGCCCGAGACGCCGATCTGGCCGGCGCCCGTGCCCTCGTTGTTGAGACCGACCCGGTCCTCGGCCAGCAGGCCGCTGACCACGACGGAGCCGTTGGCGAAGCCCTTGGCGTCGACAAGGGTGACGTCGTTGTCGAGGATCTGCGGCGTCGTGTTGACCGTGTTCTCGAGGAAGGTGACCGGCGAATCCACGTCGGTCAGCTCCGGCGCGAAATTGTCCGGCGTCACCACGAAGGAGAAGGTGTTCGGCGTCTGGTCGGTGTCCAGGCCGCCATTGGCGGTGCCGCCGTCATCCCTCACCTGGAAGGTGAAGCTGGCATAGTTCGCGCCATTCTCATCCGCATCGGGCGTGAATTCGAGCAGACCGCCATTGATGTCGGCGACGGACACGAACTGGCCCGCGCTTACCGCCACGCCGTTCAGCGTGATCGAGCCGTTGCCAGGCAGGGTGGTGATCACCACGCCGGCGAAGGCGTCGCCCTCCAGCGTGTCGCTGAAGCCGAAGTCGACCGCCGCGAAGGTGTAGGAGGTGTTCTCCAGGATCGTCTCGCTATTGTTCGTGCCCGCCGGCGCGTCGTTCTGCGCGTTGACGGTGACCTGGATGGTCGGCGCCGGGACCGGCGTGAACACGCCCGTGTTCAGCCACACCCGCGTGTCGCCGCCCGAGCTGTCGCCGACGACGAGATCGGCATCGCCGTCCCCGTCGAGATCGACCAGGACCGGGAGGGCGTAGACACCGACGTCGATGCCGTTGAACGGATTGGCCGCGCCGGTCAGCTGGGTGAAGCTGCCGCCGCCATTGTTCTGGAAGGTCAGAATCTGGCCGGACGGATTGGACGAGCCGCCGAGGCCGACGACGAGGTCGTCGTCGCCATCGCCGTCAATGTCGCCGGCCGTGGGCGAGGCGAAGCTGCCGACGTCGGCGGGGAACGGGCTGCCCGACGCCAGCGGCGTCCATACGCCGCCGCCTTCATTCTCGATGATGGCGAGGCCGCCGCCATTGTTGCCCGAGACGAGGTCCATGTCGCCGTCGCCGTCGAAGTCGATGCCGGCCACATCCGAGAAATAGGGATGATAGAGGCCGTCGAACGGATCGGCGGCGCCGAGCAGCTGGGTCCAGGTGCCGTTGCCGTTATTCTGGAAGGTGAAGAAGTAGCCGTAGTTCGAGCCCACGACGAGGTCGAGGTCGCCGTCGCCGTCGATGTCGATCGTCGCCGGCGAGGAATAATAGCCTTCATTGTCCGGCGGGGTGAGACCCGGCGCGTCCACGTCGAAGCCGTTGAACGGATTGGCAGCCCCGGTCACTTCGGTATAGCCGGCGCCGTTATTCTCGAAATAGCGCAGCGTGCCGCCGGGCAGGCCGGGGCCGGTGCCCGCGATGATGTCGAGATCGCCGTCATTGTTGACGTCGACGAACGCCAGGGTGGGATTGGCGTCCAGCGTCACCAGGCGGGCCGGATTGGCGAGCGGATCGTTCGCGCCCGTCTGCTCGACATAGGCGCCCGGTGTGTAGGTGCTGCCGATCAGGCTGGCGCCCTCGTCGTCGGTGACATTGAGGGTCAGCGTGCGGACCGCCGTCGGATCGTTGCTGGCATTGGCGTAGGTGAGGTTCTCGATCACCGCCTCGACCGCGACCGCCGTCGCCAGGTTGTTGAAGGTGACGGTGAGCGTGGCGCCGCTGCCGCCGGCGATCGTGCCGATGACGACACCGCCATAAGAGAGGTTCGCGCCGGAGACACCGACCTGGCCCGCCAGATTGCCCTGGTTGCGAACCGCGACCACGTCCTCGGCCAGCAGGCCGGAGACGACCAAGGTGCCGCCGTCAAAATTATTGTCGGAATCGGCGAAGGTCACATCGGCGTCGAGCAATTGCGGCGCACCGTTGACGGCCTGCTCGCCGAACGTGACCGTCGGCCCGAAGTCGGTGAGGGTCGGCGCCTGGTTGCCCGGGGCGTCGCCGAGGTTGATCGTGCCGTCCGCGAACTGGATCTGCTCACCATCCATGAACGTGTCGAAGCCGTCGTCGCCGTCGACCGTGTTGTTGTCCTCGATGGTGAAGCCGCCGGCGATCGCGGTGATCGTGTAGTCGGCCTGGTTGCCCAGATAGATGGCGGTATCGGTGCCGTTGCCGCCGCCGAATGTGTCGTCGCCAAGGCCGCCGAAGAAGGTGTCGTTGCCGTCATTGCCGGTCAGCGTGTTGTTGACCGCATTGCCGACCAGAGTGTCGTTGCCGGTGCCGCCCGCGGCGTCCTCAATGACGACGCCATTGGCGATGGTGAAGCCGCCGAAGATGCCGTCGACCCAGGAGACGACGCCCGCGCCGGTCGCCGAATAATCGAGCGTCGCGGCGGTGAGGTCGATGGTCGCGTTGGCGCTGCCGCCATAAGCGATCGTGTCGGTCCCGCCCGTATCCCAGATCGTCTGGTAGAAGGTGCCGGCCACGTTGGCGTCGAGCAGGGTATAGACGGTGTTGCCGGTATTGGCGGTCACCGAGCCGTACTTGATCTGCATCAGCGCGATGTCGAACGCCATCGGCGTGCCCTGATAGCCGTAGTCCAGCGTGTCGGGCACGGGGAAGCCGTTGCCGTCGGCGTCCGGATGGAGCTGCCAGCCGTCATTGTACGACATCGTCGTGTAGACGCCCTGGTTCAGGTCGAAGATGCCGTAGCTGCCGAACGGCCCGGTGACGCCCGGAATGACGTCGGAATCGCCGCCATTGTCGTGCGGGTGGGCCATGCCGAGGCCGTGGCCGAATTCGTGGATGAGGGTGATCCAGCCATAGCCGCCCGGCTCCATCGAGCCCTCGGTGCCGGTGCGATCCCAGCCGGAGCCGTTGATCGCGAACACGCCGACGCCGGCATTGGTCTCGCCCGGCGGGTTGAAATAGCCGAGGAACTCGTCGCTCTCGGTGGTGACGAGGTGGAAGTCCGCGATCGACTCGTCGGTGGTGATCGCGAAGGTCAGGTTCGCGAATTCCGAATAGGTCTGGAAGGCGGCGAGCGCCTGGCCCTGCTCGTAGCTCGTCCAGCCCATCGACTCGACGCCGTCATAGGTCTCGCCGTCGGCGGCGAAGTAGATCAGCAGCGTGTCGGCATTGTCGACCTTGTTGTCGTCGCCGCCCCAGTTGATCGCATCGAGCGGATCGAGCGTGGAGAGATCGGTCTCGGTGATCTCGAGGACGTAGCCGCCAGACTGGCCGGAATAGCCGTCGATCTCGACATAATAGGTGCCGCCCACGTCGGGGATGAAGCCGACCGCCGAGCTGATGTCATCCGGGAAGTCGATATCGTCGCCTTCGAACACCAGGGTACCGGCGCTGTTGTAGATGCGCAGGATCGTGTCGACCTCGCCGAGCGGCACGGCCTGCCAGTCGGTATTGTAGTCGGCGCCGGCCGCGACCTCGAAATTGTAGATCATGCCGGCGGTCAGGGTGATCGAATAGACGTCCTCGTCCGTGCCGGCCGGGCTGATGAAGCCGTAATTGTAGCCGACCGTGACCGGAACGACCGACGGCGGCGCGCTCGGCGCCTCGTCGGCGCCTTGCTGGTGGACGGCGAGCGTCCAGTCGCCAAGGCCCGGATCGCCCGGATTGTCGAAGGAGGAGGCGACGAGATTGTAGGTGCCGGAAACCGCCGCCGTGTAGGTGATGATCGAATAGATGCCGGTGGCGCCGTCATCGTCCTCGTTGATCAGGGTGGTGCCGTCCGGCGCGAAGAGCTGCAGGAAGGTGTCGTTCACCGCATTGGCGCCGGCGCCGTAGAGGTGGAACGAATAGGTGTTGCCCGCCACGAGGGCGACCTGGATCTGGTCCTCGTCGCCGGTGACGTCGATCACGCCGGAGACGGTCCCGCCGACGGTGACCGTAAGGACGCCTTCGTCCGCCGTCTCGAAGGGAAGGGCGTCGGTGCCGGCGCCGACATCGCTGCCGTTGCGCTCGTAGCCGTTGAAGTCCTTGCCGTCATTGTGCGCGCAGGTGCCGCAGCCGCCGCAGAAGCCGAGGCTCTGGGCGCGCGGGTCGGTCACGACATGGCGCGCGGCGAGGATGTTCTCGTAATGGCCGGTGCGAAGGGTGGTGCCGAGATCGGCGGTGCCGCCGAGGGCGGCGCTGTCGGTCAGCGAGGTCAAGGTGAGCGAGCCGGCGGGCTTGTCGACGCCGTAGACGGAGAAGTCGCGCGGCGTGCCGTGCGGTCCCTGCAGGACCCCGTCGGTGCCGAAAGCGGGCGCGGGCTTGTCGGATACGGCGAGCAGCTGGCGTCCCGAGATGATTTCTCCGCCTACCTGCTCGGTGGTGCCGTTAAAAACTGCGCGACCCTTCGCGACTTTGGCCATCGAGAATCCCCTTTGAAAATTATCTGTGGTCCCCCCACACGAAGGGTCCACGCTAACCGATTGTTAACCGTGACTCCAAGCGCTGATTTTTCTCATGTTTTCCAACAGTTTGCGCCAGTGTTACAAACCTGCATCTAGATTCGCGCGACTCGTTCCGGAGGTGAACCATGACCCAGAACCCGCCCCTGCCCTTCGCCCAAGGCCGGACGTTCGACAGTCTCGATGCCTATCTCGCGCACCTCGAATCGCGCGGCGCGGCGGACGTTCCCTGGTACCGCCTGGTCGGCCCCGACCTCTACGAACTGGTGTCGGGGCGAGGTCGCCGGGGCGTCCCGCCGCGATACAGCCGCGCCGCGCTGCTGGAGCGCTTCGGCTTCACCGAATAGCCCCGGCTTGACCGAGTCGCCGCTTTCATCCCAGATCGCGCGATGAGCGACACCCAAGACATCACCGAAGCCGAACCGTCGGCCGCCGCCGAATCCGCGCCCCGCGAAGCATTGCTCTACGGATCGCCGGGCCTGTCCGACTGGCTCGGCGCCCAGAATGCGAGCATCGCCTTCACCACTTATCAGGCCGGCCGTCTGTTCATGATCGGCCGCCGTCCGAACGGGACGATGCGCGCGCACGAGCGCATGATCGATCACTGCCAGGGCCTGTGGACGGACGGCCAGGGCCTGTGGACCAGCGCCAAGTCCGTGCTCTGGCGGTTCCGCAACGCGCTGCCGCCCGGCGAGCGCGGCGAGAGCGGCGCCGACCGGATGTTCGTGCCGCGCGAGGGCCGGGTCACGGGGGCGATCGACGTCCACGACATCGGCGTCGGCGATGTCGGCGGCGGCCGGCTGGGCCCGATCTTCGTCAACACCGCCTTCAACTGCCTGGCGACGATCAGCGACGTCGCCAGCTTCCGCCCGCTGTGGCGGCCGCCCTTCATCAGCGAGCTGTCGCGCGAGGATCGCTGCCATCTCAACGGCCTGGCCATGGACGGCACGCGCGCCGCCTATGTCACCGCGGTCAGCCGCTCCGACGTCGCCGACGGCTGGCGCGAGCGGCGCCGCGACGGCGGCGTGATCGTCGACGTCGACTCGGGCGAGATCGTCGCCTCCGGCTTTTCCATGCCGCACTCCCCCCGCCTGCACGACGGGAAATTGTTCGTGCTGAATTCGGGCCGCGGCGAGTTCGGCACGGTCGATCCGGCGACGGGCGCCTTCACGTCGATCGCCTTCTGCCCGGGCTATGCCCGCGGCCTCGCCTTCGTCGGCCGCTTCGCGATCATCGGGCTCTCCCGGCCGCGCGGCAACAAGACCTTCGAGGGGCTCGAACTGGACGAACGGCTCGCCGCCAAGGACGCGGAGGCGCGCTGCGGCCTGATCATCGTCGACATCCAGACCGGCCGCACCGTCGAATGGCTGCGCTTCGAGAGCAAGATCGTCGAGCTTTACGACGTCGCGGCGATGCCGGGCGTCGTGCAGCCCGAGGCGGTCGGCTTCAAGGGCGACGGCATCGGCCAGGCAATCTCGGCCGAGGTCTAAGAGTCTGGTTCGCGTCGGGGGGTGGCTCGCGGAACGCCGGGCCGCCCCCGGGCGTTCAACAGGCGGAAGCTTCGACACTTCCAGGGCCGCTCCCCGCTCGTTCGGGGGCGGCCTTTTCAACGGGCGCCCGGCCGGTAACGACTGGCGGCACAACATGTTGATCTGGATAAGTTTTTAAGGATCCGGAACCAATGGGCGCGGTGGGCGCTTGCCGCCGGGGGGGTGACACGCCAGGGACCCCGCCATGACCAGATACTTCTTCCACCTCGTCGGCCGAAGCCGCTGGGAAGACGAGCAGGGCGAGGATTTTCCCGATCTGGCCACGGCGTGCCGTTGCGCGGTGAAGCGGTTCGCGGGCCTGTCGTCCAGCGACCCCTATCTGTCCATTCAGCTCACCGCGCGAGACGGGGTGACCCTGTTCACCGTCTCGCCCGGCCGGCCAGCTTGCGCCGCGGGCGGGCACAAGCTGCACTGAGCCGCGACGGAAACCGGACGCGCGTCACCCCCACAAAGCGTCCCGATAACGCGCGAAGCAGCGCGCCCCGCATTCCAGGCGAATCAACGCGCCTTCCGCGATCGCGGTCGCGCGGCGCGCATCCTCGGCGACGAGCGGCGCGATCGCCTCCCGGTTCCAGGCCTCGCTATGCTTCACGTCCAGCACCGCGTGGAGATCGAAATAATGCCGGTCCTTGCCGCTGATCCCGAGCCGCCTGAGGCCGGCGGCGGTCGCCGCCGAGCGGCCCGGCGCGGTCAGCTCGATCACGCCGAGCGCGCCCACCGCATGCCAGGCATAGCGCCGAGTCGTCGCCATCGCGGTCATCGCATTGGCGAGGGCGAGGCTCTCCCAGACCGTCGCCTCGATCGACGGCGCGAGCCGCAGCGCCGTGACCAGATGCTCCAGCATCGGCCCGTGCATGCCCTTGACGTTGCCGCGGCCCATTTCGTCCCAATAATTGCGCGCGAGCTCCAGCTTGGCGCGGGTGGGGAGCTTCACCTGGGCATAAGCGGTGAGGTCCTCGAAGCCCGCCTCGCCGGCCGCCTCCTGGGTCAGGAACCAGCGCATCGCGTCGAGGCTCGCTTCCTCGGCCAGCCACGGGAAGAGCGGATCATGCTGTCCCGGGCCGTCCCTCTCCAGCGCCTCGAACCAGGCGACGAAGCCCTGCGGATCCGTCGGCGCTTCCGCCGCGCGCTCGATCACGTCGGCGCGCAGCTCCTCCAGGAAAGCACCTTCGAGCCGAAGCATCTTGGCGTCGCCGTCGAGCAACATCCGCCAGTCCGCGGACGGAAAGGCGGGCGCCAGGCGCTGGTGGTTCCAGCAGGCCAGCGCCTGCTGGAATTCGTCGTTCAGGAATTGGGATCGGGACTGGCCCGAGGCCATGTCGAATGCGGTTGCCATGGGAGGAATTCCGTATCTGGGTGACGTGCCGCAAGAGCGCGACTTGGGGCGCTTTGTTCCCGGCGCCGGACCGACCTTGCTCTGGATTAATCATTATTGGGCAACGGCTTGGGTCGCGCGAGGCCGGCGGTGCGACAATGTTCGGTTATGCGTCCAGGCGATAGCCGATGCCGAGCTCGTTCTTGATCAGCACGGGCGCCGCCGGATCGTTTTCGAGCTTGCGGCGCAGGCCGCGCGCCGCGACGCGGAGATATTCGACGTCGCGCTCATGCGCCTCGCCCCAGACCGCGCGCAGCAACTGCGCGTGCGTGATCACCCGGCCGGGATGGCGGGCGAGCTCGGCGAGAAAGCCATATTCCTTCGGCGCGAGATGCACCTCCTCGCCGCCCCTGGTGACCCGGCGCCGGGTGAGGTCGACCGTCACCTCGCCCGCGATCACCAGCTCGTTCTCCGCCGCCAGCCGGTGGCGCAAGGCGGTGCGGATGCGGGCCAGCACCTCGTCCGTGTCGAACGGCTTGGTGACGTAATCGTCGGCGCCCAGATCGAGCGCGGCCACCTTCTGCTCGGTCGCCTCGCGGGCCGAGACGATGATGAGGGCCGGGCCCGCGGCCTTGATCAGCGGCACCAGCTCCAGGCCGTCCCGGTCCGGCAGGCCGAGGTCGAGGAGCACGGCGTCCGGCCGGTCGATCTGCACCGCGGTCATCGCCTCGCGGGCATTGCCGGCCTCGGCGAGCCGGTAGCCGGCCCGTTCGAGGCTCGTCCGCAGCAGGCGCCGGATGGCGGCCTCGTCGTCGACAATCAGGATCCGCGGCGCCAGGCTCACGCCCCGATCTCCTTGACGAGGACATGGTCGGGGAAGCCGATCATGAAACAGGCTCCCTTCGGATCCTGGCGGTTGGCCGCCGAGACGCTGAGGCCCATGCCCTCGGCGAAGCCCTTCACGATGGCCAGCCCCAGGCCGGTGCCGCCCTTGCGGTCGGAGCCCTCCAGCCGCGTGAAGGTCTCGAACATCCGCGCCTCCTCGCCCGGCGGCAGGCCCGGCCCCTCGTCGATCACCGAGAGCGTGATGCCGTCCCGCGACCGGCTGGCCCGAACCTCGATCGGAGTCCCGGGCCCGGCATATTTCCCGGCATTTTCGAGCAGGTTGATCAGGCAATGGTGGAAAAGCTGCGGGTCGACGCGGACCAGCGGCAGATCGGGCGAGACGTCCAGCCTGATCGGATGGTCCGCCAACGCCCGCCGCAAATCGTGCGCCGCCGTCGCGACCGCGTCGGTGAGATCGACGGGCTCGAGCGCCAGGCCGAGCGCGCCCGCCTCGATCCGCGCCATATCGAGGAGATTGGCGACGAAGCGGTTCAGCCGCTCGGCCTCGGCCTGGAGGGCGGCGATGAGCTCGGGATCGCCGGCCTCGGCGCGCTTCAGCTCGGCGACGGAGGCGAGGATCGTGGTCAGCGGGGTACGCAGATCGTGGCTCACCGAGGACAGCAAGGCCGCGCGCAGCCGGTCCCGCTCCTTGAGCTGATGGACGGTCGCCATCTCGCTTTCGAGGCCGATCCGCTCCAGCGCCAGCGACGCCTGGTCGAGCAGGCTGAGCAGCAGGGGCAGCTGATCCGAGCGGATCGGGTCGCCGCCGGCCGGATCGGCGATCCCGAACACGGCCAGGGTCTTCTCCCCGACCTTCAGCGGATTGAACAGCCAGTCGGACGCGGTCAGCGTGTCCGAGCCGCGGCCCGCGGGCTGGCCATGGTCGTGGGTCCAGTTCGCGGCCGCCTGCTCGATCATGCCCAGCCGGTCGTCGGGCGGCACCGCGGCGGCGAGGGCCAGGCCGCCCTCCCCCGGCAGCAGCAGCGCCGTGTCCACGTCGAGCAGCCGACGGACCTCGGCGCAGAGCCTCTGGCCGAGCTCCTCGGGCGCGGTCACCCCCGTCAGCGAACGCGCGAAGCCGGCGAGCGCCGAATTCTGCGTGGCGCTGCGCTGCGCGAGATCCGCCTGCGCCCGCACCCGCGCCGCGAGCTGACTGGAGACGATGGCGACGCCGATCAGCACCAATACGGTGAGCAGGTTCTGCGGATCCTGGATGGTGAAGGTGTGCAGCGGCGGGATGAAGAAGAAATTGTAGCAGAGCGAGGAGACGATCCCGGTGAAGAGGCCGGTCCTGAGGCCGTAGCGGGTCGCCGCGATCATCACCGGAATGAGGTAGAGCAGGCCGATATTGGTGATCTCGCCGAGCGTGTAGATCGACGTGCCGAGCAAGGTCACGAGCGCGACGGCCAGCAGGGAGACGAAATAGTCGCTCGGCTTGCCCCAATCGGCCGGGCGCCGCTCGGCCCGGTCGCGCCGCGGGCGGGGGGCAGCCCCCGGATCGAACGGCAGGACATGGACCGCGACGCCGGGTGTCTCGCGGACCAGCCGGTCGACCACCGAACCGTGCCGCAGCTCGAACCAGCGCGAGCGCGCCGACTTGCCGAGCACCAGCTGGGTGGCGCGCGTCTCCAGGACGAAGCGCTTCAGCCCGTCGATCGGCGAGGTGGCAGGGACCGAGGCGACATCGGCGCCGAGCTGAGCGGCAAGCTGCATCGTCGCGGCCAGCCGGCGGCGATCGTCCTCGCCGAAGGCGGCGTCGCGCCCGGTCTCGATATGCACTGCGGTCCAAGGGGCGCGCAGCGCGTCGGCGAGGCGCTTGGCGGCGCGGACCAGCTCTTCGGCGCTCGGCAGCTCGCTGACCGCGACGACCACCCGCTCGCCCCCGGCCCAGGTCCCCGCCAGCGCATGGGCGCGCAGATAGTCCAGCATCTGCGCGTCCACCGTCTGGGCGGCACGCCGCAGCGCCAGCTCGCGCAGCGCGGAGAGATTGGACTTGGAAAAGAAATGGCCGAGCGCGCGCGTCGCCTCGTGCGGGACGTAGACCTTGCCGTCCTTCAGCCGCTCGATCAGCTCGTCGGGCGGGATGTCGACGATCTCCACCTCGGCATTTTCGAGCACGCGGTCCGGCACGGTCTCGCGCACCCGCACTTTCGTGAAGGAGGCGACGACGTCGTTCAGGCTTTCGAGATGCTGGATGTTGACCGTCGAATAAACGTGGATGCCCGCGGCGAGCAGCTCCTCCACATCCTGATAGCGCTTTGGATGGCGGCAGCCGCTCGCATTGGTGTGGGCAAGCTCGTCGACGAGCACGAGCTGGGGCTTGCGCGCGAGAATGGCGTCGATGTCCAGCTCGGTCAGAGTCCGGCCCTGATAGTCCACGCGGAGGCGGGGGACGACCTCGAGATCGCCGATCAGCGCCTCGGTCTCGGCGCGGCCGTGGGTCTCCACGATCCCGATGACGACGTCGACGCCGGCGCGCCGCCGGGCCTCGCCCTCGACGAGCATCTCATAGGTCTTGCCGACCCCGGGAGCCGCGCCGAGGAATAGCTTGAGACGGCCGCGGCACTCCTGTGCCGCTTCGCGCAGGAGGGCCTCGGGCGAGGGACGGTTCTCGGTGGTCTTCGAGCGACTCACGGAGCTTCATGTGGGGGTGGCGCGGGCGATTGTCGATTGGCCGCTTCGCGATCAAGCTGACGGTTGAGCAGCAGCACGTTGACGCGCGGATCGCCGAGAATGCCCAGGGCCGGCTCCTCGATCGCCCCTTCGACCAGGGCGCGGACCCGGCCGGGCGGCAGTCCCCGGGCGGCGGCGACGCGAGTCACCTGCGCCAGCGCATTGGCCGGGGAGACGTGCGGGTCCAGCCCGGAGCCCGAGGCCGTGACCATGTCTACGGGCACCGGACCGGTCACCCCATCGTCGCTCCGCGCGGCGGCGACGCGTTCCCGGACGGTGTCGGCCAGCGCGCGCGAGGTCGGACCGAGGTTCGAGCCCGAGGAGGCCGCGGCGTTGTAGCCGTCGCCCGCCGCCGAGGGGCGCGGGTGAAAATAGCGCGGCCCGGTGAAATTCTGGCCGATCAGCTCCGAGCCGAGAATCCGGTCCCCGTCCCGGACCAGGCTGCCGTTCGCCTGGTGCGGGAAGAGGGTCTGGGCGAGGCCGGTGACGGTCAGCGGGTAGAGGATGCCGGTGAGCAACGTCAGCAGGATCAGGAAGCTGAAGGCCGGCCGGAGCGAAGTCTTGATGTCGTTGAACATGGCGGATGTCCTTAAGCGAGGCCGAGGGCGTTCACGGCGAGATCGATCAGCTTGATGCCGACGAACGGCGCGAGGATTCCGCCAAGGCCGTAAATGGCGAGGTTGCGGCGGAGCACATCCCCGGCCGGCGCGGGCCGGTAACGCACGCCCTTCAGGGCTAGCGGCACAAGCGCGGGGATGACGAGGGCGTTGAAGATGATCGCCGAGAGGATCGCGCTCTCGCTGCTTCCCAGCCCCATGACGTTGAGCAGGCCGAGGCCCGGGTAGAGGGCCACGAAGATGGCCGGGATGATCGCGAAATATTTGGCCACGTCGTTGGCGACCGAGAAGGTGGTGAGCGCGCCGCGGGTCATCAGCAATTGCTTGCCGAGCCCGACCACCTCGATCAGCTTGGTCGGATCGCTGTCGAGATCGACCATGTTGCCGGCCTCGCGCGCCGCCTGCGTGCCCGTGTTCATCGCCACGCCGACATCGGCCTGCGCGAGCGCGGGCGCATCGTTGGTGCCGTCGCCGCACATGGCGACGAGTCGGCCGCCCTGCTGCTCCTTGCGGATCAGGGCGAGCTTGTCCTCGGGCGTCGCCTCCGCGAGGAAATCGTCGACCCCCGCCTCGGCCGCGATCGAGGCGGCGGTGAGCGGATTGTCGCCGGTGATCATCACCGTGCGGATCCCCATCCGGCGGAGCTCCGCGAAGCGCTCGCGCATCCCCGCCTTGAGGACGTCCTTGAGCTGCAGGACGCCGAGCAGCCTGCCGTCGCGCGCCACCGCGAGCGGCGTGCCGCCAGCCCGCGCGATCTCCTCGGACAAGCGGCGCAGGTCCGCCTTCGCTGCCTCGGCGGCGGCGGGAACCGCGCGGAGCAGCGAATCGACGGCGCCCTTCTGGATCAGGCTCTCGCCGAACTTGACCCCGGACAGGCGGGTCTGGGCGGAGAAGGGAATGACGACCGCGCCGGCCGGAAGCCCGCGGTCCGCCACGCCATATTGTTCGCGCGCGAGGGCGACGATGGAGCGCCCCTCGGGCGTCTCGTCGACGAGGCTGGCGAGATGAGCGGCCTCGGCGAGCTCCGCCTCCGACACGCCCGGCAGCGGCCGGAATTCGGTCGCGTGCCGGTCGCCGATCGTCACCGTGCCGGTCTTGTCGAGCAGCAGCACGTCGACATCGCCCGCCGCCTCCACCGCACGCCCCGATTTGGCGAGCACGTTGAAGCGGACCAGCCGGTCCATGCCGGCGATGCCGATCGCCGAGAGTAAGGCGGCGATGGTGGTCGGGATCAGGGTGACGAGCAGCGCCGCCAGCAGGGGCACGCCGATGGCGCCGCCCGCATAGGCCGCGAAGCTCGGGATCGTCGCCACCGCGATCAGGAAGACGATGGTGAGCCCGACCAGCAGGATGGTGAGCGCGGTTTCGTTCGGCGTCTTCTGCCGCTCCGCGCCCTCGACGAGCGCGATCATCCTGTCGAGGAAGCCCTGACCGGGCTCCTGGGTGACGCGGACCCGGATCGAGTCCGAGATGACGCGGGTGCCCGCGGTGACGGCGGAACGGTCGCCGCCCGCCTCGCGGATCACCGGCGCGCTCTCCCCGGTGATCGCCGCTTCGTTGACGCTGGCGACGCCCGCGATCACTTCGCCGTCCGCCGGGATGAGGTCGCCCGTCTCGACGAGCACGATCTCGCCGGCCTGGAGCTGCGAGGCGGGTACCCGCTCCCAGGTGTCGCCGACGCCGAGCATGAGCTTGGCCCACAGGCTGGTCTTGGTGTCGCGCAGCGAGGCCGCCTGCGCCTTGCCGCGGCCTTCGGCCAGCGCCTCGGCGAAATTGCCGAACAGGACGGTGAGCCAGAGCCAGAAGACGAGCTGCAGCTGGAAGCCGGTGCCGCCGGCGCCATGGCCCATGGCGAGCAGCACGGTCAGCAGCAGCGCCACAATCGCGGTGGTGAACATCACCGGATTGCGCACGAGCTGACGCGGATCGAGTTTCCTGAATGCGCCGCCGATCGCCGGGCCGATCAGGTCCCGGCTGAAGATCGAGGAGCGGGTGGCGGCTTGGGTGGTCATGAGCTTGCGCCTCTCAGAAGAGCTGGCCGTGCAGCATCGCGAGCTGCTCGGCGCCGGGGCCGAGCACCAGCGACGGCAGGAAGGTAAGACCGCCGAGGATCAGGATCAGGCCGGTGAGCAGGCCGATCCAGAGCGGGCCGGTGGTCGGGAAGGAGCCGGCGCCTTCGGGCACATGCTTCTTTGCCGCGAGGCTGCCGGCGATGGCGAGCACGGGCAGGATGATGAAGAAGCGCCCGACGAACATCGCGATGCCGAGCGTCGAGGCCCAGAAGCCGTTCGACGCGGTGAGCCCGGCGAAGGCGGAGCCGTTATTCCCCGCCGCCGAGGAATAAGCGTAGAGCATCTCGCTAAAGCCGTGCGGCCCCTGGTTCAGCAGGCCCGCCAGGCCCTGCGGCATGACCGCGGCCAAGGCGGTGAAGCCGAGGATCATCAGCGGCAGGATGGCGATGGCGAGCACCGCCAGCTTGACCTCGCGGCTCTCGATCTTCTTGCCGACATATTCGGGCGTGCGCCCGACCATCAGGCCGGCGACGAAGATGGCGAGGACGGCGAAGAGCAGGAAGCCGTAAAGGCCCGCGCCGACGCCGCCGATGACGATCTCGCCGAGCTGCATGTTGAACATCGGCACCAGCCCGCCGATCGGCGTGAAGCTGTCGTGCATCGCGTTGACCGCGCCGCACGAGGCGGCCGTCGTCACCGAAGCGAAGAGGACGGAGCCGACGATCCCGAAGCGGGTTTCCTTGCCCTCCATATTGCCGCCGGCCGCGTCGACGCCGGCGCTCTGGTGGATCGGGTTGCCCGCGGCCTCGGCGACATAGGCGACCGAGGTCCCGGCGGTGAACAGGATCAGCATCGCGGCGAGGATCGCCCAGCCCTGCTTCGCATTGCCGACCGCCTTGCCGAACGTCCAGGTCAGGCCGGCGCCGAGCGCGAAGATGGAGAGCATCTGGACGAAGTTGGACAAGTCGGTCGGATTCTCGAACGGATGCGCGGCATTGGCGTTGAAGAAGCCGCCGCCGTTGGTGCCGAACATCTTGATCGCGACCTGAGAGGCGACCGGACCGAGCGCGAGACTCTGCTGCGCGCCCTCGACCGTGGTTGCGGTCACCGACCCCGCCAGGGTCTGCGGCACGCCACTGAACACGAGGAAGAGCGCATAGACGACGCAGAAGGGCAGCAGGATGTAGAGCGTGATCCGGGTAAGATCCGCCCAGAAATTGCCGAGCTTGCCGGTCTCCCGTCGCGCAAAGCCGCGGATCAGGGCGAAGGCGATGGCGATGCCGGTCGCCGCCGAGACGAAATTCTGCACGGTCAGCGCGACCATCTGGGTAAGGTGCGACATCGTCGCCTCGCCCGCATAGCTCTGCCAGTTGGTGTTGGTCACGAAGCTGATCGCGGTGTTGAACGCGACCGGATGGGCGACGCCCGGCAGACCCTGCGGGTTGAGCGGCAGCACGCCCTGCAGGCGCGCGACCGCGTAGACCAGCAGGACGCCGAGCAGGTTGAACAGCAGCAGGGCGACCGCATAGCCGCGCCAGCCCTGCTCCCGGACCGGATCCACGCCGCCGCTCTTGTAGAGACCGCGTTCGATGGGCCCGAACACGGGGCTGAGCCAGGTGCGGCGGCCCTCATAGACATTGAACAGCCAGAGACCGAACGGCTTCGCCATCGCGACGGTGAGCGCGATGAAGAAGGCGATCAGCAGCCAGCCCTGAACTGTGGTGTGCGCCATGGCGCCGCTCCTTCAGAAGCGTTCGGGCCGCGCGAGCACGGCCACGAGGTAGAAAAGAAGCCCGAGCGCGGTGACGCTGCCCAGCCAGAGTTCGACGGTCACGAGCCTTGCTCCTCGCCACCGCCCGCCGCGGGACCGCCGAGCAGGCGGACGTAGAGGAAGGCGCTCGCGCCCAGCGCGACGATGATTGCGAGCCATGTGAGGTCTTCCATCCGCCATCCTCCTCAGAAGCTCGCCGCGAGCGTCGCGACGAATGCGCCGTCGACGATGTCGCGGGTGGCGCCGCCGGCGGCGGCCTCCGTCGCCGACAGGTTGGTGTCGACGTAAGCGGCCGCCAGGGTCAGGTTTCGCCAACTGGCCGAGACGCCGACCGACCAGTCCAGATAGTCACCCGAGGGCGTCAGTGGCGTATTTCCATGCGAATTGCCGAGATGCCCCGTCAGTGTCAGCGGGGTCCGCGGGATGGCGAGGCTGAGATCGCCATAGACATAGGTATTGGCATTGCCGCCCAGCGCGTCCTGCGACGGCGCCACGGCGATGCCGAGCTTGCCGGTGACCGGGCCGCGATTGACGGTGACGCTGGCATAGGGCTCGAAAAACTCGAAATCGCCGCCCGACGAACCCGGATAGGCATAATAAAGCAGGCCGGCGTCCAGGGTGATGCCGGCGGCCACCTGGCGGCGATAGCCCGCATAAAGGTCCAGCTCGAGGTTCGAGCCGCCCAGCTCGCCGAAGCCGTCGAGGGTCGAGGCCCAGACGCCCGCATAGATGCCGCTTTCGTGGTTGAGGTTGAGCGTTCCCTGCAACGCCGCCTCCTCGTCCGACAGCGAGATGCCGCGGAACCGATATTGCGAGGCGAGGGTGACGCCGCCCGTGACGGTGAAGGCCGGCTGCCGCTCGCTCTCGGGCGCTGGACCGGACTGGGCGAAGGCGGACTGGCTGAAGAAGAACGAGACCGCAAGCGCGGCCGCGGCGGAACGGCGGACCATTCGGAACTCCGGCGTGATGCGGACGCCACCGGGCGTCCGAGACCCGGCCCATGTGGGGCATGGCCCCGTTAAGCCTCCATGGGGAATGCGGCCGGCGGGCATAATGACGGCGTAAAGGCCGGCCCGACCTCAGGCCGCGCACGGCCCCGCTGGTCAGCCGTCATGACAGGGTCGATACCGGCAGGAGCCTCCCTGCGGACGTCTGGCAGGCCGTACCCCTTGGGCCATTCGCGGCGCTCGGCGCGATCGTCCGGTTCCGTCCGGCCGGGTCGCTCCCGCCGACGGCCGGCTTTTCAGTTTTTGCTAGTCGGCGGCCGGAAAGACCGCGTCGGCGAAAGCCTGGGTCATCGCGCCATAGGGGCCCTTGAGCGCGGCCATGAGCGGGCTGTCGTCGGCGCATTCGAACACCGACTTGGCGTGGGTGAAGTTCAGAAAGCCTTCCAGGCCCGAATGGCAGCCCATCCCGCTCGCGCCGATGCCGCCGAAGGGCAGGCCAGGCTCGGCGCCCTGCAGGCCGAACACGTTGATGCCGATCCCGCCGGCGATCACGCGCGCCTGGAACGTCTCAGCGAGATCGGGCTCGCGCCCGACGAAATAGGCGGCGAGCGGCCGGGCACGGCCGTTGCAATAAGCGACCGCCTCGTCGAAATCGCGATAGGGCTTCACCGCCGTCACCGGCCCGAAAATCTCGTCGGTCATCACTCCCAGGGTTTCGGGCGGATCGACGACGATGACCATGGGCAGCTGCAGCCGCTCCGGATCCGGGCCCTCGCCGTTGAGCGAGATCACCGCGCAGCCCGCGGCCTCGGCTTCCGCGAGATAGCCAAGGATGCGATCATAGTGGCGGCGGTTGATCGTGCCGGTCGCGTCGGGATGGCCGACATAGGCCGGATACATTGCGGTCCAGGTCTCCCGCGCCAGCGCGACCCAGTCGTCGAGGCGGTCCTCCGGGACGAGCGCATAATCGGGCGAGGTGCAGACCTGCCCGCCCTTGAACACCCGATTATAGAGAAAGCGTTCGACCAGCCCGGGGCTGACCCCGCTGTCCGAAAAGACCGTGGGATTCTTGCCGCCGAGCTCCAGCGTCAGCGGGGTCAGCTGCGGCGCGGCGAGCGCGGCCACGCGGCGGCCGATCGCGGTGCCGCCGGTGAAGCAGAGATGGTCCCAGGGCAAGGTGCAGAAATATTCGGCGAAGGCGGTGTCGGCGCCGAGGACCACCGGGCCGGCGTCGTCGACGACACACATGCTGGTCTCCTGCACCGACACGTCCAAACCCACGAACAGAGCCATTGCACCCTCCATCTACGAAAGGAGCGAGACTAGCTGCGAATCGGCTGATCAGAGCGCCCGCTGTTACCCCATGTCACCCG
>DATJUQ010000064.1:0-47316 GCA_035502235.1 Allosphingosinicella sp.
TGGGCCTGCCGACGCACAGCGCCGTCACCACCTGCGCCTATTGCGGCGTCGGCTGCAGCTTCGACGCCGAGATGCGCGGCGACGAGGTCGTGCGCATGACGCCGGCGAAATCGGGCAAGGCGAACGGCGGCCATTCCTGCATCAAGGGCCGCTTCGCCTGGGGCTATGCCCAGCATCGCGACCGCATCCTGAGGCCCATGATCCGCGCGCGCATCGACGAGCCCTGGCGCCAGGTCACATGGGACGAGGCGATCGCCCATACCGCGTCCGAGTTCCGCCGCATCCAGGCGAAGCACGGGCGCGATTCGATTGGCGGCATCACGTCGTCGCGCTGCACGAACGAGGAAACCTACCTCGTGCAGAAACTGATCCGCGCCGGCTTCGGCAACAACAATGTCGATACCTGCGCCCGAGTCTGCCACTCGCCGACCGGCTATGGTCTGAAGACCACCTTCGGCACCTCGGCCGGCACGCAGGATTTCGACAGCGTGATGGCGACCGACGTGATGGTCGTGATCGGCGCCAACCCGACGGACGGCCATCCGGTCTTCGCGTCGCGGATGAAGCGGCGGCTGCGCCAGGGCGCGAAGCTGATCGTGATCGATCCGCGGCGGACCGACATCGTCCGCTCGCCCCATATCGAGGCGAGCTTTCATCTGCCGCTCAAGCCCGGCACCAATGTCGCGGTGCTGACCGCCATCGCCCATGTCATCGTCACGGAGGGGCTGGCCAACGAGGCGTTCATCCGCGAGCGCTGCGACCTCGCGGAATATGCCGAATGGGCGGAGTTCGTGGCGCGGCCCGAGCACAGCCCGGAGGCGACCGAGCTTTATAGCGGCGTGCCGGCCGCCGACCTGCGCGGCGCGGCGCGGCTCTACGCCACCGGCGGCAATGGCGCGATCTATTACGGGCTCGGCGTCACCGAGCACAGCCAGGGCACGACCACGGTGATGGCGATCGCCAATCTCGCCATGGTCACCGGCAATATCGGCCGCGACGGCGTCGGCGTGAATCCGCTCAGGGGCCAGAACAACGTGCAGGGCGCATGCGACATGGGCAGCTTCCCGCACGAGCTCAGCGGCTATCGCCACGTCTCCGACCAGGGCGCGCGCGACCTGTTCGAGAAGCTCTGGGGCCGGCCGATCGACGCCGAGCCGGGCCTGCGCATCCCCAACATGCTCGACGCCGCCGTCGACGGCGTCTTCAAGGGCCTCTACGTCCAGGGCGAGGACATCCTGCAATCCGATCCGAACACCAAGCATGTCGCCGCCGGCCTGAAGGCGATGGAATGCGTGGTGGTGCAGGATCTGTTCCTCAACGAGACCGCCAATTACGCGCACGTCTTCCTGCCGGGCTCGACCTTCCTCGAGAAGGACGGGACCTTCACCAATGCCGAGCGGCGTATCCAGCTGGTCCGCAAGGTGATGACGCCGAAGAACGGCTATGCCGATTGGGAGATCACACAGAAGCTCGCCGACGCGCTCGGCCTCGACTGGGGCTACACTCATCCCTCGCAGATCATGGACGAGATCGCGGCGGTCACGCCGACCTTCGCCAACGTCTCGTTCAAGCTGCTGGAGGAGAAGGGCTCGGTCCAGTGGCCCTGCAACGACAACGCGCCCGACGGCACCCCGATCATGCACATGGACCATTTCGTGCGCGGCAAGGGCAAGTTCGTGCTGACCGAATATGTCGCGACCGACGAGAAGACGGGGCCGCGCTTTCCGTTGCTGCTCACCACCGGGCGCATCCTCAGCCAGTATAATGTCGGCGCGCAGACGCGGCGGACCGACAATGTGCTCTGGCATCAGGAGGACAAGCTCGAAATCCACCCGGTGGATGCCGAGAATCGCGGCGTCCGCGAGGGCGACTGGGTGAAGGTCGCCAGCCGGGCCGGCGAGACGACCCTGCGCGCGACGATCACCGACCGGGTCGCGCCGGGCGTGGTCTACACCACCTTCCACCATCCGATGACCCAGGCGAACGTGGTGACGACCGAATATTCCGATTGGGCCACCAATTGCCCCGAATATAAGGTCACCGCGGTGCAGGTGAGCCCGTCCAACGGGCCCAGCGAATGGCAGGAGGCCTATGAGATTCAGGCCATGCATTCGCGCCGGATCGCGGCGAGCGCCGAGGCGGCCGAATGAGCGGCCATACGCTCGACAAGCTCGTCTATATGGCCAACCAGATCGCGCGGGAATTCGGCAACCAGCAGCCGCGCCAGGCGGCGGACGCCACGTGGGACCATCTCTGGCATTTCTGGGATCCGCGGATGCGGGGCATGATCGTCGCGCATCTGCGCGCGGGCGGCGAAGGGCTGAACGACGTCGCCAAGGCGGCGGTCGCGAAGCTTGCCGGGGACGCGGAGCCCGAGCCGGTCACGCGGGCGACGGAATATACCAGCCCCGGCGAGGATGAGGCCGAGCCGATGTCCGACGGCGGCTAGGCGAACAAACCGTGCGGGTCGCTCATCACGAGCACTGAATCGGAGCGCGCCAGCGCCACCAGGGTCAGCCCGGCTTCCTGCGCCCGCGCGACCGCCAGACTGGTCGGCGCCGAGATCGTCACCAGCATCGGCACTCCGGCCAAGGCCGCTTTCTCGACCAGCTCGTAGGAGCAGCGCGCGGTGAGCAAGGCGAAGCCGCCGCTCATGTCCCGCCCTTCGCGCAGGCAATGGCCGACCAGCTTGTCGAAGGCGTTGTGCCGACCGACATCCTCGCGCGCGGCGAGGACATTGCCGTCGGCGTCGCACAGGGCCGCGGCGTGGACCGCGCCGGTCTCGGCGTTGAGCGGCTGGTGCGCGCGGATGCCCTCCAGCGCACGGAAGATCGCGCCTGGCGCGATCCGCACGGGCGGCGGCAGCGCGGGGAGCGGCCTGAGTGCCTGCTCCAGATTCTCGATGCCGCACAGGCCGCAGCTCGATTCGCCGACCCGATGCCGGACCCGGGCGAGCACGCGGTCGTGCCGTTCGGGCGCCAGCTCGATGCCGAGCAGGACGCCCCTCTCCTCCTCGCGAATCTCGACGTTCATGACGTCCGCGGCGGTGTCGATCAGCCGCTCGGACCGCGCGAATCCCCAGGCGAAATCCGCCAGGTCCTTCGGCGTGGCCATCATCACCGCATAGCCGATGCCGAGGAAACTGACCGCAATGGGCATCTCCACGGGCACCGGCCTTTGCTGCGCAGCATTCTCGCCGTCCGCTGCCACTTTTCGAACAGGAAGAAGCGTGACAAATTGTATGTGTTGCTGCATATTATCCGTCATAAGAGTGCAGAGGATTCCCGACGATGGCGACGATCATGCAGGATAGCGATGCGAAGGCGGCTTTGGCGAGGCTGCTCGAAAATTATACGGCCGAACTGACCACGCGCGATCACAAGTCGCTGGACGCGGTCCCCCACATTTTGCGGCCGCGGACCCGCGTGTTCGTCGCCGCCATGCCGAAGGACACGGCCGACGACATGATCGCCGCCGCGATCCGGCTGCACAAGGCCGGCATGGTCGCCGTCCCGCATATCGTCGCGCGCAACATCCGCGACAGCGCGATGCTGGACGACATGCTCGCCCGCCTGGCCGGCGAGGCCGGCGTCGACCGCGCCCATGTCGTCGGCGGCGACCGCGACGATCCGGTCGGCGAATTCGATTCCAGCCTGCAGCTGCTGCAGACCGGCCTGTTCGCCAAATATGGCGTCAACCGCATCGCCATCGCCTGTTACCCGGAAGGCCATCCGCGCATCCCCGACGACGTGCTGGAGCAGGCGCGGGTCGATAAGAACCGGGTTGCCGAGGAGCAGGGCCTCTCCGTCTGGATGGTCAGCCAGTTCGCCTTCGAGGCAGAGCCGATGATCGGCCTCGCCCGCAAGATGCGCGCGCAGGGCATCGACGAGCCCTATCGCGTCGGCATTGCCGGCCCGGCGAGCTACACCACCCTCGTCAAATATGCGATGATGTGCGGCGTCGGCACCTCGCTCCGCGCCCTTCGGGAACGCCAGAGCCTGGCCAAGACGATGCTGACCGGCGAGACGCCCGAGGCGTTGCTCACCGAGATCGCTCTGGCGCGCGAGGCGGAGCCCTCGCTCGGCATCGCCGGTATCCACTTCTTCACCTTCGGCTCGCTGATCAAGACGGCCGAGTGGGTGGAGAGCATCCGGGGCTAGCCAGCGCCCGATTGTGCTCCGGCGAAGGCCGGAGCGGTGGATGAAGCGCGATATCTCTGAGGCGTTGTCCATGGCCAGCGCTCCTGCCTCCGCCGGAGCACAGAGAGAAAAAAGGGGCCGCCCCGAACGCCGGGACGGCCCCTTTCCTTTGCCCGCTCTCGAAAGGCTCAGGCGCTGCGCTCGGTGCGCCAGCCCTGGTGATAGGTTTCGCGGGCCACCTTCGAATAGGGGACCGGGCTCACCACCGCGCGGACCTCGAGCTGCTTGTGCGGCTCGACCGTGGTCTTGCTGGTGTTCGGGCCCTCGCCCCAGACGACCTTCAGCTCGGTGCCGACCGGGATCTCATGATCGATCGTGCCGAGGCTGAGCGCCGCCTTCTCGTTGTACGAATAGCCGGTGAACATGGAGAGGCCGACCGTATTGCCGTCCGCGTCGACGACGCGGTCGTAATTCGAATTTGCATAATTGGCGAGCGGCAGGTCGAAGAACTTGTACTGCTCGCCCTCGGGATCGAACAGGGAGCCGACGATCTTCTTCATGTCGTCCGGATTCCAGGCGAGCGTCACCTTCTTGCGCTGAGTCGCCGGGTCGATCGCTTCCAGCGCCTCGCGGCCGTGGAAGTCGTGGTCGAACTTCACGAACGGCCCGTAGCCCAGCTCCCACGGGTTCAGGTAATAATCCTCGATCTTGTCGGAGACGAAGGAGCCGCCGATCGCGCCGGTCGCCTCGTAGCTGTCGGCGCCGAGCCATTCGCGATAGGCCTTGAGCTTGTCGCCCGTATAGATGGCCGGGAGCGGCGAGGGAATCCAGCCCGATTCCAGCGTGTTCGACGGGTAAGCGCGGCTGCCGACCGGGATCAGGCCGAATTCCTTGCCGGCCTCGAGGATCGCGTTCCGGATCTCTTCCTGCTCGGCATAGGGGCCCCAGATTTCCAGGCCGGGCGCGCCGGACATGCCGTGGCGGAGGGTGCGGACGCGGCGGCCGGCGATGTTCATGTCGGCCATGTTGAAGAATTTCAGCTGCTCCAGCGGGCCGCCGTTCAGCTTCTCGATCACATTCCAGGCGTTCGGGCCCTGGATCTGGAAGCGCCAGGAGATTCGCTCCACCGGCTTGCCCATCGGGCGGGACGGGCTGCGATCGTCCTTGACGATCTCTACGTCATAGCCGCCGGTCGTGCCGTGGAACATCAGCCAGTTCGCGGCCGGGGCGCGGCCGACATAGACGAACTCCTCCTCGGCCAGCCAGAAGATGATGCCGTCCCCGATGACGTGGCCGTAGGGCGTGGTCGGGACGTACTGCTTCGCCTTGTTGACCGCCCAGCCCTTGGACGAGTTGATCATCGTGTCGGAGAGGAGCTTATGCGCGTCCTTCCCGCGGATGTAGAGATCGACCATGTGGTGGCTCTGGTCGAACAGGACGGCGCTGTGCTGCCAGGCCCATTGCTCGGTCCGCCAGTTGGAGAATTCCGCGGCGACGACGGGATAGACATAGGCGCCGATCTGCGAGTTGCGCAGCATCTCCACCACATTGCCCGCGCCCTGGAGCTTTTCCTCAAGATTCTTGGCACTCATCTCAGTCTCATCCTCTCGGTTGATCCGGTCCGCGCTGGCCTATCCGACGCCAGAAAGGGGCGCTCGACGCCCCCTTTCGACCTCGCGATTCCGCGCGTTGGAAGGCATCTTGTGCTGGTTGGAATTAATATGCAACACAAACAATTATTATGACCGCTCACACGCTCACTCTGTCCTGCGAGGATCGCCCGGGACTCGTCGCCGCCGTCACATCCATGCTGTTCGAAAATCAGGGAAATATCCTTGAGGCCCAGCAGTTCGACGATCTCGAGACCGGCCGATTCTTCATGCGCGTCCTGTTCGATCTGCCCGGCGAATCGGATGATTTACGCGAGCGATTCGCGGCGCTCGCCGAACACCATGCCATGGACTGGACGCTGCGGCGGCGGGACACGCGCAAGAAGGTGATGCTGCTCGTCTCCAAGTTCGATCATTGCCTTGGCGACCTGCTCTACCGGGTGCGGCTCGGCGAGATGGCGATGGACGTGGTCGGGATCATCTCCAACCACCCGCGGGAGGTGCTGAAGGTCTCGATGATCGGCGACATTCCCTTCCATCATCTGCCGATCACCAAGGACACCAAGCCGCAGCAGGAAGCGGAGATCAAAAGGCTGATCACGGAAAGCGGCGCCGAACTCGTCGTGCTCGCGCGCTACATGCAGATCCTCTCGGACGACCTCGCGGGCTTCCTCGAGGGTCGCTGCGTCAACATCCACCACAGCTTCCTGCCCGGCTTCAAGGGCGCCAAGCCCTATCACCAGGCGCATGCGCGCGGCGTGAAGATGATCGGCGCCACGGCGCACTTCGTCACCGCCGATTTGGACGAGGGCCCGATCATCGTCCAGGACGTCGAGCCGGTCACCCATGCCGACACGGCCGAGGACATGGTCGCCAAGGGGCGCGACATCGAGCGACGCGTGCTCGCCCGCGCGGTCCACTACCTGCTCGACGACCGGGTGCTGTGGAACGGCGTGAAGACTGTCGTCTTCGCCGGCTGAGGGCGGTAAGAGCCGGAGCGTGATCATCGGCTTCTACGGCAGGCTGGCGGAGCGGTTCGGACGCGAGCTCGAGCTGGACGTCCCGGACGGCACCGACGTGGCGGCGCTGCGGGCCCGTTTCGACGGCCTCGACGCGGCCACGGTCCGTGCTTTGGTCAACGATACGACCGCGCGCGAAGACGCGATCCTGGGGCCGGGCGACCGCGTGGACTTCCTGCCGCCTTTGTCGGGAGGCTGAGATGCGGATCGACGCTCGCCTCGCCCATGCGGCCTTCGACCCGGCGAAGGAGCTGGCCGGCTTCGCCGCCGAGGGGGCCGGCGCGGTCGCCAGCTTCACCGGCCTCTGCCGGTCGACGGCGAAGGACGGCGCGACGATCGCAGGGCTGTTCCTTGATCATCATCCGCGCCTGACCGAGAAGAGCCTGCACGACATTGCCGCCGCGGCCGCCCGGTTCGAGCTGAGCGCCGTGCGCATCGTCCATCGCTGCGGATCGATCGCGCCGGGCGAGGCGATCGTCTTCGTCGCCGCGGCGGCCGCGCATCGCCGCGCCGCCTTCGACGCGGTGGACTATCTGATGGACCGGCTGAAGACCGACGCTCTGTTCTGGAAGCGCGAGGACGGGGTTGACGGCTCCGCCTGGATCGAGCCAACCGAAAGCGACCGCGCGGACCGCGCGCGCTGGAGCGCCTGATGCCCGGAATCGACGAGAGCCTGACCTTTCACCCGCTCGGCATCGCGGTGCTGACCGTCTCCGACACGCGCACCGCGGAAACGGACAAATCCGGCGCCCTGCTGGTCGAGCGGCTGACGGCGGCGGGCCATGCGCTGGCGGGCAAGGCGATCGTCACCGACAGCGTCGCGGCGATCCAGGCGCAGGTAAAGACCTGGGTCGCCGACCCCGAGGTGGACCTGATCGTCTCCACCGGCGGCACCGGCTTCGCGCCGCGCGACGTGACGCCCGAGGCGGTAAAGCCCCTGCTGCGCCGCGAGATGGACGGCTTCGCGGCCGTCTTCCACCGCGCCAGCTACGGGACGATCGGCGTCTCCACGCTCCAGTCCCGCGCCTTTGCCGGGCAGATCGAGGACACATTCATCTTCTGCCTGCCGGGCTCGACCGGCGCCTGCCGCGACGGCTGGGATCTGGTGCTCGCGCTGGAGCTGGACAGCCGCTACCGGCCCTGCTCGCTCGCCGGGCAGATCCCCCGGCTCAGGCATCTCTGCGCATGAGCGGGCTCAGCCATGTCGGCGAGGACGGACGCGCGACCATGGTCGACGTGACCGGCAAGGCGCCGACGGACCGGACCGCGACCGCCGTCGGCTGGCTGAAATGCGCGCCGGAGACGCTGGCGCGGGTCCGCGCCGGGACGACGCCCAAGGGCGCGGTGGTGCAGACCGCCGAGCTGGCCGGGACGATGGCGGCCAAGCGCACGGCCGACCTGATCCCGCTCTGCCACCCGCTGCCGCTGACCAAGGTGGGCGTCACGATCGCCATCGACGACGCTTTGCCGGGCTTCCGGATCGCGGCCGAGGTCCGCACCCATGCGCCCACGGGCGTCGAGATGGAGGCACTCACCGCCGTGTCGGTGGCGGGCCTGACCCTGTTCGACATGCTGAAGGCGGTGGACCGGACGATGGAGATTGGCGGGATCGCGGTCGCGGCCAAGACCGGCGGCAAATCGGGCGACTGGTGATCGGCTTCGACGAGGCGCTGGCGCTGGTCGCCGGAGTGGCGAAGCCGCTGGGCGCCGAGACGGTGCCGCTCGGCGAGGCGCACGGCCGCATCCTCGCCGCGCCCGTGATCGCCCAGGTGGACGCGCCGCCGCGCGACGTCTCGGCGATGGACGGCTATGCGGTGCGCGTGGCCGAATTGCCGGGACGGCTCCCCGTCGCCGGCGTGGCCTATCCCGGCGATCCGACCCCGGTGCTGGGCCCCGGCACCTGCATCCGGATCTTCACCGGCAGCCCTATCCCGGACGGCGCCGACCGCGTCGTGATCCAGGAGAATGTGACCCGCGAGGATGACGAGGCGCTGTTCGGCGCGGCGGACGGCGGACGCCATATCCGCCGGCGCGGCGCCGATTTCGAGAGGGGAGCCGTGCTGCTGGAAGCCGGGCGGCGGCTCGATCCCCGCGCCCTGCTCGCGGCGGCGGGTGCGGATCTCGGCGCGGTCGAGGTCTGGCGGAGGCCGAGGCTGGCCCTGCTGGGCACGGGCGACGAGCTGGCCGAGCCCGGCACGGCGCGCTCGATCCCCGGGGCGATCCCGGAGAGCGTCTCCATCGGCGTCGGGGCGCTGGCGCGGGAGCACGGGGCCGAGGTCGTCATGATCCGCCGCCTGAAGGACGAATTGCCCATGCTCGAGCAGGCGGCGGCGGACGCGCTGGCGGCGGCCGATCTCGTCGTCGTGACCGGCGGGGCCTCGGTGGGCGAGAAGGACTATGCCAAGGCGATGTTCGCGCCGGCGGGCCTGGAGTTGCTCTTCGCCAAGGTGGCGATCAAGCCGGGCAAGCCGGTCTGGCTCGGCCGCGCGGGCGGCAGGCTGGTTATGGGCCTGCCGGGCAACCCGACCTCGGCGATGGTCACGGCGCGGCTGCTGCTCGCCCCGTTGGTGGCCGGGCTGGCGGGCCGCGACTCGATCCTCAACTGGCGCGAGGCCGCGCTGGCGGCGCCGCTCGACCCCAATGGCGGCCGGGAAAGCTTCGTGCGGGCGGTGTGGGCGGGCGCCGCGGTGCGCCCCGCCGACGATCAGGACAGCGGCGCCCAGAAGACGCTCGCGGATGCCGAACTGCTGATCCGCCGGCGGGCGGGAGCCCCGGCCGCCGAGGCGGGAGAGACGGTCGAGATCATCGACCTCTGAGGCCGGAACTATACAAACTATACGCGCAAAAGGGTGTTTTTCACCGTCCCCGGCACGGTGCCCGCCCCCGGTGCCGCCGAGGCTGACTCGGAAATCCTACATGAATCCAACAATATGCAGGAGCCTGTCGGCCTGCGCGAGCTCGGCCTCGTCGTTGACGTTGAAGAAGGGGTCGAAGGGCTCGACGGGCCATGCCACGCTTTCGCAGCCCGCCGCTTGCGCGAAGCCGGTGAGCGACCGCCGGCCCGTCGCGAGATAGGCGGGCAGCGCGGCCGCCGCGTCCGGCCGCCACAGTGCGCAAACCGGGTGGACCCGCCCGCCGCTCGCCGCCAGCGTCACCGGCGCATCGCGCCGCAGCCGCGCCGCCAGATCGCCCGGCAGGAAGGGCATGTCGCAGGGGATGGTGAGGAACGGCCGACCCAGGCGGAGCCCCGCGGCGATGCCGCCGAGCGGCCCCTCGATGTCCGGATCGTCCGTCAGGTCCCCGCCTTCTCGCGCGACGAGGCGCACGTCTTCGGACCATGATCTGGCCTTCGCGAGCGCGCGGTCGAGCAGGCTGACGCCGCCAAGCAGCCGCGCCGGCTTGCCGCCGCCGATCCTTCTGCCCTCGCCGCCGGCGAGCAGCAGCACGATCAATCCGCTTCGATCCCCGGCCATGCGCCCCTTCTATGGACGCGCCCGGCAAAAGGCGACAAGGGTGCCGCCATGTTCAGGCCTCTCCTCCTCCTGTTCGCCGGCCTCCTCGCGCTGGCCGGCTGCGGGAGCGGTCCGGAGACCCGGAGAGGGCCGCTGGTCCTCGCCGCCGCCAGCCTGCAGGAGGCGATGACCCAGGCCGCCGACGCGTGGGCGGCCAAGGGCCATGCCAGGCCGACCCTCTCCTTCGCCGCCTCCTCGGCGCTTGCCCGGCAGGTCCTGGCGGACGCGCCCGCCGATCTCTTCCTCTCGGCCGACGAGGAGTGGATGGAGGCGGCCGAGCGCGGCGGGAAGCTGCGCGCGGGGACCCGCCGGCCCTTTCTCGGCAACCGGCTGGTGCTGATCGCGCCGGCGAATGCGACGCCGCCCGCCTCGATCGCGGCCGCGCTGTCGGGCCTGGGCGACGGCCGCCTCGCCATGGCCGATCCCGACGCCGTCCCGGCCGGGCGCTACGGCAAGGCGGCGCTGACCAGCCTCGGCCTCTGGACCGGGGTCGAGCGCCGCATCGCGGGCGCGGAGAATGTCCGGGCGGCCCTGCTGCTGGTCGAGCGCGGCGACGCGCCGCTGGGCGTGGTCTATGAGACCGATGCCCGCGCCTCGCGCCGCGTGCGCGTGGTGGCGCCTTTCCCCGCGGGCAGCCACCCGCCGATCATCTACCCGATCGCCCTGCTCGCCGCCTCCGCCGCGCCGGAGGCCCGAGGCTTTTACGATTTCCTGCTTTCGCCGGAAGGCCGCGCCATCTTCGCCCGGCACGGCTTCACGGAGCCGGCGCGATGACGCTGACGGCCGCCGAATGGTCAGCCGTGGCGCTGTCCCTCAAGATCGGGCTGGTCGCGGTCCTGTGCACCTTGCCGATCGCCTTCGCTTTGGCCTGGCTGCTCGCCCGCCACCGCTTCCCCGGCAAGATCCTGGTCGATGCGCTCGTCCACCTGCCGCTGGTCCTGCCGCCGGTCGTGCTCGGCTGGCTGCTGCTCGTCCTGTTCAGCCGCTCCGGCCCGCTCGGCGCCTGGCTGGAAGACTGGTTCGGGATCAGCCTGATGTTCCGGTGGACCGGGGCGGCGGTCGCGGCCGGGGTTATGGCGCTGCCGCTGATGGTTCGGGCGATCCGCCTGTCCCTCGAGGCGGTGGACCGGCGACTGGAGCAGGCGGCGCGCACCTGCGGGGCGACCCGCTGGCGGACCTATCTGACGATCACCATCCCCCTGAGCCTGCCCGGCATCGCCGCCGGGGCCATGCTCGGCTTCGCCCGCTCGGTGGGCGAGTTCGGTGCGACCATCACCTTCGTTTCCAACATTCCCGGCGAGACCCGCACCCTGCCGCTCGCCATCTATGCCGAACTGCAGGTGCCGGGGGCGGAGGGCGCGGTGACCCGCCTCGCTATTCTTTCGGTCCTGCTTTCGGTCGGCGCCCTGCTCGCCTCCGAATGGCTGACCCGGCGCGGCCGCGGGAAGGACGCCCATGTCCTTTGAGGTCCGCGTGGAAAAGCGCCTCGGCGGCCATGCCGTCGCCGCCGACTTCACCGCCGAAGGACCGGTGACCGCGTTGGTCGGCCCGTCGGGGATCGGCAAGACCAGCATCCTCAACATGGTGGCGGGCATCCTGGGGCCGGATGCGGGACGGATCGTGGTGGCCGGACGCGCGCTGTTCGACGCCGACGCTGGGATCGATCTGCCCCCCGAACAGCGCCATGCCGGCTATGTGTTCCAGGACGACCGGCTGTTTCCGCATCTCAATGTCGAGAACAATCTGCTTTACGGCCAGAAACTGGCGCGGGCGCGGGACGCGCGGATCGAGGCCGGCGAGGTGATCGCCCTGCTCGGCCTGGAGCCCCTGCTCCGCCGCCTGCCGCGCAACCTGTCGGGAGGCGAGGCGCGGCGCGTGGCGATCGGCCGGGCGATGCTGGCGCGCCCCGCTTTCCTGCTGCTGGACGAGCCGCTCACCTCACTGGACGAGGCCTTGCGCGAGGAGATGCTGCGGACGGTGGAACGGGTCCGCGACCAGTTCCGGTTGCCGATTCTCTATGTGAGCCACAATCCGGAGGAGGTGCGGCGGATCACCGCCGAGGTGGTGCGGCTCAGCCGCCGGTGACGCTCATATGGCGCGCCACCGCGGGCCGGGGCGCGGCGATGCTGAAATCGTGGCCTTTGGGCTTGCCGCGCATGAGGGCGTCGAGCGCGTCGTCGAGCGGTTGCCCGGCGCGCATCAGGTCGCGCAATTCGATCTTCTGGTCCTGGCCGAGGCAGCCATAGACGGTGCCCGTGGCGGTGACTCGGACGCGGTTGCAACCGGTGCAGAAATTGCCGGTCAGCGGCGTGATCAGGCCGAGCTTCAGCCCGAGCTCCGCCACCTCGTAATAGCGCGCGGGCCCGCCCGTGCGGCGCAGCGACGGGGTCAGGGTGAAACGCTCCTCCAGCCCGCGCTTCACCGCGTCGAGCGGAAGGTAGCGATCGGTGCGGTCCTCCTCGACCATGCCGAGCGGCATGGTCTCGATCAGGGTGAGGTCGTGACCCTCGGCGGCGCACCAGCGCGCCATCGCCTCGATCTCGTCCTCGTTGAGGCCCTTCAGCGCGACCATGTTGAGCTTGACCTTCAGCCCCGCAGCCTTCGCCGCCGCGATGCCGTCCAGCACCTGCGCCAGATCGCCGCGCCGGGTGATGTGGCGGAAGCGATCCGCGTCGAGGCTGTCGAGGCTCACGTTCACGCGCCGGACGCCCGCCGCGTAGAGATTGGCGGCGAAGCGGGCGAGCTGGGTGCCGTTGGTGGTGAGGGTCAACTCCTCCAGCCCGTTGCCGAGCCGCTGGCCGAGCCAGCGCACGAGCTCGCCGATCCCGCGCCGGACCAGGGGCTCGCCGCCGGTCAGCCTGATCCGGGTCACGCCGCGGGCGATGAAGGCGTCGGCGAGCTGAACCAGCTCCTCCAGCGTCAGCAGCTCGGCGCGCGGCAGGAAATCCATCTTCTCCGCCATGCAATAGCGGCACCTGAGGTCGCAGCGGTCCGTCACCGACAGGCGGACATAGGAGATCCGCCGGCCGTAGGTGTCGATCAGGGCTGCCTTGCCGTCCATGGCTTCAATCTAGGCGCTCAGGCCTCGTCCGGCCAGTAAAGCCGCATCGGATTGTCGACGAGCAGCTTGCGCTGCAATTCCTCCGTCGGCGCGATGCGGGGGATCACGTCGACGAGGCCGCCGTCGTCGGGGATGCGATGCTCCATATTCGGGTGCGGCCAGTCCGTGCCCCAGAGGACGCGGTCCCGATATTCCTCGACCAGCGGACGGACGGCCGCGACGAAATCGTCATAGGGCTCGCCCTGCGGCGACAGCCGGTCCGGGCAGGTGGCCTTGAACCAGATGTCCGGCCGGGAATCGAGCAGGGTGCGGAAGGCGGTCATATCCGCGCCCTGCGGCCCCTGGGTCACGTCCGGCCGGCCCATATGGTCGATCACGATCGGGGTCGGGATGGCGGCGAGGAAGGGCCGCATCTCCTCCAATATGTCCGCCTCGAAATAGACGACAACATGCCAGCCCAGGCGCTCGATCCGCTTCGCGACCGCCAGGAACTTGTCCTTCGGCGCATTGTCGACGAGGCGCTTCAGGAAGTTGAAGCGAATGCCGCGAATGCCGCCCTCGTGCAGCGCGTCCAGATCCGCGTCGGGGATATCGGGATCGACCACCGCGACCCCCCGGCAGGTGCCGTCCGATCGGGCGATGGCGGCGAGCGTCGCTGCATTGTCGGTGCCGTGGCAGCTCGGCTGCACGATCACGTTGCGCGCGAAGCCCAGTCTCTCACGCAGCGCGAACAGCATCTCCGGAGTCGCATCCTGCGGCAGATATTTGGCGTTCGCGCTGAACGGAAAATCCGCCATCGGCCCGAAGACATGGCAATGCGCGTCGACCGCGCCCGGGGGCGGGACGTAGCGGGGCTTGGAGGGCGCGAGAGTCCAACTCCTGATCCGGCCCTGTTCGTCGGTGCTCACGCGAAGACCTCCCCGTCCATCAATTTGCGCGCGGTGCGCAGCATCCCCGCCTCGGTCGGCACGCCAGCCTCGTCCACCCTCACCACGCATTCGGTAACGCCGGTGGGATGCTCGACGCCGAGCGTCTTGCTCCGGCCCTCCGGCACGGCGGCCAAGGCGGCGGCGGGCGAGCCTTCGACCAGGCAGGCCGTGGCGACGCTGACCGCGCCGAGCACGCCGATCGAGGCATGGACACGGTGCGGGATGAGCGAGCGGACGGCGATCGCCCCGCCCTCCCGCGGCGGCGCGACCAGCATCATCTTCGGGACGGACTTTTCGGTGACATCGCCGAGGTTCATCATCGGGGCGGCTTTCAGGCGGATCGCCTCGACCGTCGCCTTCATGTTGTCATTGGCGTCGAGCGTCTCGCGATCCTCATAGCCGGTGACGCCGACGGCCGCCGCGGCGAGGACCACGCAGGGCATGCCATTGTCGATCAGGGTGCAGGCGATGCCGTCAATCTCGTCGACGCCGTTGCCGGTCGGGAGCAGGGCGCCGCAACTGGAGCCCGCGGTGTCGCGGAAGGCGAGCGGAATGGGGGCGGCGGTGCCCGGCACGCCGCTGATCGAGGCATCGCCTTCATAGACCGGAATGCCGCCGGGCGTCTGGATGGTCGCCACCGCGACCTGCCCGGTATTCTCCATGAAGATCGCGACCCGCGTCTCCTCGCCCGCCGCCGCGATCAGGCCGCGCTCGATCGCGAAGGGGCCGACGCCGGCGAGCATGTTGCCGCAATTCTGGCTGTCGGTGACAATCGGCTGGTCGACGAAGACCTGGAGGAACAGATAGTCGACGTCGACGCCCTCCCGCGCCGATTTCGCGACCACCGCCACCTTGGAGGTGAGCGGATCGGCCCCGCCCATGCCGTCGATCTGCCGCGGATCGGGCGAGCCCATGATGCGGAGCAGGAAGGCGTCGCGCGCGGCCGGGTCGGCGGGCAGATCGTCCTTCAGGAAGAAGGCTCCCTTGGACGTCCCCCCGCGCATCCACATGCAGCGGACGCCGTCACTCATAGCGGAGCCCCAGTTTCTCGAGCGTCTCGCGGAAGCCGTAAATGTCCATGCTGAGCTCGCCGGCCTCGAAGCGGGCGCGCTTGTCGGCCTCATTGACCTCGCGGGCGCGGGCCTTTTCGAGCACCGCGGCGGCATCGGCGCGCTTGACGACGCAGACGCCGTCATCGTCCGCGACCACGACGTCGCCCGCCTCGATCGCCTGATTGGCGCAGACGATGGGGATGTTGACGTCGCCGAGACTGCCCTTGATCGTGCCCTGCGCGAAGATCGCCTTGGACCAGACCGGAAAGCCCATCCCGGTCAGGTCCCGCACGTCGCGCACGCCCGCCTCGATCACCAGGCCGCGGCAGCCGCGCGCCATCGCGCTGGTGGCGAGCAGGTCGCCGAAATAGCCGTCGTCGCTGGGGCTGGTGGGCGCGAGGACGAGAATGTCGCCCGGCTGGATCAGCTCCATCGCGACATGGATCATCCAATTGTCGCCCGGGGGCGCGGAGATGGTGATTGCCGAGCCGGCGATGCGCGCGCCCGGATAGATGGGCCGCATGTAGGGCGCGAGCAGGCCGATGCGGCCCTGCGCCTCGTGCACCGTGGCGACGCCGGCCTGGGCGAGGCCGTCGATCACCTCCGCCGCCGCGCGCTCGATCGTCCGGACCACCCGTCCCGCCATATCCTGTCTCCCGTTCAGCGCAGCCGGGATGCGCCCCGCCGCGCCGGCTTGGCAATTTCGATTTGGCGGCCCGTTATAAGCAAAAGCTATCGCGCGGCACGGAGTGAAACGGGCGGGACTCTGGACTTTTGTATGCCTCCCCTACAAATGTACCCAGCGAGTCCCGAAGACAGCGCTGAAAAGAGGATGTCCGGCCATGAACGCCTATAATCTCCACTATATCGACGGCCAGTGGGTCCCCAGCATCGGCGGCGCGCGCCACGAGGTGGTGAACCCCGCGACGGAGGAGGTGGTCTCCACGGTCACGCTCGGCACCGCGGCCGACGTGGACGTGGCGGTGAAGGCGGCGCGCAAAGCGTTCGAGCGCTTCTCCCAGACCGGCAAGGCGGACCGGCTGGCGTTGCTCGGCCGGATCGTCGAGGAATATAAGAAGCGCATTCCCGACATCGCCAAGGCGATCAGCGAGGAGATGGGCGCGCCGATCACGATCGCGCAGACCGCCCAGTCCGGCTCCGGCATGGGCCATCTCATGTCGACGCTCGGCGCGCTCGAAGGCTTCGACTTCGAGGAGAGCACCGGCAAGAACAAGGTGGTCTACGAGCCGATCGGCGTCGTCGCCCTGATCACCCCGTGGAACTGGCCGATGAACCAGATCGTCGCCAAGGTCGCGCCCGCCATCGCCGCGGGCAATGCGGTGATCCTGAAGCCGTCGGAGCAGACCCCGGGCTCGGCCGCGATCTTCGCCGAGGTGCTGCACGCGGCCGGCGTGCCCGCGGGCGTGTTCAACCTCGTCCAGGGCGACGGGCCGGGCGTCGGCACCGCGCTGGCGCAGCATCCCGACATCGACATGATCAGCTTCACCGGCTCGACCCGCGCCGGCATCCTCGTCGCGAAGAATGCGGCGGACAGCGTGAAGCGCGTCCATCAGGAACTGGGCGGCAAATCGCCCTTCATCGTCCTGCCCGGCACGCCGCTCGACCTCGCCTTGCCGGGCGGGGCCGGCGGCATCCTGCTCAATTCCGGCCAGTCCTGCGTCGCGCCGACGCGCTTCCTCGTCCACCGCGACCAATATGAGGAGGCGCTGGAGAAGCTCGGCGCGATCTTCGCCGCGAAGGAGGTGGACGATCCCGCCAAGGAAGGCGGCCATATCGGGCCGGTGGTGAACAAGGCGCAATATGACAAGATCCAGGGCCTGATCGCCAAGGGCAGCGCCGAAGGCGCCCGCATCGTCACCGGCGGCCCCGGCCGGCCCGAGGGCAAGGACAAGGGCTATTATGTGAAGCCGACCGTGTTCGGCGACGTCAGCAACGACATGATCATCGCGCGCGAGGAGATTTTCGGGCCGGTGCTGGTGGTCATCCCCTACGACACGCTCGACGAGGCCGTCGCGATCGCCAACGACACGCCCTACGGCCTCGGCGCCTATATCGCCGGCGATCCGCATGTGGCGAAGGACATCGTCCGCAAGATCCGCGCCGGGAGCGTGTTCGTCAATGCCGGCGGGCTCGATTTCAACTCGCCCTTCGGCGGCTACAAGCAGTCCGGCAACGGCCGCGAATTCGGCAAGTTCGGGCTCGAGGAGTTCATGGAGATGAAGTCGGTGATCGGCGAGTTGCCGGCGGACGCGTAGAGCCAAAATCCTCCCCCATCGGGGGAGGGGGACCGTGCGAAGCATGGTGGAGGGGCGCGAGCGAAGCGAGCGTTCTCCGTATGGAAGACGGCGCTCGCGCGCCGCCCCTCCACCACCCTATGGGTGGTCCCCCTCCCCTGCAAAGGCAGGGGAGGATTGATTAATCCTTCACCACCATCTCCGCGATCCCGGTGACCTGCGCGGCCAGCGCCATGCGGTTCGCCGCTCTGCGTTGCGCCTCGACGGCTTCGCGCGCCGGCGGCTGGGGTTCCTTCGGCAGCGCCGCCATGAGTTCGGCGTGGATTTCCCGGAAGTCCTCCTCATAGCCGCCATGGCTGAGGATCCAGAAGTCGCCCCGTTTCATGCCCGCGACCAGCCGTTGCCCGGCCTCGTCGATGCCCATCCCGGCCGCGAAGACCGGGGCGAGCTGGCCGAGCAGGGCCGGGTCGGCGGTGCCGAGGCCGGTCTCGGCAAATTCCGGAGGGCGCTTCAGCGCCGAGGCGTAGGCGTTGGTATCGACCAGGCCGGGGCACATGAGGGAGACGCCGAGCCGGGTCGGCGCCAGCGTGTAGCGCAGGCTCTCGGTCAGCCCGCGCACGGCGAATTTGGAGGCGGTGTAGATGCCCGCCTGCGGCCCGGCGAGGAAGGCCGCCATCGAAGCGACGTTGACCACATGGCCGGCCTCGCCATGCGCCTCCATGTGCGGGAGGAAGGTGACGAGACCGTTGATCACGCCGCCCAGATTGACGCCCAGGATCCAGTCCCAATCCTGGTGGGTGGCCCGGTCCATCGGCCCGAACACACTGATCCCGGCATTGTTGACGAGGATGTGGAGGCTGCCCAATTCGCGCTCCACCGCCGCGCGCGCCGCCGCCCAGGCGGCCCGGTCGGCGACGTCGAGCGGAAGGAAGAGCGGCGCGTCATGGCCGGCGTCGCGGAACCGGCGCGCGGCAACCTCCCGGTCCGCCTCGCTGCGATAGCCGAGCGCGAGCCGGCAGCCTTCCGCGGCGAGCGCCCGGGCGATGCCGAGGCCGAGCCCGCTGACCGCGCCCGTCACCAAAGCGGTCCTGCCCGCGAAATCCCGGAACGGTTTCGACATGGGCATCCCCTCTCTTTGTATGTGCTCCATACAGATTATAGACGAAGGCCGGTGCGAAGCCATAAGTTTCTGCTATAAGAACCGCGTGACCCCCATCCCTTATGACCTCAACCTGCGCCATCTGCGCGCCGTCGCCGCGATCCGGCGCTGCGGCAGCGTCAGCCGCGCGGCGGGCGAGGTGGCCCTGTCCCAGCCGGCGGTGACGCAGGGCGTCGCCAAGCTGGAGGAGCAGCTCGGCGCGCGCCTGTTCGAGCGCGGCCCGGCGGGGATGACGCCGACCCCGGCCGGCGACCGGCTGGGCGAGCGGATCGAGGCGGCCGCCGCGGCCCTGGCGGCGGCGTTCGAATCGATCCGGGGCGGCTCCAGGGGCGGCTTCGGCGGCACCGCCAATCTGGTGACGACGAGCCAGGTCCGCGCGCTGCTCGCGCTCGCGGCGGCGGGGAGTTTCGTCGACGCGGCGCAGGCCAGCCACCTCTCCCAGCCCTCGCTCCACCGGGCGGTGCGCGACGTCGAGCGGCTGAGCGGCGTCGCCCTGGTCGAACGGCGCGGCCGCGGCGTGCGGCTCACCGGCGCGGGGCAGAGGCTGGCGCGCGGCTTCAGCCTTGCCGTCGCCGAGATCCAGGCGGCGCTGGACGAGCTTGGCACGCTGGCCGGGGCGGATGCTGGCCGGATCCGGATCGGGGCGATGCCGCTCGCGCGGTCACATCTGCTGCCGCTGGCGATCGCCCGCTTCCATGCGCGCAGCCCCGCCATCCTGATCGACGTCGAGGAGGGGCCCTATGGCGAGCTGATCGAGCGGCTGCGCGACGGCCGGCTCGACCTCCTGATCGGGGCGCTGCGCGATCCGTCGCCGGGGCCGGACGTGGTGCAGGAGGCCCTGTTCGACGACCGGCTGGTCGTCGTCGCCCGCGCCGGCCACCCGCTCACCCGGGCGCGCGTCCCCGGTCCGGCCCGGCTGGCCGCCTTCCCCTGGGTGATCGCCCGCCACGGCACGCCGCTCCGCGCGGTCTGGAAGGGCCTGTTCGAGGAAGCGGGCGTGCCGGTGCCGGCGGCGCCGATCGCCTGCGGCTCGGTGACCACGATCCGCACCCTGCTCGGCGAGAGCGACTTCCTCACCCTGCTGTCGCCGCAGCAGATCCGGCCCGAGCTGGACGCCGGCCTGCTGGCGGTGATCGGCGGCCCGATCGAGCGCACCCGCCGTCCGATCGGCCTGACCCTGCGCGCCGACTGGCGACCGACGGCGGCGCAGGCGCAGTTCCTCGATCTGCTGCGCGCTTTGGGCGCCGAAGCCGGACTTAAGGGAATCGAATAGGGACAGGTCCATTCGGATTTGGCCCGCGCCGGAGGCGAAGCTAGCCCAAGGCCATGGCCCGACTGGACCATCTTGCGCTGATCGGCTTCGGCGAGGCGGGCATGACCTTCGCCTCCCAATGGGACGCGCCGGTCCGCGCCTATGACATCAAGACCGACGACCCGGCGACGGCCGCCGCCAAAAGCGACGATTATGCGCGGCACGGCGCGACCGGCGCGGCGACGCTGGCCGAGGCGCTTGCCGGGGCGGAGCTGGTCCTGTCCGTGGTCACCGCCGACCAGGCCCTGCTCGCCGCGCGGGCCGCCGCGGGCTCACTGGCGCCGGGGGCGCTCTATTGCGACCTCAACAGCGTCGCGCCAGGCACCAAGCGCGAGGCGGCCAGGGCGATCGAGGCGGCGGGCGGTCTCTATGCCGACGTCGCGGTGATGGCGCCCGTCCACCCGGCCCGGCTCGCCGTGCCGTTGCTGGTCAGCGGCCCGCATGCGGACGCCGCCATCGCCGCGCTCGGCGCCGTCGGCTTCTCGCCGACGCGCGTGGAGGGGCCGGTCGGCCGCGCCTCGACGATCAAGATGCTGCGCTCGGTGATGGTGAAGGGCATGGAGGCGCTCAGCGCGGAATGCTTCCTCGCCGCGCATGAGGCGGGTGTGGTGGACGAGGTCGCCGCGTCGCTCGCGAAGAGCTGGCCGGGCGTCGACTGGCTCGCCCAGGCGGATTACAATCTGGAGCGGATGCTGGTCCACGGGCGCCGCCGCGCGGCGGAGATGGACGAGGTCGCGAAGACGGTCGCCGATTTGACGCTGGACAATGCGATGACCCGCGCCTGCGCCGACAAGCAGAGGGCGCTGGGAACGCTCGGCCTGGCCGCGCCCGAGGGCCTCGCCGCCAAGAGCGAACTCATTCTCGGCAAGGGGGCGAAGGCCGCATGATCATCGACTGCCACGGCCATTACACCACGGCGCCGGCCGCGCATAATGACTGGCGCGACCTGCAGAAGGCGGCGTTCAAGGCCGGCGAGGCGGCGCCGGCTTATCCCGCCATCTCCGACGACGAGATAAGGGAGACGCTGGAGAAGAACCAGCTCCGGCTGCTGCGCGAGCGCGGCGCGGACATGACCATCTTCTCCCCCCGCGCTTCGGCCATGGCCCATCATGTCGGCGACGAGGCGGTGTCGATCGCCTGGGCGCGGGCGAATAACGACCTGATCGCGCGCTGCGCCGGCCTCTATCCCGAGGTCTTCGCGCCGGTCTGCATGCTGCCGCAGAATCCGAAGGCGGACCTGGCCGGCTCGATCGCGGAGCTCGAGCGCTGCGTGAACGAACTCGGCTTCATCGGCTGCAACCTCAATCCCGATCCGGGCGGCGGCCATTTCACCTCGCCGCCGCTCACCGACCGGTTCTGGTACCCCTTTTACGAGAAGATGGTGGAGCTGGACGTGCCGGCGATGATCCACGTCTCCGGCTCCTGCAATCCGGGCCTGCACGCGACCGGCGCCTTCTACATCGCCGCCGACACGATCGCCTTCATGCAGCTGATCGAGGGCGATCTGTTCGCGGACTTTCCGACGCTCCGCTTCATCATCCCGCATGGCGGCGGCGCCGTGCCCTATCATTGGGGCCGCTATCGGGGCCTGGCCGACATGCTGAAGCAGCCGAGCCTCGACGGCCATCTGATGAACAACGTCTATTTCGACACCTGCGTCTACCACCAGCCGGGCATCGACCTGCTCGCCGAGGTGATCGACACCAAGAACATCCTGTTCGGCTCGGAGATGGTCGGCGCGGTGCGCGGCGTGGATCCGCAGACCGGCCATTATTTCGACGACACCAAGCGCTATATCGACGCGTTGGACATCGGCGCGGAGGCGAAGCAGGCGATCTTCGAGGGCAATGCCCGCCGCGTCTTCCCGCGCCTCGACGCCAAACTGAAGGAGCGAGGCCTATGAGCGGCCCCAGGGACATTCACGAATATCTCGCCGAGTTCGAGGACATTCCGGGCACGCGCGTGTTCACCGCCAAGCGCGCCCGCCAGGGCTATTGGCTGAACCAGTTCGCGATGAGCCTGATGAAGGAGGAGAATCGCACCCGCTTCCTGGCGGACGAGCGGGCCTATCTCGACGAGTGGCAACTGACCGACGCGGCCAAGGCGGCGGTGATCGCCCGCGATTACAATGCGATGATCGACGAGGGCGGCAACATCTACTTCCTCTCCAAGCTCTTCTCGACGGACCGGAAGAGCTTCCAGTTCGCCGCCGGCTCGATGACCGGCATGACGCAGGAGGAATATGCCGAGATGATGCTGAAGGGCGGCCGCTCGCCCGAAGGCCAGCGCTCCATCAAGGCCAATGCCGCCGCCCGCGCCGGCGAGACAAAGGAGACTCACTGACATGGCCCGCATCACCGCAGGCGTAACGTCCAGCCACATCCCGGCGCTCGGCGCCGCGATGCAGACCGGCGTGACCGGCAACGATTACTGGCGCCCGGTCTTCGAGGGCTATGGCTGGGTGAAGGAGTGGATCAAGGACCACCTGCCGGACGTGGTCGTCTTGGTCTATAACGACCATGCCACCGCCTTCGACATGAACATCATCCCGACCTTCGCGATCGGCTGCGCGGAGCGGTTCAAGCCGGCCGACGAGGGCTGGGGCCCGCGCCCCGTGCCCGACGTGATCGGCCATCCGGACCTCGCCTGGCATATCGCCCAGAGCCTGATCCTCGACGAATTCGACATGACGATCATGAACAATATGGACGTCGACCATGGCTGCACCGTGCCGCTGTCGATGATCTTCGGCGAGCCCGAGCAATGGCCCTGCAAGGTGATCCCCTTCCCGGTCAACGTCGTCACCTATCCGCCGCCGTCCGGCAATCGCTGTTATGCGCTGGGCGAGGCGATCAAGCGCGCGGTCGATTCCTTCGAGGAGGATCTGGACGTGCAGATCTGGGGCACGGGCGGCATGAGCCACCAGCTTCAGGGGCCCCGCGCCGGGCTGATCAACAAGGAGTTCGATCTCGCCTTCATCAACGACATCACCGCCAATCCCGAGCGCCTGCGCAAGATGCCGCACATCGAATATCTGCGCGAGGCGGGCAGCGAGGGGATCGAGCTCGTCATGTGGCTGATCATGCGCGGCGCGCTCGGCAAGCAGGCGCGCGAGGTCCATCGTTTCTATCACATCCCGGCGTCGAACACGGCGCTCGGCCAACTCGTCCTGGAGCCCGTGGAATGAAGATTGCCCTCGCCGGCGCCGGCGCCTTCGGCGAAAAGCATCTCGACGCCCTGCAGCAGATCGACGGCGTCGAGGTGATCTCCGTCATCGGCCGGCGGCTCGAGCCGACCCAGGCGGTGGCCGCGAAATACGGCATCCCCCATGCCGGCACCGAGCTGGCCGAGGCGCTGGCGCAGCCCGGCCTCGACGCGGTGATCCTGGCGACGCCGACCCAGATGCACGCCGAGCAGGCGATCCAGTGCCTGGCGGCGGGCAAGCACGTCCAGGTCGAGATCCCGCTGTGCGACAGCCTCGCGGACGGCGAGGCGGTGCTGGCCAAGCAGCAGGAGACCGGCCTCGTCGCGATGGTCGGTCACACCAGGCGCTTCAACCCGAGCCACCAATATCTCCACAACAAGATCGTCGCCGGCGAGGCCGCGGTCCAGCAGATGGACGTGCAGACCTATTTCTTCCGCCGGAAGAACATGAACGCGAAGGGCGAGGCGCGGTCGTGGACGGACCATCTCCTCTGGCACCATGCCGCGCATACCGTCGACCTGTTCGCCTATCAGGCCGGGCCGATCGTCGCCGCCAATGCGATCGAGGGGCCGCACCATCCCGAGCTCGGCATCGCCATGGACATGTCCATCCAGCTGAAGGCGGAGAGCGGCGCGATCTGCACGCTGTCGCTCAGCTTCAACAATGACGGGCCGCTGGGGACGTTCTTCCGCTACATTTGCGACAACGGCACCTGGATCGCGCGCTACGACGATCTGGTGACCGGCAAGGAGGAGCCGATCGACCTGACCGGCGTCACCGTGTCCAACAACGGCATCGAGCTGCAGGACCGCGAGTTCGTCGCCGCGATCCGCGAGGGCCGCGAACCCAATGCCAGCGTTGCGCAGGTCATGCCTTGCTATAGGGTGCTGGACGCGCTCGAGCAGCAACTGGAGGCGGCGCGCTGATCAGGGGGACACGTACCTTTTGATGCAAAAGGTACGTGTCCCCGTTCGGCGACCGCACGAGAGGCGGCGCTGGGGAGGGTGACATGAGCAACGATCCGCGCATCATCATCGACGAGAACCCCATGGGCGCGCGGCAATGGATCGTCGTCGCGATCATGGTGCTGCTGAACGCGCTCGACGGCTTCGACGTCCTCTCCAGCGCCTTCGCCGCGCCCGGCATCTCCCGCGAATGGGGCATCCCGAGGAGCGAACTCGGCATCGTCCTCTCGGCCGAGCTGATCGGCATGGGCTTCGGCTCGGTCCTGCTCGGCGGCTTCGCGGACCGCTCGGGGCGCAAGCCCGCCATGCTCTTCTGCCTCGTGGTCATGGCCACAGGCATGTACATGGCCCATGCCGCCGGCGGGGTGACGGAGCTCACAATCTGGCGCTTCATCACCGGCCTCGGCATCGGCGGGATGCTCGCCGCGACCAATGCGGTGACCGCCGAGTCGACCAGCCGCAAGGGCAGGAGCCTCGCCATGGCGCTCTACGTCATCGGCTATCCGGTGGGCGGCGTGATCGGCGGCTTCGCGGCGCAGAGCTGGCTGCTGGTGGATTATGACTGGCGGGCCGTGTTCATGTTCGGCGCGGTCGCGACGGCGGCGATGATCCCGATCGTGCTCCTGCTGGTGCCCGAGACGCCCGCTTATTTCGCGGCGCGGCGACCCAAGGGGGCGGTCGAGAAGATCAACCGTTCGCTCGGCGCGCTCAACAAGCCGCAGATCGAGGCGCTGCCGGAGATCGCCCCGACGGCGCCGAAGCCGAAGGTCACCGACATCCTCTCCAACCCCCGCCTCAGGCCCGTCACTTTGCTGCTCGCCTTCGCCTATCTGTTCCACACGGTGACCTTCTACTTCGTGCTCAAGTTCACCGTGCAGATCGTCGCCGACAGCGGCTTCACGCAGCCCGAGGCGGCGAGCGCGCTGACCTGGGCGAATATCGGCGGCGCGATCGGCGGCGGGCTGTTCGGCTTCCTCCTCGCGAAATGGGACATCAAGGGCCCGACCATCGCGGTCGCCCTGCTCGGCTCGCTGGCGGTCGCGGCCTATGGGTTCGGGAGCGACAGCCTGTGGGGCTGGCGCGTGGCCGCCTTCCTGACCATGTTCTTCCTGAACGCGGCGATCGTCGGCTATTATGCCGCCTTCGCCCGCGGCTTCCCGGCTTATGCCCGCGCCACCGGCACCGGCTTCGTGCTCGGCGTCGGCCGGGCCGGCGCGGCGGGCTCGCCGATCATCGCCGGCTTCCTGTTCACCACGCTGGGCAACGACCATCTGCCGACCGTCGCGATCATCATGTCGGCGGGCGCGATCGTCGGCGCGGCGCTGCTGTTCGTGCTGCCGCTCAGGGACGCGGACCGGGAGATGATCGAGGGCGCGCGTCCATAGGAGTCGTCCCGGCGAAGGCCGGGATGACTCCGAGAGGTTAGCCCTTCCAAACCTCCCCGGTCACCGGATGGGGGTAATGGAAGGGCACGACCCGCGTGTGCGGCCAGAAGACGGGGGTGACGTCGAACAATTCGTCCGGGCCGTGCGGATCCTCCGGATAGGTCCTGGTCAGCGGCGGCAGGTGGACGCTGCTGTGCGCCCAGCCCTCCTCATAGCCGGCCTGCCAGAGCATGTTGTAGTTGAGCCGCCTGATCTTCCAGATCCCGCCGTCCTTCACATAGGTGTTTTCGTGGATGCCCGCCTCCCAGCACTGGTCGGGCATCGGACGGACCTTTGGCGCCTTGGTCTCGTGCGAGCCCGCCTGCATCAGGCAGCGGAAGCGGCCCCAGGCGGTGGTGCCGTCCTCCGAGATGTCGACGATGTCCTGCGCGATGAAATGATCGAGCAGGAAGCCGTAGACCGGCCCGTTCACCCCCTGGGTGAACATGTCCCGGAACCAGCCCTTGTAAATGCGCGCGGCCGACGCCTTGCCCCGGTAGATGCCGTTCAGGAAGAGCACCTCGGCATCGTCGGCGAACAGCTCCACCGCCTCGTCGTAGAGGCACATGTCGATATAATAGCCATATTTGAAGTGCAGGGTGCGGACCTCGTTGACGTCCTTCAGCATCCGGACGTCGCGCTTCAACGCGTCCAGCTCGGCGCGCAGTTCGTCGATCGACATGGCTCCCTCCCGCTTTTCTAGTCCTGGTGGATCATCTCCTCCGGCACCCAGCTCCCGTGCACCTGGTTGCGCAGGCGATAGGGGATCATGATCCGCGCGACCGGACCCCGTTCCGGATGCTCCGCCTCGAGCAGGTGCGCCTCGGTATGGTGGCTCTCATGCTGGTCGACGATGAAGAGCAGCCAGCCTTCATAGGCCGGGTCCTTCGCGGCGATGTGGATATGCTCCTGCACGGTCGTGCCCGGCCCGGCCGAATATTGCCGGAGCTCCCCGGTCCGGTGATCCACCCGGTTGATCGTGTTGAAGCCGATGCCCACCGGCCCGACCACCAGCGGCGGCCCGGACCGGGGATCGAAGCTCTGATAATAGCCGATGTCGTAGGGCTTCATGTGATCCTTGTCGGCGACCCTGGGAAAGTCGCCCGGCGGCGCGAGCGGCCGTTCCGACCAGCTGTTGGCCTGGCCGCCGAGATCGAAGGTCCAGCGGCAGACGCCGAGCCGCGGATTGTTCATTTCCGGCGGACCGGGCTCGATGCCGGAATCGCGCTGCATGAAGGGGAAAGGCGGCATCGCGCTGACCCCGAAATCGAGGTGGACCTTATCGCCCTCGTCGAACGCGTTCATATAGTGGAAGGACATGGCGGCGGGGCCGCGGAACCACTTCATGTCCGCGACGTCGCCGTCGCGCGGCATGATCCCGAAGACGGTCTCGTCCTCCTTGTCCCACACCCAGTGCGGCCCGCCCGCCTTCAGCCGGTCGAGATCGGTCTTGGTCGGGAAGAAAGGGAAGATGGCGTGTGTCTTGGTGACGGCGAAATCGTGGACCAGGCCCACATAGGGCGCCTTGAACCATTGCTCGCTGACCAGATTGCCCTCGGCGTCGACGACCAGATAGGCCATGTCGTCCGTGGCGAGGCCGCCCGCCTCATAGCCGTAAAGGTACATCCAGCCGGTGTCGTAATCGATCCGGACATGGGCGGTGATCGTGTCGCTCCTGAGCTTGCCGCCGAAATCATATTCGCCGAGCGTCGCCAGCGTATCCGGATCCAGCTCGACCGGCCGCCCGTCCTCCTTGGTGGCGAGCAGCCTGCCCGCATGGAAGACCGGCGTGGTGTTGGCGGCGCTGCGCCCGGGCGCGTGCTGGACGCTGGGATCGTCCGTATAGGGATTGCGGTAACGGCCGTAGAGCGAGCGGCGGGCCTTGCGGTCGTTCTTCAGCCGCTCGGTCATCACGTAGCGGCTCTTATAATCGACATGGCCGTCCTCGATCCGGAACATCGAGATCATGCCGTCGCCGGAGAGATAGGTGTCGTCTTCATAAGAGGGCGGATATTGGGGATCGGGCGTGGCGCGGTACCAGCGCCCCTCGATCTCGGCCGGGATCTCGCCCTCGACGACGAGATCGTAAATGTCGGCCTCGATGCGCGACGGCGCGTTGAAGCCTGCGAAGTCCATCGTGTTCGGGAATGGCCCGGTCATCGCCCTCTCCTTGCGATCTTCAAGACGGCGGACGGGCTTGCGGACCCGCTCCGGCGCCGGTCATAATTGTATGTGTAGCTGATTATCTTGCGTTCACAAGTCCGGGCTGTTGCGCTATGCACGGGCCGCCGACCCCGGGAGAGGCGCGCGGTTTTTCGGAGAGTGAAATGGCCCGTATCCTTGGCGCGATCGCCACCTCGCACACCCCCACGATCGGCTTCGCGCTCGACGCCAACAAGCAGGAGGATCCGGTCTGGAAGCCGATTTTCGACTCCTATGCGCCGATCGCGACCTGGCTGCAGGAGAAGAAGCCGGACGCGCTCTTCATCATCTACAACGATCATATCACCTCCTTCTTCTTCGACCATTATTCCGCCTTCTGCCTCGGCATCGGCGAGGAGTATAAGGTCGCGGACGAGGGCGGCGGCGCCCGCGGGCTGCCGCCGATCAAGGGCCATGGCGCGCTCGCCCGCCATATCGGCCAGGTCCTGGTCTCCGACGAATTCGACATGAGCTTCTTCCAGGAGAAGGCGCTCGACCATGGCTGCTTCTCGCCGCTTTCGGTGCTGCTGGAGCATGACGACAGGGGCTGGCCCGTGCCGATCGTGCCGCTGCAGGTCGGCGTACTGCAATTTCCGGTGCCGAGCGCCGCGCGCTGCTTCAAGCTCGGCCAGTCGCTGCGCACCGCGATCGAGAGCTACCCCGAGGATATCGGCGTGGTGATCGTCGCCACGGGCGGCCTCTCCCACCAGATCCAGGGCGAGCGCTGCGGCTTCAACAATCCGCCCTGGGACCACCAGCTGATGGAGCTGATGGCGCACGATCCGCAGGCGCTGACCAGGATGACCCATGCCGACCATGCCCGCCTCGGCGGCATGGAGAGCTCGGAGGTGATCATGTGGCTGGTGATGCGCGGCGCGCTCTCCGCCAAGGTGACGCAGGTCCACTCTTCCTATTACCTGCCGTCGATGACCGCGATCGCGACGGCGATCTACGAGGATGAAGGCCAGCCGCTCTCCGAAGAAGCCGCCGAGGCGGTGCGCGATAAGGCGGTGCACCAGACCAAGGGCATCGACGAGCTCGGCGGCACCTATCTCTTCGATCTGGAGCGCAGCGCGAAGAATTATCACCTCAACCTGTTCCTGCACGATCTCGTCATCCCGGAGCATCGCGCGCGCTTCCTCGCCGATCCGGAAGCCCTGTTCGAGGAGCGCGGCCTGCCGGAGAACGAGCGGGACATGATCCGCCGCCGCGACTGGCAGGCCCTGATCCGCCACGGCGCGATCTTCTTCGTGCTGGAGAAGCTGGCGGCGGTGGTCGGCGTCACCAACCTGCACGTCTATGCCGCGATGCGGGGTGAAACGCTCGACGAATTCCAGAAGACCCGCAACGCCCAGGTGCTTTATTCCGTGGGCGGGAACGAGGTTCAGGACAAGCTGGAGAATGCCGGCACCTGAGGGAGAGGAGCCATGGCCGGATGAGCGGAGAGCGACAGGCGATTCCGAAGGCCCGCGCGCCGGGCCGCTATCTCCGCAACGCCTGGTACGTGGCCGGCTGGGCCGACGGCCTTGGCGACGAACCGCAGGCGAAGACCTTCCTCGACATGCCGGTCGCGCTGTTCCGCGACGCGGAGGGCGTGGCCCGCGCCATAGCCGGGCGCTGCCCGCACCGCTTCGCGCCGCTCGGCCATGGGACGGTGATCGAGGGCGCGCTGCAATGCCCCTATCACGGGCTGCGCTTCGACGGCGCGGGCGCCTGCATATTCAATCCGCATGAGCAGGGGGCGGTGCCGAAGGTCGCGGTGCCGGTCTATCCCCTGGTCGAGCGCCATGCCCTGCTCTGGATCTGGATGGGCGAGTCGGCGCTGGCCGATGCCGCCACGATCCCGGACTTCGCCTGGCTCGCCGATCCGAAATGGGAGGCGGTGCGCGGGGCGACGCTCGCGGAGGGGCATTACGAGCTGTACAGCGACAACATCCTCGACCTCAGCCACGCCAATTTCGTGCACCCGGCCTTGGTCGCCAATGCGTTCACGACCGGCAAGCGGCGCTTCTGGACCGAGGGCGACCGGGTCCATGTCGAATATAGCCAGAGGGACGATTATCTGTCCGAGGGCATTTCGGCGATGACGGGCACGCAGGGCCGCAGGCAGGATTTCGTCGGCGAGGTGGTCTGGCACGCGCCGGCCACGCTCTATTTCGATTTCAGCATCGCCGAGCCCGGCACGCCGCGCGAGGCCATGACCCTCCTGCCCTCGCTCCACGCCTTCACGCCCGAAACGGCGGACAGCACCCATTATGTCTGGGCGACCGCGCGCGACTATGCGCTGGGCGATGCCGGCTTCACCGCGATCATGCGCGGCGCGCTCGAAGCCGCCTTCGAGCATGAGGACGCGCCGATCATCCGCGACGTCCACCGGCTGATGGCCGGCGCGGACTTCTGGAGCCTGAAGCCGCTGATCCTCAGCGGGGACGGCGGCGGCGTGCGCGCCCGGCGCATCCTCGCGCGGCTGATCGCCGAGGAGGAAGGCGCGCGGATCGCGGCGGAGTAGGCAGCTGCCCAACTTCGCGTGTGGGAAATTTTGTGGTTGTTGACGTTCTCTGCAGGTGGGACACTCCCGCGCAAAGATGCGCCGGGAGAGGCCTGGATGGCCACGATGACCTCGTCCGACCTGCTGCTGCAGGTCACCCATTATTGCCGGGACGCGAAGATGGCGGAGACCACCTTCGGGCGGCGGGCGGTCAATGACGGCAAATTGGTCTCGCGGCTGCGGAACGGCCGCACCGTCTCGATGCGCACGGCCGAGCGGGTCGAGGCCTTCATCGCCGACAACCCGATCGGCGACGTGCCGGCGCCGCGCCCCCTGCCCGCGCCGCCGCCGCGCCCGCCCATGCCGGAGCTGCCGCCGGAGCAGAATTTCCGCTTCTTCGACAACCGCCAGAAATATCTGATGTTCGTGAACACCTGCTCGGAAAAGTGGGTGGTGGCGGGGCGGGTGAACCTGGAGCTGGCCTCGATCCATCCGCGCCCGCCGGCGGTGCGCGTGTTCGACGCGGGCGTGGGCGACGGGACGATCCTGACCCGGGTGATGCGCGCCATGCACAAGCGCTTCACCTGGATGCCGCATTATGTCGTCGCCAAGGAGATCAGCCTCGAGGACACGCGGCTGACGCTCGAGAAGATGCCGGACCGGTTCCACGAGCATCCGGCGACCGTATTGGTGATGACCAACCTCTATTATGCCGAGGCGCCCTGGCTGACCGCGGGCTCGGTGGGCGCGGCGAGCGCTATGGTCTGGGAGGAGGTGGCGCTGAGGGGCACGACCTCGGCCGAGTTCGACGAGCAGATCACCGACCTGCAGCCCTTCCTCGCCCAGCATTGGCGCGCGAAGATCAGCAGCAAGAGCGGCAACCCGATCTACGAGAAGCCGGTCGTGCTCATCGTCTATCGCGAGGACCAGCGCTTCCTGCTCGACAGCGTGATCCCGCGGCGCGGGGCGGCGCAGGCGGAATTCGACCTGGTCATCGCCTCCCAGCCCTATCGCGCCCGCGCCTCGACCGCGTTCAAGGCGAAGAAGGTGATCGCGCCGCTGGCGCGGGCGCTCGGCCCCGGCGGGCGGCTGATCGGGATCCACAGCTATGGCGACGATCCCGGGCTGGAGATCATCCGCAAGGTCTGGCCGGACGAGGATCCGTTCCACACCAGCCGCCACGATCTGCTGGCGGCGACGCGGGACGAGCTGGGCAAGGCGGCCGGACGGCTGAACTTCAACGCTTATTCCGACAGTCGCTCCATCTTCCGCTACGAGATGCACACCCTGCCCAACGAGATCGCCGAGGCGTCCTCCTCCTCGATCGGGACCTCCACTTTGTTCGCCGCCTGGAACGACGCCGCTTATGTGGCGCAGATCGAGGATCAGAGGCTGGAGGCGGCGATGCAGGACAGCCTCTATCTCGACGCCACCCGCGAGGTGCTGCAGCGCCACCAGGGGCTGTGGTTCAACGACGAGTCGTTCATCATCTCGCGGAAGCGGGATTCGCTTTAGGAGATCCTCCCCAGGATTCCCGGGGGAGGGGGACCGCGCGGAGCGCGGTGGAGGGGCGTGAGCGACGCGAGCGAGCAGCACGGCGCTGCCGCGCCGCCCCTCCACCATGCTTCGCATAGTCCCCCTCCCCTCGAAATCGAGGGGAGGATTTTTCGCTACCAGTACCGCTTCGACGCGATCGCCGCGCCCTCGGCCAGCGCGGCGAGCTTCGCCCAGACGATGTCGGGATCGAGATTGCCGCTGCCGACGTGGATGGAGAAGCCGCAGTCGACGCCGCCGATCACCCGCTCCCGCCCGACCAGATCGGCATAGCGGCCGAGGCGCTGGGCGATCAGTTCGGGATGCTCGATATAGGGCGATTGCGGCTCGATCAGGCCGGGGGCGAGGATCTTGCCCTCGGGCGGGCGGACCGCTTCGAACAAGGCGAATTCGTGGGCGTGGCGCGGGTTCGCGGCCTCGAACAGAATGGTCGCCGGCTTCGCCGTCCAGATCAGGTCGATAATGTCGGCGAGCGGGACGTCGCAATGATGCGGTCCCGGATAATTGCCCCAGCAGAGGTGCATGCGCAGCCGCTCGGCGGGGATGTTGGCGACGGCATGGTTCAGCGCCTCGATATGCAGCGCGATCCGCTTGCGGAATTCCGGCAGGTCGAGCCCGGCATATTGGACGTGGCGGCCCATGGCGAGATCGGGGCAGTCGATCTGCAGGTCGATCCCGGCCTGGTGGATCGTCTCATATTCGTGCCGCAGCGCCTCGGCGATGGCGAAGAGATAGGCCTCGTGGTCCGGATAATGGCTGTTGCCGAAGAAGAGCGAGGTCGTGCCCGGGGAGACGGCGCTCATGAAGGTGGCGCGCTCGCCCGCCGCCGCCTTGAGCCGCTCCGCGTCGAGCCGCGGCGCCGCCATGTCCTTCACCGAAATCTCGGCATTGCAGGCCGGCGCGCGGCGGCGGGAGCGGCCGGCATCGCCGAACACCTTCGCCTTGGCGCCGGGATAATCCTCCAGATCCTGGAAGCTGTAGCTGCCGCTCTCGCCGCCGAAGCCGTGCAGCCGGTCCTTGATGTAGGTGGCGTAGCTTGGTTTCGACATCTCGCCGTCATTGACGATGTCGATCCCGGCCGCGGCCTGGCGCTCGACCATCTCCGTCACAGCGGCGGCGACGGCGGCGTCCAGCGCGGCGGGGTCGACCGCCTCGCCCGCCTCCTGCGCGAACATCAGCGCGCGCAGCGCCTCGGGCCGCGGCAGGCTGCCGGTATGCGTGGTCCTGAAGGCCATCCGCCCCTACTCCGCGGCCTCGGCGTCCTCGTGGCGATAAGTGTTGTTGGTCGTGTGATCGCCGGCGAGCCAGCGCTTCAGCTCGCTATGCGCGTCCTGGAGCCGGTCGGCGTTGATCTTGTCGGCGCCAACGGCGTCGCAGGTGAACTCCAGGATCATGCCGTTAGGATCGGTGATGTAGAGCGAGCGGCAATAACCGTGCTCCAGCACGAAGGTGGCGGGCTCCTCATAGCCCGCCGCCTCGATCCGCGCCGCCATCTGGTCCTGCGTCGCCTGATCGACATGAAGGGCGATGTGGCGGAAGGGCGACGGCGCCAGATCCGGGTCGAACAGCTTCTGGTCCTCGGGATCGGCGAACTGGAAAAAGGCGAGCGCGCTGCCGTCGGCGAGGCCGAAGAAGCAGTGGCAATAGGTCCGGTCGGCGCCGAACAGGAAATCGGTCTCGCACCAGGTGGCGACCAGCGGGATGCCGAGCACGTCCTCGTAGAAGGCGCGGGTCTTCTCCAGATCCTTGGTGACGTAGGCGGTGTGGTGAAGCCTGGTCGGCAGCTGGTTCGTCATCTCAACCTCTCCATGAGTCTGATCGAAATTAGCATATCGGCGGAACATCGAAAATTGCTTCGGATAGCGAAATCTACAGCTCGGCGCGGACGATCGCGGCCCCCTCGGCCATCGCCTTCATCTTGCCATAGGCGACGTCGCGCGGGAGATATTTGAGGCCGCAATCCGGGGCGACGATGATCTTCTCGGCGGGCACGTGCGGAAGCGCGCGGCGGATGCGGGCGGCGACGATCTCCGGGGTCTCGATGTCCCGCGTCGACAGGTCGAGCACGCCGAGGATGATGGTCTTGCCGGCCAGCGTCTCGAGAATGGCGCAATCGAGGTTCGACTGGGCGGTCTCGATCGAGACCTCCCGCACCGGCGTGTCGGCCAGTTCGGGCAGGAAATTATAGCCGGCAGGGCGCTCGTGGATGAGCGCCGCATAGCCGAAGCAGATGTGCAGCGCGGTGCGGCCCTCGATCCCCTCCATCGCGGTCTTCAGCGCGGCGACGCCATAGTGCCGCGCCTCGTCGGGCCGGGCCTGCATATAGGGCTCGTCGATCTGGACGATATCGGCGCCGGCGGCGAACAGGTCGCGTATCTCCGCATTGACGGCGACGGCATAATCCTGGGCCATCTCGGCCTCGTCCGCGTAAAAGTCGTTCTGCGCCTGCTGGCTCATCGTGAACGGGCCGGGGACGGTGATCTTGATCATCCGGTCGGTATTGGCGCGCAGGAAGGCGACGTCGCGCGTCTCGACCGCGTGGCGGCGGCGGATCTTCCCCGTGATCCGCGGCACCGGGTTGGGCTCGCCGGACCGGTCCAGCGCGACGCCGGGATTGTCGAGATCGACGCCGTCCAGCGCGGTGGCGAAGCGATTGGAATAGCTTTCCCGGCGCATCTCGCCGTCCGTGACGATGTCCAGCCCGGCCCGCTCCTGGTCGCGGATGGCGAGCAAGGTGGCGTCGTCCATCGCCTGCTCCAGCCATTCCGGCGCGACCCGCCAGAGCTCCTTCGCCCTGACGCGCGGCGGGAAGCGGCCGGCGAGCTTGACCCGGTCGATCAGCCAGTCGGGCTGCGGGTAGGAGCCTACCAGGGACGTGGGCAGCAACATGTCTTCCTCCCCCAATTCCTCATGTCCGGCCGATCTATCCTTCCGGTCCGTCATATTCGATCGCCGCGGCGGCCTCGCCCGACAGGATGAAGCCGATCGGCCGCTCCGCTTCCTCGTTGAGATGCGCGATCAGGCTGGCGGTCCGCGCGAGCAAGGAAATGCCCTTCAGCGCGGCCAGCGGAAAGCCGATGTCGAGCATGACCGCGGGGATCGCGCCGTTGACGTTGATCGGCAGATCGCGGCCGATGACCTCGGGCAGAGCGGCCTTCATGCTGCGCAGCATTTTTATGTGCGGGCCCGCGGCGCCTTTCTCGTCGGCGAGCCGCAGCAGCAGGTTCGCGCGCGGATCGCCGCCGGCGTGGAGCGGATGACCGAAGCCGGGAATCGCCTTCTTTTCGGCGCGAAGGCGGGACATGGCCGCGGCGGGCGCCTCGCCGCTTTCAACCAGCTCCGCGAGGAGCCGGCCCGCCACCTCGGCGCTGCCCAGCACCACCGTGCCGCAGCCGAGCAGGCCCGCCGCCACCGCCCCCTGAAAGGCCTCCGGCGCCGCCGCATAGGTCATCCGCGCCGCGACCACGCTCGGCACCAGGCCGTGCTCGGCGATCGCGGTCAGCACCGCGTCGGCGAAGAAACGCTGGGTCTCGCTGGGCTGCGCGCCCGTGACCAGGAACCAGAAATAGGAGGTGAAGTCGGTCCGGCCGATCAGCTCCCCGCACAGATCCTTGCCGCGCACGGTGATCGCCTCGGGAGTCGAGGTGGAAAGCGCGCTGACGCGCCGGTCCTGCTTGCCTATCCGCATGGCCGAATCCTATCTGGCCGCATGATGTGCCACAAGCCTTCGCATTTCGAAATTGTTTTCGCTATCCGAATTCCTTTATAAGAGTGGCGACTGCGAGGCTCCGTCGCGGGGCCGGAGAAGATTATGGCGAAAGTCCTGGCGGGCGTCCGCGTGCTGGAAATGGGGACGTTCATCACCGGCCCGGCCGCCGGCATGTTGCTGGCCGATCTCGGCGCCGAGGTGATCAAGATCGAGCATCCCGAGGGCGGTGATCCGTTCCGCGCCTTCAAGGGTGGGCTCTATTCGCCCCACTTCCAGACCTACAACCGCAACAAGAAGAGCATCACGCTCAACACCAAGCAGGTCGCGGACCTCGCCGAGCTCGACCGGCTGATCGCCGACGCCGACATCTTCATCCAGAATTTTCGCCCCGGCGTCGCCGAGCGGCTGAACGTCCATCCGGCGCGGCTGCAGGCGCTCAACCCGCGGCTCATCTATTGCTCCATCTCCGGCTTCGGCGCCGACGGGCCCGGCCGGGACCGCCCCGCCTTCGACACGGTCGCGCAGGCGGCGAGCGGCTTCCTGCGCCTGCTCGTCAATCCCGGCCATCCGCGCGTGATCGGCCCGGCCATCGCCGACGCGGTCACCGGCTTCTACGCGGCCTATGGCGCGCTCGGCGCGCTGCACGAGCGCCAGGCGACCGGAAAGGGCAGGCTCGTCGAAGTCTCGATGCTCGAGGCGATGTGCCATTTCAACCTCGACGACTTCACCCATTATTATTCGCAGGGCGAGGTGATGGGCCCGTACAGCCGGCCGAACGTCTCCCAATCCTACGTCTTCCAGACCAGGGACGGCGGCTGGATCGCGCTGCACATGTCCTCGCCGACCAAATTCTGGGAGGCTCTGGCCGAGGCGGTCGGGCGGCCGGACATGCTGGGTCTGCCCGAATTCGCCACCCGCGAGGCGCGGATCGCCAATTACGACGCGGTGGTGCGCTTCCTGGCGCCGATCTTCGCGCGCCGCGACCGGGACGAATGGGCGGAGCGGCTGCGCGCGCACGAAGTGCCCAATTCGCCGGTCTTCTCCTCGGAGGAGGTCACCCAGACCGACCAGTTCCGCCATCTCGGTCTCGAAGTCGGCGGCGACCATCCGCAAATGGGCCCGTTCCGCACCATAAGAAGCCCGGTCTCCTTCGACGGCGAACGGGCGACCGACGCCGTCCCGCCGCCGGTGCTCGGCGAGCATGACGCGGAGATCCTGCGCCGGGGTGCGACGCGCGACGAGGCGGCGGAATAGACTCTCCATCGAGTTCCGGCGGCGCCGGCTCCTCGCCCAGCCGTCATGGCGCAGGCTGGCAAAGCCCCCCTGCCCCGGTCTATAGGCTGGCCCGATGGCGGGGCCTCCCAAGAAAGCGAAACGCGAGGACGGGGAATATCTCTCGACGCTGGAGCGCGGCCTGTCCGTGCTGCGCGCCTTCAACCAGAGCCGGCCGGAAATGCAACTCAGCGAGGTGGCGGCGGCGACCGGGCTCAACCCCGCGGTGGCGCGGCGCTGCCTGAACACGCTCGTCCATCTCGGCTATGTCGCGCAGCATGGCCGGCGCTTCCTGCTCCGGCCCGAGGTGCTGGTCTTCGGCTCGGCCTTCCTGGCCTCGATGAACATGGAGCAGGTGGCGGCGCCGCCGCTGCAGCGCGTGCGCGACGAGACCGGCGACAGCTCCTCCATGGCCGTGCTGTCGGGCCACGACATCCTCTACATCGCCCATGTCTCGACCAACCGGCGGATCCGGCTCGGCGCCAGCGTCGGCACGCGCTTCCCGGCTTATGCGACGTCGCTCGGCAAGGTGATGCTGGCCTATCAGGACGACGAGGCGATCGACCTTTGGCTCGAGGGCGCCGAACTGGCCCGGCTCACCGAACATACGGTGACCTCGAAGACCGCGCTCAGGAAGCGCCTGCGCCAGGCCCGCGCGCAAGGCTATGACAGCGCGCAGGACGAGCTTGATTACGGCATCGTCTCGCTCGCCGTGCCGGTGTTCGACGGCGAACGGCGCATCGCCGCGGCGATCAACTGCTCGACCTCGACCACCCGCGTCTCCCAGGACGAACTGGTCCGCACCCGCCTGCCCTTGCTGCGCGAGGCGGCGGCGGAGATCGAGGACAGCCTGCGCCGCTGGCCGGCCTTGTCGCACGCGCTGCGGCCCTAAGGACATCCCGAACCGAACCCCGAAAACCGGCCGCGCGCCCGGTCGTAAGTCACGCATCGTTTTCGGAATGCGAACTTGACTTCGATATACGAAGTTCGTAGCCTTTTCCGATAAAGCGGCAGTCCGGCGTCGCCCATCGCGCGCGGCCTTTTCCGGCCCGAGCAGCGACCCCGAACCAAGACCGCATGGCAGGGAGGGGTCTGGCATGAAGAGCGGAATCCGTCGCGGCGTCTTTCTCACCGGCGCATCCTTGATCGCCGGCCTCGCCTTGGCCGGCCCGGCCATGGCGCAGGACGCGCCCGATCCGGACGCGCCGGCGGGCACGCAGCAGGGCGACAACAACGAGGTCGTCGTCACCGCGCTTCGCCGCAGCGAGAACCTGCAGGACGTCCCCGCCGCGATCACCGCCTTCACCGCCGACACGGTCGAGGCGGCGGGCATCGAGCGGCCGATCGACTTCGTGAACCTCACCGCGAACGTGAACCTGGTCGAGACCCAGAATGCGGGCAACGCCTTCATCATCATCCGCGGCATCACCCAGGCCCGCAATTCCGAGCCCTCCGTCGCGGTGGTCGTCGACGGCGTGCAGCAGGTGAACCCCGCCCAGTTCAACCAGGAATTGTTCGACATCGAGCAGATCGAGGTGCTGAAGGGACCGCAGGGCGCGGTCTACGGGCGCAACGCGATCGGCGGCGCGATCGTCATCCGCACCCGCCAGCCGACCGACCAGTTCGAGGGCCAGATTCGCGCCGGCGTGGACAACGGCTTCGGCTATTGGCTGCGCGGCAGCCTGAGCGGTCCGCTCGGCGACTCGCTCCGCTTCCGCGTCGCCGGCTCCTGGTACGATACCGAGGGCTTCATCCGGAACGAATTCCTCGACGAGGATGCCGATCCGGTCGAGAATCTCTCCCTGCGCGGCACCCTGCTCTGGGAGGCCACGCCCGATTTCACCGTCGACCTGCGCGCCTCGATGGACCGGCTCCGGACCCAGGCGCTCTATTTCAACATCGTCAACGACGTGAACGACACCAGCCTGCCGGTGCGGGTCAACAATGCCGGTCAGAACGACCGCGACATCTACAACGTCTCGCTCCGCCTGAACTGGGAGACCGGGGCCGGCACGCTTTCCTCGGTCACCTCCTACGACACGCTCACCGAGGTCCTGACCGGCGACGCCTTCAACTTCCTGCCGATCCAGGAATCGCTCTTCTTCTTCCTGTTCGGCGAGGACTGGAACCAGAGCCAGTATCTCGACGTCGAGGCGATCAGCCAGGAGATACGCTGGACCTCGCCCGCCGACCGGCGCTTCCGCTACATTCTCGGCGCCTATTTCATCGACACCAACAGGTTCATCTCGACCGGCAACATGGCCGATACCGGCAATGGCGTATTCCCGGTCTACCGGACGCCGAGCACCAACCCGCTCAACCCGCAGCGCACCTTCCTATCCGACGCCGGCAACAATTTCGCCTGGGCGGTGTTCGCCAACCTCACCTACGACATCACCGACCAGTTCCACGTCGATCTCGGCCTGCGCTACGACCGCGACCGGCGGCGCAACACGACGCTGACCCCAACCGCCTTCCTCCCCAACGTGCCCGGCTTCCCGCAGGGCGCGACCGGGCAGCGGCGCTCCGTCACCTTCGACGACTGGCAGCCGAAGATCACCTTGACCTACGAGCCGAGCAATCATGTCACCCTCTATGGCGGCTATTCGCGCGGCTTCCGCTCGGGCGGCTTCAACCAGACCGGAGTCGGCGCCGTCGCCTTCGCCAACGGCATTGTCGGCGTCGGCGACATTTACGACGCCGAGACCGCCGACACGTTCGAGGCGGGCATCCGCATCACCAGCCCGAACCGGGTGATCAGCGTCAGCGCCAATGCCTATACGACGCGCTCCGAGAACAGCTATTTCTTCGTCTTCCTCGCCGCCAACTCGACCCAGAATCTCGGCAACGTGCCGGAGGTCAGGATCAGCGGCTTCGAGGTGGAGGCGCAGGTGCGGCCGTTCACCGGGATGACCCTGAACGCCGCATACGGCTATACGAACAGCTCGATCCAGACCTTCCCGGACATCGCCGTGGTGGGCAACGAGGCGCCGCTCATCTCGCGCTACACGCTCAATTTCGGCGCCCAGTATCGCGCGCCGATCGCGGGCGAGACCGGCATCCTCGCCCGCGTCGACTATCGCCGCACGGGCCGGACCTGGTGGGACGTGTACAACACGACCGTGCGCCAGCCGGTCGACCTGGTGAATGCGCGGCTGGGGCTCGAGGGCAGCAACTGGTCGGCCACGCTCTTCGCCGAGAATCTGTTCAACGAGATCTACAATGCCGAATTCTCGCCGGGCGGTTTCGTGTTCAAGGCGCGCCCGCGCCGCTATGGCGCGGAGCTGACCTTCCGGTTCTGACCGGCGAGTCGCGAACGCAACCGACAGAGGAAAGGACGCCCGCCGTGCCGCGTATCCTGGTGCTTTATTATTCGAGCTACGGCCATATCGAGACCATGGCCTATGCGGTCGCCGAGGGCGCGCGGGGCGAGGGCGCCGAGGTGGCGGTCAAGCGCGTGCCGGAGCTGATGCCCGAGGCGGTCGCGAAGGCCGCGTTCGTGAAGCTCGACCAGGCCGCGCCGATCGCCGAGCCCGGCGAGCTCGGCGATTATGATGCGATCATCGTCGGCGCGCCGACCCGCTTCGGCAATGCGGCCGCGCAGATGCGCAATTTCTGGGACCAGACCGGGCCGCTCTGGGCGACCGGCGCCCTGCTCAACAAGATCGGGAGCGTCTTCACCTCGACCGCGACCCAGCATGGCGGCCAGGAGACGACGATCATCGCCACCCAGATCACGCTGCAGCATCACGGCATGATCATCGTCGGCCTGCCTTATGCCTATAACACCAACAGCGAGATGGGCGAGATCAGCGGCGGCACGCCCTATGGCGCGAGCACGCTGGCCGGCTCCGACGGCGCGCGCCAGCCGAGCGAGAACGAGCTGGCCGGCGCCCGTCACCAGGGCGCTCATGTCGCGCGGCTGGCGGCGCAGCTGGAGCGGGGCAGAGCCTAATTTCCGGAGCCATCCCGGCGCAGGCCCCGTACCCGTGGGGCTCAGGATCGTCCGGTAGGACGGCCGCGTTGCCACCTCCTCTCGAACGATGATGTTCATTGGTCCCGGCCTTCGCCGGGCTGACTATTTTGCTCAAGGGGCACGTTATTTTTGCTCCACGGACATGTTTGCCTCCCTGACCGAAATTCGTATGCGTTGCCTACGATTTTTCTTCGCGAATCGCGCCTCCCGGATTATGCTCGGGACAAGCGCCCACGAAGGCGCGGCCGATGAGAGGAAGACATGTCCCAGAGCCTTGAAGCCTTGCTGCAGTCGAGCGGCAACATCGTCGAGTTCCTGCGCAACCAGCAGACCGGCCCCAACGCCTATCCGGGCGTGCCGGCGGAATATTCCAACTGGCGCGACGAGCAATGGGCCTGGCAGCACACGGCCGTGCTGTACAACCAGTCCTACCATATGGTGGACCTGGCAGTGGAAGGACCGGACGCCTTCGCGATGCTCAATTACCTCGGCATCAACAGCTTCAAGGGCTTCGTCGTCGACAAGGCGAAGCAGTTCGTGCCGGTGACGCCCGAAGGCTATGTGATCGGCGACGTCATCCTCTTCTATCTCGGCGAGAACAGCTTCAACCTGGTCGGCCGCGCGCCGGTGATCGAATGGGTCGAGTTCCATGCCGCGACCGGCGACTGGAACGTCACGGTGGAGCGCGACGAGCGCACGGCGCTGCGCACCGACGGCAAGCGCAAATCCTACCGCTTCCAGGTCCAGGGGCCCAATGCGATGAAGACCATCGAGAAGGCGCTCGGGCAGACTCCGCCGGACCTGAAATTCTTCAACATGACGACGGTCACCATCGCCGGGAAGACGGTCCGCGCGCTGCGCCACGGCATGGCCGGCCAGCCGGGCTTCGAATTCTTCGGACCGTGGGAGGATGGCGAGGCGGTGCGCAGCGCCCTGATCGAGGCCGGCAGGGAATTCGGCCTGCGCGCCGTGGGCGGGCGGGCCTATAGTTCGAATACGCTGGAATCGGGCTGGATCCCCTCCCCGCTGCCCGCCGTCTATTCTGGCGAGGGCAGCAAGGCCTATCGCGAATGGGCCAGCGCCGACAGCTATGCGGGCAAGGCCTCGGTCGGCGGCAGCTTCGTCTCCGACAAGATCGAGGATTATTATCTCACCCCCTGGGACCTCGGCTACGGGCCGTTCGTGAAGTTCGATCACGACTTCATCGGCCGCGAAGCGCTGGAAAAGATCGCGGCCGGGCCGCACCGCAAGAAGGTGACGCTGGCGCTGGACAATGAGGACGTCGCCCGCGTCTGGGCCGGGATGCTGTCGAAGGGCGACAAGCCCAAGTTCATGGACTTCCCCTCCGCCGTCTATTCCATGCATCCGTTCGACCGGGTGACCGTGAACGGCAAGACGGCCGGCCTCTCCACCTGGGTCGGCTACAGCTTCAACGAGGGCAAGATGCTGACCCTCGCCATCCTCGATCCCGAACATGCCGAGCCCGGCACGGAAGTCACCTTCGTCTGGGGCGAGCCGGACGGCGGCACCAGCAAGCCAACCGTCGAGCCGCACGTCCAGACCGAGTTGCGGGCGATCGTCAGCCCGGTGCCCTATGCCGAGGTCGCGCGGCATTCCTATGCCGACGGCAGCTGGCGCGTGCACCAGCCGGAGGTCGCCGCCTGATGCGCTGACGGCGAGGAATTTCTGGGCAAAGGGACAGAAAAGAAGCCCCGGCCCCTTGGAGGAGAGGCATATGAAGATCGCCGTCATCGGCGCGACCGGCAATGTCGGCCAGCGCATCGTCGCGGAAGCGGAGCGGCGCGGCCACGAGATCGTGGCGATTTCACGGAGTGGCGGGGCGGTCGGCAACGGCCGGGCGGTCCAGGCCGATCTCACCGACAAGGCCGGCATCGCCGCGGCGATCGAGGGCGCCGACGCGGTCGTGCTTTCGGTCAAGTTCCAGGGGCTCGACGTCGAGGGCCTGCTCGACGCGCTCGAGGATGCAAGGCGCCTGCTGATCGTCGGGGGCGCCGCCTCGCTCTACGTGGCGCCGGGCCTGCAGCTGATCGACACGGAGGGCTTTCCGGACTTCATCAAGGTCGAGGCCGAGCCCGCCCGCCGGGCGCTGGCGCGGATCCGGCAGGAGACGACGCTCGACTGGACCTTCCTCAGTCCGTCCGTCTTCTTCGGTCCGGGCGAACGGACCGGGACCTTCCGGCTCGGCAAGGACGAATTGCTCACCGCGGCGGACGGCAAGAGCCATATCAGCTATGAGGATTATGCCGTCGCCTTGCTCGACGAGATCGAAGAGCCGCACCATCGCGGGCAGCGTTTCACCGTCGGCTATTGAAACGGAAGGCCGTCGCGCGGGCTTGCAGAGAATGTAAGTGACGCTAACATACTCCTTCGTGCACAGGGGCCGACAGAGTCCCGTGGCCAAGGAGTGGAACGATGCGGGATTTCGCCGGCAAACATGCCTTCATCACCGGCGGCGCGTCCGGCGCGGGCCTGGGCCAGGCCAAGGTCTTCGGCGGGGCGGGCTGCAGGGTCACCATCGCCGACATCCGCCAGGACGCGATCGATGCCGCCCTGGCCGAATTGCGCGGCCTCGGCATCGCGGCGCACGGCATCCGGCTCGACATCACCGACCGGGCCGCCTTCGCCCGCGCGGCGGACGAGGCGGAAGCCGGTTTCGGGCCGCTCCATCTGCTCTTCAACACCGCCGGCGTCTCGATCTTCGGGCCGCTCGAACAGGCCAGCTATGACGATTACGACTGGATCGTGAACGTCAACTGGTGGGGCGTGGTGAACTCCATGCAGACCTGGGTGCCGCGGATGCTGGCGCATGGCCAAGGCGGGCATATCGTCAACACCGCCTCGCTCGGCGCCTTCTTCGCCAATTCGGGCGCGGGCATCTATTCGGCGTCCAAGTTCGCGGTGCACGGCATCACCATGGCGATGCGCGACGCGCTGAAGGACAAGGGGATCGGCGTCTCCGTCCTCTGCCCCGCGAACATCCGCACCAACATCGCCGAGTCCGTGAAGACGCGGCCCGCGCACCTTTCGAACAGCGGCTATCAGGTGGACGAGCGCGAGATCGCGGCGCTCCACGAAATCTATTCCCAGGGCATGGATCCGGAGGAGCTGGCCGGTCACGTCAAGGCGGCGATCGAGGAGAATCGTTTCTACATCATCCCCTATCCCGAGGCGCGAGGGCTGCTTGAGGCGGCCTTCCAGCAGGTGCTCGACGCCCTGCCGCCGCCCGACAGCGACCTGGAGGGGCAGGAGAAGCGCAACAAGGCGATGCTGAAATATATCCAGGCGCGCCAGGAGATGGACGCCGCGCGCTACGGAGCCGGCCAGTGAGCGGCCCGGCGCCGCTCGCCCCCGCGCCCGAGGCGGACGGCGCCTACCCCCCGAAGGAATGGCCGACGCCGCCCCAGCGCTACTGGGCCCTGTTCGCGATCACTTTCGCGACCTTCGTCACCTTTTTCGACCAGGCCGTGTTCGGCATGCTCGCGGAGCGGATCAAGCAGGATTTCGGGCTGACCGACGGCCAGCTCGGTTTCATCGGCGGGCCGGCCGCCATCATCTGCTATCTGTTCGTCGGCATCCCGCTCGCCCGCCTCGCCGACATCTGGCCGCGCAAATATGTGCTGTCGGGCGGGATTGCCGTGGTCGGGCTGATCACCGCGCTCGGCGGCCTCGCGCAGAATTTCATTCAGTTCGTCGGCAGCCGCGTCTTCCTCGCGGCCGGCGGCTCGGCCCATGCCCCCTCCTCCTATTCGATGATCGCCGACGCCTTTCCGCCCAGGGTGATCACCCGCGCCTTCGCGCTCCTGCAATTCGGCTTCATCGGCGGCATGACTTTGGGACCGCTGATCGGCGGCATGCTGATCGTGATGACCCAGAATTGGGAGCCGTCCTATATCCTCGGGATCAGGATCCTCGGCTGGCAGTGGATCCTGATCTGGATCGCCGCGCCCGCCATCCTCGCCTCCCTCATCTTCCTGACGGTCAGGGAGCCGCAGCGTCAGGCCCCCGTCGCCGATGTCGAGCAGCCGCCCGCCGACGCCTCGTTCGGGCGCAAGATCATCACCTTCATGGGCTGGGACGCGGCCAAGGCGATCCACGCCAACGGCAAGGTCTATTATCCCCTGTTCGCGGCGCTTGCCCTGAGCGCGACCGAGGTGTTCGGCCTGGCCTTCTGGCGGATGCCCTTCATGGCCCGCACCTTCGGCTGGGATCCGGCGCAGATCGGCGCCGCGATCAGTCTCGCCGCTTTGATCGGCTCGCTGGCCGGGCTGGTGCTCGGCGCCGTGCTCGTGGAGATGCTCGGCAAGCGCTACAAGGACGCCAATGTCCGCGCGGCCTTCATCTGCTTCTGCGGGACGACGGTCAGTACGCTCACCGCTCTGGCCGTGCCCTCGGCCTGGGGATCGGTCGTCGCCTTCGGCTTCGCCGGCATGTTCGGCCTTGCCGGGGCGGTGCCGCAAAATGCCGCGATCCAGCGCGTCGCGCCCAATTCGATGCGCGGCCAGGTCACCGCCTTCTACCTGTTCATGTTCACCTTCTTCGGGGCGATGGGCAGCTTCGTGATCGGCCTCGTCGCGCAATATGTGGTCGGCGATCCGATGCGGCTGCGCGAGGCGCTGCTGCTGACCGCGGGCGTGCTGCTGCCGCTCGCCTGCTTCCTCATGTTCCGCGCGATGAAGCCCTATCGCACGGAGATCGCGCGGCTCGAGGCGCTTGGACGATAAGGGAGGACGCGATGCCGACGGATGCAGCGAATGCGACCGAACTCAGCCTGCTGCGGCAGCGGCTCGAGGATCTGGAAGGCGAGGTCGGGCGCCTGCGCGACGAGAGCGAGATCCGCAAGGTCCAATATACCTACGGCTATTTCATCGACAAATCGCAATATGAAGAGGTGGTCGACCTGTTCGCCGAGGATGGCGAGGTCTGGTTCCTCGGCGGGATCTACAAGGGCAAGGCCGGCGTCCGCCGCCTCTATATCGAGCGCTTCCAGGCGCATTTCACGCAAGGGCATAACGGGCCGCGCTACGGCTGGCTGCTCGATCATCCGCAGCTGCAGATGGTGATCCATGTCGCTCCGGACCGGAAGACCGCCAAGGTGCGCGGCCGCTCGATGATGCAGGCCGGCCAGCATGAAAGCGCCGCGGGCGGCGGGCTTCGCGCCTGGTGGGAGGGCGGCATTTACGAGAACGACTATGTCCGCGAGGACGATGTCTGGAAGATCGCGGCGCTGCGTTACTATCCCTTCTGGCACGGTACGTTCGAGAAAGGCTGGTCGCAGACGCCGATCGACTTCATCCCGATGGCGACGCAGACCGTGGCCGAGGATCCTCTGGGCCCGGACGAGCTGATCCAGCCGGCGCCCAGGCTGTGGCCCGCGACCGACATCGTGCCCTTCCATTACCCGCATCCGGTGACCGGCGCGCCGATCGCGATCGACAACAGCCGCGCGCGCGAGGGGTATGAGGATTGAGGAGAGCGAGATGGACCTGATCGACCGGCCGCTGAGCCGCGCGCCCGAGGCCGTCGAGACCGAGATCGACTATCTGGTCCCGACCTCGCGGATCAACCGGCGCTTCTGGGCGCCCGGGGCCGAGCTCAACACCGGCGTCTACCGGCCCTATCCGGTCACCATCCGCAACGCCCGCCTCGCGCCCGAACCGTTCACGCTGGACAAGCACGGCTTCTGCCTCGCCCGGCACGAGACGAAGGTGAGGGACTGGCGCGACCCGGCCGACGTCGACGTCCATTATCCGGCCGAGGTGATGCAGCGCACCAAGGCGCTGACCGGGGCCGATTTCGTGGTGCCGATGGGCGGCATGGTCCGCTCGACCGGCCGGACCGGCCCCGGCGTGCAGCCGCCGGCGGCCGAGGCGCATGTCGATTTCACCACCCGCACCGCCCACAATCTCGCCGCGCGGCTGTACGCGGCCGCCGCGCCCGAGGGCGCCGGCTATGACCGCTTCATCGCCTTCAGCTTCTGGCGCGCGATCAGCCCGCCGCCGCAAAGCTGGCCGCTCGCGCTGTGCGACGGCGCCAGCGTCGGCGACGACGAAGGGACCAGCAACACCAAGGTCGATGTCGACGTCCTGCCCGAGGGCGACGAGCTCTGGCGCGACATTCCCGGCGAGGAGGACATGGCCGCGGCGACCATCTTCCACCACAATCCGGACCATCGCTGGTATTATTTCCCGGACATGGTCGCGGACGAGATCGTCTTCATCAAGTTCCACGACAGCGACCACGACCGCGCCTGGCGCGCGCCGCACACCGCCTTCCACGACACCAGCCGGCCCGACGCGGTGATCCGGGAGAGCTACGAATTCCGCGGCGTCGCCTATTTCAGCAAATCAGGATGAGCCATCCCGGCGGAAGGCCGGGATGACTCGTTTTCATGCCCCCGACAAAAAAGTCCCCGGCCGAAGCCGGGGACCGGAGGTCCGATCTCTTGGGGAAGA
>DATJUQ010000065.1:0-3717 GCA_035502235.1 Allosphingosinicella sp.
CCTGATGGGCGCGGCGGGGTTACTCGCCGTAGGAGCGGCGCCAACGGTCACGGCGTACGCCGCCGACCAACCGCTGATCCATTACAACAGCAACGGCCGCGATTACTGGGAACACCCGCCCGCGGACTGGTTCATGGGCGATGAGACGGCGCAGCAGCACGGCACGCATCCCTATCCTGGTCAGCCGCTGCCAACGCCGCATGACGAATTGGTGAATCTGGTCAAGGAAAACATCAAGCTCCTGCCGGGCTTCCATATCGAAGTCCTGGCCAGCGGCATCGACTGCGCCCGCCAGATGGTGTTCGGCGCCGACAACACGCTCTATGTCGGCTGCTGGACCGAGCACGTCTACGCGCTGAAGAAAGAGGGCGACAAGTGGGTGCCCAAGGTCATCATCAAGGGGCTGCGGCAGCCGACCGGCATCGGCTACTACAACGGCAACCTTTACGTGACCGACATCGACAAGATCTACCGCTACAAGGACATCGCCAACAATCTCGATGACCCGAAGGGCGAGGTCGTCTACAGCGACTTCCCGCCGTACACCTCGCACGGCTGGAAGTACATGGTCGCGGATCCGGAGGCGCCGGGCTGGTTCTATATTCCGGTCGGGCCGCCGTGCAACGTCTGCATGATCCCGTCCGGCACGGCGCAATATCGCCATATCAACCCGGATCAGGGCCTGTCGGAGGTGGCCGCGCTCGGCCAGCGCAACAGCGTCGGCGGGGACGTCGATCCGCGCTCGGGCCAGCTCTGGTTCTCCGAGAATGCGCGCGACTGGATGGGCGACAACATTCCGTCCGACAAGCTCAATCACCTGACCAGGTGGGGTCAGCACTTCGGCTACCCGTACTGCCACCAGGGAGACATTCCCGATCCGAAGTATAACATGGGCCACAAGTGCGACGAGTTCACCCCTCCGGCCTTGAATGTCGGGCCGCACATGGCGCCGCTCGGGATGAAGTTCTACACCGGGAACAACTTCCCGGCGGAGTTCAAGAACAACATCTTCCTCGCCGAGCATGGCGGCTGGAACCAGTTCTGGCACACCGGCGCGCGGATCGTCCGCATCCAGACCGCCCCGGATGGCAAGAACATCTCGCAGGAGCCGTTCGCCTGGGGTTGGATCAAGGACAACAAGTACTGGGGCCGCCCGGCCGACGTGGTGGTCAACCCGATGGACGGCTCGCTCCTGGTCTCGGATGATCAGGCCGGTGCGATCTATCGGATCTGGTACGACGCAAGCAGCAAATAATCCGTCCTGATGGGATCGGTCCTCGCCCTGGCGCTTCAAAACGCCAGGGCGAGGAGATTTGCGCTCTACGATTGAGAAACGACCATGCGAATCCCTGCCTGGATCATCGCGGCGATCTGCGTGGCCGCTCCCGTCGCCGCGATGGCGGCGGAGGGGAAGCCGGACGCCGGCAAGGCGAGAGCCGAGGCCGCCGGATGCTTCGCCTGCCATGGCGTCGACGGCGTCGCCACCGCGGACGGCCTTGCGAGCGACAAGAACGTCCCGGACCTGGCCGCGCAGCCGGACCTCTATCTGCAGTTCCAGCTGGTGTTCTTCCGCAAGGGCGTCCGGAAGAACGAAGTGATGAACGCGATGGCGCAGCAGCTCAGCGACGATGACCTGCGCAACGTGTCGGCATATTTCGCTTCACTGCCCGCGCCCAACCCGCCGACGCCGCCGGACACGGCGCCCCAGGACACGGAGCTTGGCGCCAAGGTGGTGCAAGGCATCCGCTGCACGAACTGCCACGGCGACCATTTGGAGGGGGTGGACAACATCCCGCTGATCGCCGGCCAGCGCGAGGACTACCTTTACAAGGCCCTGCGCGATTTCAAATCGGGCGCCCGAACTTCGACCGGCGCCGCGGGCATGGCGGAGGTGGTGTACCCGCTCGGCGACACCGAGATGAAGGCGCTCGCCCACTACCTGTCGCGGCTGCGCTGACTTAACCTCGCCCGACTTAGCGCCTAATGCTGCGCCTTCGTGAGGACGCTTGATCGGGATAAGATGAATTTCCCGCTGCCGAGGACGCATGATGCCGCGAACACCGAAAACGACGAGGCCGGCGGTCCGCCCCGGCGCGTTGGACGGCGGAGATCGCAGCCTCACTCGTCGCGGCCTGATCGAGGCCGGCGCGGGAGCGGCGGCCGCGGCGATCGTTTCCCAGCCTGCGCTCGCCGAGGAGAGCGACAATCTCCCGCCGTCCATCCCGGAATGGCAGCTCCATCCCGGCGACGAAGTGCTGAACCACCCTTACGGCCGCCCGTCCAAGTTCGAAGCCGATGTCGTCCGCCGCTATCGGCATGGCCTGCCGCCGCCGGCCTCGCGCCTCACCTCGTTCAGCCTCACCCCGCTTCAGGACCTTCGCGGCATCATCACGCCCAACGGGCTGCACTACGAGCGCCATCACGCGGGCGTTCCAACGATCGATCCTTCAGAGCACCGGCTGATCGTGCATGGCATGGTCGAGCGGCCGCTCATCTTCACCATGGACGATCTGACCCGATTCCCCTCGGTGTCGCGCGTCCACTTTCTTGAATGTTCCGGCAACACCCAGAACTGGGGCGCGCCCAAGCCGGAACTGACCGCCCAGGACACGCATGGCCTCTTGAGCTGCTGCGAATGGACCGGCGTCCCGCTCGCCACGATCCTGGCCGAAGCAGGCGTCAAGCCTGAGGCGAAGTGGATGCTGGCTGAAGGCGGCGACGCCGCGGCGATGACCCGCAGCATCCCGATCGAAAAGGCGCTCGACGACGCGCTGCTCGCTTACGCGCAAAATGGCGAGGGACTGCGGCCCGAGCAAGGCTACCCGCTGCGCCTGCTGCTGCCGGGCTATGAAGGCAACACCAACGTCAAGTGGCTGAGGCGCCTGAAGCTCGGGCCCGAGCCGTTCGACACGCGCGAGGAAACCTCGAAATACACCATGCTCATGCCCGACGGCGTGGCGAGCCAGTTCAATTTCGTCATGCAGGCGAAATCGGTCATCACCTTTCCGTCCGGCGGGCAGAAGCTCGGCGCGCCGGGATTCCACGAGATCTCCGGCCTTGCGTGGTCAGGCTCGGGCAAGATCGCGCGGGTCGAGGTCACGACCGACGGAGGCGCCTCCTGGCGCGACGCTGCGCTGCAGGCGCCGGTCATGTCGAAGTGCCTGACCCGGTTCCGTTTGCCCTGGCGCTGGGACGGCGGAGAGGCGAGGCTCGCGAGCCGCGCCACCGACGACACCGGCTACGTCCAGCCCACGCGCGAGGCGATCTTGAAGGTGCGGGACGCCCGCTCCTACTATCACTACAACGGAATTCAGAACTGGAGCGTCGCAGCCGACGGCGGGGTGACCAATGCCGGGTAGAATCCCCCGCCTCGCGGCGCTCGCGGTCGCCGCGCTGGCGGCGTCCGGCGCGGTGTCCGCCGCCGAGCGCTACGGCTTCGGCCGTCCGGCCACACCGCAGGAAATCGCCGGCTGGAACATCGACGTCTCGCCCAGCGGCGCCGGCCTACCGCCCGGGCGCGGCGACGTCAAAGAGGGCGAGGCGATCTATGCCGCGAAATGCGCCGCCTGCCATGGACTCCATGGCGAGGGCAAGCCGATGCCGCGGCTGGCCGGCGGCCTCGGCACGCTGCGCGACAAGAAGCCGGTCAAGACGGTCGGCAGCTACTGGCCCTACGCGACGACGCTGTTCGACTATGTGCGGCGCGCCATGCCGCTC
>DATJUQ010000066.1:0-19855 GCA_035502235.1 Allosphingosinicella sp.
CTCTACGGCCAGACCGCGCCGGGCGGGATCGTCAATCTGGTCTCCAAGCGGCCCTTGTTCGACGACTGGCATGGCGAGGTGCTCGGCCAGGTCCAGGGCTTCACCGATCTCAATCACTGGCGGTTCCAGGCCGGGGGCGACGTCACCGGCCCCGTCGCGCCCGGCGTCGCGATCCGCCTGGTCGGCCTGCTCAGCGACGGCGGCAACCAGCCCGACCGGACCAGCAATTCGCGTTACTATCTCGCGCCGAGCGTCGGCTTCCGGCTCGGCGCCGACACGACTTGGACGATCCTCGGCCAGTATCAGCGCGACCAGGGCGGCGCGACCTTCCAGTTCCTGCCCGCGCGCGGGTCGCTGAACCAGACCAACGGCCGCCGCATGGCGCTCGAAAACTATATCGGCGAGCCCGACTGGAACCAGTTCGACCGCGACCAATATCTGATCGCGTCGTTCTTCGAGCATCGCTTCAACGAGCATTTCGCGCTGAGGAACAACAGCCGCTATACACATCTGGAGACACTCTACCGCGTAGTCGTCCTCGCCGGCGACACGTTGCTCGCCTGTCCGGCCGCGCCGCCCGCGGCCGTGATTCCCGGCTGCATTCCCGGCCAGACCATCCAGCGCCGCGCGGTCCAGGGCACGGGGCAGTCCGACGGCTTCGCCACCGACACGCAATTCGAGGCGCGCTTCAACACCGGCGCGATCGAGCACGTCCTGCTTGCCGGCATCGACTATTTCCACACGGACTGGGAGCATTATCGCGACGGCGTCGCCCCCGCCTTGGTCCTGCCCCTGCTGGACATCTTCAATCCGACGCCGCGCGGGGTCAACGGCTATGCGACCGGCCTGACTCCGCAAATCTACAGCGAGGTCGTGTCGGAGCAGACCGGCATCTACCTGCAGGACCAGATCTCGATCGGCAATCTGCGCGTCGCCATCGGCGGCCGGCAGGACTGGGCCTCGGACGACATCCTCAATCCGGTCAACAACCGCCGCTTCGTGGTGGACTCCGACGCCTTCACCTGGCGCGTCGGCGCGGTCTACCTGTTCGACTTCGGCCTCGCTCCTTATGCGAGCTATTCGGAATCCTTCCTGCCCCTGCAGAACGATCCTTCGACCAACGCCACCGGCCAGCCCTTCCTGCCGACCACCGGCCAGCAATATGAGATCGGCCTGCGCTACCAGCCGCCCGGGCAGAACATCTTCATCACCCTCTCGGCCTATGAGATCACCCAGCAGAATCTACTGACCCCGGCGCCCGCCGGCACCCCGCTTTGCGGGATCACCAACTGCCAGGTGCAGACCGGCGAAGGCCGCTTCCGCGGGCTCGAGCTGGAGGGCCGGGCGAGCCTGCGCAACGGCCTCTCCATCATCGGCACGGTCACGAAGATCGACGCGGAGGTGACGGAGAGCAACACCGTCGTCCAGGTCGGCAACACATTGCCGCAGGTGCCGGACTGGCAAGCCAGCCTGTTCGTCGACTATCGCCTGCTGAACGGGCCGCTCGAAGGAATCGGGCTGGGCGGCGGCGTGCGCTATACGGGCGACAGCTTCGGCGACACCGCGAACACCCTGCTGATCCCGTCCTACACGCAGTTCGACCTGTTCATGCGCTACGACGTGCCGGCCGGGCGCGGCCTCGACGGCTTGTCCTTCGCGCTCAACGCGCGCAACCTGTTCAACAAGCAATATGTCGCGACCTGCACCGCCACCTCCGCCTGCTATTGGGGCGCCGGCCGCGCGGTCACAGCGCGGATCCAGTATCGCTTCTAGGACGATGAGCAGGCTGCACCTTCTCGCCGCGGCGCTGGCCGCCCTGCTCGCGCCGTTGCCGGCCGCGGCGGCGCCCTATGAGGTGCCGCGCTCCGAGGTCAGGACGATGCAAGCGCCGTCGGGCGGGGCCTACCGGATCATGATCGCCCGGCCCGAACGGCCGCCGCCGCCCGGCGGCTATCCGGTCATCTACGTGCTCGACGGCGACGACAATTTCGCCATCGTCGCCGAGACCGCCGAGCGCTTCGGCCGCAATCCCGGCTTCGCGCCCGGCATCGTGGTCGGCATCGGCTATCCGGGGTCGAGCCGCCGCTCGTTCGACTATACGCCGGTCTCGGCCGAAGGCGGGCCGCGCGGCGAACCGACCGGCGGCGCGGCGGCGTTCCGCGCCTTCCTCGCCGACACGGTCCGGCCGGCCATCGAGCGCGACTTTCCGATCGACCGCAGCCGCCAGGCGATCATCGGCCACAGCTTCGGCGGCCTGTTCGTCCTCGACACGCTCTTCGTCCGGCCGGACATGTTCCAGGTCTATATCGCCGCCAGCCCGTCCATCTGGTTCGGCGACCGCGACGTGCTGAACCGCGAGGCGGCCTTCGTCCGGCGGATGGCCCAAGGCGATCTCCACCCAATCCTCGTCCTCACCGTCGGCAGCGACGAGCAGGAGGCGCCGCCCTGGATGAGCGACCCCGCGGAGCGCGCCCGGGCCGAGCGCCGCAACGGTGAGCGGCGGATGGTCGACAACGTCACCGACCTCGGCGCTCGCCTCACCGGCGTGCCCGGCCTGTCCGTCCACCGGCGCGTGCTGATGGGCGAGCATCACGGCACCTCGATGCTGCCCGCGATCGGCAACGGCCTCACCTTCATCTTCGCGGCGCGGCGGCCGTGAACCTGCTGCTGCTCTCGCTCGCCTTCGCCGCCGGCGTTCTGGGCGCGGTCATCGTCTATCTCGGCGCGCCGAACCAGAAATTGCGCGCCAGGGCCCTACCCTTCCGTCCGGCGATGATCGTGGGCGGCGTGGCGATCCTCATCTCCCTCAACCTGTTCCTGCGGACCATGGGCGCCGCCGCGGCGGTCTTCGTCCTGCTGGTCCTGCTGATGACCTTGTGGACCGCGCTGCCCTTCGCCGCCGCCTTGCTGCGGAAGGGAAAGAAAGCATGAGCGCCGCGCCGGCGCTGAGCAGCAGGCATTGGTTCGGGCGCGCGGCCGCCGGCCTGATCCTCGGCTACACGCTGGCCATCGGCCTCAGCGGCCTCGTCGCCTGGTTCACGCCGGGCGGGATCGAAGCGGGCGGGGGCAAGCTGCAATTCTCCATGTGGATCACCGCGCCGGTCTGGGCCGGCGTGCTGAGCTTCTGTTTCCTGTTCCGCACGGGGCTGCGCGCCTGGTCGTGGCTCGGCCTCGCCAATCTGGTCGTCTTCGCCCTGCTGTTCGGCGGGCGGGCGCTGGTCGGCTGAGCTCATGGCGAACGAGGTCGAGAAAACCTACAAGGACGTCCACACCTGGGTCGGCATCGTCTCCGGCCTGTTCCTGTTTATCGCCTTCTACGCCGGCTCGATCACCATGTTCGAGGAGCCGCTGCAGCGCTGGGCGACGCCGCCGAGCGCTGTGCAGGCGCCCTCGCTCGCCGAGACCAGTCGCCTGCTCGACGCCACTCTCGCCGCCCATCCGGAGGCCCGGCGCGACTATCAGGTCCATCTGGAGCCGCAGCCGGGCGCCACGGCGCGGGTCACCTGGACGGTGCGGCCCGAAGTCCGGGTGCGCGGCGCCGAGATCAGGACCTATGTCTCCAGCTTCGGGCCGGACGGCCGGCTGCAGGTGCAGCGGCTGGAGCAATCGGGCCTGGCCGAACTGATCGACATGATCCACCAGCGCGTCGGCCTGCCCCTCTCCGACGCCTGGGCGCGGCCGCTCATGGGGATCGTCTGCCTGCTCTACGCGATCGCGATCATCTCCGGCCTGATCGTGCTGCTGCCGAGTCTGATCAAGGATCTCTTCATCCTGCGCGTGGGCAAAAATCTGAAGCGGATGTGGCTCGACGTGCACAATGTGCTCGGCGTCTTCTCCCTGCCCTTCCATATCGTGATGGCGTTGACCGGCATCGTCTTCGCCTTCCACGACCAGGTCTATTTCACCCAGAATTACGTGGTCTACGAGAACCGGCTGGAGAGCCTCTGGGGCGAGGAAGAACACGAACCCCAGGGCAATCGCGTCGCGCTGCCGCCCGAGCGGATTGTCCAGCTTATGGCGGAGCAGGCGCCCGGCTTCCGGGTGACGCGGCTCAACTACCAGACCGACCGCGCTGGCGCGCTGGACTTGCACGTCTGGGGCGAGGATCCACGCTACCAGCACCGCTCGCCGACCCGGGGCTTCGCCGGGGTCGATCCCTATACGGGCGAGATCGTCGAGCGGGACTATCTGCCTGGCCAGCAACCGGGCTGGATGAGCTCCGTCTCCAGCTTTTTCGCGCTGCATTTCGGCAATTATGGCGGCCCGCCGGTGCGCTGGCTTTACTTCCTGCTCGGCCTGGCCGGCGCCTTCATCTTCTACTCGGGCAATCTGCTCTGGATCGAGAGCCGGCGGAAGAAGGAGCGCAAGGCAGGGGCGGTGGTGCAGAGCCGATCGACCAGGCTGATGGGCAGCCTCACGGTCGGCGTGAGCCTCGGCTGCATCGTCGGCATCTCGCTCACCACCGCCGCGGCCAAGTGGCTCCCGGCGATCACCGCGAACGTCGCCGTCTGGCATTGGTGGATCTATTATGTCGCCTTCTTCGCCTGCGCCGCCTGGGCGTTCCTCCGCGGCGCAGCGCGGTCGTCGGTGGAGCTGCTCTGGGCCTGCGCGATCACCACCTTCCTGATCCCGGCCTCGAGCTTCCTCGCCTGGCGGCACGAGACGAGCGAGTCCGCGCTCGTCGACGCCGTGGCCATGGCCGGCGTCATCGCCTTCGCCCTGATGGCACGCCGCACGGCCCGGCGGTTGCGCGAGGGGCGGCGGGATTCGATCTGGGCCGGACCCGAAGCGCCCGCGCCGCAAGCGGGCTGAGAGAGAGACCGAGAGATATGATGCGCCTGTTATTGCTGTTCGCCGCCTTCATTTCACCGATCACGCTGGCCGAGGCCGCGGCGGCGCAAGCCAAGCCGCCCGACAACAGCGTCACGATCGAGGGCACCGACTGGTTCGACATGACCGGGCGCAACGGCACCCAGTATCGGATCATGGTCTATTTCCCCGAAGGCGATGCGCCCGCGGGCGGCTGGCCCATCCTCTACGTGCTCGACGGCGACGCCTATTTCCCGGTGGCCGCGACCATGGCCGGCAATCTCGCCGGCTCCGGCGAGAGCGGCATCGGCGACGGCGTGGTGGTGGCGATCGGCTATACGGACGAGGTCCACCGCGACGTGGACTATACGTTGCGCACGCCGCCGCGCCCGGAAAATGCCGACGCCTATCTCTACCCGACCATCCAGACCGGCGGCGCCGACGCCTTTCTCGACTTCATCCAGAACGAGCTCAAGCCGCGGATCGAGGGGCGCTGGCGGATCGACCGGGCGCGCCAGGCCCTGGTCGGCCACGGCTATGGCGGCCTGTTCGTGCTTCATAGCTATTTCACGCGACCGGACAGCTTCAGCACCTATATCGCCTCCAGCCCGTCCATCTGGTTCATGGGACGGGCGATCCTGGCCGAGGAGCGCGCCTTCCTCGCGCGCGCACCGCGTCCGGAAGGGCGGCGGCTGGTGATCACCGCGGCGGAATTCGCGCAGAGCCTGCCGCCCGCCATGGCGGTGGCACCGGATGCCGACGCCCGCCTGCAGGACAATGGCCGCCGCCGCATGGTCGACAATGCGCGGGAAATGGCCTGGCGGCTGCAGAATGCCGGCCTTCCCGTCGAGTGGCGCTTCTTTCCCGGCGAGACGCAGGGCTCGGTCGCCTATCCGGCGCTCGGCCACGCCATTGCCCTAGCCTTCGCGCTGCGGCCCGCGGCGGCGAGCCAACCGACGGCGGCCAGCCAGCCGGCCGCGCGCTGACCCCTTGCCCTCGCCGGCATTTGCCCGGATGGTAGCGCTCCCAGAATAAGAGGGAGGTGGGGATGATCAGGCTTGTCGCGGCGTTGCTGCTGCTCTTCGTCGCGGCCCCGGCCGAGGCGCGCCAGGGCGGCCATTGGATCGGCGGCTGGGCGACCTCGGTCTATGCGCCGGAAGAGCGCAACACCCTGCCCGTCGCCGATCTCGCCGACGCGACCCTGCGCCAGGTGGTCCGGGTCACGCTCGGCGGCGCGCGCCTCCGGGTCAGACTGTCCAACAGCGCCGGCACGCAGCCGCTCCGCATCGGCGCCGCTCATGTCGCGCTTTCGGCGGACCCGGCCTCGGCGCGGATCGGGCGCGGCACCGCGCTGACCTTCTCCGGCCAGGCCGAGATCGTCATCCCGGCCGGCGCGGACTATGTCTCCGATCCCGTCCCCCTGCCCGTCGCCGCCAACGGCCACCTGACGATCAGCCTCTACCTCCCCGAGGCGCCGGCGCGGCAGACCGGCCATCCGGGCTCCCGCGCCACCTCCTATCTGGCCCGAGGCAATCGGGTGGCGGCACCCGATCTGCCCGGCGCCCAGACGGTGAACCGCTGGTATCAGCTTGCCGGCGTCGACGTGGAGGCGCCGGCTCATGCCGCCGCCATCGTCACCTTCGGCGATTCGATCACCGACGGCTATGGCGTGCAGCCCAACACCGACCGGCGCTGGCCCGACTATCTCGCCCGGCGGCTGCAGGCCGATCCGGCGACCCGGCATCTCGCCGTGCTCAATCAGGGCATTGGCGGGAACCGGATCCTGCTGGACGGCGCCGGCCCCAATGCGCTCGCGCGGTTCGAGCGCGACGTGCTCTCCCAGGAAGGCGTGCGCTTCCTGGTCATTCTCGAAGGGGTCAACGATCTCGGCACGGCGACCCGCGACGGGCCGATCAGCGCCGAGGCGCATCGCGCGCTCGTCCGCAACATGATCGCGGCCTATGCGCAGATGGTGCAGCGGGCGCGGGCGCGCGGCATCAAGGTGATCGGCGCGACCATCATCCCCTTCTTCGGCTCGAGCTATTATCACCCCGACGGCGGCAACGAGGCGGACCGGCAGGCGCTCAACGCATGGCTTCGCGCGCCCGGCAATGTCGACGCGGTGCTCGATTTCGACGCGGCCCTGCGCGACCCGGCCGATCCGCGGCGGATGCTGCCGGCGATGGATTCGGGCGACGGCCTGCATCCTTCTCTCGCGGGCTACGAGGCGATGGCCAATGCCGTGCCATTGTCGCTGTTCGCCGCGCCGGCGCTTGCCGCGCCCGTCGATCCGGTGCAGCAACGGCGCTAAGCAAGAATAAGGGGAGAGTGATGGCCGAGGAGGACAGCAGCGGCGACGCCGCGCGCTACGACGCAGTGCTCGCCGATCCGCGCTACCAGAGGCTGGTGCGCCGGCGCGGGCGGTTCACGTGGACGCTCAGCATCGTCATGCTCGTCGCCTATTTCGGCTATATCGCCCTCATCGCCTTCGACAAGGCCGCGCTGGCCGCGCCGATCGGCGGCGGCGTCACCTCGATCGGCATCCCGATCGGCATCGGCCTCATCCTGCTCGGCATCCTGCTGACCGGCATCTACGTGCGGCGGGCGAACAAGGAATTCGACCCCCTGGTCGACGCACTGAAGAAGGAAGCGGGCGAATGACCGGCGGCCCCAATTGGTCCGCCATCGCCATGTTCGCGGCCTTCGTCGCGTTTACCTTGGGCATCACCTGGTGGGCGGCGCGCCGGACCAAGACCCGCGCCGATTTCTATGCGGCGGGCGGCGGCGTCTCCGGCTTCAAGAACGGCCTCGCCATCGCCGGCGACTATATGTCCGCCGCCTCCTTCCTCGGCATCTCCTCGCAGATTTTCGGAGTCGGCTATGACGGGCTGATCTATTCGATCGGCTTCCTCGTCGGCTGGCCGGTCATCCTCTTCCTGATGGCGGAACGGCTCCGCAACCTCGGCAAATATACGTTCGCCGACGTCGCCTCCTTCCGCTTCGCGCAGGCGCCGGTACGGAGCTTCGCGGCGGTCTCGACGCTGGCGGTCGTGCTCTTCTACCTGATCGCGCAGATGGTCGGCGCCGGCCAGCTCATCAAGACCCTGTTCGGCCTCAACTATCTCTCGGCCGTGATCATCGTCGGCGTGCTGATGACACTCTACGTCCTGTTCGGCGGGATGATCGCGACCACCTGGGTGCAGATCATCAAGGCGGTGCTGCTGCTCGGCTGCGCCACCGTCATGGCCTTCGCGGTCCTGTTCCAGTTCGGCTTCTCGCCCGAGGCATTGTTCACGCGCGCGGTGGAGGTGAAGGCCAGTATCGCCGCCGCCAACGGCGCCGCCGCGGAGCAGGCCGCGGCCAAGGGCCTCGAGATCATGCGGCCGGGTACCTTCCTCCCGGACTGGGTCTCCGCCATCTCCTTCGGCATGGCCCTGATGTTCGGCACCGCGGGCCTGCCCCACATCCTGATGCGCTTCTTCACCGTGCCGGACGCGCGCCAGGCGCGCGTCTCCGTGCTCTGGGCGACGGGCTGGATCGGCTATTTCTACATCCTTACCTTCATCATCGGCTTCGGCGCGATCGTGATGATCGGGACCAACCCGGCCTGGGTGACGGAGGCCGGCGCGCTGCGCACCGGCAACATGGCGGCAATCCATCTCGCCGAGGCGATCGGCGGCAACCTCTTTCTCGGCTTCGTCTCCGCCGTCGCCTTCGCGACCATCCTCGCGGTGGTCGCCGGGCTGACCCTCTCGGGCGCCTCGGCGGTCTCGCACGACGTCTATGCGACGGTGCTCCGCAAGGGCCAGGCGAACAGCGACGAGGAGCTCCGCGTCTCCCGGATCACGGTGCTTGTCCTCGCCATGCTCGCCATCGCGCTCGGCATTGCGTTCGAGCAGGTCAACGTCGCCTTCATGGTGAGCCTCGCCTTCGCCCTCGCGGCGTCGGGCAATTTCCCGGTGCTGATCCTTTCGCTGTTCTGGAAGGGCTGCACGACGCGGGGCGTGGTGACGGGCGGACTGGCCGGCGTGCTGCTCGCGCTCGTGCTCACCATCCTCTCCAAGCCGATCTGGGTCGACATCCTGGGCAATGCCAAGGCGGTCTTCCCCTATACCTCGCCGACCATCTTCTCGATGCCCCTGGCCTTTCTGACGATCTGGCTGGTGTCCGTCCTCGACAAGAGCCCGCGGGCGGCGGTCGACCGGGGCGGCTATCTCCACCAGCGGGTGCGCGCGGAGACCGGGATCGGCGCGTCGGGGGCGTCAGACCACTAGGAAGCGCCAGAGGGTCTCGGAGCGGAAGGTCTCGCCGGGGAGCAGGCGCGTGGAGGGGAAGTCCGGCCGGTTCGGGCTGTCCGGCAGATGCTGCGTTTCCAGCGCGATCGAGGAGCGCGGGCGCAGCGGGCCGTCCGCCGGGAAGTGGATCGCATTGTACATGTGACAGGTCGGCTCGGTGGTGGTCACCTCCAGCACGCGGCCCGAGGCCGGATGGCTGAGCCGCGCGGCCAGCCCTCCGGGGCGGTCGAGCAGCCAGCTATTGTCAAAGTCCGCGTCGATCGGGCGCGGCCTGCGGAAGTCGAACTTGGTCCCCGCGACGTCGGGAAAATCGCCCGTCGGGATGCTCATCCCGTCGATGGCGGCGCGGCGGCGCGCGAAGAGCTGCAGGCGATGGCCGGAGAGGTCCGGCTCGCCACCGAGGTTGAAATAGGAATGCTGGGTCAGGTTCACGACGGTCGGCGCATCGGTGGTCGCCGCATAGACGATGCGCAGCGCATTGTCGGGCAGCAGCGCATAGGTCACGGCGACCTCGAGCCGCCCCGGAAAGCCCTGGTCCCCGTCCGGGCTGACCAGGAACAGCCGCGCGGCCGCCTCGTCGATCCGCTCCACCCGCCAGTCCCGCGTGTCGAAGGCGTCGTCCCCGCCGTGGAGGGTATTCGGCCCTTCATTGGCCGGCAGGACGTGGCCGTCATAGCGCGCGCCGGCGATCCGCCCCGCATAGCGGCCGACGAGCGCGCCGAGGCAATAGGTCCGGCTGGTCCGGCGATAGTCGTCGAGGTCTGGCAGGTTCGCCACCACATTGGCGAAGCGGCCGTCCCGGTCCGGCACCTCGATATGGGTGATGATCCCGCCCAGGTCGACGAAGCGGACGCTCATGCCGGCGGCATTGCGAAGGACGTGGCTCATGCGCGGCGCGGCGGCGCGGACCCGAAGGCGGCGAGCAGGGCCTCGCGGATCGGCTTCGCCCGATAGTCCGCATCATAGGGACAGGCGCGCTTGGGCAGGCCGTCGCTTCGCGGCGCGAAGCCCTGCAGCCAGGAATAGCGGTCGCACATCCCCCAGGCGAGCACGTCGCCCATGTTCGGGTAGGACAGGATGAGATCGAAATAGGCGCGGGTCAGCGCCCCGCATTCGGCGTCGCGCCGGACGATGTCGCCCGGCAGGCCGTTGTCGTTGACGTCGAACTCGGTGACGAGCAGGTCGTAGCCCATGGCCGTCACCTCGTCGAGGAAGCGGCGCCATTCGCCCTCCTGCCTGATGCCGAATTCGACGCTGTCGTCATTGCCGCCGCCGATATGGGCCTGGATGCCGAGCGCATCGACCGGCGTGCCGCGCCGCTTGAACCCCTCCAGGAGGCGAAGCACGCCCGCCCTGTGGTTCGCGGCGCGGGGCCCCCAGGACATATAGTCGTTATAGACGAGCTGGGCGCGCGGGGCGGTCTCGCGGGCGGTGTGAAAGGCGAGGTCGAGCACCGGCAAAGCGCCGCCCATCGCGCGGGAGAAGGCCGTCTCCCGCAGCGTTCCGTCATTATTGTCCACCGCCTCGTTGACCACGTCGTAACTGTGGATGCGCGTGCCGTAGCGGCGGCAGATGGTCGCGACATGCTCGCGGATCATCCGCTCGGCACGGGCGCGGCGATTGGCACCGAAATCGTAATTCGCGACCCAGTCCGGGAACCAGCGCGGATGATGCCAGAGCAGGGTATGGCCGCGCATGGCGAGCCCATTCTGCTGGGCGAAGGCCATGATCCGGTCGAAGCGCTGGAAGGTGAAGACCTCCGGCCGCGGCCGCAGCGCGGTCCATTTCAACTCGTTCTCCGGCACCAGCACGTTGCATTCGGTGGTGAGCAGACGGCGGTAGCGCGGGTCGTCGAAGGCGCCGTTGCCGATCCCCACCGTCGAGCCGAAGCGCCGGCCAGTACGCCGGGCCTGGCGCCAGAGGCTGTTGAGCTCTGGGGCGAACCGCCGGCGGCGCTGCGCCTCAGCGGCCGCGCCCATGACCAGCAGGCCGAGCGCCCCAGCCAGGCTTTCGCGTCGGGTCAGTCGCATAACACCTCCTTCGCCCCATGGTCGGTCAGCCGCCGAAGCTGCCGCGTCACCGCGTCCACGAAGCGCGGATCGGCGGCGAGCGCCGGCGGGAAGATGGCCTCGATCCCGGCCAGCGCCCGGACCTTTTCGGCGGGATCGTGCTGGCCCGCGAGCCGGCGGGCGGTCTCCGCGGCGAGCGGGTCGTCGACCGTGAACGCCTCGCCGGCGTCGGTTCGCCCCTCCTGCCACCGCATCCAGGCGGCGACGGCCAGCGCCAGCGCCTCGATCCCCTGCCCCCGGTCGAGCCGCGCGGCGATGCCGGCGAGCAGCCGCTGCGGCAGCTTTTGCGAACCGTCCATCGCGATCTGGACATTGCGGTGCCTGAGGCCAGGATCGGCGAAGCGCGCCATGAGCGCGGCGCGATAGGCGGCGATATCCAGCCCCGGCGGCGGCATCAGCGTCGTCTCCGCCTCGTCCCAGAGCGCCTCGACGAACCGCCGTGCGCCGGACAGCTGCACCACCTCGTGCACGAATTCGATGCCCGCCAGGCCGCCCAGATAGGCGAGGCCGCTATGCGCGCCGTTCAGGAGGCGAAGCTTGGCATGCTCCCAAGGCGCGATGTCGGCGGCGATCTGGACGCCGACGGCCTCGAAATCCGGCCGCTCGCCCGCCGCGAAGCAATCCTCGATCACCCATTGGGTGAATGGCTCGGCCTTGACCATCGCCAGATCCTCGAGACCGATGCGCGCGGCCAGCGCCCCGATGTCCGCTGCCTCGGTGGCGGGGACGATCCGGTCGACCATGGTCTGCGGGAAGGCGCAATGTTCCGCGATCCGGCCCGCCCCCTCGCCCGCCGCCGCCAGCACCGCCTCCCGGAGCACCGCGCCGTTCCGCGGCAGGTTGTCGCAGGAGATGATGGTGATGCCGTCGGCGCGCCGGGCCAGCGCCTCGGCGAGCACGGCGATGGCGCGGCTGCCGGGCAGATAGCCTTTCTCGGTCACGGTGAGCGTGACCATTCGCGTCTCCGGCGCCGCGATCCGCGCGACCAGCGCGGGCGTATCGAGCAAAACCTCACGGACCGCGCCGATCACGCGCACCTCCGCGCCGACTACCAGGCTGTAGAGACCATTCTGCGGCGCAATGGCCTCGCGCACCGCGGGCGAACGCAGCGACGCGCCGGTCACGCCCCAGCCGAGATCGTCGAACACCACCGCCTGATGCGCGCGGTGGAAGGCGCCGATGCCGAGATGGACGACCCGCGGCGCGGGGCGCGACACCTTTTTCCTCACCCAATCCGGGAGCAGCGAAAGCGTCGCTTCCGACAGGCGCGGCGTCACAGCTTGTAGGCCGCCTTCACCAGATCGTAGGTCAGGGCCCGCGCGACCTCATGGGCCTCGTCCTCCTCCAGCCGGCCCTCGGCGACGAGCCGGGCGAGGAAGGCGCAGTCCATCCGCCGCGCAACGTCGTGCCGGGCGGGGATGGAGAGGAAGGCGCGGGTGTCGTCGTTGAAGCCGACCGTGTTGTAGAAGCCCGCGGTCTCGGTCGCCCGCTCGCGGAACCGGCGCATTCCTTCGGGGCTGTCGTGGAACCACCAGGGCGGGCCGAGCTTCACCGCCGGGTAATGGCCGGCGAGCGGGGCCAGTTCGCGCGCATAGCTGTCTTCGTCGATGGTGAAGAGGATCAGGCTGAAGCGCGGGTCGTTGCCGAACCGGTCGAGCAAAGGCTTCAGCGCGCGGACATATTCGGTCGCGCCCGGAATGTCGGCGCCCTTGTCCCGACCGAAGCGGGCCAGGACCTGCTCATTGTGGTTGCGGTGGACGCCCGGATGGAGCTGCATCACCATCCCGTCCTCGACGCTCATCCGCGCCATTTCGGTCAGCATCGCACCGCGGAACAGCTCCGCCTCGGCGGGCGTAACCCCGCCGCCCCGTGCCTTGCCGTAAAGCGCCTCCAGCTCGGCGCGCGGCAGATCGGCGGTATAGGCGCTGGGATGGCCGTGGTCGGTGGAGGTCGCGCCCATCTCGCGGAACCAGGCGCGCCGATTCTCGTGCGCCCGAAGATAACCGGCGAAGGTCGAAACGTCCTCGGCCGCCAAAACGCCGAACTTCTCGACATTGCGCGCGAAGCCAGGATGCTCGGGATCCATGACCGGATCGGGCCGGTAGGCGGTGATGACACGGCCGCCCCAGCCGCTGGCGCGGATCGCCCGATGATGGTCGAGCGGATCGGTCGGGCTCTCGGTCGTGGCGATCAGCTCGATGTTGAAGCGTTCGAAGAGGGCGCGAGGGCGGAAGCCGTCGGTCTTCAACGCGGCCTCGATCGTCTCGTAATAATGGTCGGCGGTGGCGGGCTCGAGGCGCACCTCCAGGCCGAAAATCTCGGCGAACACCCAGTCCAGCCAGAGCCGCGAAGGCGTGCCCCGGAACAGGTGGTAATGCTCCGCCAGCAGGCGCCAGATCCGGCGCGGATCCGTCTCGGTCGGGCTGCCGTCCACGGTCGGCACGCCGAGTGCTTCGAGCGGCACGCCCCGCGAGTAGAGCATCCGGAAGACATAATGGTCCGGCACGATCAGCAGGCTCGCCGGATCCGCGAAGGGCGCGTCGGTCGCGAACCAGGCCGGATCGGTATGGCCGTGCGGGCTGAGGATCGGCAGGTCTCTGATCGGCGCGTAGAGCGCGCGGGCGATCGCCCGGGTGCGGGATTCGGCGGGAAAGAGCCGGTCGGGGTCGAGGCGGAGCGGCGCCGTCATCTCACCAGCTCCACATCGAACCGTCTTCGAGACGGTTCACCGGCAAATAGGCGCGTTTATATTCGTATTTCGCGGCCAGCTCCTCATCGAGCTCGACGCCCAGCCCCGGCAGCTCGCCGGGATGCATCATGCCGTTGAACAGGCCGTAGGCGTGCGGGAAGACCGCGTCGGTCTCCGCCGTGTGGCGCATATATTCCTGCACCCCGAAATTGGGGATGGAGAGACCGAAATGGAGCGCCGCGGCCATCGTCACCGGCGAGAGATCGGTGGCGCCGTGGCAGCCGGTGCGGACCTGGTAGAGCTCGGCCAGACCCGCGATCCGCCGCAAATGGCTGATCCCGCCCGCATGGACGACGGTCGCGCGGATATAGTCGATCAGCTGGTTCTCGATCAGCTGCTTCGCGTCCCAGATCGAATTGAAGATTTCCCCGACCGCGAGCGGCGTCGTCGTATGCTGGCGGATCAGCCGGAAGGCGTCCTGATTCTCGGCCGGGGTCGGATCCTCCAGCCAGAAGGGCCGGTAGGGCTCCAGATCCTTGCCGAGCCGCCCGGCCTCGATCGGGGTCAGCCGGTGATGGACGTCGTGCAGCAGGTGTACGTCCCAGCCGAGCGCGTCGCGCGCCGCCTCGAAAAGCGGCGGGACGGAGCGCAGATATTTCTCCGTCGACCAGAGATTTTCGGTCGGCAGGTCGGCGTCGGCCGGCTCGTAGAAATAGCGGTCCTTGGAGACGCCGTAGGTGGAGGCGAGACCCGGAACGCCGGACTGGAGGCGGATGGCCTTGTAGCCCTGCTCGGCATAATGACGGGCATTGTCGATCGTCTCCTCGATCGTCCTGCCATTGGCATGGCCGTAGACCATGCAGCCGTCCCGCGCCGCGCCGCCCAGCAACTGGTAGAGCGGCAGGTTCGCCGCCTTCCCCTTGATGTCCCAGAGCGCCATGTCGACCGCGGCGATGGCGCTCATCGTCACCGGGCCGCGCCGCCAATAGGCACCCCGGTAGAGATATTGCCAGATGTCCTCGATCCGGTGCGCGTCGCGGCCGATCAGCAGCGGCACGACATGGTCGGCGAGATAGGCGGCGACCGCCAGCTCCCGCCCGTTCAGCGTCGCGTCGCCGAGCCCGGTCAGGCCGTCCTTCGTCTCGATCCGGAGCGTGACGAAATTGCGCCCGGGGCTGGTGACGATCACGCGCGCGGAGGTGATTTCGAGCATGCCCCTGGTCTAGCCTTCCGCTCCGCCGGGGCCACCCCGGAAATGGGCCCCGATTTTTATCTTGCCGCGCGTCGGCGGCGATTTATGGTAGCGCTCACATTGCTAGAGCGCGACCGGCCTTGTCAATGCCGCGCGCGCCGGAATGAGGGGTTGAGGATGCGCCTGCTCGCGGCTTTCTGCCTGTTGCTCACCGCTTTTCTCGCGCCGCCGGCCATGGCGGAGGACGGCTACGACCTCTGGCTCCGCTACCGGCAGGTCGAGGCTCCTGCCCTCGCCCGCTACCGCAGTCAGGCCAGCGCGATTGTCGTGGCCGGAGACACGCCCGCGCTGCGCGCCGCGCGGGACGAGTTGCAGCGCGGGCTCACCGGCCTGCTGGGCCGCCCGGTGCCGGTTGACCGCGGCGTCACGCGCGACGGCGCCATCGTGGTCCTGGTCGGCACTTCGCCCTTCCTCGGCGGCCTGCGCCCGCAGAGCCGCCCGCTCGGGCGGGAGGGCTATCTGATCCGGTCGATGCGGCTGAACGGCCGCGCCGTCACCCTGATCTTCGCCGAGCACGACGCCGGCGCCCTCTACGGCAGCTTCCATTTGCTGCGCCTGATCCAGACCCGCCGCCCGCTCGCCAATCTCGACATTACCGAGGTGCCGCGAGTCGAATTGCGCATGTTGAACCATTGGGACGATCTCGATCGCCACGCTATGCGCGGCTATGCCGGGCAATCCCTCTGGGACTGGCACAAGCTGCCCGGCTGGCGCGATCCGCGCTATACCGATTATGCCCGCGCCAACGCCTCGATCGGGATCAACGGCACCGTCCTCACCAACGTCAACGCCAGCGCCGACGTGCTGCGGCCCGACTTCCTCGAGAAGGTCCGGGCCGTCGCCGATATCCTGAGGCCCTACGGCATCCGCGTCTATCTCGCCGCCCGCTTCAACGCGCCGATGGTGCTGGGCGGGCTGCCCACCGCCGACCCGCTCGACCCGCGCGTCCGGGCCTGGTGGCGGGAGAAGGCGGCGGACATTTACCGCGTGGTGCCCGATTTCGGCGGTTTCCTGGTCAAGGCCAATTCGGAAGGCCAGCCCGGCCCGCAGGATTATCGCCGCACCCATGCCGACGGCGCCAACATGCTCGCGGAGGCGGTGGGGCCGCATGGCGGCGTCGTGATCTGGCGCGCCTTCGTCTACCAGCCGGGCACTCAGGACCGGGCGGAGCAGGCTTATGAGGAGTTCATGCCTCTCGACGGCCGGTTCCGCGATAATGTCATCGTGCAAGTGAAGAACGGCCCGATCGACTTCCAGCCGCGCGAGCCGTTCAGTCCCTTGTTCGGAGCGATGCGGCGTACCGCGGTCGGCATGGAATTCCAGGTCACCAAGGAATATCTCGGCTTCGCCACCCACCTCGCCTATCTCGGGACGATGTGGGAGGAGGTGCTGCGCGCCGACACCTTCCAGCGCGGCCAGGGCACGACCGTCGCGCGCATCCTCGACGGCTCGGCGACCGGCCAGCGCCGCACCCTCGTCGCCGGCGTCGCCAATACCGGGACGGACCGCAACTGGACCGGCTCGCAATTCGACCAGGCGAACTGGTACGCGCTCGGCCGCCTCGCCTGGAATCCGGAAGGCTCGGCCCGCGCCGTCGCCGAGGAATGGGCGCGGATGACGTGGGGCAACGATCCGCGCCTGGTGGCGCCCGTGGTCGGGATGATGATGGGCTCGCACCAGGCGGTGGTCGATTATATGACCCCGCTCGGCCTCGTGCACCTGATGGCGACCGGGCTCCATTACGGCCCGGGCCCGTGGGTGGACGATCTCGAGCGGCCCGACTGGAACCCGGTCTATTATCACCGCGCCGACCGCACCGGCATCGGCTTCGACCGCACCGCTTCGGGCACCAATGCGATCGCCCAATATGCACCGGAGGTGGCGCGGCGCTTCGGCGGGCTGGCAACGGTGGGCGACGATTATCTGCTCTTCTTCCACCGCGTCCGCTGGGACCACCGGCTCGCTTCGGGGCGGACGGTCTGGGACGAGCTCGTTACCCGCTATTCGCGCGGCGTGGCGCAAGTCGGCGAGATGCGGCGGCAATGGGCGTCGCTCGCGCCTTATGTCGATGCCGCGCGGCACGCGGAGGTCGCCGCCTTCCTCGGCATCCAGCAGGAGGAGGCGCAATGGTGGCGCGACGCCTGCATCGCCTATTTCCAGAGCCTCAGCCGTCTGCCCCTCCCCGCGGGCGAGGCGCCGCCGCCGCACGATCTCGCTTACTATCGCGCGATCCTCCATCCTTATGCTCCGGGGCGGGACGGGCCGCCGCCGCGGCGGTGACACCAAGGAGGCATCCCGGCGACGGCCGGGACCGATGAACACGGTACCCTGGAGGAAATTCATGCGTCGCCGCCTCGCTCGATTGCTTTGGCGTTCATGGGTCCCGGCCTTCACCGGGATGACTATGGTGCAGCTGATATCGCCCGCTCACGCCCAACCCACGGCGCGCTTCGACTGGTTCGACTATCGCGGGTCCGATCCCACGGACACGGGTTCCCGGCCCGGCCCGAACGACTATCGCAACCCGATCCTGCAGGGCTTCTACCCCGATCCCAGCGTCACCCGCGTCGGCACGGATTATTATCTGGTCACCTCGACCTTCGCCTACTTCCCCGGCATCCCGGTCTTCCACAGCCGCGACCTCGTGAACTGGACGCAGATCGGCAATGCGATCCACCGCAGCGAGCAACTGGACTTCGGCAATCTCGGCCTCTCGCGCGGCGTCTTCGCGCCGGCGATCACGCACCGGGACGGGATGTTCTACATCCTCAACACCTGCGTCGATTGCCGGGGCAATTTCCTGATCACCGCGACCGACCCGGCGGGCCCCTGGTCCGATCCCGTCTGGCTTCCCGACCTGGAGGGCGGGATCGATCCCTCGCTCTTCTTCGACGATGACGGGCGGGCCTGGATCGTCAACAACGGGCCGCCCGAAGGTACGCCGCGTTATTCGGGCCACCGCGCCATCTGGATCCAGGAATATGACCGCGCCGCCATGCGCACGATCGGCCCGCGCCGCGTGCTGGTCGACGGCGGCGTCGACCCCTCGACCAACCCGATCTGGATCGAGGGCCCGCACATCCTGAAGGTCGACGGCTGGTATTATCTCACCTGCGCCGAGGGCGGCACCGCCGTGGGCCACAGCCAGGTCGTGCTGCGCAGCCGCGCGGTCACCGGACCCTATGCGCCCTATGCCGGCAACCCGATCCTCACCCAGCGCGATCTGCCCGAGGACCGCGCGAACCCGATCACCTCGGCCGGGCACGCCCAGCTGGTGCAAACGCCGGACGGCGCCTGGTGGGCCACCTTCCTCGCGGTGCGGCCCTATCGCGGGGACTATTACAATACCGGGCGGGAGACCTTTCTCCTGCCGGTGACCTGGGCGGATGGCTGGCCCCGCATCCTGCCGCGTGGGGCGCCGATCCCGACCACGCATGCGCGTCCTGCCCTGCCGCGCCAGCCGACGCCCGCCGTGCCGACCAGCGGGCCCTTCGTCCTGCGCGATCAGTTCGACGGCAACGCGCTGGCCCCCTATTGGCTGATGGTCCGCAATCCGCGCGGCGACTGGCTGAGCGTGCGGCACGGCATGCTCGGGCTCACCGCCCGCCCCGTGCCGCTGGGTGGGATGGGCAATCCGAGCTTCGTCGCGCGGCGCCAGCAGCACAGGGATGCCCAGGTCACGACGATCGTGCGCTTCGAGAATGCCGGCCCCGAGGACGAGGCCGGCCTCGCCGCCTTCCAGAATGACGAGCATTTCTATTCGATCGGCATCGGCCGCGACGGGCCGCGGCGGGTGCTGCGCTTGCGCCGTCGCGCCGGACCCGGCGATCCGCAAGCGGGCGTGGTCATCGCTGCCGCGCCCTGGAGCGGTCCGGACAGGACCCCGCTGCGCCTCAGGATCGTGACCGACAGCCACAGCTACCGCTTCCTCTATGCCGGCCCCAGCGGCGACTGGCGGCAACTCGGCGCGCCGCAGGACGGCACCATCCTCAGCACACGCACCGCGGGCGGGTTCGTCGGCGCGGTGTTCGGCATGTATGCGGTGAGCGGCGGCGCGGCGCGCTGACCGCTACCGCACCGTCAACGTCGCGCTCTTCAGCTGGACCGAATTGGGGCCGGCGGAGATGGTGAAGGTGCCGGGCTCCACGACCCGGCGCATCTGCAGATTCCAGAGCGACAGGTCCTCCGGCGTCAGCGTGAAGCGCACGGTGCGCCGCTCGCCGGGCTGGAGGGTGACACGCTGGAAGCGCTTCAGTTCGAGCATCGGCCGGGTGATCGAGGCCGCGTCGTCGCGAACGTAGAGCTGCACCACCTCGTCGCCGGCACGCCGCCCGGTATTGGCGACATCCACCTCCACGCCGACAGTGTCGCCGGTGCCGATCGCCGCCTGCGCCAGCCGCGGCGCCGAGACGTCGAAGGTCGTGTAGCTGAGCCCGAAGCCGAACGGATAGAGCGGCTCGGTCGTACCGAACAGATAGCCGCGCCGCGCGGTGGGCTTGCGGTTGTAGAAGATCGGCAGCTGGCCGACATTGCGCGCGATGGTCACCGGCAGCTTGCCGCCCGGATTGACCCGGCCGAACAGCACGTCGGCGACGCCGTTGCCGGTCTCCTGGCCGAGATACCAGCCCTCCAGGAGGGCCGGCGCATTGGCGGCGAGATAGTTCACCGACAACGGCCGCCCGTTCAGCAGGATCACGACCACCGGCTTGCCGAGCGCGAAGATCTCCCGCGCCAACTGGTC
>DATJUQ010000067.1:0-11712 GCA_035502235.1 Allosphingosinicella sp.
AAGATCCTGGTGCCCGGCGTGGTGTCGCACTGCCTCCATCTGGTCGAACATCCCGACCTCGTCGCGCAGCGTATCCTGCGCTTCGCCGAGACGGTCGGGCGCGAGCGGGTGATCGCGGGAACCGATTGCGGCTTCGGCACCTCCGGCGCCGGAGACGAGGTCCATCCGGAAGTCGCCTGGGCCAAGCTCCGCGCCCTGGTCGAGGGGAGCCGGATCGCCAGTCAGAAGCTGTGGGGCGCGAAAGCCGCGTAGCGCGCGGTGATCAACGCCAAAGCTGCTGCGACGCGCGCGCTGCGCCTTCGACCAGCGCGCCGAGTTTGAGGAACGCGACGCCTGGATCGATCTTGCCCGAGCCGGCGGCGGTGCCGAAGCCGCAATCGGTGCTCGCGATGACGCGCTCGCGCCCAACGGCTTCGGCGAAGCGGACAATGCGCTGCGCCACAAGCTCCGGATGCTCGACGTAATTCGTCGAGGTGTCGATGATGCCGGGCATCAGCACCTTGTCCGCGGGCAGCGCCCGCTCCCGCCAGATTCGCCATTCATGCTCGTGGCGCGGATTGGCGGCCTCGATCGCATAGGCGCCCGCCTTCACGCGCACGATCAGGTCGACGATCGCCTCCAGCGGCGCGTCGGAAATATGCGGGACGTGCCAGGAGCCGAAGCAGACATGGTAGCGGATCCGGTCCTCCGGAATGTCGCGCAGCGCATGGTTCAGCGCCTCGATCCTGAGCTCCGCCCACTCGCGATAGCGCTCCGGGCTCTGCCGCACGAGGTGGTCGTACATGTTGGCGAGCAGGGCGTCGTCGACCTGGACGAGGAAGCCGGCGGCGTGGATCGCCAGATATTCCTCGCGCAGGGCCTCGGCGATGGCGAAGACGTAATCGCGCTCATTCTCATAATATTCGTTGATCCCGTCATAGGCGGTGCTGGCCGGCGCGACCGCGGTCATGAACACCTCCAGCGGCTGGGCGGCATCGGCGGCGGCCTTGAGATTGGCCAGCGCGCGTTCGATGCCGCGCCGGTCGCGATAGGCGATCGGGCCGATGCAGGCGTCGGTCGGCACGCCGGTCAGCGCGCGCGGGAATTCGGTCTTCATGAATTCGGCGAAGCGGGTGCGGTCGCTGCCCAGCCACTCGACCGGGCGGAGATCGTCCGGCCGGCTCTCGAAACCGCTGATCCGCTTCATGATGTAATTGGCCCAGCTCTCCTTGCCGAACTCGCCGTCATTGACGATGTCGATGCCGTGCGCGACCTGCTGCGCCACCACCTTCTTCACCGCGCCCGTCAGCCGGCGCTCATATTCGTCCAGATCCTTGGGCGGGCCGGTCAGGAAGTTGGACAGTTCGAGCAGCTCCGGCGGCCGGCCGATGCTGCCGACATGGGTGGTCAAGATCCGCTCCTCGCTCCGCAGCATCGCCCTCTCCTTTGTTGATCTTTCAACAAATCTAGCCGGGCGGTAGGGAGTCGCACAAGCGCGAAGGAGGGTTGGCGACCCCGTGTTCCCACGAAAGTAGGAGCGTCGCGAGACCCGCTCCATCGGCGGCCAACGCTCCGGTCTCCGCCGGAGCCCGACGCCGAGGCCGATGACGCGCGGGCCGAAGGTGGATAGAGCCCGCCGAAACAATGACCGATCTGCCCATCCATATTGTCCTCCCGGACCTGCTCGCCGCGCTCCGCGCCGGCAGCAACGCGGTGCTGGTCGCGCCGCCGGGCGCGGGCAAGACGACGGCGGTGGCGCCGGCCCTGCTCGGCGAGCCCTGGTGCACGGGCGAGATCCTCTTGCTCTCGCCGCGCCGGCTGGCCGCGCGGGCGGCGGCGGAGCGGATGGCGGCGCTGGCGGGCGAGCCGGTGGGCGGCACGATCGGCTATGCGACCCGGCTCGATACGAAGCGCTCGAAGGCCACGCGGATCACGGTGCTGACCGAGGGCATCTTCCTGAAGCGCGTCCAGGCCGATCCCGAGCTGGCCGGCATTTCGGCGGTCCTGTTCGACGAGGTGCACGAGCGCAGCCTCGACAGCGATTTCGGCCTCGCTCTGGCGCTGGACGCGCAGGGCGCGCTCCGGCCGGACCTCCGGCTGGTGGCGATGTCGGCGACTTTGGACGGCGCCCGCTTCGGCGCTCTGATGGGCGGTGCGCCGGTAATCGAGAGCGCCGGCCGCGCCTGGCCAATCGCGCTGGTCCATCTCGGCCGCGCCGCCGAGAAGCGGATCGAGGACGAGATGGCGCCGGCCATCCGCCGCGCGCTGGCCGAAGGGGAGGGGAGCCTGCTCGCCTTCCTGCCCGGCGTCGCCGAAATCGAGCGCACCGCCGAACGGCTCGCCGGCCTGTCCGCCGATGTCGACCTGCACCGCTTGCACGGCAGCCTCGATCCGCGCGAGCAGCGCGCCGCGATCGCGGCCGCGCCGGACGGACGGCGCAAGCTGGTGCTGGCCACGTCGATCGCCGAGACCAGCCTGACTTTGGACGGCGTCCGCATCGTCGTCGATTCCGGCCTCGCCCGGCGGCCGCGCTACGACCGGGCGGCGGGGCTGACCCGGCTGGTCACCGAGCGGGCGAGCCAGGCGGCGGTCGCGCAGCGCGCGGGGCGCGCCGGCCGGCAGGGACCGGGACGGGTCTATAGGCTCTGGGAGGAAGCGGCGACGCAGGCTTTGCCGCGCTTCGATCCGCCGGAGATCCTCGAGGCGGATCTCTCCGCCTTGCTGCTCGACTGCGCCATCTGGGGCGTCGCCGATCCGCGAGACCTTGCCTGGCTCGATCCGCCGCCCGCCGCCGCCGTGGACGAGGCGCGGCGGCGCCTGACCTCGCTCGGCGCCCTCGACGCGCAGGGCCGGCCGACCGCGCATGGGCGCGCCGTCGCCGATCTGCCGCTGCCCCCGCGCCTCGCCCATATGCTGATCGAGGCTGAGCCGCGTGGCTGGGGCCGGCTCGCGGCGGAGGTGGCGGTCCTGCTCTCCGAGCGCGGGCTGGGCGGTCAGGATGCGGATCTCGAGCTGCGCCTCCGCCGCTGGCGGGGTGAGAAGGGCCAGCGGGCCGAGGCCGCGCGGGGACTGGCGCGGCGGTGGCGTTCCCTCCTTCGTGCTCCGGCGGAGGCCGGAGCGTTGCGGGAGGGCCGGCCAGCGCTCCGGCCTTCGCCGGAGCACGATGTCGGCGCCTGCATCGCGCTCGCTTTCCCCGACCGCCTCTCGAAGCGCCGCGACTCGACCGGCGCCGACTGGCTCAGCGTCGGCGGCCGCGGCTTCCGGCTCGACCCTACCTCGCCGCTCGCCCGGGAAAGCTGGCTGGCGGTGGCCGAGGTGGGCGGCGTCGCGGCCGGCGCGCGCATCCTCTCCGCCGCGCCGATCGACCAGGCGACGGTCGAAAGCCTGTTCGCCGATCGCATCCGGTCCGGCACCCAGGTGAGCTTCGATCCCGCGACCGGCGCCGTCCGCGCCTCGCACGGCCGCCGCCTCGGCGCGATCCAGCTCTCCGGCGGGCAGGACAGCCGCGCCGCCCCCGCCGCGGTCGAAGCCGCCTTGCTGGAAGGTGTCCGCGTCCACGGCCTCGCCCGGCTGCCCTGGAGCGACGGCGCCCGCGCGCTCCGCACCCGCGCCGCCTTCGCCCGCCGCTTCGATCCCGCCGTCGCCGATCTGTCGGACGCGGCCTTGCTCGCCGCGCTGGACGACTGGCTGCCCGTCCTGCTCGCGGGCAGGCGCCGGCTCGGCGAAATCGATCCCGGCGCCCTGTCCGGCGCGCTCGACGCCTTGCTGGGCTGGGAGGGGCGCAAGGCGGTGGACCGGCTCGCCCCCAGCCATTTCGAGACGCCCGCCGAAAGCCGCCATCCGATCGACTATGATGCCGAGGCCGGCCCGACGGTCGAAACCCGGGTGCAGACCCTTTATGGTCTCACCGTCCATCCTTCGGTCGCCGGCGGCCGGGTGCCGCTGGTGCTCAGTCTCACCTCGCCGGCCCACCGCCCGATCCAGACGACGCGCGACCTGCCCGGCTTCTGGAAGGGTAGCTGGGCCGACGTCGCCAAGGAGATGCGGGGCCGCTACCCCAAGCATCCTTGGCCCGAAGATCCGACTACCGCCCCCGCCACGACCCGCGCCAAGCCGCGCGGCCGCTGAGGGAATTTCGGGGGTGCTACAAATATAGCAAGTTCGGTCAATGCAACGACTGTCTTACCTCGCTAAGACGGTTCTTGCGCGGCCACGGGGGCGGGGCGGCGCGAGAGTACAACGCGAGTAAGAGGATAGTCCCCATGCGTAACCTGCTGATTTCCAGTGCCGCCGCTCTGATGTGCGCCGCCGCCCTTCCCGCCGTCGCAGCGCCCGCCAACCAGGATTCGAGCCAGAGCGGCGCCCAGTCGTCCCGCGCCGCGCAGCAGCCGCGCGCCGCCGATCCGAACCGCCGGATCTGCGTCTCCGATCGGCTGAGCGATTCCCGCATCCGCCGCCGCATCTGCCGCACCCAGGCGGAATGGGACGCGCTGCAGACGAACGACGACCCCAGCCAGATCCGCTGAGGCTCGACACCGATCAACGCGATTTCCGGGTCGCCGGATTCAGCCGACCCGAAATCGCTCTGGTCCCCCTTCGCCCTGAAGCAGTCCGGGGCGAGCGCGTTCCCCTCCCGCTCCGCACGGGAGGGGACGTTGCATTCGGGGGTCCAGAAAGGCGCCGTCAGGCGGCGGTGAGCTTGCGGATCAGCGCGAGCGTCCGGCGGCCCGTCTCGCGCAATTCCTCCCGCGTATAGCCGGCGCGCGCGCGGGCGCTGATCTCGCTATGGCCGCCGCCCATGATCATCGCCAGCGCCTGCGCGTCCGCATCGGCGGGGATCTGGCCGGCCTCGATCGCCTTCTGAAACCGGCGCAGAAAGGCGCGCTCGAGCGATTCCAGCGCCCCGCGCACCACCGCCGAAAGCTCCGGATCGGCGGCCGCCTCGGGCAAGGCGGTGCTCATCATGAAGCAGCCCGAACCCGAATCGCTCTGCGTGAACTTGTCGATCGTCACCTCGATCATCGCCTCCAGCGACTCGAACAGGTCGGGCCGCGCGAAGGCCTCGGCGAAGGCGGCGCCGAGCTCGGCCAGGTAATTGTTGAGCACGGCGAGGAAGAGCTTCCTCTTGTCGCCGAAAGCGCCGTAGAGGCTCGGCTTGTGCAGCCCGGTGGCGGCGGAAAGCTGGTCCATCGAGGTCCCGGCGAAGCCGTGGCGCCAGAAAATATCCCGAACGCGGCCAAGCACTTCGTCCGTGTCGAAGCTGCGCGGCCGCCCGCGCGGCACAGCCTCGGACGTGGCTTTTTGTGCCATGCGTTATAAAATCCTTGTCATCGATATTTTTGTACTTTACGGTATAGTACATAAATAGCAGATGGAGTTGACCATGACAAGCGCACGCACGTTTCTGCTGCTGCTCGCGCCAACCCTCGTCGGCTCGTCCTTCCTCGCCTACAGGCCGGCATCCGCCGAAGCGGCCGACGATGCCCGCGCCGTCGCCCAGTGCCGCGCCGAGGTGCTCCGCCACGTCCCGGCCGAGACGATCCGCAATCAGCGCATCGCCTCGATCACCGGCAACGGCCGGCGCACCCGGGTCGAGATGTTCGTGACCACCGACCGGCGCTACAGCTTCCAGTGCACCGCCGATGCCGAGGGCCGCGTCGTCACCGCCGCCTGGAATCCGCCGGTCGACCGTCGCGTCGCCGCGGCCCCCGGCGACGCGCGGGCCCGCTGATCGTCCGTCCGCTGCCGCTTGCCTAAATGGCCGGCAGCGGACATGGGCGCCCTGACGCGAAGCTTCAGGAGTCGCCCCATGACCAAGACGGCCGTCATCACCGGTGCAACCTCCGGCTTCGGCCTGGAGGCCGCCCGGATCTTCGTGAAGGACGGCTGGCGGGTGATCGGCACCGGCCGGCGCACGGAGCGGCTCGACGCGCTCGCCGAGGAGCTCGGACCGGCTTTCCGCCCGGCCCCGTTCGACATGCGCGACCTCGCCGCCGTCGAGGCCTTCGCCGCCGAGGCCGGCGCGGTCGATTTCCTGCTCAACAATGCCGGCCTCGCGCCGCCGCTCGAGCCGCTGCAGGATGCCGACTGGGATCCGCTGGCGACGGTGATCGGCACCAACGTCACCGGGCTCGTCCAGCTGACTCGGCTGCTGCTTCCCGGCCTGATCGAGAAGAAGGGCGTGATCGTGAACCTGTCCTCGGTCGCGGCCAATTATCCCTATCGTGGCGGCGCCGTATACGGCGGCAGCAAGGCCTTCCTGCGCCAATTCTCGCTCTGCCTGCGCGCCGACCTGCACGGCACCGGCGTGCGCGTCACCTCGATCGAGCCGGGCATGGCCGAGACCGAGTTCACTCTGGTCCGCAACGGCGGGGACCAGGCCGCGTCCGACGCGCTCTACGGGGGGGTGGGGGCGATGACGGGGGAGGATATCGCCCGGACCATCCACTGGATTGCGTCATTGCCGCCGCACCTCAACATCAACGCGCTCGAGCTGATGCCGGTGAACCAGGATTTCGCCGGCTTCGCGGTGGCCCGACCGGGCCTCTGATCGCCCCTTTCGCGAAGGCCTCTTATATGCTACATTTGTAGCACAAAGAGGGGAGGTCGTGATGGCGACGCGGGCGTTGTGGGCGGCCTTGCTGCTGCTGCCGGGGATCGTCGCGCCAGCCGCGGCGCAGCCGGCGTCCCGGGCCGTGGCGCCGGCGGGGCTCGACCAGGCGATGCTCGCGGCGCTGGCGCGCGACATCGCCGCCGGCCGCTACGGCAACATCCATGCGCTCGTGGTGATGCGCCGCGGCCGCCTCGCTTATGAGCATTATTTCACCGGGCCGGACGAGCGGCGGGGCACGCCCGTCGGCACGGTCGTCTTCGGCCCGGACGTGCCGCACGATTGCCGGTCGGTGACCAAGAGCATCGTCTCCATCCTGTTCGGCATCGCCGTCGCCGAGGGCCGGATCCGGGATCTGGACGCGCCCGTGCTCGATCACTTTCCGGAATATGCGGACCTGAGGACGCCCGAACGGCTGGCCATAAGCGTCCGCCACGTCCTGGCGATGAGCGCGGGCTGGGCGTGGGACGAGAGTTCGCGGCCTTATGGCGATCCAACCAACAGCGAGACCGCGATGGACGCGGCGCCGGACCGCGCGCGCTACGTGCTGGAGCGGCCGCTCGAATCGCCGCCGGGCGCGCGCTGGACCTATAATGGCGGCGCCACCCTGCTGCTCGCCGAGATCGTCGAGCGGGCGACCGGCACCGATATCGAGACCTATGCCGATCGGGTCCTGTTCCGGCCGCTCGGCATCGCGCGCCACGAATGGCTGCGTTATACGAACGGCAAGGCGATCGCCGCCTCCGGGCTCCGGCTCACGCCCCGCGCCATCGCGCTGATCGGCCAGCTCTACCTCCAGCGCGGCCGCTGGCACGGCCGGCAGCTGGTGCCGGAGGCCTGGGTAACGGCCAGCCTGGCGCCGCAGGTTTCGATCGCCGACCGGCCCGTCGGCCTGCAACGCTACGGTTATCAATGGTATCTCGGCACGGCCCGGCTGGGGGCGCGCAGCCTGGCCTATTCGGCCGCGATCGGCTGGGGCGGGCAAAGGCTGGTCATCCTGCCCGAGCTCGATCTCGTCATGGTGCTGACCGCCGGGCTCTACGCCAATCCGGCGCAGGGCGGCATCGCCTTCGAGATCCTGCTCGACCGCGTCCTTCCCGCCGTCCGCTGAGCGGGCCGCCTATTGCGTGATCCGCCGGTCGCGTCCGCAGCGGAAGGTCCGCGCCCGCGTGTCGGCGATGGTCCGCGCCCGCGCATTGGCGGTCGGGGTGGCGGGGATCAGGGCGACCAGGCAGCCGGGCCGGCCGGGGCGGCCGATCGATTCCACCGCCAGCATGGAGCGGCCACCCGCCACCGCCTCGGGAATCGAATAACGGTAGATCAGGGCGAAGGGCCGGCCGGCTTCGCTTCGCCACTCCAATTGGGGGCCGAGCTCGTTGAGCGGGCCGGCCGATTCCCATTCGCCATTGTCGACGCCCGCATCGATGTCGAAGCGGCCGTCATCCTCGTTGATGAAGAGGGTGACCCCGCCGCGGCGGCAGCGCCGGGCCGACCAGTCGCCCTCGCCGGCATGGGCGACGGTGACGATCTCGCAAGTGTCGAAGTCGAGCGGCGTGTAGCTGCTGGTCGGCGCGCCGGCCAAAGCGGCAAGCAGGATCAGGCTCATCGGCGATTCCCCCTCAAATCGGGGTAAGCTTAACCCGGATCAGGCCGAAAGCCTACGCTGCGTTCCCGAGACCAGCTCGCTGGCCTTCTCGAAGCTCATCGGCCGGCCGAACAGATAGCCCTGGATCTGGTGGCAGCCGAGGTCGCGCATCCGGGTGAAGTCGTCCGCCGTCTCCACGCCCTCGGCGGTGACGGTCATGCGGAAGCTTTTGGCGAGCTGGACGATCGACTGGATGATCGCCACCGTCTCCTTGTTGTTCGCGGCCTCGCGCACGAAGCTGCCGTCGATCTTCAATTTGTGGAACACGGCCTTGTTCAGATAGCCCAGCGAGGAATAGCCGGTCCCGAAATCGTCGAGCGCCATCGACAGGCCGAGCGCGCGCAGCCGCTTCAGCACGTCGATCGCATGGGCGCTGTCGCCCATGAACACGCTCTCGGTCACCTCCAGCTCCAGCCGGTTGGGCTGCAGGCGGTTGCGGCGGATCGCGTCGTTGATCACGTTCGGCAGGGCCGGGAAGATCAGCTGCTTGGCCGAGACGTTGACCGCGACCGAGATATTTTCCGGCCAGCAGGCGGCGGCGCGGCAGGCCTCCTCGATCACCCACTCGCCCAGGTCGACGATGATCCCCGATTCCTCGGCGAGCGGGATGAAGGCGTTGGGCGGCACGATGCCGCGGGTCGGGTGATGCCAGCGGATCAGCGCCTCGAAGCCGACCAGGCTCTGGTCGGCGGCGTTGATCAGCGGCTGGTAGAGCAAATGGAACTGCTTGGCCTTCACGCCGACCCGCATGTCCTGCTCGAGCTTCAGCCGGTCCTCCGCCTCGTTCTGCATATCGGCGTTGAAGAAGCAGCAGATGCCGCGGCCCTGGTTCTTCGCCTGGTAGAGCGCGAGGTCGGCCTTCTGGATGAGATCGTCGACGCTCTGCCCGTCGATCGGCCCGAAGGCGCAGCCGATCGAGACGCCGATCCGGATCTCGACCTTGTCGATGTGAAAGGGCTCGGCGATGGACGCGATCAGCCGCTCGGCGAGCGTCTCGACCATGCGCCGGCTCTGCGCGTCCTTGATGACGATGGCGAATTCGTCGCCGCCCATCCGCCCGACCGCGCCGAACGGGCCGACCTCCTTGACGAGGCGCTGGGCGACGCTCTTCAGCACCGCGTCGCCCTTGGGGTGGCCGAACGTGTCGTTGACCGGCTTGAAGCCGTCCAGGTCGAGGAACAGGATCGCGCAGGGGCTTTCGCCGCCGGCCGAGCCGGACAGGGCCTCGCCGAGCAGCTGCCGCACCCGGCCGCGGTTCGGCAGGCCGGAGAGCACGTCCATATTGGCGAGATTGGTCAGCCGCTCCTGCGTGCGGCGCACGTCGGTCACGTCCTGGCCGACGCCGCGGAAGCCCTGGAACTGGCCGCCCATGTCGATGATCGGATCGCCCGACAGGCTGATCCAGCGCGTGCCGCGCCGCGTCGCGATCTCCATCTCCAGATTCGCGAAGGGCTGGCGGGAGAGCAGGATGCGCCCGAGGGCGCTGCTGCCGCCGAGCGCGGCCGGCAGCGAATGGCCGACCAGCTGGGTGGTGGAGCGGCCGAGCAAAGCGGTCATCCGCGAGGAGATGTAGACGACGCGATTCTCGCTATCGACCTGCCAGAGCCAGCCGACGCCGCGATGCTCATATTCGTTGAGCAGCTGGCGGATCGCCTCGGCCTCGGCGCGGGTCTTGGCGAGACCCTTCATCTGATCGAAGATCCAGCGCGTGAGCCGCGCCACGCTGAACGCGCCGGCGCCGGCGAGCAAGGCGAAGGTCAGGGTCAGCTTCGGGTCGAGCGAGGCGCCGCCATAGGCGTAAGCCAGGCAGAAGGCGCCGGTGAAAGTCGCGATCCACGCGACCGCCGCGACCGGGATCGCGGCCAGCGCGACCGAGGTCGAGATCATCGCCGCCATGGCGCCGCCGATCACGGTCTGCACCTGCGGCGGCTGGGTGGTGAAGGCCCAGGTCGGCAGGGCCGCCCAGAGGCCGGCGAGGCCGACCGCCTCGGCGATGGCGAACCATTTGGCGCGGGGGCGGGCGGTGCGGCTGCCGCCGCGGCGCGCGGCGACGATCGCGCTGCGGCACGACACCCAGTTGGCGAAGGCGACCGCGGCGACCCAGCCGACCACCCACTCGGTCGCGACCGAACCATACATGGCCCAGGCGACGATCAGGGAGGCGACGACCGCGGTGACCGCGAAGAAGGGCGCGAACAGGGCCCGCGCCTCGACCTGGCCGTTGTGCAGATGGGCGGCGCGGAGCCGCTCGTTGCCGGCGTCGAAATCGACATGTTCCGCCGCGCCCGAAACGGCCTCGGCGTCCTGCTGGTCGTGACTGGCTACAGGCGTCTGGAACATGAAAGGATGAAGGGCCCCGCTGGTGGAGCCCCGCCCTACGCCCAAGACTTTGATGGAACGTTAAATTCGGCGCGGGATTCATCCTCCGAAACGGCGCCAAAAGCGGCGGGAAAACCGCGCTTGCCGAGGGACTTGGCGCGGGCGATACCAAGCCGTGGCGGCTCATTTCCTTTTTCTCGCGGCCGCCGGCCTGCTCCAGGCCCCGCCGCCCGGCGCCGCGCTGCTCGACGTGCCCGCCGACGGGATGTTCGACGGCATGCTGGCGGCCGGGGAGGGCGCGTCCGCCGTGCCGATCCGCATTCGGGTCGGTCCGGACATGCCCCACCGGCCCTTTCTGACCACAAGCGCGGCCGCGGCGGCGCGGCTTTCGGCGGTGCCGGTGCCGCACGAGATCAGAATCGGCCCGGTGCGGCTGGAGGGGACGCCCTCGAGCGCCCTGATCGCCTTGGGCGGCAAGGTTTTCCTGCGCGGCGTCAGCTGGTTCGACGGGCCGATGGCGGAGGGCGCCGACCTCGCTCTGGGGCCGCGGGCGCTGCCCTGGGAGCAGGTGCGGTTCCAGCTGCGCCCGCCCCGGCCCGGCGAGCGCCGGCTCCGCTTTCCGATCGTGCGCGAAGGCCTGATCGCGACCGTGGTGCGCTTCCGCATCGGCCGGCAGGAGGTGCGGCTCGGCTTCGCGCCGGAGCGGCCGACCAGCGTCGCCACGGCCGCCGCCGGGGCGCTGCTCGCCGCGACCCATGACGGCCGGCTCGGCGCGGCCGGCGCGGAACCGCCGATCCGCCTCGCCACCGGAATCTTCCGCCCGGTCCGCGCGATGCGCCTGGCCCGGCCATTGTCGATCCAGGGCCTGCCGCTTGCCGGCCTGGTCGTGCGGACCCGGGACTTTGGCGGCGAGACGCGGCTGCCCGGGATGGACCCGGCGGATGCGGCGGCGGCGCCCGACGAGGTGGTGGTGACCGCCCGCGCCGACGCCTCGCCCGCCGTCTATTACATCATGCTCGGCGCCGACGTCCTCGCGCCCTGCTCGACCATCCTCTTCGACAATCGCCGGCTGCGGGTGGAGCTGTCCTGCCTCCTGCCGGAAGCGCCCTAGGTTGTATCGACATTCAGCTTTCTTTCCCTCTCCCCGGCGGGGAGAGGG
>DATJUQ010000068.1:0-12619 GCA_035502235.1 Allosphingosinicella sp.
GACGGGCACGACAAAAGAACAGGACACGTCCGGCGGCCGATTGTTGGATCAATGTTGGAAAACATCTGATCTACGCTGGCGGATGACGAACCCCCAACGCCATGGCGCGGGCGAAAGCGCGCCGCCCGCTCCGGCCTTCGCCGGAGCACAAGGGACTGTCCCCGGCATCGGTTCGCGGCAGGCGCGGCGGGAGAAGGCCGGGGCCTGCCAGCGGCGGCCGCTATTGCCGGTGGCGGCGCGGCCGCGGTTGGACGGCGGACGCCGCACCGTCGGCATATCGCCGCCGGGACAGGATGATGCGCAGGACAAAGCTTGTCGCGAGCAGGAGCAGCGGCACGCCAAAGAACAGGAAGAACGAGACGTCACCGACGAACTTATCGCAGCGCGTCATGTGAATACCGTAGCCGCGCGGTTCGGCGGGAAGGCCGGCCAATGGGCAAAGGCCTCGGAAAGGACTTTCCGACCCCAGGAATGTCACCTCCATCTGCCCATAGGCATAGATGAGAATTGCGAGAGCCAGAAAGATGTTGGCGCTCCCGATCCGCAGGAACCGCGCCCCACCGAGCTTCGCCACGGGGAGCCAGCAGGCCGCGATCAGCAGAGCGATCACGGCATATTGGATCACCAATATGTGCCGCCAGGATTGAACCGCCCAGGCCTCGGTCTGCGGGTCATTCATGTAGACCACAGTCATTGTGTAGGGCGCGGAAAGATATTGCACGCAGGCCAGCACAAAGATGGGCAGGAGCGTGACGCCCAATCCGAAAGCCGCATCCTTGACGTGCTGGGGCATCGGCATGAGGGGAGCTTATCAGCTGTGCGATCGGCCGCAAAGCAGTGGGAGCCATCGCAGGCGGGTCTCGCAACGCTCCGGCCTTCGCCGGAGCACGATATGGGTGTGACTTCGGTAACGCGCTTTCCATATTGGTCATGCGCGATGCGCCTCAATTTGAGGCGAGCACGGGTCGGAGGGGGTCAGCATGCGGCGCGGGTGGAATGAGCGGAGGAGCCTTGGTCTGCTTCTCGCCGTCCTGCTTTGCGGATGTTCGAGCAGGGCGGACGATCTGGTCGGAACCTGGGTGAGCCCCGGCATTCCGGGCGTGCTGTCTCCCACGCACGTCATCTTGTCCCCGGACGGGACCGGCCGCGTCCTGAACGACCGCCTGCGCAATCTCCAGGTGACCTGGCGACGGCTCGACCAACAGCGATTCACGCTGGCCCAGGTCGATGGGGAGACCTGGCCGGGGTGCCTGGCCGACGACGCGATCATCGTTCGGGTGCGCTACGATCGGAACGAGCGCCCGCGCCTCTTCCGTTATCAGCGGGCGCGAACCTGGCACGGCAGGACGATTCCCCCCGAGAGAGCCGACTCCTCCCAAGGGTTACCCTGCATCCCATAGCATTTGCATCCGACCGACAGGCCGGGAGGCTAGGACGGCCTCGTCCCCGCCGCGCATTCCCCGTCACGCCGGCCGCTGACGCTGCCGACGCCGAGGATGAGCTTGGCGCGGCGCGAGAAGGTCAGAGCCTGCCAGCGGCCGCTATTGCCGGTGGCGGTGCGGCTGCGCAGGAAGGTGAGGTGGAGCAATTCATATTGCTCCGGATCGATCAGGCCCCAATCGATCATGCAGCTCCATTGCTCGACGTTCCAGGCGTGGTCGCGGGCGATGCCGTCCTGGTCGATCGCCTGCGCGAGCGCCGTATACCAGGCCAGGATCGCGCGGAGGCGCGGCCAGCGTTCCGCCGGCGGCATCTCCGCGAGCTTGCGGCGCAGGCGGGCGATGTCCTCGTCGGGCGGGAAGCGGTTCTGCTGCACCACCGTGTCGATCGCCCAGCGGACCTTGCGCAGCGTCATCGGGCCCTGGGGGAAGATCCGCAGCAGCTCGCCGCGGACGCGCAGCAGGAGCTGGACGTAGGCGTCCGCCTGCACCTGCAGCATCGCGTCGCTCTCGAAGAGGGCGGTGAGCTCGGTCCGCAGCGTCGGGTTGATCTGGCCCGCGGCGTCGTGCGCGGCGAGAATGGCCGCGCGGCAGGGTTCGCGGACCGGCACGGCGAGGCAGTCACGCGAGAAGAGCGTCTCGCCATGAATCGGGGCGAGCGCGGCCAGCGCCGCGCGGAAGCGGCGGCGGGAGCCGAAGCTGTCGCGCCACTGGGCGAGCACCGGCTGCAGGCTGCCCGTGCCGTAATTCCATTGCGACATGCCGACCGAGATGAGCTGGCTGTCGAAATTGCCGACCGGCATCGCCCAGCAGCCCATCGTCTCCGGGATCGAGGTCTCGGCCATCAGCGCGAAGATCGCGGCGCGGTCGAGGCCGATCTCGGCAAGCTGGGCGGCGGGTTCGGGGGCGATGCGGATGAAGTTAGGGGTGCCCGCGCGGCTCGGAGAGTCGCCGACGCGGCGGCAGGTCTCGGCGAGCTCCGCGACGGTCTGGGCGTGGGCGAAGGGCGCGGGGAGCAGGGTCGCGGCGAGGAGGCCGAAGGCGATCAGCATGCGGGTGGCGAAGCGTGGCACGTCGGAAAGCCCCCTCGGCTTGGTATCGCAGCCTTATTGCAGCGGCGCGCGAATAGCCAACGGCGTGCTCCGGCGAAGGCCGGAGCGGTGGCCGGAAAGAACACAGGATCAACTGCGCGTCTTTCCGTCACTCTGAATTTCGTTCAGGGTCCGAGTTCGAGGCCGCTGCCACGCCTGTCGATCCGGCTCAGTGCCGCAGCCACCTTGGGCCCTGAAACGAGTTCAGGGTGACGGCCGGGCATCACCGCTTCCCAGCCTTTGCCGCCACGGTCCCGGCCCCACTGTGTCTCCCGTGCATCGCACGCCCGCAACCGTCCGGCGCAGGCGAAAGGCGCTGGCATTTCCCCGCGCCGCGCCCCACCTTAGAAAGGTGAAAAGCGCCAGCGAAAGGCCAGAATGAGCCGCAAGCCCAGTACCGCCGCAGCCGGGCCCCGCGCCCGCCTGGAAATCGAGTTCGAACAGCCGCATCTGCTCGGCCCCCTGTTCGGGGAATTCGACCGCAACCTGATCGCCATCGAGGACCGGCTCGGCGTCTATGTCGCCGCGCGCGGGACCAAGGTGCAGATCGAGGGCGAGCCGGACGCCGCGGCGCGGGCGCGCGAGGTGCTGCTCGGCCTCTACAACCGGCTCGACGAGGGCCATGACATCGACGCCGAGCTGGTCAACGCGATCATCGCCATGTCCGGCCAGCCGACCCTGGACGGGATCATCTCGCCCGAGGTGATCGAGCCGCCCAAGGTGATGATCCGCACGCGCAAGAAGACGATCGTCCCGCGCTCGATGACCCAGGCCACCTATATGGAGGCGCTGAACCGGGACGACATGATCTTCGCGCTCGGCCCGGCGGGGACCGGCAAGACCTATCTCGCCGTGGCCCAGGCGGTGCAGCAGCTGATCGGCGGCAGCGTCGACCGGCTGATCCTGTCGCGCCCCGCGGTCGAGGCGGGCGAGCGGCTCGGCTTCCTGCCGGGCGACATGAAGGAGAAGGTCGATCCCTATCTGAGGCCGCTCTACGACGCGCTCTACGACATGCTGCCGACCGAGCAGGTGGAGCGGCGCATCGCCTCGGGCGAGATCGAGATCGCGCCGATCGCCTTCATGCGCGGGCGGACGCTGAGCGACGCCTTCATCATCCTCGACGAGGCGCAGAACACCACGCCGCAGCAGATGAAGATGTTCCTGACCCGCTTCGGCATGCGCTCGCGGATGGTGATCTGCGGGGATCCGAACCAGACCGATCTGCCCAGGGGCGTCGAGTCCGGGCTCAACGACGCGGTGGCCAAGCTCGAGGGGATCGAGAAGCTCTCCATGGTTCGGTTCGGCGCCGGCGACGTGGTGCGGCATCCCTTGGTGGGCAAGATCGTCGAGGCCTATGAGGGGCCGGCCTAGGTTCGCCGGAGCACGCGGTCGCGGGTCACGGAGGTCCTACAGTCTCTCGACCCGTCCCCTCCGAACGCCTATGGGACCCGCCGCATGACGATTCTGGTGGAATCCGACGTCTCCGGGGACTGGGACGGCAAGACCGGCTGGCCGGCGCTGGCCGAACGCGCCGTGCTCGCGGCCGTCGCCCATAGCGGCTTCCCGGACCTTGCCGACACCGAAGTCTCCGTGAAGTTCACCTCGGACGAGGAGGTGCGCGCGCTGAACGCCGCCTGGCGGGGCAAGGACAAGGCGACCAACGTCCTCTCCTTCCCGATGGCGGACGAGCCAGAAGGCGCGCCGATGCTGGGCGACATCGTCCTCGCCGCGGGCGTCTGCCGGCGCGAGGCCGTCGAGAAAAATGTGGCGGTCGAGACCCATGCCGCGCATCTGGTGGTGCATGGCGCGCTGCATCTGCTAGGTTACGACCACGAAACCAGTGACGAGGATGCCGAGGCGATGGAGGAGATCGAGCGAAAGGCGCTCGCTTCGCTCGGCATCGCCGACCCTTATCTTGTCCGCGAGGTAGAATCCTAAACCAATGGAAGACGACAGTCCCGGCCCCCGCGAGGAAGGGCGCAGTTTCTGGGGAGGTCTGCGCGACCTCATCTTCGGCAATGGTGGCGAATCCACCCTGCGCGACCAGATCGAGGAAGCGATCGAGAATAGCGAGGGCGACGATCCGCGCCGCGGCGATCTTTCCGAAGTCGAGCGGCAGATGCTGCTCAACATCCTGCATTTCGGGGAGAAGACCGCCGGCGACGTCGCCGTGCCGCGCGGCGACATCTTCGCCGTGCCCGCCGACACGAGCTTCGAGGCGCTGATCACAGCCTTCGCCGAGGCCGGCCACAGCCGCATGCCGGTCTATGAGGAGAGCCTCGACACGGTGGTGGGCATGATCCACGTCAAGGACGTGTTCGCGGTGCAGACCGGCGGCGAGGCCGCGCCCGCCGACATCCGCATCCTGATGCGCACCCCGCTCTACGTGCCGGAGTCGATGGGCGCGCTCGACCTGCTCGCGCGGATGCGCGCCGAGCGGACCCATCTCGCCATCGTCGTCGACGAGTTCGGCGGCACCGAGGGCCTGCTCACCATCGAGGACATCGTCGAGGAGATCGTCGGCGAGATCGAGGACGAGCATGACGAGGAACTGCCCGGCCTGCTCAGCCAGGCCGAGGACGGCAGCTGGGAGGCGGACGCCCGCGCCGAGCTCGAGGATGTCGCCGAAGCGGTCGACGCGCGCCTCGGCGCGGTCGAGGAGGATGTCGATACGCTGGGCGGGCTGGCCTTCGTGCTGGCCGGCCGCGTGCCCGAGGCGGGCGAGACTCTGGACCATCCGAGCGGCTGGCGGCTGGAGGTGACCGAGGCCGACACGCGCCGCGTGCGCCGCCTGAAGCTGCATCCGCCCCAGCCGGCGGACGCCGGAGACTGAACGGAATGACGATGCGTTTTCTTCCCGCCTTGCTGGCCGCCTGCGCCGCGCTCGCCCTCGCCGGCTGCGGCGACCGGGCGATCCTGCGCCCGATCCAGTCGACCGGCCCGCATCCGCAGCTGCCCAAGCCCTTCTCGCCGGTCGTGCCGACGGTGAACATCGCCACCGCGATCGGCTGGCCGGCCGGCACCGCGCCGGTGCCCGCGCAGAGCGACCTTCGCGTCAGCCAGTTCGCCGACAATCTCGCCCATCCGCGCACCCTGCTGGTGCTGCCCAACGGCGACGTGCTGGTGACCGAGACCGCCTCGCCCGGGCCCGACCGGGGCCATGAGGGCCGCTCGCTGCGCGGCGCGCTCATGTATACCTTGATGGGGGAGGCCGGCGCCAACGTGCCGAGCGCCAACCGGATCATGCTGCTGCGCGACGCGGACGGGGACGGCGTCGCCGAGACCCGCCTGCCCTATATCACGCAGGGCCTGCACTCGCCCTTCGGCATGGCCCTGATCGGCGACACGCTCTACGTCGCCAACGCCAACGCCTTGGTCGCCTTCCCCTACGATCCGCGCGCGAGCGAGATCACGGCCGCCCCGCGCGAGATCACCTGGCTGCCCGCGCAACGCAACCATCACTGGACGAAGAGCCTCGCCGCCGGGCCGGACGGGATGCTCTATGTCGGCGTCGGCTCCAATTCCAATGTCGGCGAGCGGGGCATGCGCGAGGAGCGCGAGCGCGCCGCGATCTGGCGCGTCGATCCGCGCACCGGCCGGCACAGCCTCTACGCGACCGGCCTCAGGAACCCCGCCGCGATCGGCTTCCTGCCGGGCACGAACTCGCTCTACGCCGCGGTCAACGAGCGGGACGCCTTGGGCAGCGACCTGGTGCCGGACTATCTGACCCGCGTGCAGGAGGGCGGCTTCTACGGCTGGCCCTGGTCCTATTTCGGCGGCCATATCGATCCCCGCGCGCCGACCCGGCGGCCGGACATGATCGAGCGCTCGCTCGTCCCGGATTATGCGCTCGGCGCGCATGTCGCCCCGCTCGGCATCGCCTTCAGCCGCGGCCAGAGGCTCGGACCGGCTTATGCGGACGGAGTCTTCATCGGCCTGCACGGCTCCTGGAACCGCCGCCCGCTCGCCGGCTACAAGGTGGTCTTCCTGCGGCTGGAGAATGGCCGGCCGGTCGGCAATCCCTATGACGTGCTCGGCGGCTTCACCACTCCGGACCAGCAGCAGGCGATGGGCCGCCCGGTCGGCGTCGCGGTGGCGCGGGACGGCTCGCTGCTGGTCGCGGACGATGTCGGCGGTCGGGTGTGGCGGGTGAGCCGGCGCTAGAGCGTATCGACATTCAGCAGGGACAGCATCAGCCCCCTCTCCCCTGGGGGGAGAGGGAAAGAAAGCTGAATGTCGATACAACCTAGAGTCGAATTCAGGGTTTGGATCTCACCGGTCGGGCTGAACTTGTCTAAGCCCTCTCCTTCCTTTCGGCGGTAAGAAGGGAGGCCCTTCGACAGGCTCAGGGCGAACGGAGGGTGGTCTCACCAGAGTGGATCACACTAGTAGGTCCCGGCCTTCGCCGGGATGACTCCGGTGATCGGTCGCGTTACGACCGCGGCATGACCTACCAGCATATCCGCTTCGACCTCTCCGACGCCGGCGTCGCCACGCTCACGCTCGACCGGCCGGAGAGCCTCAATGCGCTCAATGCCGCGATGCTCGACGAAATCCGGGCGGCCGTAGACGCGCTGCCCGGCAGCGGCGCCCGGGCGCTGCTGCTCGCGGGCGCGGGGCGCGGTTTCTCGAGCGGGGCGGATCTGGCGAGCGGCGGCGGCCTTCCCGAGGATGTCGGCGCGGCGCTGGAGGCGCATTTCAATCCGCTGGTCGAGGCGCTCTTCGCTTGCCCGCTGCCGGTGGTGGCGGCGGTGAACGGGCCCTGCGCCGGTGCCGGCTGCTCGCTGGCCTTGGCCGCGGACATCGTGGTCGCCGGCCGGTCCGCTTATTTCCTCCAGGCGTTCATCAATATCGGCCTGATCCCCGATGCGGGCGCGACCTGGCTGCTGCCCCGGCTCGCCGGCCGGGCGCGGGCGATGGAGATGATGATGCTCGGGGAGCGCATCCCGGCGGAGAAGGCGGTGGAATGGGGGCTAATCAGCCGGGTCGTCGACGACGAGGCGCTGGCCGCCGAGGCGTCCGCGCTGGCGGCACGCCTCGCCGCCGGGCCGACCGTCGCCTACGGCCTCGTCCGCCGCCTCGCACGCGACGCCGAACAGGCGACGCTCGCGGAGGCGCTGGCCGCCGAACGGATCGCCCAGCGCGACGCCGGCCACAGCGAGGATTTCAAGCGGGGCGTGCTTGCCTTCCTGCAGAAGCAGAAGCCGGACTTCCAGGGCCGCTGAGGCCCGCGCGCAGGATCCAGGCCGCGCCGGCCAGGGCCGTCGCCACGAACAGCATCGTCCATTCGACCTGGCTCGCCGGAGCGGCGACGACGCGCGGCAGGTGCAGCAGCAGGACGAAGCAGGCCATCATCGCCGCGAGCAAGGTCGCGGCGAGGCGCGCGAGCAGGCCGGAGAGGATGGCGAGGCCGGCGGCGACATGGCCGACGCCGGTTGCATAGGCCCAGAAGAGCGGCGCCGGCAGCCAGCCCGGGACCATCTCCGCGGTGAAGCGGGCATAGACGAAATGGCTGAGCCCGAAGACGAGCGGGCAGAGGCCGTAGACGATGCGCGCGGCCCGCAGCCCCGCCGGCCGGGGCCGGGGATCGAGGAGCAAAGCGAGCGTCACGGCGGCTGCGGCGAGCGACGCGATCTCGGCCAGGCCGAGCCAGGACAATGTGGTGGCGGGCGCCGCGATCACCTTGGGAACCTTAAGCAGCAAGGTCCACAATATGAAATAGACGGCGAGGAAACGGGCCGCGCGCAGCTGCGTCGAGGGGATCAAGACGAGCAGGCCGGCGGCCGCCATGACGAGGCCGTTGGCATAAGCGAGCGGCGTCCGCGCCGGCAGACCAGCGGGGACCGGTTGCCACTGCAGCGCGAAATCGCCGAACGCGAGACAGACGGCGCCGAGGCCGGCTGTGCCGAGACCGAAAGCCAGAGCCGTGCTTCGCATTTCCTCCATCCCTTGCGAGGATCGCCCGCCGGGAAGAGCCTTAGGCGGGCATTTCGGGCTTCCGCTTGGGGATTATTGCTCTAGGTTCGCCGGCGGTGGGCGCTCGCGAGGAGGAGCGCGTCTTGGCGGCTCAGATATTCCGGATCGAGGCGGGCGGCATGCCGCTGCCCAGCCGCGGCGCCCTCTATGGCGCGGGCGAGGATGTCAGCCGCGGCTTTCCCGGCGCGGCGTCGGAACGGCGCTACGAAAGCCCGGCAATCGGCCTGGTCGAGGCCGGCGCCTTCACCTACCGGACGGAAAGCGGCGAGGCGGTCGCCGTGCCCGGCACGATCCTGCTCGGCAATGCCGAGGAGAGCTTCGGCTGCGCCCACGAAAATCATGCCGGCAATCGCCGCGCGGCGGTGGTCTTCGCGCCGAGCCTGCTGGAGGCGGCGGCGGACGAAGCCGGGCTGGCCCGGCCCCGCTTCGCCGCGGCGGCGCTCCCGCCCGGCCAGAAAAGCCTGCGCCCGCGCGCCGCGATCCGCGCGCTCGTGCGCAGCAGCCAGCCGCGCGACGATCTGCTCGTCGAATTGCTGGCGGACGCCTTCGGCCTCGGCCCCGCGCCGGCGGGCCGCGCCTCGGCCCCGGAGATGCGGCGGATGCTCGACCTCGCCCGCTATCTGGAAAGCCGGTTCGCCGAGCCGCACCGGCTGGACGAGCTCGCTTCGGTGGCCGGGCTCAGCCGCTTCCACTTCCTGCGCCAGTTCCGGCGCCTGGTCGGAGCGAGTCCGCTCCAATATCTGATCGGCCTCAGGCTCGCCGCGGCCGCGCGCCGGCTGGCGGAAAGCGACGCTCCGGTGACCGAGGTCGCGCTCGACAGCGGCTTCAACGACCTCTCCCATTTCAACCTGCTGTTCCGCCGCGCCTATGGCGTGGCACCGGGGCGCTGGCGCGTTCAGGCGGGACGATAGAGACAGGCCCTCAGGCGGCCTCGCTCCGCTCCCCGGCGAACAGCCAGGCCCCGGCGGATTCGACATCGCCGAAATAGCGTGTGTCGGAGGCCTTGATCGCGCGATTGCCGATCCGGACCAGGCCGCGGTCCCGATCGAGGGTGAAGGTGAATTTGTCGCTCCTGATCCGACCGTATTCCGTGTCGCCTCCGTCGCTGCCCCGGCACCGGCTGTAGCCGCTCCGCCCCCACCAGTTCGCTGAGGTAGGCGCAGCATAGTCGCGGCCCGGTCAGGCCCGTTCCAGATCGCTCTTCAGCCGATCGAGCAGGCCAACCGCGCGGGCGGCATAGGGACCGATCCAGCGGTCGTGGATATGCTTGATCGGCAGCGGATTGAGATGGTTCCAGCGCTCGCGCCCCCGGCGCTGGACGATCACCAGCTCCGCCTCTTCCAGCACCTTCAAATGCTGCATCACCGTGCAGCGGTCGAGGTCCGGGAAGGACGCGCAGAGCGCGCCGGTGGTCTGCGGATCGTCCTTCAGCAGATCGAGGATAGAGCGCCGCGTCGCGGCCGACAGCGCCCTGAAAATCCGGTCGTTCCGCGCTTCGATTGACATGTTATAATTCTATAACATATACAATGCGCGTGCAAGGAGAATCGCCATGGACCTCAAGTTCAAGATCACCGGCTTCATCGCCCGCCCGGTGCACGACGTGTTCGAGGCGGTCGCCGACCCGGGCACCCTTTCCCGCTATTTCACCACCGGCGGCGCGAAGGGACGGATCGAGCAAGGCGCCACCGTGACCTGGGATTTCGCCGACTTTCCCGGCGCCTTTCCGGTCGAAGTCGTCGAGGTCGTGCCGGACCGCCGCATCGTGCTGAAGTGGGAGGCCTATGAAGGCCCGCCGCCGGAATCGGGAGGCGACGTCCCGGCCGAAGCCACCGCCGGCTATCACACGACGGTGACGATGACCTTCGAGCCCCAGGGCGAGAACCGCACCCTGGTAACGATCGCCGAAGAAGGCTGGCGCGAGACGGAGCGAGGCCTGCAGGGCAGCTACGGCAATTGCCAGGGCTGGGCGCAGATGCTCTGCGCGATGAAAGCCTGGGTCGAGCATGGCATCAATTTGCGCGAGGGTTTTTACAAATAGCCGGAGTGCCCCGCGCTTGACCTTTGCCCCGAGCGCGTCATGAACCTTCGCCATGGGAACGACGATCGAAGAGCTTGACCGGCGCCGCGCGGCCGCGCGCCTTGGGGGTGGGGAAAAACGCATCGAGGCGCAGCATGCCAAGGGCAGGCTGACCGCGCGCGAGCGGCTGAAGGTGCTGCTCGATCAGGGCTCGTTCGAAGAATATGACATGTATGTCGAGCATAATTGCGTCGACTTCGGCATGCAGGAGCAGGTGATCCCCGGCGACGGCGTCGTCACCGGCTCGGGCACGATCAACGGCCGGCTGGTCTACGTCTTTGCGCAGGATTTCACCGTGTTCGGCGGCTCGCTCTCCGAGCGGCACGCGCAGAAGATCTGCAAGGTCATGGACATGGCGATGAAGGTCGGCGCGCCCCTGATCGGCCTCAACGACAGCGGCGGCGCCCGCATCCAGGAGGGCGTCGCCAGCCTCGCCGGCTATGCCGAGGTCTTCCAGCGCAACGTGCTCGCCTCGGGCGTGATTCCGCAGATTAGCCTGATCATGGGCCCCTGCGCGGGCGGCGCGGTCTATTCGCCGGCGATGACCGACTTCATCTTCATGGTGAAGGATTCCAGCTACATGTTCGTCACCGGCCCGGACGTGGTGAAGACCGTGACCAACGAGGTGGTGACGCAGGAGGAGCTCGGCGGCGCGATCACGCACACGACCAAGTCCGGCGTCGCCGACGTCGCCTTCGAGAATGACATCGACGCTTTGCTGGCGACGCGCGACTTCTTCGATTTCATGCCTTTGTCCAACCGGCACGATCTGCCCGAACGGCCCTGCCACGATCCCTGGGACCGGCAGGAGGACAGCCTCGACACCTTAATCCCGGACAGCGCCAACAAGCCCTACGACATGCACGAGCTGATCCGGAAGGTGCTGGACGACGGCGACTTCTTCGAGATCCAGCCCGCCCATGCCGCCAACATCATCACCGGCTTCGGCCGGATCGAGGGGCGGACCGTCGGCATCGTCGCGAACCAGCCGACGGTGCTGGCCGGCGTGCTCGACATCAAAAGCTCGAAGAAGGCGGGGCGGTTCGTCCGCTATTGCGACGCCTTCGACATCCCGATCCTCACCTTCGTCGACGTGCCCGGCTTCCTGCCCGGCGTCGCGCAGGAGCATGAGGGGATCATCAAGAATGGCGCGAAACTGCTCTTCGCTTATGCCGAGGCGACCGTGCCCAAGATCACCGTCATCACCCGCAAGGCCTATGGCGGCGCCTATGACGTGATGGCGTCGAAGCATCTGCGCGGGGATTTGAACTATGCCTGGCCGACCGCGGAGATCGCGGTGATGGGCGCCAAGGGCGCGGTGGAGATCATCTTCCGCAAGGACATCGGCGATCCCGAGAAGATCGCGGCGCGCACGGCGGAATATGAGGCGCGCTTCGCCAACCCGTTCGTGGCGGCGAGCAAGGGCTTCATCGACGAGGTGATCATGCCGCATTCGACGCGGCGGCGGATCGCGTTGGGGCTGCGCAAGCTCAGGAACAAGCAGCTGGAGAATCCGTGGAAGAAGCACGACAACATTCCGCTGTGAGGAGCGCCGCGACGTGACCTTCCAAGGCGAGAATATCGTGGTCGGGCTCGTCGCGCTGGCGCTCGCGGCAGTGGTCGGCTGGCGGATCTGGCGCGGGGTTAAATACGGGCAGCTGCCGCTCTACCGGACGCGGATCGACCGCAGCGTCGGCGCGGCCAAGTTCAACGCGCTGCTGGGGTTGCATGTACTGGTGATGCTGCTGCTCGGCGTGGTGGCGGTGGATTTGCTGCTGGGCCTCGGCCTGAAGGAGAGACTGTTGTGAAGCTCGGCCGTTTGAATCATGTCGGCGTCGCCACGCCCTCCATTGAAGAGAGCGTGGCGCGCTACCGCGACCTGATGGGCGCCGAGGTGATCCGCGAAGCGTTCGACCTCCCCGCGCAGGGGGTGCGGGTGTGCTTCGTCGATACGCCGAACAGCCAGATCGAATTGATCGAGCCGCTGGGCGCGGACTCGCCGATCGTGAAGTTCCTGGAGAAGAATCCGGAAG
>DATJUQ010000069.1:0-49142 GCA_035502235.1 Allosphingosinicella sp.
CAGCTTCGCCCCCGCATCGTCGTAGAGGAAGGGCAGGAAGGCGAAGCGCCGCCCCTTGGTCACCGGCATGGCCTGGTGGAGCAGGGAGCAGGAGAAGACGATCGCCCCGCCGGTCGGCGCGCGATAGGTGCGCGGGCCATATTCGGGGAAGAGCAGATCGCCCCCCTCATAGTCGCCGGCATTGAGGTTGATCGTCACCGCGAAGCGGCGATGGGCGGTGCCCTTGGAGGTGTCGTCGCGATGCGCGCGGAAATGCCCGCCCGTCTCGGCCTCGTAGCAGCCGACCAGCAGGCGCTCGACCCGGGTCGCCTCATATTGGAAGGCGCGCTTTACCATCGGCAGCAGCCGGTGCATGATCCGGAGATTGAGCTGCCGGGCCAGCGCCGGCTCCTCGACCAGATAATCGCGCCGCACCTTGTGGCGCGAGTCGACCATCAGTTTGGTCATCCCGTCCACGTCGCGCATGAAGCCGGATTCCTCGCCGCCGTCCGCCTCGTAAAGGTCGATCAGCTTGCGGCAGAGCTGCGGCTCCAGCACGTCCGGGACGGCGACGACCGGCGCCCAGTCCGGCACCGGCGGCGTCGCGGCGAGCCGGGCGGTCGCCTCCAGCGCCGCCTCGCCGTCGGTCAGCGGGAAGCGGCCCCGCACCCGGAGCGTCCGGTCGAGCAGCAGCCAGTGGCCGAGATAGGCCTGGGACGGCTCCGGCTCGATCGCCCCGAATATCCGGCTGACGTTGCGGTCATAATCGAGGAAATAGCGGATGCCGGGAAGCTGGCGCTGGATGCGCTTCTGCTCGGCGTCCGCCGGGTCGATGGTGACGCCGAAAAAGGCGGCCCTCTTGTCGTCGAACAAGTCGCGCTTCGCCTGCAGCGCCGCCAGCGCGCCCTGCACCTCCGGGTTCGAGGCCGTCCCGAAGAACAGCAGCAGAATCGGCCGGCCTGCGGCGGTGTCGAACGTATAGGAGGGGCTTCCCTCCAGCGTGGGCGCGTTGAACCAGGGCGCCGCTTCGCCGAGGCCGAGGGGGAATTTGCGTGCCTTGCTCATGCGCCACGCCTAGCCCCTTCGGCCGAGACTGGCAATTTTCGCTGCGCGCGCCATAGTTTGCCGCATGATCGACGGTTTCGAGCTGGACCCGGCCTGGCCGCGCATGACCATCGCCGAGGTCAATGCGGCGCTCACCGCGCCCGGCGCGCGCTTCGAGATGGAGGAGGTCGCGATCCGCGGCGTCCCGACGCGGGTCTGGAAGAACGCGCCGCCTTCCCTGCCGATGCTCGCCCGCTTCTCGCGCCTCCATGGCGAGCGGCTGATCACGATCTTCGAGGAGGAACGGGTCAGCTTCGAGGCCAATTTCCGCGCAACCGCCGCCATCGCCGCGGAGTTGCAGCGGCGAGGCATCGGCAAGGGCGACCGGGTCGCGCTCGCCATGGTCAACCTGCCCGAATGGCCCGCCTGCTTCTTCGCGATCACCGCGCTCGGCGGGATCGCCGTGCCGCTCAACGCCTGGTGGACGGGCCCCGAGCTCGCTTATGGCCTGGCGGATTCGGGCGCGACGGCCCTGCTCTGCGACCGCGCGCGCCACGAGCGGATCGCGCCGCACCTCGCGGCCCTGCCGGACCTCGCGCACATCATCGTCAGCCGGGCGGCGCCCGGCGCGCCGGGCGTGGACCGGCTGGAGGAGCTGATCGGCCCGGCGAGCGGCTGGAAGGACCTTCCCGCCATCGATCTGCCCGAGGCGGACGTCCTGCCCGACGACGCGGCCACGATCTTCTACACCAGCGGCACCACGGGCAAGCCCAAGGGCGCGCTCGGCACACACCGCAACCTCACCACCAACATCCTCTCCACCGGCTTCACCAACGCGCGCGCGGCGATGCGGCGCGGCGAGGCGCCGGCCATGCCGACCGCCAAGGTCGGGCTGATGGTCATCCCGCTCTTCCACGTCACCGCCTGCTCGGCGAGCCTGATGGGCTCGATGGCGGTGGGCAACACCACCATCTTCATGCGCAAGTGGGACACGGTCGAGGCGATGCGGCTGATCGCGCGCGAGCGCGTGCAGGTGACCGGCGGCGTGCCCACCATCGCCTGGCAGATCCTCGAACATCCGGACCGCGCGAACCACGATCTCTCCAGCCTCGAGCTCATCACTTATGGCGGCGCGCCCTCCGCGCCCGAACTGGTCAAGCGGATCTGGGAGGAGTTCGGCGCCCTGCCGGGCAATGGCTGGGGCATGACCGAGACGATGGCGACGGTCACCGCCCATCTCGGCGAGGATTATCTCAACCGCCCGGACAGCGCCGGGCCGCCGGTGCCGGTTTCCGACCTCAGGATCATGGCCGCGGACGGCGTCACCGAACTGTCCACGGGCGCGGTGGGCGAGCTCTGGGCGAAAGGGCCGCAGATCGTCATCGGCTATTGGAACAAGCCCGAGGCGACCGCCGAGACCTTCGTCCAGGGCTGGGTGCGCACCGGCGACCTGGCCAAGCTGGACGAGGACGGTTTCCTCACCCTGGTCGACCGCGCCAAGGACATGATCATCCGCGGCGGCGAGAACATCTATTCGATTGAGGTGGAGAACGTCCTCTACCAGCATCCCGCCGTGATCGACGCGGCCCTGATCGGCATCCCCCATCACACGCTGGGCGAGGAGCCGGCGGCGGTCGTCCAGCTCGGCCCCGGGACATCGGCGAGCGAGGCCGAGTTGAAGGCCTGGGTGAAGGACCGCCTCGCCATCTTCAAGACGCCGGTGCGGATCGTCTTCCTCGACCATCCCCTGCCCCGTAACGCCAACGGCAAGATCCTTAAGAAGGATTTGAAGGCGCTATTTGTTTAAGGTTGAGACGGCGAAGCATCAGAGACGATACTCTCGCGCTTCGCCGTCGAATTCCGCGACAATCTTGAGCGTCCCGCCCTTCGCATGAACCAAGCGGCTGAGAACCGACACACCTGTATCGGGCCGAACCTCCATCTTCGATACATTGGACTGCGACGTCTTCAAAATCTCTGCGACTTCTACCTGGGACAGGCCCAGCAGCTCCCGAAGTGAGCGAAGGATCGATATAGACGGTTCAAGCTGACTACGAAGCTGATTGTAATATTCTAGATCCTTCCCCTTCCATTCCGGACGCCACTCGACCAGGTCGGGGTCGAGCTTATGATCGGTCATAAAAACTCCGTTACATGGGCGCGACGCGTTTCAGATGTCGATAACAAAGACATCTGGCGTCCGTGCCGCTAGGGTAAGAGGCTGGTATTGACCTCTTATCCTCATCCAAAAACTGACCTTGCTGATGTCACCTGCTTCATCCGTTGTTATCGTGTCTGACATGCAGGCTGAATTACCGAAGACCGCGTAGAAGCCGTGGCTTCTGACCAGTCCTTGGAAGACATCAATCTCGATCTGGTTATCCGTGTCCCATTTCATCACCCGACCGTAGAGCCTGGTGGTGAGAAAAACCCGGTTCATGGTCCCTCCTTATCGCATCGCCATGATGCGGCTGACCAGCAGCCATCTTCTTCTTCGAAAGCATTGAAACCTCCCAGCTAAAAAGACCTCCAACGAGGGCCTCATTCCCATATGGAATATTCCGAAACGGAATGCAAGGCCCTTGACTACTTCGTAAGCCTGTACTAACCGTTAGCCATGACTAACGCACTTGCCTTCGCCGCCCTCGCCGAGCCGATGCGCCAGGCGATCGTCGAGCGGCTCGCCGCGCGGCCGATGGCGGTGGGCAAGCTGGCGGCCGGGCTGCCGGTGACCCGGCCGGCCGTGTCGCAGCATCTGAAGGTCCTCAAGGAGGCCCGGCTGGTGCGCGACGAGGCGCGGGGCACGCGCCGCATCTATTCGATCGACCCGGCCGGCCTCGGCGCGATCCGCGCCTGGCTCGACCGATTCTGGGACCTGGCGCTCGCGGCTTATGCCGAGGCGGCCGAAAGGGAGGACAAGGCATGACCATCGAAGCCCGGCGCATCACGGCGGCACCGATCCGCAAGACCCTGCGCGTCAAGGCCAACCGGCAAAAGGCGTTCGACACCTTCGTCGCCATGGGCGGCTGGTGGCTGAAGTCGCACAGCCTCGTCGAGGGCCAGAAGGACGTGATCATCGAGCCCCGCGCCGGCGGCCGCTGGTACGAGATCGCCGCTGACGGCAGCGAGCAATCATGGGGCCGCGTCATCGCCTATGAGGCGCCGGAGCGCCTGCATCTGATCTGGGCGCTGACCGCCGACTGGCGCTACGATCCGGACTTCGAGACCAATGTCGAGGTGCGCTTCGCCGAGGATGGCGACCACACGATCGTCACCTTCGAGCATCGCGATCTCGACCGGTTCGGCGACCGGGCCGAGGACACACGCAACGGCATGGACGCGGGCTGGGGCGAATTGCTCGCCGGCTTCGAACGGGCGGCCGGGGCGTAGCGCCCCCGCCGCCGTCCGCCGGGCTCAGCGGGGTCCGGCGGCGCCCGACGGACCGAAGCCGCCCTGCCGCGGCTGGATGCCGGCGTTGAGATCCTCGGGCGCGGCCCGCGCGCGAAGCGCCTCATAATCGTCCTGCACGCCCGACGCGCCGGTGAGATGCTGACGCCAGTCGGGGCCGAGCGCCTGGCGCCACTCGTCGGGCGTGCGGCAGACCCGGCGGGGGCCCATGCGCGAGCCGGCGCGGCCGCCGCTCACCTGCGTGCACACGCGCCGCTCGCTCGCGCCCTCCCGCGCCGCGGCACTGGTAGCGAGCACCGGCATGGATGTCGCGATCAGCGCGACGGCAACAATCACTTTCATATTTCCTCCTCATTCGTCCCGCCGCCGGCCGGGACACGCAACATCCTGACAGGCGGACTCAGAGCGGGCAAGGGCCGGCCCGCTCGCGCGCGGAGGCGACGCCGACCGCCTCGTCTTCCGGAGCGGCGCGCACCTGCACCGAATCGTAATCGGCCTCCACGCCACGACCGCCGCCGAGATGCTGGCGCCAGTCCGGGCCCAGCGCCTCGCGCCACTGCGCCGGAGTGCGGCAGATCCGCCGGGGCCCCATGCGCGAGCCGGCGCGGCCGACGCTGACCTGGGTGCAGATCCGGCGGTCGGTGGAAGCGGAAGCGCCGTCGCGCGCGAGCGCGGTCGTGGTGAACATGGGAGCCGAGGTCGCGACCAGGGCGACAGCGATCAACGTCTTCATGCGTATTCCCCTCTCTCGCCGGCGCCAGCCGGATTCGGAACAGTCACGCACAGGGCCGCAAGCATAGCCGCAGCCATGCTAACCCGTTCCAACCGGCTTGAAAAGCCTCAGGCGATGCCCGCGGGCTGCTGGCCGCGCAGGGCGGCGGCGGCGCCGTGGAGCCGGGCATGATCCTGCTGGGCATAGGCGATCGGCACAGGCTCCAGCGCCTTTCGCATCCGCCCCTTGCCGGTGAAGGCGGCGCGGAAGCTCGGATCGCCGAGCGCCGGGAGCACCGCGCCGATCAGCGGGCTCACCAGGAAGACACCGTCGAACGTGCCGGTGCTGAGCACGATATTGCCGGTGAAGCTGCCGAGGATGCGGGCGAAGATCTGCACCGCGCGCCGCGCCGCCGCGTCGCCCCGCTGGGCGGCCGCCGCGATCTCCTCGGCGCCCGGGCCGTCGCCCGACGGGCGCTCGCTCACCCAGGCGTGGATGAACTGCAGCCCGAAGCCGGCGAGCAGCCGCTCGAACGAGACATGGCCGTGCTTCTCGCGCAGCGCGACGAGCAAGGCATCCTCCTCGCCATTTTGCGGCGAGAAGCTGGCATGGCCGCCCTCCCCAGCGATCACCCGCGTCTTGCCGTCGGCGTCGATCGCCAGGATCGCCATGCCGAGCCCAGGTCCGGTGCCGACGACGAGGAAGGTGCCGCCGGGCGCCACCGGCCGCGGCGGCACCGGCCCGATCGTCCTCAGGCGGGCCCCCTCCAGCCCGAGCAGCGACCAGGCGATGGATTCGAAATCGTTGAGCACCAGCGGCGGGTGGGCGAGGAAGGCGCGCAGGCCGCTCACCGAAATATACCAGCGGCAATTGGGCAGGCTGATCGTGTCGCCGCGCGTCACCCCGGCGACGGCGATGCCCAGCGGCAGCCGCGCGGTCGAAATCCGGTTGGCGCGCGTATAGGTCTGCAGCGCGTCGGTGAAGGTGGGGAAGTCGCTGGCCTTGTAGAGCCCGACCGACGAGAGGCGCACGTCGCGGCCGTCCTCGACGATGCCGAAGGACACGCTCTCCCCGTCTATTGCCGCGACCAGTTTCGGTTCCACGGGCAATCCTCCCCTGGATGTTATCGCTAACAGACCTGTGCGGCGCGGGCTAGGGGAATGCGCGGGACGGCCTATTCGCGGGTGGACGCCAGCTGGATCATCCGCCAGCCCGCCGCGTCGCGGCGCCAGGTCTCCAGCCAGGCGAAGCGGGTTTCCGTCACCGCGCCACCGGCCCCGGCGGCGCGGGGCACCGCGCGCACCAGCTTGGTCACCACCACCGTCGCCAGCCGGCCGTCCGGCGACACGACAATCACCGGCGGGTCGATATCGTCCCAGGCCAGGAAGCGCATCGTCTCGAAATAATGGCGGAAGCGGCGCAGGCTTTCCGCGCGGGTCGGGCGCGTCACACGGCCCCCGTCGATGACGACGAAATCCTCGGCGAACAGGTTCACGAGCAAAGCGGCATCGTAGTTGAGATGCGCGGTCCGCTGCAGCGGGATCAGCGCCCGCAATTCGTCGAGCGCGGACGGCGCGGCCGCGGCGGGCTGCGCGAGGACCAGCGCCAGCGCGACGATCGGGTTCAGCATGCCACGTCTCCCCTCGAACGCAGGCGCATGGCCGGCCGCGGGCAGCGTAGCGCAGGGCTCAGTCCTTCGGCCAGCTTTCCAGGATCTCAACGAAGCGGGTCAGCCAGGCATTGGTCTGGTGGCCGTCGACGACGCGATGGTCGATGGTCAGGCTGACATAGGCCAAGGGACGGATCTGGATCGTGTCCTGCCCGTCCACCTCGCGGACGACGACGCGCTTCTCCAGCTTGCCGACGCCGAGGATCGCCGCCTGCGGCTGGTTGATGATGATCGGCGCGGCGAAAAGCGAGCCGGAGACGCCGTGATTGGAAATGGTGAAGGTGCCGCCCTTGATGTCGGCGCCGGTCAGTTTCTCGCCGCGCGCCTTCTCGACCAGCTCGTCCAGCTGCGCGGCGATGCCCTTGAGGCTCAGTTCCTGCACCTTGCGCACCACCGGCACGATCAGGCCCTTGGTGCCGAGCGCGGTGCCGACGCCGATATTGATGTCGTCGAACAGCTCCAGCCGGTCCGCATGCCAGCGGCTGTTGATCGCCGGCGCGACCTTCATCGCCTCGGCCGCCGCGGCGACCAGATAGGCGGTGTAGGTGAGCTTCACGCCCTTCTTCGCGAACGCCGCCTTGTGCGCCTCGCGATGCCGCATGATCGCCGAGAAATCCGCTTCGAACACGGCGGTCACGTGCGGCGCGTCGGTGACCGAGCGATGCATATTCTCGGCGATGCCGAGCCGCATCCGGTCGTGCGGGACGAAATGGGAGCGGATGTCGGAGGCGGCGGCGGGAATGACGCCCTCGACCGGCCGGGAGACCTTGGTCGCCTCTTCCACCGCCCGGTCGACATCGTCCCGGGTGATCCGCCCGTTGCGGCCCGTACCCTGGATATGCTCCGGATTGAGGTCGTGCTGAAGCACGGCGCGCTTCACCGAGGGCGACAGGCGGTTCTCCCGGTCCTCACCCGTTCGGCCTGGGCCTGTCGAAGGCCGCTCCTTCCTTTCAGGCTTCGCGACCAGCGGCGGTTGCGGCACCGGCGCGGCCACCTCCACCTCGTCCTCCACCGAGATCCGGCCGAGCACCGCCCCCGGCGCCGCGTCCGCGTCGATGTCGAGCACGATCTCGCGGAGCACGCCGGACGCGGGCGCCGGCACCTCCATCGCCACCTTGTCGGTCTCGAGCTCGACCAGCGGCTCATGCGCCTCGATCCGCTGGCCCACGGCCTTCAGCCAGGTGCGCACCACCGCCTTGGTGCCTTCCTGCTCGACGGGGACGAGGATGTCGATCATTGCCTAGAAGCCCAGCAGGTCTTCGGCCTTGGCCCGGATCCGCGCCACCGACGGCACCGCCCAGTCGAGCAGCACGGCATTATGCGGGCTCGGAATGTCGGGCATGGTAAGCCGCGCGACCGGCGCGTCCAGATCGAGAAAGGCCTCGTCCGCGACCACGGCGGCGATCTCCGCGCCGAAGCCCCCCGTCCTCAGATCCTCGTGCACGATCAGGCAGCGCCGCGTCCGGGCGACGGACTCCAGTACCATCTCCCGGTCCCAGGGCAGCAGAGTCCTGAGATCGATCACGTCGGCGGAGAGCCCCTCGACCGCCGCCTCGCAGCGCGGCACCATCGCGCCCCAGGTGACGATCGTCAGCCGGTCGCCCTCGCGCGTCTTCCGCGCCCGGCCGAAGGGTAGCACATAATCGTCGCCGGGCCAGGGCCGCCGCGCCCAGGCATCGTCGAGCATGGCGCGATGCTCGAAGAAGACCGCCGGATCGTTGCCGCGCAGGGCCGCGCGCAGCAGCCCGACCGCGTCCTCGGCATTGCTCGGCGCCGCGACGTGCCAGCCCGGATTGTGCACGAACTGCACTTCGTTGGTCTGGCTGTGCCAGGGATCGCCGCATTTGAAGAAGCCGATCGGCATCCTGAGCACCATCGGCGCCGCGAAGCGATTGTCGGTCCGCCAGCGCATCGTCCCGCAATCGTTGATCTGCTCGAGCGCGGGCTCGGCATATTTGCGGAACTGGATCTCGGGCACGGGCAGCAAGCCGGCCAGCGCCAGCCCGACCGCGCGGCCGACAATCCCCTCCTCCGACAGGCTGGTGTCGAACACCCGCTCGATCCCGTATTTCTCCTGCAGGCCGAGCGTCACGCCATGAACGCCGCCCTTCGGCCCGATATCCTCGCCGAACAGCAGCATCCGCGGATTGGCCGCCAGCTCGTGGTCGAGCGTGCGCCGGATCGCGGTGGACATGTTGATCCGCTGGCCCTCAGGCCGCGGCGTCTCGGTCGCGGGCGGGGCGCGATAGCCCTTGGTCCACTGCCCACCCTGCTGCTGCATCTCGCCATCGTAGAAGACGTTGGCCGTCACCCGCTCGGGATCGGACACCGGGCGCGCCTCGGCCGCCGCCCGCGCGGCCTCCACCGCATCCTCGGCCTCGCGCCCGATCGCCGCCCATTCCGCCTCGTCGAGCAACGCGCCGACCAGATAGGATTTGAGCTTGGGCAAGGGATCCCGCGCCCATTCCGCGGCGACCACCTCCTCGGACTTATAGGCCTGCGTGTCCTGGAAGCTGTGCCCCTGCAGGCGCGGCACGGTGAGCCGCAGCAAGGCCGGCCCCTGCCCGCTCCGCACATGCTCCGCCGCCTCGGCGATCAGCCGCGCGGCTTCGGCCGGCTCGGTGCCGTCGCCCGAGAGGACGTGGAGATTGCCGAAATTCGACAGGTTGCGGGCGATGTCCCCGCCCGGCGTCTGGTAGGTGGACGGCACCGAGATGCCGAAGCCATTGTCCTCGACATAGAAGAGCATCGGCAGCTTCTGCGTCGTCGCGATGGTGAGCGCGGCCCAGAAGCCGTTGGTCGAGCAGCTCGCCTCGCCGCCCAGCACCACCGCCATCGCGCCGCGATAGCGCTCGTCCTTCAGCACATCGCGATAATAAGTGATCGCCTGCGCCCAGCCGGCGGTCGGCGTATATTGCGCGCCCACCCCGCCGCACATCGGCAAAGCCGGGCAGCCGTCCGGATTGGGATGGTTGAAGACCACGCCGATGTCGCGCCCGTCCGAATAGCCGCCCGCGCGCCCCATGGCGGAGCCGAGCGCATCCTCCAGCTCCACGCCGAGCGAGAGCAGCAGGGGCCGCGAGCGATAATAGCCGCAGGCGCCGTCATGCGGCCGGTCGAGCCGGCTGCCGAGCATGATCTGCGCCATGTCGTGGCCGCGCGCGCTGAACTGGTAGAGCACCTTGCGCTCGGCGATGAGCACGGTCTCCTCGAGCCGGTCCAGCGCCCGGCTCACATGGACGAGATAGGCGATCCGCCGCCAGTCGAAGCTCGGGTCGGGCGCATTGGCCCGATTCTTCTCCTTGCCTGGCGTGCGGACCCGCGTCTCAGCCATCGATCACCTCGAGTACGGACCGGGCGAAGCCCTCGACCTCGGTGTCGGACAGACCGACGATGTTGAACCGGCCGGAGCCCGCCATGTAGATGCCCTTCTCCTCGCGCAGCTTGAGCACCTGCGCCGGGCTCAAGGGCATCATCGAGAACATGCCCTTCTGCCCGCCGATGAAGGCGAGGCGCGGATCGACCGCGGCGAGGCGCGCGCGGATCTCGCGGATGCGCGCGCCCATGAGGTCGACCTCGCGTTCCCACATGGCGCGCAGTTCCGGATCGTCGAGCACGATCCGCGCGACCGCGGCGGGATGGTCGGGCGGCATGGACCACATGGTCCGCGCCAGGATCATCAGGTTGCTGAACGCATTCTCGGCGGCCTTCGCGCTCGAGCCCTTGACCCAGAGCGAGCCGAGCCGGTCGCGATAGCAGGAGAAATTCTTGTCGCAGCTCTGCGCGATCAGCGCCTGCTCGGCCGCCGCAACGACGACGCGCGTGCCCCAGGCATCGTCCTCGAGCCCGTCGCCGAGCCCCTGATAGGCGATATCCACGAAGGGCACGAGGCCGCGCGCCGCGACCAGCTCGGCCACCGCCGTCCACTCGTCGCGCGACAGGTCCGCGCCGGTCGGATTGTGGCAGCAGCCGTGCAGCAGGACGAGATCGCCCGCATTGGCGGTGCCGAGCGCCGCCATCATCTCGTCGAACAGGATGCCGCTCTCGCCCTTGCGATAATAGGGATAGGCGACCTGCTCGATCCCGGCGGTGCCGATCAGGGGCTGGTGGTTCGGCCAGGTCGGCTCGCCGACGAAGATCCGCGCCGCGGGGTTCGCGCGGGCGACCAGCTCGGCGCCGAGCCGCAGCGCGCCGCAGCCGCCCGGCGTCTGCAGGCCGACCAGCCGGTCGCCCGGATCGGCATCCCCGAACACGATCGGCCGGATCAGCCGCACGAAGCGCTCGTCGCCCTGCGAGCCGAGATAGGATTTGGTCGCCTGCGTCTCCCAGAGCCGCTTCTCGGCGATCTTGACGCACTTCAGGATCGGCGTGTTGCCGTCGCTGTCCTTGAACACGCCGACGCCGACGTCGATCTTCCCGGGCCGGGGATCGGCGGCATAGAGGCCGATGAGCGCGAGAAGAGGATCCGGCGCCTGCGGCTCCAGCCGGTCGAGCAGGATCGGGTCCGCCTTCACCATCACGTTCAGATCGTCACTCATCGAAGCCACCTCCCTGTTTGGGAGTGGCGATAGTCCTAGCGGCACGGACGCGCAAAGACTTACCAGAGTTCACGCGACGAACGCCTTTGATGAAACATATATTTCATGATATGCGAAAATCATGAGCGAAGAATTTCATCTCGATGCGGTCGACCGGCGAATCGTCCGCGCCCTGCAGCGCGACGCGAGCCAGAGTCACGCCACCTTGGCGGAAAGCGTCGGCGCCTCCCCCGCCTCGGTCTGGCGCCGAGTCCGCAACCTGGAGCGCGCCGGCGTGCTCGGCGCCAATGTCCGCCTCGCCGATCCGGCGATGCTCGGGCGCAGCGTCAACGTGCTCTGCCAGGTCCGCATGAGCCGCCAGACGATGGACGCCCGCGCCGAGTTCGAGGCGTTCATCGGCGCGCGCGAGGAGATCGTCGAATGCTACGCCATGTCCGGCGAGTGGGACTATCTGCTGCGCATCGCCGTGAAGGACGTGGCCGATTATGACCGCTTCATCAGGCAGGGCGTGCTGGCCCATCCGAGCGTGGCCAATGCGGCGAGCAATTTCGCGCTCAGGCAGGTGAAGTATACTACGGAGATTCCCGTCTAGAACCGCTTCAGTCGCGTCCTAGCGTCGACGAGGGCGCGACGGGCGGAAGATGTCGTCCAGAAGACGATGCAGACGGGTCGCGGTCACGCTCCAGCAGCTTTCATTGTCCGGCGCGCTGGCGCCGTAACGCCCGGAATTCCTTAGACGGAGCGCTCTTTGGCCGCCGTTGCTCAGGACGAGATTCTCGGGCAGTCCGCCGTTTCTGCAGGCCCGGCTTTCCAGCCCCTCCCGCCAGGCGTTGTCATAAGCGACCTGAATCGGTGCGAGTTCGGGCGCAGTGAGCGTCCCGCGTCTGCTCCTGGCGGGCCACGCCTGCCGGCGACACCTCCGCCAGCCATGCGGCGCGGTTACGCTGTAATGGCCGGTCATGAGGTTTAACCGCAACGTCCCGGGTGAACACCATTCCGAATGCCCTACGCTGGCGACGATAAAGGCGTGATCGGAGCGTTGGCGACCAGAAGCCGGCGTTCCAAAGGATAAGGCGGCCAAAGCCAAACAGCTCGCAAAGTTCAGTCGCTTGCGCATGAATGCAATTGTGCCGGACTCGGGAGCGGGTCGCAACGCCTGACAGGGATAGCGGGCTGGCCGGTGGGAACCCTCGCCGCCCCCACGATTTGAATCGCCCGCGATACGATCTCTGGAGGCACTGCCCATGGCCGCGCGGCCTTATTGGAAGGGACAGATCAGGCTGGCCCTGGTCTCGATCCCGGTGGAAATCTATTCGGCGACCCGCTCGGGCGCGACCGTGGCGTTCAACCAGATCCACGAGCCCAGCGGCAAGCGGATCAAATATGAGAAGGTCGTGCCGGGCATCGGCGCGGTCGAGCCCGACGAGATCGTTAAGGGCTATGAATATTCGAAAGGCCATTATGTCCTGCTCGAGGATGACGAGCTGGAGGCGGTGAAGCTGGAGTCGAAGAAGACGCTGGAGCTCACCCAGTTCGTCGACGCGCATGAGATCGACCCGCTTTATTACGAGAAGCCTTATTATGTCGTCCCCGCCGACGATCTCGCCGAGGAGGCCTTCGTCGTGCTGCGCGAGGCGCTGCGCGAGACGAAGAAGGTCGCGCTCGGCCAGCTCGCCATGCGCGGCCGCGAATATGTGGTGAGCCTCAAGCCCTGCGGCCGCGGCATCCTCCTCGAGACGCTGCGCTATGCCGACGAGGTCGTGAAGGCGCAGGGCTATTTCCGCGACATTTCCGACGCCAAGCCGGACAGCGAGATGCTGGAGCTGGCCGAGGCGCTGATCGACAAGAAGGCCTCGAAGTTCGATCCGGACAAGTTCCACGACCGCTATGTCGACGCGCTCCGCGACCTGATCGAGAAGAAGCGCAAGCTGAAGGGCGCGAAGATCGAGACCGAGGAAGCGGACGAGAAGCCGAAGCGCGGCTCCAACGTCATCGACCTGATGGCGGCGCTCAAGCAGTCGATCGAGAAGCCGAAGGCGAAGGCCGGGGCGGCGCCCGCGAAGAAGGCGCCGGCCAAGGCGACGGCGCGCAAGGCGCCGGCGAAAAGGAAGGCGGCCGGTGCACGATAAAGCCGTCACCCTGAACTCGTTTCAGGGTCCAGGGGCGGACCACGCTCTGCGCTCACCCGATAACCCGGTGCAACTGCCAGCCTGGACCCTGAAACACGTTCAGGGTGACGGGTAGAGCCATGGCGCGCGCCCCCGCCAAACCCCCCGACCCCCTCGCCACCTACAACCGCAAGCGCGATTTCGCGAGGACCGCGGAGCCGGCCGGCACGCTCGGCGCGAAGCGGGCGAAGGACCGGATCTTCATGGTCCAGAAGCATGACGCCACCCGGCTCCACTACGATTTCCGCCTGGAGCTGGACGGCACGCTGAAGAGCTGGGCGGTGACGCGCGGCCCCAGCCTCGACCCGGCCGACAAGCGCCTCGCCGTGCGCACCGAGGACCATCCCATGTCCTACGCCACCTTCGAGGGCACGATCCCAAAGGGCGAATATGGCGGCGGCACCGTGATGCTGTGGGACCGCGGCACCTGGGAGCCCGTGCCCGGCAAGGACCCGTCGAAGACGCTCGAGGAGGGCCATCTTCATTTCACCCTCCATGGCGAGCGGATGCAGGGCGAATGGGTGATGTTCCGGCTGAAACCGCGCGGCAAGGAGCGCGGCGAGAACTGGCTGCTGAAGAAGGTGGACGACGCCTTTGCGGGGAGCCCCACCGGGCTGACCGACACCTATCTGCGCTCGGTGAAGACCGGCCGGACGCTGGACGAGATCGAAGCGGGGAAAGCTCCTCCCCGGCACGGGGAGGGGGACCATGCGAAGCATGGTGGAGGGGGCTCCAGGACTCGCAAAGGGCCCCCTCCACCACGCCGCCCCGCGGCGCGGTCCCCCTCCCCGTCCCGGGGAGGAGCGAGATTCCCCAAGTTTCGCGAACCCCAGAAGGCGACGCTCGTCGATTCCGTCCCCGCCGGCGCCGGCTGGCTGCACGAGATGAAATATGACGGCTATCGCTGCCTGCTCGCTCTGGCCGGCGGCAAGGCGAAAATCTACACGCGCACCGGCCTCGACTGGACCGACAAATTCCCCGAAATCGCGGCGGCGGCAGCGCGGATCGACTGCGCCAGCGCGCTGCTCGACGGCGAGATCGTCGCTCTGGACGACAAGGGCAATACCAGCTTCTCCGCCCTTCAGCAGGCGATCTCGGAGGGCGGCAGCGACCTCACCCTCTTCCTGTTCGACGCGCTGGAGATAGACGGCGAGACGCTGGAAAAGCTGCCGAATCTCGAGCGCAAGCAGCGCCTCGAAGCGCTGATCGGCAAGGGCCGCCCGCCCGCCATCCTCTATGCCGATCATCTCCTCGGCAAAGGCGAGCAGCTCTACGACGCCATGTGCGAGGCGGGCCAGGAGGGGATCATCGCCAAGAAGGCGGACGCGCCCTATCGCCATGCCCGCACCAAGAGCTGGCTGAAGATCAAATGCACGCGGCGGCAGGAATTCGTGATCCTCGGCTGGAGCGAGAGCGACAAGAAAGGCCGCGGCTTCCGTGCCCTGCTGCTCGGTCTGCATGAGGGCGGGAAATTGCGCTACGCCGGCAAGGTCGGCACCGGCTTTTCCCAGGCCGTTCAGCTCGATCTGCGCGAACGCTTCGACAAGCTTTCAGCCGCGAAGGCGCCCGCGCCGGTCCCCCGCCCCGAGGCGCGCGGCGCGCATTGGCTCAAGCCCACCCTGGTCGCGGAGATTGCCTTCGCCGAGTTCACCGCCGAGAATGTCGTGCGCCATGCGAGTTTCCTCGGGCTGCGCGGCGACAAGAAGGCGAAGGAGGTGGTGGCCGAAATGCCCCAGCAGGCTCCCGAGACGGACGACGTGGCGATCTCCAATCCGGACCGCGTCATCTTCCCCGACGCCAAGGTCACCAAGGGCGATCTTGCGACCTATTATCGCGAGATCGGCGCGCTCATGCTGCCCTGGACCGCCAATCGGCCGGTCAGCCTCGTTCGCTGCCCGCAGGGCCGGGCGAAGAAATGCTTCTTCCAGAAGCATGACAGCGGCACGTTCGGCCCGCACGTCCTGCACGTGCCGATCCGCGAGAAGGACGGCAGCAAGGAGGATTATCTCTATGTCGAGGATGTGGCCGGCCTGATCGCTTCCGTGCAGATGGGGACGATCGAATTCCACGGCTGGGGCGCCAAGGTCGCCGACGTGGAGAAGGCCGATCGGCTCGTCTTCGACCTGGATCCCGACGAGGGCCTGGATTTCGGCCTCGTGAAGAAGGCGGCGAAGGATCTCCGCCGCCATCTCGCGGACATTGGCCTCACCACCTTCCCGATGCTCACCGGCGGCAAGGGGGTGCATGTGATCGCGCCGCTGACGCCGGAGGCGGAATGGCCCGCGGTCAAGGATTTCGCCCAGCGCTTCGCCATGGCTTTGGCCAAGGCGGAGCCCGACCGCTTCACCGCCGCGCTGTCAAAGGCGAAGCGCAAGGGGCTGATCTTCATCGACTATCTGCGCAACCAGCGCGGCTCGACGGCGATCATGCCTTATTCGGCGCGCGCCCGCGAAGGCGCCCCGGTCGCGGCGCCCATCAACTGGGAGGAACTGGACGACATGGCGTCGGGCCACGTCTTCACGGTGAAGGACGCGGACCGGCTGATCGACCGCGCCGGCTCCCGCCTGCTCGAGGGCTGGGGCGTCGCGGACCAGGTCCTGCCCGAGGTCTAGGAGGCGAGCTTGCGCTGGGTCCAGCTCTGCGGCGGCGCGCCGTAGCGGCGGCGGAAGGCGTGGCTGAGCGCCACCTGGTCCGAATAGCCGGTCGCCTCGGCGGCCGCGGCGACGGACTGGCCCTCGCGCAGCAGCGCCGCCGCGCGCGCCAGCCGCAAATCGCGGTGATAGGAGATCGGCGCCTGCCCGAACGCCGCCTTGAAATAGCGGGCCAGGTGGAACTGCGAGAGCCCCGCCACCACCGCCATCTCCCCCAGGGTCACGTTGCGGTCGTCATGGTCGTGCAGGAAGCCCCGCGCCCGCTCCAGCCGGCGGTACAGCTCGCGCCGCGTCGAGGGCTTGGCGGCCTTCAGCCCGTCGATCGCCGCCCGGCTCTCGGCCAGCGGCTCGGCGATCGCATATTCGACCGTCGCGACCAGTTCCCCGGCGAGCGAGGCGCCGAGCGCGGGATCGTTGGCGATCCTGCGGCCATAATGTTCGAGCGCCCGCCCCATCGCGCTCGCCCGCGTCGAGAGGACCAGCGAACGGCCGAGCACCGGATCGTGCGCCTCCGTCGTCAGGCCGCCCAGAACGTGCGGCAGATTCGGCACGCCGATGCAGATGCCGATCGTCGTCGCCCGGTTGCCGACCTCGCAGGACGTGCCCGCGTCGAGATAGAGATACTGGCCCGCGCGCACGACCAGCGCGCGTCCGTCGAAATCGTAGCGGCACTCGCCTTCCAGGATCAGCTTCAGCGTCGGGGCGGTGGCGGGAACCACGCCATGGCCCGGCGGCAGGCGGGACAGGACGAGCTTGCCCGCCGTCGCGACCTGAGTGCTCTGCCCCCGGTCGACATGATGATCCATGATCGAAAAGCTGTTGGTCACGTTCCGCCCCGTGTCTTAGGTCCCTAGGACACTAGACCATGGCGAAAATGAACGGGAGCTTACAGAAGCTTCAGGATCGCCAGCGTCATGCCGACGGCGAGCGCCACCGCCAGCACGAAACGCCACCACGGCGCGGGCACCATCGCCTGCCCCGCTTCGCCGGCGGGACCCCGGCCGGTGACCATCGGCGCGACCAGGTTGCTGCGCTTGACGACGAGATAATAGAGCACCGCCAGCAAGTGCAGCGCGATCAGGGCGACGAGCACCCAGAAGAAGGTTTCGTGCCGCTCAGCCAGTTCGTGCGCGCTCTCCAGGTCCGGCATGCGATGGGAGAGCGGGCCCGCATAGATGCCGTCCTCGTCCGAGGCGAAGAGGCCGAGGCCGATCTGCACGCCAAGCGCGAGCAGCATCGCGACCACGCTGAGCGCGCCGAGCGGATTGTGGCCGATGCCCGGCCCGTTCCCGCGCAGGTAGCGGATGACGGCGACCGGCCCTTTCACGAAGGAGGCGAAACGGGCCGTCGAGCTGCCCAGCACACCCCAGAGCAACCGGAACAGGAGCAGGCCGAGCAAGATCTCGCCCAGCAGGAGGTGCAGCTCCATCCGACCATTTTCGGCCGTCCACCACAAAGCGGGGATGAGCAGGACGATCGACCAGTGGAACAGGCGAACCGGCAGGTCCCAGATGCGGACCCCCGCCCCCGTCGGCGGCGCCCCGGCCATTATTGCGCGGGGGCCCGGTAGCCGTCGTGGCAGGCGCCGCAGGTCCGGCCCACGGCCGGGAAGGCGGCGCGGATCCGGGCGATGTCGCCCGACGCGGCGGCGCGGTTCAGCGCGCGCGCGGCGACCACGAAATTGGCGCCGGCCCGCTGGAAGCCGGCACCGTCCGACCAGATTTCGCTCTTCGCGCGGGTCCTGATGCCGGTCTCGGGTCCGGTCCCGCGCGGGAACCAGCGCAGCACGTGGACCGAGCGATCGGCGAGAAAGGCGGCGCGCTGCCGGATCTGCGCGATATCCGGGCTGCCGGCGCGAAGCTGGTCGCCGATCGCCTTCTGCGCGGCGGCCATCTGCTTGTAGCTGGCCTGCCGCGACTGGATGGTCTGCGCGGCATTGGGCGCGGGCCGCTGGGCGTAGGCGACGCCGCAAAAGGCGGCGACCGCGGCAGTGACGAGGACGAGCTTCTTCAAGGACCGACTCCTGCAACCTGGACGGTCTCCATAACCGCCCGCTCTCTCAGGGCCAAAGCGGGAATCGGGCGCCGGTTCCGTCGTCCGCCGGAAATGCGCCTAGCGGCAGCTCTGCTCGCTGGAACTGCGCTCGACCGCGCTGCCGATCAGCGCGCCGATGATGCCGCCGATGATCGTGCCGGCGCCGCGCCGGCGGCCGCCGTCGATGCCGTTGCCGACCAAGGCGCCCGCGCCGCCGCCGACGATCGCGCCGGTGGTGCCGTCCGAGCGGCGGCAATAGACCTGGCCATCCTCGCCCTGCCAGGTGCCGCCCTCGTCGACCTCGGGCGGACCCTCTTCCTCGCCCGCGTCGACGCCGTCATAATCATCCGCACCGGCCTGCCCGACGTCGCCCGGGCTGCCGTCATAAGCCGCATATTCCTCGCCGTCGGCGGCGAAGCCGGGCTTGCCGGCGCCGCCCGCATCCGCAGCGAAGTCCGCGTCCACGTCCATATCGACCGCGTCGCCATGATCTTCGGACGGATAGGCGACCTCGGACTCCATGTCCTCTTCGTCGCCCGGCGGCGCCGTCATGCCCGGATCGGCGGGGGCGCCGTCCACCTGCTCCTGCGGGCTGCCGCCGAACTGAGCGAAAGCGGGCGCGGCGCCGCCGGCGATCGCGAAGACGGCCGCCGCGGTGACCAGAAGGATGCGCATGATCTGAAACTCCCCAACCCGAATAGCGAGTCGCCTTTGCGCCGGGACACCTGCACCGGGTCTGAACGGGACGCTGGCCCGTCCGCTCGGCGGGCCAATGAGAAACGCCCCGGCCAAGGGGGGATGGCCGGGGCGCGCTCGCAACCCGGTCCGGCGATACACAACTGGCCGGACCCGGAAATCGTTGAAGCCGTCTCTAGGAGCCCGTCCCTGACAGCTTCATGACCGGGCCTGTAAGGCGGGGTTCAACATGATGGCGCTTTTGCGGCGAGACGGCCCGGAGGACCCCGCTTCGGGGCTTTTTCATGGCAAAGTGTATTGCCAAAATAATACACGTTATCCCTTGCGCTCGCGCAGCGGAAACCCCAATCTCACGCCGACCACCAAATCACGGGGACAAAAGATGGCCACGCAGACCCAGACGACCGAAGCCGGCGCGCAGACGCTCACCCTGGAGCCGCCGGCGCCGCTGCAGACCGTCCAGGCCGAGCAGGCGGCGGGCCTCGTCCCCTTGAAGGAAGAGCAGAAGAGCCAGCTCGAGGAGAAGGTGGACAGCTTCGTCGCCGAGCTGGTCGCGCTCGACGCCAATTCGCCCGAATTCGGCAAGAAGGTGGACCAGCTGACCACCATGGGCCGCAAGGAAATCAACGAGGCCGCGGGCGCCTCGAACCGCTTCCTCGACCGGCCGGTCAAGGCGATCGACAAGGATACCGGCATCGGCGCCGACCTGATCTCGCTGCGCCGCACCGTCGAGGATCTCGATCCGGGCCGCGGCATCAAGCCGCGCAAATTGTTCGGCTTCATCCCCTGGGGCGGCGGCCTGCGCAATTATTTCATGAAATATCAGTCCGCGCAGACCCACATTTCGAAGATCCTCGCCGCGCTCGCGTCCGGCAAGGACGAACTGCTGATGGACAATGCGGCGATCGACGTCGAACGCGCGAACCTGTGGAAGACCATGGGCAAGCTCGAGCAGATGATCCACATCTCCAAGGCGATGGACGCCGCGCTCGAGAACAAGGCGAACGAGCTGGACGCGACCGATCCCGCCAAGGCCAAGGCGATCCGCGAGACCGCGCTCTTCTACACGCGCCAGCGCACCACAGACCTGCTCACCCAGATGGCGGTGACCGTGCAGGGCTATCTCGCCCTCGATCTGGTCAAGAAGAACAATGTCGAGCTGGTGAAGGGCGTCGACCGCGCCTCGACCACGACCGTCGCGGCGCTCCGCACCGCCGTCACCGTCGCGCAGGCGCTGACCAACCAGCGGCTGGTGCTGGAGCAGATCACCGCGCTCAACACCACCACCGCCAACATGATCGAATCGACCGGCGAGCTGCTGAAGAGCCAGTCCGCGGAGATCCACAAGCAGGCGGCCTCGGCCACCATCCCGCTGGAGACGCTGCAGCGCGCCTTCCAGAATATCTACGACACGATGGACACGATCGACCGCTTCAAGATCGAGGCGCTCGGCAACATGAAGCAGACCGTCGACCAGCTCGGCAAGGAGGTCGAGAAGTCCAAGGGCTATATCGCCCGCGCCGAGGGCGTGGAGCAGAATCGCGCCTTGGGCGCCCCCGCCGACAATCCGCTGACCGCGATCGACTAGTGAGGAAGGCCCGCGCCCGATGAGCGACACGGACGAGGTCAACCGAGTCATCGCCAGGCTCGACAAGGCCGTGCATCGCCACGACCGCATCGCGGCCGAGCGGGGCCCGGCGGCGGCGCGGACCCGCAAGCCGCTGACCCGCACCCAGCTGATCCAGAAGGCGGTGACGCTGGGCATCGTGCTGGCGCTGGCGTTGATCGGCACCATTGTCGCCGGCCTGGTGCTCGGCGGGGTCGGGCTGGGCGGTTTCTTCACGATCGTCGTCGCCACCCTCGTCGTGATGGCCGTGATCGCGTTCTGGCGGCCGCGCGAGAAGCCGGTGCCGGCCTTCCGCGACGACATGTCGAACGGCGACGTCGTCCGCCGCCTCGGCGACCTCATCGCCCGCAAGCGACATTTGCTGCCGCCCGCCGCCGCCCGCCGCGCCGATGCGATCGGGGCGCAGCTGCCCATGCTCGAAAGCCAGCTCGCCGACATGGCGGTGCTCGATCCGCTGTCGCAGGACGCCCGCCGCCTGCTCGGCAAGCATCTGCCCGACCTGATCGACCGCTACGAGCGCGTGCCCGGCGAATATCGCGCCGAGCGCGACGGCGAGGGCCTCAATGTCGACGAGCGTCTCGTCCAGGGTCTCGAGGCGGCCAATGCCGCGGTCGGCGACCTCGGCCGCAAGCTTGCCCGCGACGATGTTGACGCTTTCCAGACCCAGGGCCGGTTCATCGAGGATCGCTACCGCGAAGACGGCCCGATCCGGAGCGAATGAGATGGGCTTCGAGCTCGAACGCATCCTTTACGAGACCGAGGACTTCTTTCGCCGCGCGATCGGCTCGCCGGGGATGCGCGCCGCCCGCAAGCGCCGCGCGGAACGGCGCTGGGAGGAATATGGCCGGCGCCTGAAGCGCTCCGGCTACGTCTTCGTCGGCCTGCTCGCCCTGCTGCTCGCTTTCTCGATCTTCGTGCGCGCGATCGGCCTCTTCATCTTCGGCGCCGCGGCCGGCACTGCCCTGCTGTTCGCGCTCCTGCTGCTCTTTCAGCCCACCAGGGCCTATCGGCGGCGCCAGGTGGAGGAGGCCAGCGGCGGCCCCCGCCAGCTGCCGCTGGACGAGCTGATCGTCCGCGCCGAGGAGGGCCTGCTGGACCGCTGCGACGAGCTGCCCGGCCATGCGCTGGGCGCCGCGGACCGGATCATGGCGGGCCTGCGCGAGCTGCACCCCAACGTCCACGGCCTGGCGCCGGACGCGGCGCTGGCGGGGGATGCGCGCCGGCTGGTCGGCCAGCATCTGCCCCAGCTGATCGACGCCTATCTGCAGCTGCCCGACAGCCAGCGCGCGCCGCGCTCGGAGAGCAGCCGCCGGCTGGTCGAGAGCCTGACCATCGTCGGCGACGAGCTCGAGCATCTCGTCAGCCAGGCCACGCAGAGCCGGCAGAGCGATTTCGACACGCACAGCCGCTTCATCGAAAGCCGCTACCGCGAGGACGACAACCTCAGGAGCGGCCGCTAGGCCGGCGACTCCAGCAGCCGGACCAGGTCCGCCAGCGTCGCCGTCACCGGCGTCGGCACGCCGAGCCTCTCCCCTTCCCGCTGCACCGCGCCGTTGATCGACTCGATCTCGGTCGCGCGCCCGGCCAGCCGGTCCTGCAGCATCGAGCTCTTGTGGTTCGGATGATGGACGAAGACGAAGTCGATCTTCGTCTGGATCGTGGGCAGGTCCACCGCCACGCCTTTCGCCGCGGCCACGGCGGCGGTCTCGGCGGCGATGGCGAAGGCGATGCGGCGGCCGGGCGGCGGGCCGATCCCGGCATTGGCCCGGCCGGTCACCGCGCCCAGCGCGTTGAGCGCGGCGTTGAACGCCACCTTCTCCCAGATCGCACCCTCGATGGCGGGCTCGGCCACCGCCGGCAATCCGGCCGCGCTCAGCAGCTCCGCGACCCGCGCCGCCGCGTCGTCCGCGTCAGGCACGAAGCCGCCCAGCCGGCTCTGCCCCGGCCCGTGCGTGGAGACCCGCGCCGGCCCCTCCAGGTCGGCGGGAAAATCGGTGATGCCGTGCACCACCCGCGCGGGCGGCACGGTGTCGGCCATGACCTCGCCATTGCCGAGCCCGTTCTGCAGGGTCAGCCCGATCGTCGCCGGGCCGATCAGCGGCGCCGCGGCCTGCATGGCGGCGCGGCTGTGCAGGCCCTTGGTGAAGAGGATGATCAGGTCCGCCGGCCCCGGGGCCGCCTCCGCCCGGCACGCAGTCACACGCGCGACATGCTCGCCCGCATCGTCCGCGAGCGTGACACCCTCCGCCGCCAGCGTCGCCAGCCGCGCGTCGTCCACGTCGACCAGGGTGACATTGGCGCCCGCGCCCGCCAGCCGCGCGGCGAACAGGCAGCCCATCGCGCCGGCCCCGATGATTGCTATGTCACGCATACTTTTCCCCTCTCCTCCGGCGTGCCATATGGCCAGCACGAAAAGAGGGAGCAAGGATGTTCGAGGCAAGCCTCGCGAAGCTGATCGACGACCGGCCCGGCGACGGCGTGTTCCGCGTCAGCCGCGCCATCTTCGACGATCCCGCCCTGTTCGACCTGGAGATGAAGCGGATCTTCGAAGGCGGCTGGGTCTTTCTCGGCCTCGCCAGCCAGGCGCCTGGGCCGCACGATTTCTTCACGACGACCGTCGGCCGCGTCCCCGTGCTCGTCAGCCGCGACGGCCAAGGCCAGCTCGCCGCCTTCGTCAACAGCTGCCCGCATCGCGGCGCCATGATCGCGCAGACCATGTGCGGCCACGCCAAGCTCCACGTCTGCGCCTATCATAGCTGGAGCTTCGACAGCGCCGGCCGCAACAAGGGCATCAAGTGGAAGAATGCGGGCTGCTACACGCCCGCCTTCGACGGCGAGACTCATGATCTCGCCCGGTTGCCGGCTTTCGCGGACTATAAGGGCTTCCTGTTCGGCAGCCTCGTCCCCACCGTGCCGCTCGCCGACCATCTCGGGGAGGCGGCGAAACTGCTCGACCTGGTCGCCGAGCAGAGCGTGGACGGCATGGAGCTCGTCCCCGGCGCGGTGACGTTCACCTATGACGGCAATTGGAAGCTGCAGCTGGAGAATTGCTCCGACGCCTATCACTTCACCTCGGCCCATCCCTCCTACATCCGCCTGCTGGAGCAGCGGAAGGAAAAGCCGGACGAGGCGACGATCGGCTCGGTCTGGGCGGAGAATCCGGCCTGGAGCGAGGAAGCGGAGGGCATTCAGGGCGGCTCCTATTCCTTCCCCGGCGGCCATGTCCTGAACTGGGGCCGGATGGACGTCTCCCCTGCCCTCCCGCTCTACGAACGCGCCGAGGAACTGGCCGAGCGCGTGGGCATCGCGCGGCGCGACTGGATGTTCTCGATGCGCAACCTCACCATCTTCCCGAACCTGCAGGTCGCGGAAAATGCCTCGAGCCAGCTCCGCGTCATCCGCCCCCTCTCCTCGGGCCGCACCGAGATGCGCACCTGGTGTCTCGCGCCCAAGGGCGAGAGCAATGAGGCGCGGCGGCAGCGGATCCGGCAATATGAGGATTTCTTCAATCCCTCCGGCATGGCGACGCCGGACGACACGGTGAGCTATGAAAATTGCCAGCGCGGCTTCGCCAGCCGGGTCGAGCCCTGGCTGCAGGGCTATGCCCGCGGCCTCGGCGCCAGCAAGGAGGGCGGCAATGCACTGTCCGACTCGATCGGCCTGCAACCCGCCCGTTCCGTTCTCGCCGACGCCCAGCTGTGCGACGAGACCCTGTTCCACTCCTACTATCGTGAATGGGCGAGGCGCATGGCCGGGGAGCTGCGGGCATGACCCTGACCCTCGCCGCCGCCGAAGCCCTGCTCACCCGCGAGGCGCTCTATCTCGACCGCGCCCAGTGGGACGAATGGCTCGGCCTCTACACCGAGGACGCGATCTTCTGGATGCCCGCCTGGCGTGACGAGCTGACTCTCACCGAGGATCCGGACCGCGAGCTCTCGCTCATCTACTATAGGGGCCGCCGCAATCTCGAGGACCGCGTCTGGCGCGCCCGCTCCGGCCTCTCGGTCGCTTCCGCGCCGCGCGCGCGCAGCGTCCACCAGGTCACCAACATCCTCGTCGAGGCGGACGACCGGGTGACCGCGGCCTTCGCGGTCCACCTCTTCGACAAGCGCGCCGAGCGCACGCACAGCTTCTTCGGCCGCTACGACTATCGGCTCGCCCGGGATGACGACGGCGCCTGGAAGATCGCGGCCAAGAAGATCATCCTGCTCAACGACACCATCCCGACGGTGGTGGATTTCTATTCGGTCTGACGCCCGCCCCGCACGAACCGCGTCCTGATCCAGGCCGTCACCATGTCCAGCACCACCGGCGCCATCGTCTCCTCGATCTCGGCATATTCGCCGATGCCGCCGGTGCGCGCGGTCTGGAAGAGGTGGTTGAGGGCGGGCAGTTCCCGGATCGTCACGTCCGGATTGCCGGCCAGGGCGGCGCGGATGCCGGCGAGGTTCGCCCCGGGCAGCACCTGCCGGTCGAGCGCGCCGTTCAGCGCCAGCACGGGCATGCGCAGCGCCCGCAGCGCCGGCGCCGGATCGTAGCGGATGAACCAGCGGAACCAGGAATCGAGCACCCGCCCGGTCATCAGCTCGCGCTGCCCCGGCGGAATGCCGGCGGCGGCGAGCGCCTGGTCGCTCAGCGCCGCGTTCATCGCCGCCTGCGCCTCGGCCTGGGGCAGATCGCCGGCGGCGATGTCGAGCAGACGGGCGTTCAGCGCGCCGGCCTGGTCCAGCTCCGCCGCGCTCATGCCCATGGTCTGGCCGATCGCGCGGCGCTGCGCCTCGAGCAGATCGCGGGTGCGCTCGCCGGGCCCGGCGAGCAGGACGACGTAGCCGAGGCCCGGGCTGTCCGGCGCGGCGAGCGGCGCGATCATGCCGCCCTCGCTATGCCCGATATAGCCGATCGCATCGCGGGCGATCTCCGGCCGGGCGCGCAGCCAGGCGTAGATGGCGGCGGCGTCGGTGGCGAAATCCGCCGAGGTCGCGCCCTGATGGCTGCCGGTCGAGCGGGCGGTGCCGCGATCGTCATAGCGCAGCACGGCAATGCCGTTGCGGGTCAGATGGTCGGCGAGCACCGCGAACGGCCTGTGGCCCATCAGGCTCTCGTCCCGGTCCTGGGGACCGGAGCCGCTGATCAGGATCGCGGCCGGGAACGGCCCGCTCCCCTGCGGCAGGGTCAGCGTCCCCGCCAGCGTCACGCCCGGCGCGCGCGGATTGGGGATGCTCACCTCTTCGCTGCGATAGGGGAAAGGCGGCCGGGGCTCCTGCGGGCGGCGCGGCGCGGCGGCGGCCGTTGCCTCGCGGCGGGTGAAGACCGTCTCAAGGTCGGGCTGGCCCTGCCGGCTCCAGCGGCCGCTCAGCCGCCGGCCGTCCGCGCTCAACGTGCCGTTGAAGGAGGATTCGCCCGCCGGCACGGTGAAGCGCACCGTCTGCCCGTCCTTGGCCAGGCCGGTGACCGGCAGGCCGCCCATCATCATGTCCGGCGAATCGAACAGGGCGATGGTGCCGGCCGCGCCGGTGGCGATGCGGACGATCAGCCGCAGCTGCGCGCCGTTCCGCTCGATCCGCGTCTCCCAGATCCCGTCCAGCCCGGTGAGGACCGGCGCCGCCGCGCCCACGCCGCGCGCGAGCTCGAGCGGCAGCGGGTTGCCGTTCTGGATGAAGCTGCCGGCGAAGACGCCCCGCGCCGCGTCCCAGCGTCCTTCATAGGTGACCCGCAACGCCGCCATGGCGAAGGTCAGCCGGCCGTCGGCCACGGCGAGGCTGTCGACGGGCATCTTGCGGCCGGGCGCCTGATCGACGCTCTCAACCTGGCCGGTCAGCGCGCCATTCTCGCCGGCGCCGATCGTGACGATCAGCCTAAGCCTCTGCCCGGTCGGCAAGGTCAGGGCGCCATGCCAGTCGCCGGTCCAGCCCTGCGGCGGCTGCGGTTGCGCCATGGCCGGAGCGGCCAGCAGGGCCGCCAGCAGCAGCGCGACGATCGAAACCAGCTTCCTCATGCCTTGCTCCCCCGCAGACCGCATTGAATGAGCCGCGCGACCACCAGAGCGACACCGCCGGCGACGATCAAGGTCCCCCAGAGCCGCGCGCTCTCGACCGGGAGCAAGGCCCAGGTCAGCGCGCTGCCGAGCCCCGCGAGCACGAACACCCAGCCGGCGTGGCGCTGGAAGGCCTGCCGCCGCGCGGCATCGACGCGGGGATTGAAGCGTTCGAGGAGCTTGGGGATCCGGTTGCCGAAATAGGCCATGACGAGGCCGCCGAAGATGCCGACCAGCTGGGTGCCGAGCCGCCCTTCATCGTGACCGAGCCAGCCCGCCGCCTGGCCCAGCTTGACGCCGAGCGCGACCAGCACGAGCGCCGAGGCGACGACCACCGCATGCCGCGCCTCCGTCTTGTCCCCTCCGGTGAACAGCTCGACCGCGCCCCAGAGGATCGGCAGGGTCAGCCCGCCGACCAGGGCCGTGCGCAGCCTGTCCGGCGACACCAATGCCAATGCGACCGCGACGGCCGCGACGATCAGCACGCCGGTCACCGCCAGCGCCAGGGCAAATCTCTCCTTGCTCATGAACCCTCTTCCTTCGGTAATGTCGCCGGCGCGCTCTTCAGGTCGAGCCCGACCGTCTGGGCGAGGCCCATCAAGGCCTCCTCGAGCACGGACATGCGCAGCCGGTAGATGATCGCCTTTCCCTGCCGGGTCGCGTCGATCAGCCCGGCCTCGCGCAGCACGTTGAAATGGGCGGACATGGTCGGCTTGGAGACGTCGAACCGGTCGGCCAGCTCGCCCGCGCTCAGCGGACGCTCCTTGAGCAGCGCCAGCACCTGCCGCCGCGTCGGATCCGCCAAAGCCCTGAACACCCCGCTCATGATTCGATATTTAGCTATTTATCGAATTGAGTCAATCCGGCGCTTCATCCCGTTCGCGCGGCGGGCTAAGGCGGCGGCATGAACCCGGTCTTCGCGAACCTGCCGACCTCGATCTTCGAGGTCATGTCGATGGCGGCGCGGGCGCGCGATGCGGTCAATCTCGGCCAGGGCTTTCCCGACTTCGGCTGGCCCGAGGACGTCGTCGCCAAAGCGGCCGAGGCTCTGACCGGCGCGGCCAGCCAATATCCGCCGATGCGCGGCCTGCCGGCGCTGCGCGAGGCCGTCGCGGCCCATTATGGGCACCACCAGCAGCTCGCGCTCGATCCGGAGCAGGTGATCGTGACCTCCGGCGCCACCGAGGCGATCGCGGCGAGCCTGCTCGCCCTGATCTCGCCGGGCGACGAGGTCCTGCTCTTCCAGCCGCTCTACGACGCCTATCTGCCGCTGGTGCAGCGCGCGGGCGGCACCGCCCGGCTGGTCCGGCTCGCCCCGCCCGGCTGGCGGATCACCGAAAAGGCGCTGGCCGAGGCATTCACGCCGCGGACCCGGCTGGTCCTGTTCAACAACCCGCACAATCCGACGGCGCGGGCGTTCGACGAAGAAGAGCTCGGTCTCCTCGCCCGCTTCTGCGTGGCCCATGACGCCATCGCCATCGCCGACGAGGTCTGGGAACATGTGCTGTTCGACGGCCGGCGGCATTTGCCGCTGCTCGCTCTGCCGGGGATGGGCGAGCGGACGGTGAAGATCGGCTCGGCGGGCAAGATCTTCTCGCTCACCGGCTGGAAGGTGGGCTGGGCGGTGGCCGCGCCCGCGCTCGCCGCGCAGGTGGCGCGGGCGCACCAGTTCGTGACCTTCACGACCCCGCCCAACCTCCAGGCCGCCGCCGCTTACGGGCTCCTGAAGGATGAGGCCTATTTCACGGCGATGCGGGCGACTTTCCAGGATGCCCGCGACCTGCTCGCGCGGGAGCTGACGGCGCGCGGCTACGCGGTCCTGCCGGCCGAGGGCACCTATTTCCTCAATGTCGATCTCACCGCCTCGGGCATCGGCGTCGACGACATGACCTTCTGCACCCGCGCGGTGGCGGAATGCGGGGTCGCGGCGATCCCGATCTCCGCTTTCTTCGCCGAGGCGCCGGTCACCAATGTGGTCCGGCTCTGCTTCGCCAAGCAGCCGGCGACGATCGCGGCGGGCGTGGCCGGCCTGGAGCGGGCGCGGCGGCTATTCGAAAAGGCTTAGCCCCGCCCTCCGGCCGCCCGCGCGGAGCTCGCGGCCGGGCGCGGAAGTTGACAAGGTTGACGACACGCCTGGGTCTCACCCCTCTCCCGCGCGGGGAAAGCCAGCCTCGCACGGCCATTCGAAAAGCCGATATCCCGGTCCGCACGATGAGAAAGAGCGAGTCGGCCAGACCCTGACAGACGATCTCCTACATTGGAAGTTCGGGCGGCGCGGGCTGGCGCGCGCCCGCCGGCCGGGGCTAGACTGACAGCATGGCCTCCACCGTTCCGCCCGCCCGGCCCGCGCCCGCCCCGCAGGCGCCTGCCCCGCCAGAGCCCGCCGCCGAGGCGCCTCCGCCGAAGCGGAAGCCCCGCCTGGTCTGGCGCATCCTGAAGTGGCTCGGCCTGTCGCTCCTCGGCTTCATCCTGTTCAGCCTGCTCTGGGTCCTGCTCTACAGCTTCGTCGCGCCGCCGATCACCCTCACCCAATTGTTCGACGGCAATGGCGCGACCCGCGAATGGACGCCGATCGAGCGGATCGACCGCAACATGGTCCGCGCCGTGATCGCGGCGGAGGACGGCAAGTTCTGCTCCCATAGCGGCTTCGACACCGACGCCATCGCCGCGGCGATGCGCAGCAACGCGGCGGGCAACCGCGTGATCCGCGGCGGCTCGACGATCAGCCAGCAGACCGCGAAGAACGCCTTCCTCTGGCAGGGCGGCGGCTTCTTCCGCAAGGGGCTGGAGGCCTGGTTCACGTTGCTGATGGAGACGACCTGGTCCAAGCGCCGGATCATGGAGGTCTATCTCAACGTCGCCGAAACCGGGATCGGCACCTATGGCGTCAATGCGGGGGCGCGGCGCTATTTCAACCACGACGCCTCCCGGCTGACGCCCGAGGAGGCGGCCAGGATCGCCGCGGTGCTGCCGCTGCCCAAGCGCCGCGAGGCGATCGACCCGGCCGGCTTCACCCGCCGCTACGGCAATACGATCCGCGCCCGCATGGCCTATGTCGCCCGCCACGGGCTGGACAATTGCGTCTACGAATAGGCTTCCGATCCTCCCCGATGGGGAGGATCTAGAAGGACGGCATCTGGAAGCCGGGCGGGAGCTGCAGGCCGCCGGTCACCTCCTGCATCGCCTGCTGGGCGGCGACATCGGCCTTGCCGCGGGCGTCATTGATCGCGGCGGCGACCAGATCCTCGACCATCTGCTTCTCGGAGGCGACGAGCAGCCTCTCGTGAATGTCGACGCGGATGATGCGGCCCTTGGCCGAGGCGCGAATCTTGACCAGCCCGCCGCCGGACACGCCCTCGACCTCGATCTTGTCGAGATTCTGCTGCGCTTCCATGAGCTTGTTCTGGGCCTCCTGGGCCATACGCATGATGTCGTTCAGGTCGGGCAAGTCACGCACTCCGTTGTTTGTCGACGCTGTAGCCCGTCAACTCGGTCTCGGGGAAGGCCTCGAAGGCAGCCCGGACGATCGGCGCGTCGAGCACCTCCTGGCGCAGCGCCTCCTCCGCGGCAAGCTCCTGCTCGCGCAGCGAGGGCTGGGCCGCGCCCTCGTCGATGGCGATGTCCCAGCTCTGCTGGAAACTGGCCTTCACGAAGGCGCGCAATTCGCCAAGCGCCTTCTCGACGCCCTGCGCGTCGACGGCGCGGGCGGCCTGCAGGCGGACGACCGGAGGGGCATAGTCGACCAGGCGGAAATCGTCGCTGAGCTGATGGGCGAGGATATGCTTGCCGCCGCGTTCGAGCCGCTGGACCAGATCGGCGAAGCTGGCCGGGATGCTCAGCAATTCGGCCTGGCTCTCTCCCTTCGGCGCCTCGGGCGCGCGGGGCGCGGCAATCTCGCCGCTCGCCAATTTCTCGATCATCGCGCCGGGATCGGGCAATTCGGAGGCGTGGATGACGCGCAGCAACGCCATCTCGCACGCTTCCAGCGGCATCGGCGCGGTGTGGACCTCGTTCAGGCCCTTGAGCAGCAGCTGCCAGAGCCGGTGGATCGCGCCATGGCCGAGCTTGGCCGCCCAGTCCGCATAGGCCTCGCGCTCCTCGACCGACTGGGCGGGATCGCGGCTGCCGCCGACCTTGGCGCGGGTGATGCCGTGCACCGCCTCGAGCAGACCGCGGATCAAAGCGGAGGGCTCGACGCCCAGGGCATATTGGCCGGCCACCGCCGCCAGCGCGCCCGGCGCGTCGCCCGCGAGGATCAGGCCGAGCAGGTCGCGCACCGCGCCCCGGTCCGACAGGCCGAGCATCGCGCGCACCTGCTCCGCGGTCACCGCGCCGGCGCCATGGGCGATCGCCTGGTCGAGGATGGAGAGGCCGTCACGGGCGGAGCCTTCCGCCGCGCGGGCGATCAGGGCCAGCGCCTCCGGCTCGATCTCCACCCCTTCCTGCTCCGCGACATGGCCGAAATGGCCGGCGAGCATGTCCGCCGGGATCCGCCGAAGGTCGAAGCGCTGGCAGCGGGAGAGGACGGTGATCGGCACCTTGTTCACCTCGGTCGTGGCGAACAGGAACTTCACATGGGGGGGCGGCTCCTCGAGCGTCTTCAGCAGCGCGTTGAACGCGTTCTTCGACAGCATGTGGACTTCGTCGATGATGTAGACCTTGTAGCGCGCCGAGACCGCCGAATAGCGCACCGCCTCGATGATCTCGCGCACGTCGTCGACGCCGGTATGGGAGGCCGCGTCCATCTCGACCACGTCGATATGCCGGCCTTCGGCGATCGCGCGGCAGGGCTCGCAGGTGCCGCAGGGCGAGATGGTCGGCCCGCCAGTGCCGTCCGGGCCGATGCAGTTCAACGCCTTGGCGATGAGGCGGGCGGTGGAGGTCTTGCCGACGCCGCGCACGCCGGTCAGCAGGAAGGAGTGCGCCAGCCGGTCGCGCGCGATCGCGTTGGCGAGCGTCTTCACCATCGCCTCCTGGCCGATCAGCTCCTCGAAGCTTTGCGGCCGGTATTTGCGGGCGAGAACGCGATAGGGCTGGGGGGAATCGGACATCGCGGGCACCCTAGCCGTTCGCCGGGATGCTGTGGAGGCAGTGCGTGCGGAAGTTTCGAAAGGTCCCAATGTTCGCACTGGCCATGGGCGGAAAAAATCCGGGGGCAAAGCCGAGGCACATGGCGGGACGAATCAGGCCAGGCGCCGCTCGCTGGAAATCGGGGTCCATCCGCGCAGTCTAGCCGACACGCGGCCTGTAGGAAAGAACATAGAAGGAACGTCAGCCGCTGGTCGAAGCGAGGCGGCAGTTCGGCGAAAGCGCGGCGTGGCTTGCGGGCATCGCGCTAGGCTGAACGAAAAGGGGGATTGGCATGGACCGTACCGCCCGCAGCGCGCAGGCGCTGCTTTTGCTCAGATTGCTGCTCGCGGGGCTGATCGCCGCCCATGGCTGGGCGCGCTGGATCGCGGGCGGGGTGGCGCCGTTCGGGGGCTGGCTGGATTCGCTCGGCTTCCCGCTCGGCTTCTGGATCGCGGCGGCGATCACCGCCTACGAGATTCTCGGTACGCCTCTGCTCGCGCTCGGCCGCTGGGTGAGCCTGCTCTGCCTCGGTTATTGCTTCATCTACATCATGGGGATCGTGCTGGTGCACTGGCCGGCGGGCTGGTTCGTGGTCGGGCTCGGCCGCAACGGCATGGAATATAGCGTGCTGCTGGTCGCGTGCCTGGCGATGCAGGCGTGGGTGCATTGGCCGGTGGGGCGGAAGGCGGCGGGCGGCTAGGTTCACTTGGCCTCCCGCGGGGCGATTGCCTGCCCGATCCGGGCCTGATAATCGCCTTCACCCTGGAGGAAAGGCCATGTTTTTCAGAATGCTGGCTGTGCTCGCGGGTCTCGTCGGCGCCCCTTTTTCGGCGGCCCTGGCGCAGGCGCCGACCCGGGCACCGGTCCGGCCGGCCATGCCCGCAATGGCGCCGCTCGATCCAGCCATCTGCGCAGACCCGGAAAGGCGGGCGCGCCTGCTTGCGGACACCGAATCGGAAAACGAACGTATCATGGCGCGCGCCGGCGTGAGCGCGGCCTATTCGGAAGCGCTGATCACATGGCGGAACGCGCAGCTGGTCCGCAGCGGCCGGTGGACGGAAGCCGAGAGGATGGCGTTCACAAGAGGATTGCGTGACGATCCGGGCATTCGCCGGTCCGTGGAGGCCGCGTCAACGGCAATGGGCGAAATCGCACAGGCTCTTGCGCCGTTCGTCAGAGACGCAAGTCCGGAGGCGGCTTGCCGGGCGATCGTGGCCTTGCGCGACTTCGACATCAGGATGGAGACGCTCGACGACGGACAGTGGCGCGCGATCGACGCGGCCTATGCCGCGGAAGCGCGGAGGCTCGGGGTTACGCTGGATTGAGAGACCGAGCCTGAAGCAAGGCGTCGCGGCAAAGCCGCGCCGTGGTCCTGTCGCCCTTCGCGACTTCGCTCAGGACGCAGGCCGGCCGCCGTTCGACGGCTCTACGCGCTGCTGCGCTGCGCTCGGCATTTCATGGGTGGGAGCCGGGACGACCCGACGCGGAAACTCGTTACGGCTGCTTCCTTCCGGACCTGACCGGGTTGGCGAGAGCGCCGTCCGCCCGACTCCCGGGGCGCATATGGCGGTGGGGAGGGCCAGATGCAAGTGCGGCCGGTTGCAAACCGAGGGTGATGCGAGGCAACGCCGTCACCCTGAACTCGTTTCAGGGTCCAGGGTGGGGCGAAACCACCACGAATGTCGCCGCACTCAGTGCCGCTGCCCGACTGGACCCTGAAACAAGTTCAGGGTGACGCTCTTGCGGTCTCGTACCTCGCGGCCCTCACCGCACCAGGCCCGCCGCGACCCGCGCCACTTCGGCGATCGCGGTCTCGCCGCGGGCGATGGTGCGGGGACGGTCGTGATAGACGGCGAGGATATATTCGTTGCCGGCGGGGGTGCGGAAGAAGGCGACGTCGTTGACCGCATTGCCGCAGGTGCCGGTCTTGTCGCCGACGCTCCAGCCGGCGGGCAGGCCGGCGCGGATGCGGCGGAGGCCGGTGCGGCTCTGGACCATCCAGCCGCGGAACATATCGCGCCAGCGCGGGTGCAACAGATCGCCCATGATGAACTGGCGCGACGAGGCGGCGAAGGCGGCGGGGCTGGTCGTGTCGCGCGGATCGCCCCGGGCATTTTCGTTGAGCGCCAGCTCGTAGCGGTCGAGCCGGGTGACAGTGTCGCCCATGTCGCGCAGCCGGCGGGTGAAGGCTTCCGGGCCGCCCATCCGGCGCAGCAGCAGATTGGCGGCGGTGTTGTCGCTCACCGTGACGATATGCTCGGCGGCGAAGCCCACGCGCAGGTCGCCGCTGTCGAGGACCGCTTCCGAATAAGGCGAATTGGGCAGCAGGTCCGCGCGGGTGAGGCGGATCGGGTGCCGGGCGCCGGCCGTATCGGCATGCATGGCGCCGAGCAGCAATTTGAAGGTCGAGCACATGGCGAAGCGCTCGTTCGCGCGGTGCGACAGGAGCGCCCTGCCCTCGGCATCGATCAGGGCGACGCCGAGCCGGCCGCCATGGGCGCGCTCGAGCGCGGCGATGCGGCGCTCGGGGCTCTGCCGGCGGGGCTGCGCCTCGGCGAGTCCGGCCGTCAGCATCAGACCCATGGCGAACAATGTGCGCAGCATCCTCATCCCCTCCCCTTTCACCGTCCCTGCATATTGTGGGCGCCCGCCGGCATGTGCACGGTCAGGCTTTCCAGATCCTCGTTGAGCCAGATCTGGCAGGCCAGACGTGAATGGCGAGTGACGTGGCTGGCCAGGTCCAGCATGTCCTCCTCCTCCTCGCTGGCGCGGGGGAGCTTGGCGAAATCCGCGGCGGCGACGAGAACGTGGCAGGTGGAGCAGGCCATCTGCCCCTCGCACGTGCCCTCGAGCGGCTGACCGACCTCCTGCGCGACGTCGAGCAGGCGCGCGCCGGGCGGGGCGAGCACCTCCATCTCGTCATTGCCGTCGGCGGAGATGAAGCGGACCAGCGTCACGCGGCGAACCTCAGCTGGCGGTCGGCGGCCTCGACGATCAGGCCGAGCGCCGCGCGCAGCTCCGCCTCGGTCGTGTAGCGGCCCCAGCCGAGGCGGATGCTGGCATGGGTGGCGCGCTCGTCCAGGCCCATGGCGCGCAGCACGTGGCTGGTCTTGCCCGAGCCGCTGCCGCAGGCGCTGCCCAGGCTGAAGGCGACCTCGCGCACGTCGGAGAGCAGGCGGATCGCGTTCACGCCCTCGCGGCGGACGTTGAGATTGCCGCGATAGCGCCGGTCGGTGGAGCCGTTGATCGTCCAGCCGGCGAGCATGTCGACGGCGACGTCCCAGAGGCGCGCGACATGGGCCGCATCCGTCTCCATCCGCTCCGCCGCCAGCCCCGCCGCCGCGCCGAACCCGGCGACCAAAGCCGGGGAGACGGTGCCCGAGCGCATATTCTGCTCCTGCCCGCCGCCGAGGATGAAAGGGGCGAGCCGGAGCCCGTCTCGTACCCAGAGCGCGCCGATCCCCTTCGGCCCGTGGATCTTGTGCGCGCTGATCGCGATCAGATCCGGCCCCTCCGGGATCGCCATCCGGCCATAGGCCTGGACCGCGTCGCAGAGCAGCAGGCTGCCCTTGGCATGGGCGGCCGCGGCATGGTCCGCCACCGGCTGGATCGTGCCGACCTCGTTGTTGACCAGCATCAGGGCGATCACGCCGCGTTCGGGGAGGTGGGCCTGTCCGGGCGGCGGGACGAGGCCGTCGGCGCCGACCGGGACGATGGCGGCGCCCTCCTCCTCGAGCCGCTGCAGCGCGCCGTGATGCTCGATCGCGCTGCCGGCGAGGCCGCCCGGGGCGAGCCTGGCGCCGGAGACCAGGGCCCAGTTCAGCGCCTCGGTCGCGCCCGAGGTGAAATGGACGCGGCCCCCGCTGGGCAGCAACGCCGCGACCTGCTCCCGCGCGACTTCCACCGTCACGGCCGCGGCGCGGCCGGCGCGATACTGGCTGGCGGGATTGGCGAAGCCGTCGCTGCCCGGCCCGCCGAGCCAGGGCAGCATCGCCTCCAGCGCTTCGGGCGCGAGCGGCGTGGTCGCCTGATAATCCAAATAATACATGGGAGGCGGCGCCGTTTCAGCCCTTATTGAGAATGATTCGCAAAAGTTGCGATTTGAGATCGATCTCTATATAGGGCGCTCCGCGCTGCCGCCAGCATCCTGCACGGCGACACAATCGATCCGGATATTTGCACATGCCCGAAGTCATCTTTCCTGGGCCCGAGGGCCGTCTCGAAGGCCGTTTCAATCCCGGCCCGCGCCCGCGCGCGCCCGTCGCCCTGATCCTCCACCCGCATCCGCAGGGCGGCGGCACGATGAACAATGCGATCGTGCTCGCGCTCTACAAGACCTTCGTGCGCCGCGGCTTCGCGACTTTGCGCTTCAATTTCCGCGGCGTCGGCAAGAGCCAGAGCGTATTCGACAACGGCATCGGCGAGCTCAGCGACGCCGCCTCGGCGCTCGACTGGGTGCAGTCCATCCACCCGGAGGCGGAATCGACCTGGATCGCGGGCTACAGCTTCGGCGCCTGGATCGGCATGCAGCTGCTGATGCGCCGGCCCGAGGCGCGCGGCTTCATCTCGATCGCGCCGCCGGCGAACATGTACGATTTCTCCTTCCTCGCCCCCTGCCCCTCCTCGGGCATCATCATCCAGGGCGAGGGCGACGAGGTGGTGACCCCGATCGCGGTGCAGAAGCTGGTCGACAAGCTCCGGACCCAGCGGCACATCACGATCGAGCACAAGACCGTGCCGCAGGCGAACCACTTCTTCGTGAACGAGATGGACCAGCTGATGAAGCAGGTGGACGACTATCTCGACTTCCGCCTCGATCCGAGCTGCCCGATCCGCTGAGCTATGGATGCCATGCGTCGGGGTCGGGCGCGGCGGGCAAGGCGCGGCAGTGGTGCGCCGGATCGGCCGCCTTGCGCTCGAGCGCGGCGCGCATCCGCGTGAACAGGGCCTGCGCCTCCGCGGCCGCGGGCAGCTGCACCGCGACGCTGCCCAATAGGTCGCCGCGCCGGTCGGTATAGCGGACGCCGCCGGGCGGCCGGCCCCAGAGCTGCGCGAGCAGGGCGGCGTCGTCGATCGTCACCCAGGACAGGTCGAAATTTGGGCGGAGCGAGCGGACCGAGGCGGGCCGGACGACGGACAGCAGGGACGATCCCTGCAGGCTGTCGAAGCGGAGGAAGCCGCGCGCGTCGGTGCGCGTGCCGGGGATGCCGAACTCGATCCGGTCGGGCTTCCAGAGCAGGGTCGCCGGGCGCGGCACGCCGATCCAGGCTATCGCCTGGCCGGCGGCATGGCCGCGCTCGGGCACCCACCAGATATAGAAATCGAGCGTGCCGCGGCCGTCCTCCGTGCCGACCAGCAGCTCCATCGTCGCCGGCAGATTGGCGCTGAGCTCGTCCCGGACCGAGCAATTCCAGCCGGCGCCCCAGGCCGGGGTCGCGGCGGCGAGCGAAAGCCAGCAGAGGGCGCGGACGAGGCGGCGTCTCACAAGGTCCAGACCAGCACGTTGCCGACCGCCACGGCGGCGGCCACGAGCATCAATATCCCCTTCTTCCTGTCTCCCCGCTTTACGAGCATGAAGACGCCGCCCCAGGCGAGCAGGAAGGCGGCGAGCATCAGGACGGACAGGAAGGTGGCGGAGACGCCGGTCATGGCCAAATCCCTGCCACGCGGACCGGGCTTTCACCAAGCCCTGTTTTCACGAAGCTTAAACGTCGCCGTGGCAGAAGAGCGGGATGAGCTTCCACGACCATCGCCCGTTCACCAGCGCGCTGGACCGGCTCGACCAGACGGTCCTGCCGAATCTCTCGCGGCTGCTGGACGGGGTGCTGGAAAGCGCGGCGCTGGCCCGGCCCGGGCACGACGCCCTCCATCATGCCGACGCGCTGCGCCACAGCGCGGCCCAGGTGGCGCAGCTGACCGCCCTGATCGACGCGGTGGCGCAGCGGGCACCGCTGACGGGACCGGTCAGCCGCCCCCGATGATCCGCGCGTAGAGCGCCGGATCCACATTCCCGCCCGAGACGAGGATCACCGACCCCGCGGGCGCGTCCACCTTCCCCGCGAGCAAAGCCGCGAGCGCCACGGCGCCGCCCGGCTCGGCGACCAGCTTCAGCCGGGCGAAGGCGAAGCGAATCGCCGCCTCCACCTCCGCCTCGGTCACCGAGCACCCCTCGGCGCCGGCGCCGGCGAGCGCGCCGAAGGTGAGCGGGGAGACGAGCAGAGTCTGCAGCGCGTCGCAGCGGGTCGGCGGGGCGGGCTGCTCGACCGGCACGATCCGGCCGAGCGCGAGCGAGCGGGTCATGTCGTCCCAGCCCTCGGGCTCCACCGGCACGATCCGCGACTCGGGCAAGGCCAGAGCGATGCCGCCGGAGAGGCCGCCGCCGCCGCAGGGCACGATCACCATCGGCGGCGCCGCGCCGAGCTGGTCGCGCAGCTCGACGCCGATGCTCCCCTGCCCCTCGATCACGTCGACATCGTCGAAGCTCGGCACGAGCGTGGCGCCGCGCTCGGCGGCCAGCCGCGCGCCGATCGCCTCGCGCTTCTCGGTCAGCCGGTCGTAGAAGAGGATCTCGGCGCCGTAGCGCCGCGTCCCTTCCACCTTCACCGCCGGGGCGTCCGAGGGCATGACGATGACGGCGGCGATGCCGAGCCGCTGCGCCGCCAGCGCCACGCCCTGCGCATGATTGCCGGAGGAGAAGGCGACCACGCCGCGCGCCCGCTCGGCCTCGTCCAGCCGCGCCAGCCGGTTGCTCGCCCCGCGCAATTTGAAGCTGCCGCTCTGCTGCAGGCATTCGGGCTTCACCCAATAGCGCCGCCCCTCCCAATCGAGGGGCAGCAGAGGCGTGCGAGTCACGAGTCCGGCGACGCGCTTCGCCGCAGCCGAAACACCCTCCGCCGTGGGCCTTCTCTCAGTCATCGAAACTCCGCAAATTCAGAGGGAAACCATGGGTCTTTACACATGCGGTCATGGGACATATATCGCGCTCCCTGCTGCCCCATGGGGACTTCCAACCGCAAGGCAGCTTTCGTCAACGTACCTGTTGGAGGTCCCTTGAGTTGCACAACCATCATAGCGCGCTGGGGCTAGCTTCGCTCCTTCGGCCGGTCCAGCCGGTCACGCTCATTCGTCCGCACGCCGCCCGGCGCGCCGCCCGCTTCTTCGTCGAGAGGTTTCCGGGACGGTCGCTCTATGCCGTGAAGGCCAATCCCTCGCCGGATCTGCTGCAGATCCTGTGGGAGTCGGGCGTCAGCCATTATGACGTCGCCTCGATCGCCGAGGTGCGCCTGGTCGCGGAGACTTTGCCCGGGGCGACCCTGTGCTTCATGCACCCGGTCAAGGCCGAGGAGGCGATCCGCGAGGCCTATTTCGCCCACAATGTGCGCACCTTCTCGCTCGACACCGAGGACGAGCTGGAGAAGATCGTCCGCGCGACCGCGACCGACGGCGTCGCCGCCACGGACCTCAACCTGCTGGTCCGCATCCGCGTCTCCTCCGACCATTCGAAGCTGAGCCTCGCCGCCAAGTTCGGCGCCGAGCCGACCGAGATGAAGGCCCTGCTGATGGCGACCCGCCAGGCGGCGGACGCGCTCGGCATCTGCTTCCACGTCGGCAGCCAGGCGATGAGCCCGGCCGCCTATCGCGAGGCGATGGAGCGGGTCCGCGCGGCGATCGTCGAGGCGGCGGTCACCGTCGACATCGTCGATGTCGGCGGCGGCTTCCCCTCTTCCTATCCCGGCATGGAGCCGCCGCCGCTCGAGGCCTATTTCGAGGTCATCCACCAGGCGTTCGAGAGCCTGCCCGTCTCCTATTCTTCGGAATTGTGGTGCGAGCCCGGCCGCGCGCTGTGCGCCGAATATGCGAGCGTGCTGGTCCGCGTCGAGAAGCGCCGCGGCAACGAGCTCTTCATCAACGACGGCGCCTATGGCGCGCTGTTCGACGCGGCCCATATCGGCTGGCGCTTCCCGGTGAAGCTGGTCCGCGAGACCGAGTCGGACGCGCGGGACATGGAGTTCAGCTTCTACGGGCCGACCTGCGACGACATGGACCATATGGCCGGGCCGTTCATGCTGCCCGCGGACGTGGATGCCGGCGACTATATCGAGATCGGCATGCTCGGCGCCTATGGCTGCGCGATGCGCACCGCCTTCAACGGCTTCGGCTCGGACATGAAGGTCCTCGCCGACGACGAGCCGATGGCGACGCTCTATGGCGGCGACGCGGCGGAACGGGCGGTTCCTTCGAACGTCGTCACGCTGTAACGGCGGCCTGATTCATTCGCGTCATTCCCGCGACAGCGGGAATCCAGCTGCTTGTTCTCAAGGAAGCTGGACCCCCGCTTTCGCGGGGGTGACGATATGGTTTTTCGTGACTGGAGACTTGGACACATGACCGACGCCCCCATCAACGACACCCGCAAGGCGGAGCTGCTGGCGACGACCGTCGAGCATATCGACATCAAGAGCTTCGACGCGCGCCCGATCGTCGAGGCGATGCGCAAGATGAGCTTCACTTCGCGGGACCTCGGCCGCGCGACCGACATCTATAACGAGATGCTGGCCGACAAGGACTGCTCGGTCGTGCTCGTCATCGCCGGCTCGACCTCGGCGGGCGGCTGCATGGATCTCTATGCCGACCTGGTGAAGCACAATATGGTCGACGCGATCGTCGCCACCGGCGCCACCATCGTCGACATGGATTTCCTCGAGGCGCTCGGCTTCAAACATTATCAGGCGAACGAGGTGCCGGACGACGACACCTTGCGCTCGCTCTACATCGACCGGATCTACGACACCTATATCGACGAGGAGCAGCTCCAGCACGTCGATCACACCATCTTCGAGATCGCCGAGCAGCTGGAGCCGAAGGCGTACAGCTCCCGCGCCTTCATCCGCGAGATGGGCAAGTGGCTGCAGACCCACGGCAAGAAGGATCACAGCCTGGTCAAGCTCGCCTACGAGCATGACGTGCCGATCTTCTGCCCGGCCTTCACCGACAGCTCGGCCGGCTTCGGGCTGGTGAAGCACCAGGTCGACAGCATGAAGGCGGGCAAGCCCTATCTCACGATCGATTCGATCGCCGATTTCCGCGAGCTGACCGACATCAAGATCGAGGCGGGCACCACCGGCCTCTTGATGATCGGCGGCGGCGTGCCGAAGAATTTCGTGCAGGACACGGTCGTCTGCGCCGAGATCCTCGGCCATGACGATGTCGAGGTGCACAAATATGCGGTGCAGATCACCGTCGCCGACGTGCGCGACGGCGCCTGCTCCTCCTCCACGCTCCAGGAGGCGGCGAGCTGGGGCAAGGTGAGCACCGCGCTCGAGCAGATGGTCTATGCCGAGGCGACCTCGGTGCTGCCTTTGCTCGCCAGCGACGCCTATCATCGCGGCCACTGGCGGAACCGGGCGAAGCGCGCCTTCGGCAAGATGTTCGACTAGTGGATTTCGACGAGCAGCTCAGGCGTCACTTCGGGACGGCCGATCTCGACACGCTCCCGCCCGAGGCGATCACGAACGGGATCGAGAAGATGCTCGTCGAATTCGGGCTCGAAAAAGACCGCGGCCGGCGCTTCGCGATGTGGACCCTGCTCCACATGCTCGGCGCCGCGCCCGACCTCGACGTCGCGTTCAAGGACGAAGAGGACCGCGAGGCGGCCCGCGACTTCATGGACATGATGGAGGCGGAGGACGGGGAGTAGGGCCGGCTCCCCCGATCGGGAGAGGCGGGGTCAACGCATCCTCATCCCGGCCCGAATCTGGTCGTCCCCGCTCCAATCTAGTCATCCCCGCTCCGATCTAGTCATCCCGGCGCAGGCCGGGACCTATGAACACCAGCCGCGTCGAACGCACTCGGCGCCATCGCTTTTCCGGATAATGCGGTGTTCATGGGTCCCGGCCTTCGCCGGGATGACTATCTAGGGATGACTAGCTGGGGATGACTTTTGGGGGGTGTCCAGCTCGGGAAGCTAGTCCCGCACCAATCGCGCTTCCCGGGCCTTGAAGAAGAACTGGCTCGCGACGAGCCAGCCCTTGAGCGGGCGGAGCGGCAGCACCGTCGTCAGCAGCAGCAAAGGCAGGCTGGTGACGAGATGCACCCAGACGGGCGGGCTCGCCATGATCTCCAGCAGCAGGGTGAAGATCACCGCCGGGATGCAGGTGAACATCTGCACGAAGAAGGCCGGGCCGTCGGCGGGATCGGCATAGGAGAAATCCAGCCCGCACACCTCGCAGTTGTCGGCCAGCTTGAGGAAGCCCTGGAACATATGCCCCTCGCCGCAGCGCGGGCAGCGGCCGAACGGGCCGGTCTTCAGCGGGTTGAGCTTCGCCCAGCGGCGGCCGTTCCCGTCCACGAACCTGAAATCGTCGCGCTCCTGCATGAAGGCCTCGCTGTTCGCGCTTGTCCATACAAAATGATTTTTGTATGGATATTATATAGCATTTGTATGCACGATTCGCAAGGATGAGCCTATGGCCTGGCGCCCCGATTTCTCCGCCGACGGCAAGCCCTTCTATCTCGCCATCGCCGACGCCCTCGCCGCCGACATGAAGGCGGGACGGGTCCAGCCCGGCGAGAAGCTGCCCACCCAGCGCGACCTCGCCGAAACGCTCGGCCTCGATCTCACCACCATCACCCGGGCCTATGCCGAGGCGGCGCGGCGCGGGCTGATCGCGGGCGAGGGCCGGCGCGGCAGCTTCGTGCGCGGCCGTCCGGCCGAGGCGGAGACGGGCTTGGCCGGCGGCGCGGCGGCAAGCGGGATGAACATGCCGCCCGAGCCCGAGGACGGCAGCCTGCGCCGCGCCATGAGCGACGGCATCGCGGCCCTGCTCGACGGCCGGCTCGCGCCGCTCCACTACCAGCCGCCCGGCGGCCTGGAGGCGCAGCGCGCCGCCGCGGCGGCATTCCTCGCGCCGCTCGTGCCCGACACCGGCGCCGACCAGGTGGCGATCACCGCCGGCAGCCAGCACGGGCTGCACGCCTTGCTCTCGCTGCTGCTCGAACGCGGCGACCGGATCGCGGCCCCCGCTTTCACCTATCCGGGCTTCCTCGCCGCCGCCCGCCGCCTCGGCGCCGAGGTGGTGCCGCTGGCGATGGACGCGGAGGGCCTCCTGCCGGACGCGCTGGAGCAGGCGGCGCGGGCGGCCGCGCTCAAGGCGGTCTATCTCGTCCCCACCAACGACAATCCCACCGCCGCGACCTTGCCGCTCGAACGGCGCAAGGAGATCGCGCGGATCGCGCTGCGCCACAATGTCGCGATCGTCGAGGACGACGCCTATGGCCGCTTTCCCGCCAGCCCGCCGCCGCCGCTCGCCGCCCTCGCGCCGAAGCTGACCTGGCATATCGCCAGCCTGTCCAAGACGGTCTCGCCGAGCCTGCGCGTGGGCTTCGTCCGCGCACCGGGCGTGCGCGAGGCCCATGCACTGGCCGCCGCCGCCCATGAAAGCGCGGTGATGGCGCCGCCGCTCAACGTCGCCCTGGTCACCAACTGGATCCTCGACGGCACCCTCAACCGCCTGACCGCGGCGGTGCGCCATGAAGCGGCGGCGCGGATGAAGGAGGCCGCCGCCATCCTCGGCCCGGCCGGCGCGCACTTCCACCCCGAAGGCTATCATCTCTGGCTGAGACTGCCGGCGGGCGCGGATGCGGGGCGGATCGCGGCGCAGGCGATCGCCGCCGGCCTGCCCGCCGCGCCGGGCGCCGCCTTCGCGGCCGTGCCGGGCCAGCCGGTGCAGGCGCTCAGGATCTCGCTGGGCGGCTCGGCGCCACGGATCAGGATCGCGCGGGAGATCAGGCGGCTCGACGCCTTGCTCGCGCAGGCCGGGAGTGCGCTGGTTTAGGTCGTATATTCGATGAGATAATGCGTGGGGAAATCGGCTGCCAGAGGCGTCATTCCGGCGAAGGCCGGGACCCATGAACGCCGCCGGTTCCGGACACGCGAAAGCGCTGGAGCGATCGTTCCATGTCCGGGTTCATGGGTCCCGGCCTTCGCCGGGATGACTATGAAGTACGAACTCGGCCAGAGAACTGAAGGGGTGCGAGTGCTCAGGCCTCGCCCTCGGGCGGGAGCAGGTCGGCGACCTTGTGCAGGGGCGCGTGGTAGAGCCAGGCGGCGGAGAGCCGCTTCAATTCCTTGCGCTGCGCCTGATAGGCGGCCTCGTCGGAGGCGAGCAGGGCCTGGCGCAGGCGGAACATGGCGACGTTCATCTGCTCGAGCAGAGCCACCGCCTCGCCGTCGCCCAGGCAGTCATAATGGAATTGCGCGCGGCCCAGCGTGCCGTCCGTGCCCGGGGCTGGCGGCCGCCTGGTCGACCAGGCCTCGTTGGCGAGCGTGCGGTGCACGGCCTCGTGGAGCCCGGCGCGTGCCGCGGCGATGTCGTCGGTCATGATGTCAGCCCCTGCATGAGCGGCGTTCTGACAGGAGATGGTTAACGGACGGTTTGCCTCGACGGCGGAATACCCGCCGTTACCCTGAACTCGTTTCAGGGTCCAGTGTGGAAGCGGCACCGGGGCCGGCGGGGATTCGCCGGCATCCGTGAGGCCCGACCCTGGATGCTGAAACAAGTTCAGCATGACGGCTGGCGTATGTTACGGACCGCGCGATGAGCCAGCCCGACCGCCTCCCTTTGCTCGCCGGCACCCTGCTCGCGGCGATCGGCGTGATGCTCGGCGCGTTCGGCGCGCACGGGCTGCGCGAAGCGCTGAGCCCGGAGGCGCTCGGCTGGTGGCAGACCGGGGTGCAATATCAGATGTGGCACGCCATCGGCCTGGTCGCGATCGGCGCGGCGCGGCTGCCGGGGACCCGGCTCGCCATCTGGCTGCTGACGCTCGGCACCCTGATCTTCGCCGGCTCGCTCTACGTGATGGCGCTGACTCAGCTGCGCTGGCTCGGCGCGGTGACGCCGTGGGGCGGCGGGCTGATGATCGGCGGCTGGCTCTGCCTCGGCTGGCGCCTGCTGCGCGGCGGCTGAGGCCGCAAACCGCATCTTAACGCCCCCTTGCTAGGGCGGCCTCATGTCAGCCGAACTCGCCGCCTTGCCCGAGAAGAGGAAGCTGCGCGTCAACTGGGCCGCCGCTTCGCGCTTCACCCTGCCCTTCGTGATCCTGGCGACCCTGGCCGCCGAATTGCTGCTCGCCGAGCGGAAATACGCGATCTTCGGCGGCGGCTTCGGCCAGTCGCGCGCGCTGGACGCCCCGCTGGAGCTCGGCGCGTTCGTCGTCGGGCTGCTGCTCTGCCAGCTGCTGGTCTTCCTTTTGCTCTACCGGCTGCTGCGCAGGCTGCACCGCAAGCGGCCGGACAGCCCGGTCTTCCACTTCAACTTCCTGTTCTTCGTCGGCGGCGGCGCGCTGGCGGTGCTGATCGGCAAATATCAGGCGCTCGCCTTCTTCTCCGACGCGATGAGCTTCCAGATCGTCCGCAACCTGGGCGGCGGCAGCCTGAAGGACGCCCTCCTCTACTCGCTCAGCGAAGTGGGGCTGGCGGCGATCGTCGGCGGCCTCGCCCTGCTCTTCTATGCGGTGGTCCGCTTCCTCTTCCGCCGACGCTGGCGGGAGGCCGGGACCCTGCCGGACCATTGGCGGCCGACGCGGCGGCAGTGGCTCGCTTTGCTCGTCGCCACCCCGCTCGTCCTGTTCGCGGTCAACCGCGTCGACGACGCCCGCGCGGCGCTGACCCGGTTCAACAGCGTCGCGGCGGTGAGCTTCGTGCTGGAGCAGGCCACGGATTTCGACCGGGACGGCTACAGCTTCTACTCCTATCCGCTCGACCGCCAGCCCTTCGACGGCAGCCGCCATCCCTATGCGCTCGACATCCCCAATGACGGGATCGACCAGGACGGCCTCGCCGGCGACTTCACCTTCCAGGGCGCCGCGCCACCGCCCCAGACCCCGGCCATTGCGGGCGAGCGCAAGCCCAACGTGATCCTGATCGTGCTCGAAAGCGTCCGCGCCGACTCGCTCGGCCGCCGCGTCGACGGGCGCCCGCTCACTCCGGTGCTCGACGCCATGGCCGCGAGCGGCAGCGCGGCGCCGCGGGCCTATTCCCATGTCGGCTTCACCACCGCCTCGCTGCAGAGCCTGTTCACCGGCACGCTCGCGCCCGTGGACGACCGCCAGTCGCTGGTCCGCGATTTCCTCGCCAACGGCTATCGGGTCGCCACCGTCTCCGGCCAGGCCGAGGATTTCGGCGACACCGCGCGGCTGGTCGGCCTGCGCCGCGGGCAGGTGTTCGTCGACGGCACGATGCTGAAGGACCAGCGCTCCGGCGCCTTTTCCGCGCCCGCCTCGGTCAATATCGACGGCAAGGTGCTGCTCCGCGAGTTCGACCGCAGGCTCGGCGATCCCGCCGGCTGGGCGCAGCCGACCTTCCTCTACGTGAACCTGCAGACCGCCCATTTCCCTTATTACAATGAGGGGATGGACCAGATCCTGCCCGGCAGCCCGATCCCGCGCGGCGAGATCGGCATCGGCAATCGCGACTGGGTGACGCGCACCTATCTCAACGCGATCGCCTATAACGACCGGATCATCGGCGCGTTCGTCGAGCGGCTGCGGCGCCTCGGCGTGCTCGAGAACAGCATCGTCATCGTCACCGCCGACCATGGCGAGTCGCTGTTCGACGACGGCTTCCTGGGCCACGGCCACATGCTGAACGACCAGCAGACGCGCATTCCCTTCATCATGAGCCGGGCGGGCGTCGCGATGCCGGCCGTGATGGGCCTCGAGAACATGCGCGCCGTGATCCTGCGCGCCGCCGGCGCGGCGGTGCCGCCGGCGCCGGACCGGCCGGTCTTCCAGTTCCTCGGCAGCCTCGACCGGCCCGGCGCGATCGGCACGGTCGACGCGCGCGGCCGCCGGCTGATCTTCGACTTCTTCCAGGAGACGCTGCGCGACGAGGCGAGCGGCCGCAGCTGGCGCTATGCCGACCTCGCCCAGGGCAGCCCGGAAAAAAGCGCCGCCGACGCCCTGCTCAACGACTGGGCGCGGCAGCGCTGGCTAAGGCATTTGCAGGGCGGCTAAGCCTATTTGGTCGAGGGCGTCTCGATCTTCACGTCGGCGTTGATGTCGGTGCTGCCGCCGCCCATGATCTGATCCTTGAACACGAAGAACAACACCGCGAGCACCGCAAGCACCAGGATCACGCCCGCGAGCATGCCGAAGCCGCTGCCGCCGCCGTCATTGGTGACGATCACTTCCCGTTCCCGTTCAGCCATCTGATCTCTCCTATTCCCTGATGGGCGGCCCAACGAACGCGGGTCCGGCGCTGTTCCGCTTGCGGCCCGGCCCGGCCTCGCCCATGAAGCGCGCATGACGAGTATCGGCATCCTCGGCGCGCGCGGGCGGATGGGCCGCGCGATCGCCGCCGCCGCCGAAGCGGCGGGCGCCGGCATCGCCGGCGGCATCGACCGGGACGGCGCGCCCGCCGACCTCGCCGCGGCGAGCGACGTGCTGGTCGATTTCACCGCGCCCGACGCGCTAGCCGGCCATCTCGCCGCCGCCGTCGATGCCGGCACGCCGATCGTGATCGGCACCACGGGCCTCACGCCCGGCCATCACCAGGCGATCGACCATGCCGCCACCGCCATTCCGATCCTGCAGACCGCCAACACCTCGCTCGGCGTCACCATGCTGCGCGCCCTCGTCGAACAGGCGGCGCGCAAGCTCGGGCGGGACTGGGATATCGAGATCGTCGAGATGCACCATCGCCACAAGGTGGACGCGCCGTCCGGCACGGCTTTGCTGCTCGGCGCCGCCGCCAACGAGGGACGCGGCGCCGCTTCCGACACCGCGCTGAACCGCTTCGGGCACTCAGGCGCGCGCGAGGAAGGCGCCATCCATTACGCCTCGCTGCGCGGCGGCTCGGTGGCGGGCGACCATCTGGTCGTGTTCGCCGGCGAGGGCGAGCGGATCGAGCTCGGCCACCGCGCCGAAAGCCGCGCCATCTTCGCGAAAGGCGCGCTGGAGGCGGCGATCTGGCTGCACAGCCAGCGGCCGGGCCGGTATACGATGCAGGACGTGCTGGGGATCGGGTGAGCAGCCCCGCGCAAGACCAGCAACCGGCGCTCCGCCGTCGCCTCGGCCTGTTCGACGCGACCATGCTGGTCATGGGCGGGATCATCGGCTCCGGCATCTTCGTCAATCCGGCCGAGGTCGCGCGCAGCGTCGACGCGCCGTGGCTCATCGTCGGCGTCTGGCTGATCGGCGGGGCGATCGCGATCATGGGCGCCTTCGTCTATGCCGAGCTCGCCGCGCGGCGGCCCGAAGTGGGCGGGCAATATGCCTATCTGCGCGATGCCTGGGGACGGCTGCCCGCCTTCCTCTACGGCTGGTCGCTGCTGCTCGTGATCCAGTCGGGCGGGATGGCGGCGGTGGCGATCACCTTCGCCTTCTACTTCCATGCGCTGACCGGCCTGAACGTGCCCGACGGCGCGGTCGCGGTGACGGTGATCGCCTTGCTCACCGCGATCAACTGCTGGGGCGTAAAGGCGGGCAGCAACGTGCAGAGCCTGCTCATGGTGCTGAAGATCCTCGCCATCGTCGCGCTCGTCATTTGCGGCCTGCTGCTCGCCGGGCCGCAGGCCGGCCCGCCCCGCATCGCGGAGCCGGCGGCGCCGCCGCTCGGGCTGCTCGCGGGCATCGGCGCCGCCCTGACCTCGGTCATGTTCTCCTATGGCGGGTGGCAGACCTCCAGCTTCGTCGCCGGCGAGATGCGCGATCCCCGCCGCGACCTCGTCCGCGGCCTGCTCTTCGGCGTGATCGGGGTGGTCGTCCTCTATACCGCCGTCGCGCTCACCTGCGTGCTGGTGCTGGGCCCGCAGGGCCTGGCGCAGAGCAATGCGCCCGCCAGCGACGTCATGCGGCACGCGCTCGGCGACACCGGCGCCACCCTGATCGCGCTGGGCGTCGCCATCTCCACCCTGGGCTTCCTCAGCCAGTCCATGCTGACCGCGCCGCGCGTCTATTTCGCCATGGCCGAGGACAGATTGTTCTTCCGCAAGATCGCGGAGGTGAACCGGACCACGCACGTCCCGATCTTCGCCATCCTGCTGCAGGGCGCCGTCGCGATCGCGATCGCCTTCTCCGGCCGCTACAGCGACATCCTCTCCTACGTCGTCTCTGTGGACTTCATCTGGTTCGCGCTGACCGGCGCGGCCTTGTTCGTCTTCCGGCGGCGCGACGCGGACGGGGCCGACGGCTTCCGCGCGCCCGGCCATCCCGTCACCACCGGCCTGTTCGTGCTCGCCTGCAGCGCGGTGGTGATCGCCACGGTCGCCAACAAGCCGCTGAACAGCGCGATCGGCTTCGCGATCCTGCTCGCGGGCGTCCCGGCCTTCCTCTACTGGCGCCGCCGGCGATGAGCGGCCGCGTCTTCCAGAGCGACTATATGTACTGGGCAAAGAACCAGGCCCATGTGACCTACAATCTCGGCTCCAGCGAAGTGCCGCACGTCCGCATGGCAGACTGGGGCATCGACCCGGCGACGCTCGAACTGGATGGCGCCAGCCGCTACCGCTATCCG
>DATJUQ010000070.1:0-8270 GCA_035502235.1 Allosphingosinicella sp.
GGCCTCGCAATTCCATACGCAGCAGAACCCGGAGCCAGGCGCACCGGTCGATCCCGCGGCGCGACGCGCGCAGGTCGAGGAAGCCGCCGATCGGCGCCGCGAGGCCGAACGCGAAACCCTGGTAGAGGCGGCGAGGGCGGATCTGGCGCCAGGTGGCGGGCGGCGTGCGATGGTCGAGGACGTGGCCCGCGAGCTCAGCCCCGAATACGCCGCCAGAGCCGAATACAGCGAGCGGCTGCGCAGTCTCGTCAGCCGCACGCAAAAAGCTATCGACGATCGGGCCCGAACTAACGAACGGCCCTTTTTTGTAGCATAAACGGACAAAGAGGGAACGGCAGCGGGTGAGAATCCTGGGAGCCGGTAACTACTACGGAACTGAAAGGTCGGTTCAGACCGGACCGAGTCGAGCGGCGAGGTTTGTTGGGCCGCAGTCGACCTATGGCGGACGTTGGGAAGTCGGCTTGCCGTCTCGCAGACGTCCGTCCCGCACGAGGCTCCGGCCGGGGTGCGTAGACACGGACCCAGCAGAGAAGGTCGAGACACGCTGCGAGCACGGTATCGGTTGTTAACAGTGTCAAAGAGGCGCTGCTAGCTCCCGAATGTTCGCCGCTTTAATTGGGTGGCTATGTCTCCTCACACCCCTGGCGGCCTTTAGGCGCGGAGGCGGCCGTCGTTTTCGGGAGGCGAGAAGGGGTTTGATTTAGTCCGGCTGCGCGGAGATCGGATTCGCGTCCAGAGGCTGGATTTCCCATATTCCGCTGCATGCAATCGACGGCTTCCCCTGCGCTGGCGGCCCCGCCAGCGCGATGGCCGGCCCTTGTCCCTGGCGACTACCACGCCGGCGTCGTGCGCCTCGTCACGCTCGCGCGCGACCGGGTCAGCCATCTCCTGTTCGCCTCCGTTGAGCTCCTGCCGACCGAGATGCCGGTCCCGCCCGATCCGACCGCCGGCGGCTGGTGGGGTAATTTCGGCGACGATCGCCTTTACGTCAGCCGCAAGGCGCTGCCTTTGGCGGATGCGCTTGCCTGGTATGAGGCGTTGAAGCAGGGCCAGGCCACCGTGCCGGGCCAGGCCTTCGTGATCACCGCCTCGCCGCTAGGTCCCGAGCCCGACTATGACGGGTTTGTCGTCCACGAGGAGCCGCTGCCCTTCTCACCGTCCTGGCACGGCCGGCCGCGGCTGCACCGATTGGTGCCGATGGCGGCGCTCGCCGAGCCGATCCAGGCGCTGCGTGATGGCGTGGTCGACGTCGAGGCGCAGGTCCGGGCCCGCCAATGGCTCCGCGACCACGTCCATTTCGATCTACTGGCCTACGATGATTGGCTGGGCGCGGGCGTGCTGATCGCGCCCAATCCGCTGCTGCGCGGCTTTGGCGCGCGCATCGTCGACCGGAACGTGACGCCCGAGACCCTGGAGCTTGGCGGAACCCCGCGTCGGGGCGTCAATGTGTCGTCGTTGCGCATGGCCGTTGAGGAAGTCCGCGCGGGCGCGCCGGCTTGGCGCGCGGAGGGCTCGCCAAATGGCTTGGGACGCTATCGCGCGCCGGCGCGCTCCCAGGTCGGCATGGTGCGCGAAGAATTGTTTTGCCCTGTGCGCGGCGTCCTGGACCGTCAGCCGCCGGCCCACTTCTTCCGCAGTGTGTCCGTCACCTCGTCCGTGGTCGCCGACGGCCGCGCCCGGCACGTCGGTCCGCCTTCGCGGGCGCCGGATGCGGGCACCCGCACGGTTTACGTCCGGCCCGTCCCGCCGCGAGTGGCTGAGCCCCCGGCGACGCCCTTGCGGGCGCTCGAGCGGCTCCTGGACGCGCGCGCCGAGCGCCGGGGTGCGTATCGACCGGCGGAGGCCCCGCAAAGCCCGGCCGCCGTGCGCTTGCTCGAGCACAAGCGCGAGGAGACGGTAGACTGGATCTGCGGGCTGATCGCCGGCGCTCGCTCCCACGTCCTGTTCGTGGATCCCTATCTGGACGCCGATGACTTGCAGGAGTTCGCGACGGCCACGCAGTACCAGGGCGTCGCCATCCGCGGCCTGCTCAACCCTCGGCCCCGCCGCCATCGGCGTGTCGATCCCAATGGCGAGCGCTTCGGCGATCTTATGCTGAAGAAGATCGAGGCGTTCCGCGACCCGGCCCAGGAATTCGGCGAGATCGATATCCGGGTATCGCGAGGCCGCCGCCTGCACGACCGCTTCCTGCAGATCGACGACGTCATCTGGCACGCCGGCCATTCCTTCAACATGGTGGGACGCGGCGAGATCAGTCTGATGACGCGCGTGGCCCGACCGGCCGAACTGGCTCAGGCGCTCGCCGAGACCTTCGCCGAAGCCGAGCCGTTCGAGACCTGGTGGGCCAATCGGCCGCTGCCGACCTGGTCGCTGCGGGACGAGGCCGGCCACCAACTGCGCCGTCTGGCCAAATGGATCGAGCGCCCGCGCGCGGGTCAGACGCGAGGGCGCGCCGATGACTGACGGCTTGACCCTTGCGGCGCCTGGGGACGGCGCGGCGGCCTTGACCGCCACCCTGGCGTGGATCGGCGCGTCCGAGGGCTCGGATGAACCCTTTTCACAGGGTTTGAAGCCGCTGGACGCCTCGGGCGCGCCCGAGAGCTTGGCCGAGCATCTGGCCGCGGCCAATCTGCCCGCTTGGCGCGACGTGATCGTCGCCACGGCCAGTCCGGGCCAGCCTCAACACCTTGACCCATCCCTGACGTGGCTGATGGCGCACGCGGCCCTCGAGGTTGCCGTAGCGGCGACCCGGACGGGGCTTTTCTACGCGGTCGACGAGCTGCAAATGCTGGGCGACGCCAGCGATGCGGACCTGGCGGCGGCAATATGCGCCCGGGTCGCGGGTCAGGCGGACACCTACCCGCTCCTGGCGCGATTGCAGGCTCGCTTGCAAGGCCTTTGGGATGGTCGCTTCAACGATCGCCTGCGACAGTACGCTGAACGGACGGCGGGGGCGCCGCTGACTACGCGCGGCCTATGGCCCCGCCACGACGGCATGCCCATGGGCGATGGCTGGGCGCACCAGGCAGCCGCCACCCTCTGGCCCGAGCGCTACATGGCGATGCTGACGGGTCTGCCCTCGCTGTTTCAATCGGGGTTCGCCGAACCGCTGGAGCCGCTCGACGTCGGCCGGGTCGCGGCCTTGATCGGCGCCTGCCCGGCGATCTTTTCGGACGACGGCGCGCCCTTGGGCCCGGTCATTCCATTCGTGCTGCTCGAGGCGATCGAGGGGCGCCTCCCCGCCATGGCCGTGGACGACCTGCCGCGCGCCGAGGCGGGCGTCGCCCGCCTCTTGGAGGCGGTGCTGTCGCGACCCGACGGGCACTGGCTGGGGCGGGCCTGGCTACAACAAATCATCTGGCGCAACACCCCGCGTCGGGCCGGCCGCGCGCAGGTCGATGTCGACGCCCAACGCACGGTCCGCGACCGGCTCCTCGTCGGCCTGTCCTCCAACATCGCGCCGCTCGGTGCAGCGGCGTTCACGTGGATCCGCGCGGAAGAGCCGCTTTGGGTGGTGCATCGAATCTTGGCCGAGGCCTCGATCCTGGAGGCACATGGCGATCCGGTTGCGGCGGCCGAGGTCCTGGCCAGCGGGGTACGGCAGGGGCTGGTGACGGCGACGGGCCGCGCCGACGGCATGACCACGCGCTCGCCCGAGTCCGACGTGGTCGCCCGCGTCCTGTCCCGCATCCCGGACCTCGCCCTTTGGTTCGAGACCTTGTGGCGAGACACCTACGAGGTGCGCGAGTCGCTGAGCTATCCGGTCCAGCGCGGCCTCGACAACCCGGCCTACCCGGCTCTCTCGTGGGGCTTGAATGGCCTGAACGCCTCGCAGCAAACCTCCGTCGACCAGGCCCGGCTCTGGCGGGCGATCGCCGGCGCAGTGTTCGAGACCCAGCGGATCGACCCGAACGCCTGGCTGTTCAATGGCGCGATGCCGCCTATCATCCGAGTCACCGTGCAGCTCGGTGCCGCGCTCACCCAGCGGGGCATCGTGCCAATTGATGATCTGGCCGGGTTTTTGGGCGACCAGCTCGACCCAACAGTGGAGTACGTCCGGCTTTGGCAGATCGCACGGGCGGAAGCCTCTGATGCGCTGACTCTGGAGGCAGGACGCAAAGTCGGCGCCGCCTTGGTGCGCGAGGCGATAGAGACCGCCCTTAGCGAACCTCAGCCCAGCTGGGACGTGGCGTTGGGCGCAGCCGCCCAGGCGGATATAGCGGACTTCGCGCAGTGCCTTTGACGCTCGTTAGGGTTGGCTGGCGCAATCCGCTCAGTCTCTAGGACGCCATAGGTGTCCGGCGAAGGTCTCTTATCCACCCACAACGGCTGTAGCCGCGCGGTACGGACGCGAAAAGGGCTGTCGGAAAACAGGTGATTTCCGACAGGCCGCTGGGGAGCGGGTCCAGCGCCCGCTTTAGGTCTTAAAGCCTCTACGACAAACCCCGTCGGAATGGCGTAGCGTACGGAAACCGGTCAACCGGGGATTTCCGCACATGATTGTGGGGTACATGCGTGTCTCGACCGACGGCGACCGCCAGGTTCTGGATTTGCAGCGCGACGCCCTGCTGGCAGCGGGAGTTGACGAGCGGCATCTGTTCGAAGATCGCGCCAGCGGCAGCCGCGACGATCGTGGCGGCCTTGCGAAGGCGCTGGCGTTCCTGAAGCCGGGCGATTGCCTTGTGGTGTGGAAGCTCGATCGCCTCGGACGATCGCTGCCTCATCTGTTGGCGACGGTAAACGGGCTGAAGGACCGCGGCGTCGCATTCCGCTCGCTGACCGAGCAGATGGACACCACCACCCCGCAGGGCGAATTCCTGTTCCATGTCTTCGGCGCGCTGGCGCAATTCGAGCGATCGCTGACCCGGGAGCGAGTCAGAGCCGGCCTTGCGGCTGCCCGACGCCGCGGCCGACGCGGCGGCCGGCCGGTTGCGATCGATGCCGAGAAGATGGCGGCTGTCATCGCGGCGCTCGAAGGCGGCGCGACGAAAGCCGCGGTCTGCCGCACCTTTGGGATCAAGCGCAGCACGCTCATCGACTCACTGGCCCGGATCAGCTGGTCTGGCGGCGCCAAGCTTCAGGGGAGCATGAGCGATGCGCCGACAACAATTGACCGAGAGTCAGATCGCCGCCCTGTTCAATCCGCCCACGGAGCCGCGTGAGCTGGTTCGCCATTACACGCTGACGGAGACGGATTTTGCGATGGTGCGGCGCTGCCGCGGCGATCACAGCCGCCTCGGCTATGCGCTGATGCTGTGCTACCTGCGTTATCCGGGGCGGTCGCTGCGGACCAGTGAGCGGCCGCCGGCGGCGCTGGTTTCTTTTGTCGCCGAACAGGTCGATGTGCGTCCGGAAGCCATCGATGGCTATCTCGCCTCGGAGCAGAATCGCCGTAGGCATGCCGCCGAATTGCAGGACCGGCTCCGGCTTCGTCCCTTCGGAAAACACGCCGCGGCCGAACTCGCCGACGCCCTTCATCCCCCAGCCCTCGAGAACGATCGCCTCTTACATCTGGCCGAACTGGTCATGGAGGAGTGCCGTCGGCGACGGATTGTCGTTCCAGCGCCGCGGCGCCTCGAAAGCCTCTGCAGTGATCTCCGCTTTCGGGCGCGGCGGGAGATCGAGCGCCGGCTGACCGTCGGCCTTTCTCACGAGCAGTACCGTCAGCTGGATGCGTTGACGCAGCGCCGGCCGGAAACCGGGCAGAGCTGGCTCGTTTGGCTCCGCCAGATGCCGCAAGCGACGAAACCGGCCGCGATGCTCGGCCTGATCGAGCGCCTGAACCACGTGCGGGCGATCGGCATCGATGCCGGACGCGGGCATCGCGTGCATCAGACTCGCCTCACGCGGCTTGCCCGAGAGGCCGGACGGATGACGGCCCAGCATATCGCAGGCTATGAGCGGCAACGCCGCCATGCCGCCCTGGTCGCGCTCATCATTGAGCTGAGCGCCACGTTGACCGACCAGGCCATCGATCTGTTCGAACGGCTCGTCGGAACGATGTTCTCAAAAGCCGAGACGCGGCACGCCCGTGCCTTTCAGGCCGACGGCCGCGCCATCAACGAGAAGGTCCGTCTCTATGCTCGCGTCGGCGCTGCCCTGATTGCAGCGCGCGAGGGCGGGCGGGATCCGTTCGAGGCGATCACTGCGGTCATCCCGTGGGAGCGCTTTCGTGCCAGCGTCGTCGAAGCGGAAGCGCTCGCGCGTCCGGAGAATTTCGATTCCTACGAGGTCCTGGGCGAGCATTACGCCGCGGTGCGGCGCTGGGCGCCGACCTTTCTCGCCACCTTCTCCTTTCAGGGCGTCCCCGCTGCCGCCTCGCTGCTGGGTGCCGTCGAGGTGCTGCGCAAGATCAACGAGGCCGCGTCTCCAAAGCTGCCGAAATCCGTCCCGACCGGGTTCATCCGCGAGCGATGGGCCCGATATGTGATGCCCGGCAGCGCGCTCGACCGGCGCTATTACGAGCTCTGCGTGCTGTCGGAGCTGTGCGGCCGGTTGCGCGCGGGCGACGTCTGGGTCGTCGGCAGCCGGCGGTATCGATCTTTCGAAGAGCGCCTGATCTCGAGCGAGCTTCTGCAGGAGTTGCTGAAGAGTGGCACCCTGCCAGTCGCAGTCGATACCGATTTTGAACGTTTTATCGCGGGCGGCCGTGCGTTTCTTGATGCGCGGCTGACGGCAGTCAATGCCAAGGCGGAGGGCGGCTTGCTGCCCGATGTCGCGCTCGAGAAAGGCGTGCTGAAAATCGCGCCGATCGAGAAGTCGACGCCGCCGGACGCCACGATGCTCGCCGCCCGGCTCTACGCAATGCTGCCGCGCATCCGCATCACCGACCTGTTGTCGGAGGTGGCGCGATGGACGCAGTTCACTGACTGCTTTGTCCATTTGCGCAGCGGTGAAATGGTTGCCGACCCGCGAACCCTGATGGCGGGCCTGCTGGCCGACGGCCTCAATCTCGGCCTCACCCGCATGGCCGATGCCTGCACGATCGCCAGCCTTGGTCAACTCGCCTGGGTCGCCGATTGGCATATTCGCGACGAGACCTACGCCCTCGCCCTGCGGCGCCTCGTCGATCATCAACAGCGTGAGCCGTTGGCGGCGATATTCGGCGGCGGATTTGCTTCCTCGTCGGATGGACAGTTCTTCCGGGCCGGCGGCTTCGGCCGCGATGTCGGCCGCCTCAATGCCCATTACGGCGACGAACCGGGAAGCAAGTTCTACACGCACCTCTCCGACCGCTTTGCGCCCTTCTTCACCAAGGTGATCGCGGCGACAGCGAGCGAGGCTCTGCATATCCTCGACGGCCTCCTGTATCACCAGAGCGATGTCACGGTTCGTCGCCACCACACCGACGGCGGCGGCGACTCGGAACACGTCTTCGCGCTTCTCGCCCTACTCGGCTTTCAGTTCGCGCCGCGCATCCCGGATTTGAAGCATCGCAGACTCTACAGCTTCGCCAAGCCGTCGGCCTATCCGACGCTTGAACCGCTGATCGCGGGCGGCATTAACGTCGGCCTGATCCGCGCTCATTGGCCAGAAATCCTCCGGGTCGCCGCCTCGATCCGCACCGGCACGGTAACGGCGTCGCTGATCATGCGCCAGCTGGCCGCCTACCCACGGCAGAACGGTGTCGCCGCGGCGCTGCGTGAACTCGGCCGGTTGGAGCGCACCCTGTTCACGCTCGATTGGATCGAAGATCCCGAGCTGCGCCGCGACACGGGCCGCGAGCTCAACAAAGGCGAAGCGCGCAATAGCCTGGCGCGCGCCGTCTTTATTCATCGGCTCGGCGAAATCCGCGACCGCACCTACGAGAACCAGCAACACCGCGCTTCCGGCCTCAACCTTCTCGTCTCGGCCATCACCTTGTGGAACACTCGTTATCTGAACCGCGCGATCGCTGCCTTGCGCGAGACCGAGGGCGTTCCCGATCACCTTCTCGCCCACCTGTCGCCGCTCGGGTGGGAGCACATCAATCTCACCGGCGACTATGTCTGGTCGCCTGCCGACGAGGCGACGGAAAACCATGACGGATTCAGAGCCCTGCGGCCGGTCCCCGACTCGGCACTTCTCGCGGCCTGAGTTCCTGATTTGTCCGCTTATGCTACAAAAATGCGTGTTTCGTTAGTTCTAGCCGCATTGCGGCCGCGAGGCTGGATGGCGACGAAAAACCAGCGGAGAGGAATTTGATGGACGCGCCACAAATGGAGGACATAGCGTCGGTTGTTATCTAAACAACGTTAAGGCCGCGTCCTTCGCCGATCTAGGCGGCCAAG
>DATJUQ010000071.1:0-12378 GCA_035502235.1 Allosphingosinicella sp.
TTCATCTCCTGGCAGGACCAAGTGAGCCTGCCGCCGCCCGCCGCGGCGGCGCCGGGCGCGCCGCCCGGGCGCAGCCTGCGGCGCTACGCCGCCGCGACCGTCTCCAGCGCCGAGGCGCGCGACGCTTTGGTCTCGCTGGGCTCGATGGCGGGCTACCAGCTCTGGCTGAACGGCGCGCTCGCCGGCGAGGGACCTGGCGCGCCGGCTTATTATCCCGACGCGGCGCAACATCCGGTGCGGCTGCGCGCGGGCGAAAACCGGCTGGTGCTGGAGCTGATGACGGCGGCCGGGGCGAACTTTTCCGCGCGCATGCTCGAGCCCGGCACGGCGCTGCCGCCGCGGCGGGCGATCGCGCCGGCGCTGCGGGTGGAAAGCGAGGCGCTGGAGATCCTGACCGATGCGGCCGGGACACGGACGGGGCTCCGGCTCGACGTGACCGCGCATAGGCCGGGCGGCGGCGTGCTCGGCCAGGCGGGCGCGGACTGGGGCGCGACGGCGCGGCTGCCGACCGCCGCCTGGCCGGACGGGCCGGTGGAGCTGCATGTCAGCGGGCGCGACCAATGGGGCCAAAGCGTCTCCGCCTGGCTGCGCTGGCACAAGGGGAACTGGCGGGAGGGCGCGCGGCGGCTGGCGGCGGCGGCGGCCGCGCCGCGCGATCCGGCGGGCGACCGGCTGCGCTTCCTCGCCGCCCTGATCGCCGACCAGCCGGACAATGCGGACCGCGCCGCCGGCCTGCTGTTCGAGCAGGCGGAGCTCGCCGGCGACGCCGCGATCCGCGGCAACGGCTTCGTGCGGCTGGCCTGGACCGATCCGGTCGACGGCACGACCCAGTTCTGCCGCGCCTATCTGCCCGAGGGCTATGCGCCGGACCGGCGCTGGCCGCTGACCCTCTACCTGCACGGTTTCCATCCGCAGAATCCGATCCCGATCCGCTGGTGGGGCGTGGACACGCGGCATGTGCCCGAGGCCGAGCGCTACGGGACGATCTGGCTGGAGCCGCACGGGCGCGGCAATATGGACTGGCGCGAGGCGGGCGAGGACGACGTGCTGCGCTGCATCGAGGCGGCGAGGCGGCGGTTCAGCGTCGATGCGGACCGGATCTACCTGACCGGCCTTTCGATGGGCGGCGCCGGCACCTGGACGATCGCGTCCCATTTTCCCGGCCTGTTCGCCGCGATCGTGCCGATCTTCGGCGGCTGGGATTACCGGCTGGTGGGCCGGGACGGCTGGAGCGACGCGGCGGCGACCTGGCCGGTCGAGCGCTGGCACCAGGAGAATCAGAGCCGCTTCACCGGCGTGGAGAGCCTGAACGCGACGCCGATCTTCGTCATCCACGGCGACCGGGACGAGGCCGTGCCGGTCGCGCACAGCCGCTATGTCGTGCCGATGCTGCAGCGCTGGGGCTACGACCTGCGCTACGAGGAGATCCCCGGGCGCGGCCATGAGGAGCTCGACGCCCGCGACCGCTTCGTGCCGTGGCTGCTCGCCCATCGGCGGACCGCGGCACCGCGGGTGGCGCGGGTGCGGGCGATGAGCCTGCGCGAGGCGAGCGCCTGGTGGCTCTCGGTCACGGAATATGAGCGGCCGCTCGAGGCGATCGAGGCGCGGGCGGAGGTGCTGGAGCCCGGCGTGGTGCGGGTCGACTCGCGCAATGCGGCCGGGCTCAGCCTGCGCCTGCCGACGCATTTGCGGGGCACAAGCGCGCCGCGGCTGATCTGGAACGGCGAGGCGCGGACCGGGGCGAGGCAGATCGGCGACGCTTATTATTGGCGGCTGCGCCCGGTCGGCGAGGCGGCGGCGCCGCGCAAGAGCAGGAGCCTGCCCGGCGGCATGTCCGACATCTTCCGCACGCCCTTCCTGATCGTGCACGGACCGGGCGCGGCGGAGCAAGCGGCGGCGCAGCGGGTCGCCGCGATCTGGCGCGGCGCGCAGCATCAGGAGCCGCGCCTGGCGCTCGACCGCGAGACGAGCGAGGCGATGCTTCGCGACCATTCGCTGATCCTGATCGGGGGACCGCGCGAGAATCTGATCGCCCGGCGGGCGGCGGCCCAGCTGCCGATGCGGGTCGATGCCGGTGGCGTGACCATCCTGGGCCGGCGCTTCGCGGCGCCGGACAGCGTCGGGCAGATGCTCCGGCCGAGCCCCTTCGCCTCGGGCCGCTACGTGCTGGCGATCGCCGCCGCCTCCCCCGCCGCGATGGCGCGCTGGGACGCGTACAGCCTCTGGAACGCACCCTATGGCTCGCCCGCGCAGCCGCTCGACTGGACGGTCGGCGCGGTCGCCGACAGCCCGCGGGTCCCGCTCGGTCTCGATCCGTCGCGGGGCTGGGTGGCGTCCGGCGTGTTCGGCGCGGACTGGGGGCTCGATCCAAGGTGGATTTTCAGCGGGGCGCCGCCCGCGCATTAACCATCTTCCAACGTCTTTTCATGCACTTGACCTGCGGCCCCGGCAACCTTCGCGCGCCCGGGCCGTTACGGGGCGAACTGTTGCAAGGAGCCCTGCCATGTCCACCAACCACGACGTTTCGAAGCTCGACGACCTCATCATCACCCTGATCGACAGCGTGAAGGGCTATGAACATTCGGCGGAGAAGGCCGAGGCGGCGCGCTACAAGGGCTTCTTCATGGAGATGGCGCAGGACCGGCGCGCGGCGGTGACCCGCCTGCAGGAGGCGAGCCGGGCGGCGGGCGGCAGCCCGGCCGATTACGGCTCGGCGGCGGCCACCCTGCACCGGCGGATCGAGGACCTGCGCGTCGCGCTCGGCGGCGGCGACAAGGCGATCGTCAAGGAGGTCGAGCGCGGCGAGGACTATCTGAAGGAGGAATTCGACCGGGTGCTCGCCGACGAGCGCATGTCGCCGGCGGCGATGGCGGCGGTGCGCGAGGCCTATGGCTCGGTCCGCCGCGGCCATGACGAGGCCAGCGCCCTGAAACACCGGCTGGAAGACGCGGACTAGAGTCGAATTCGCCAGGTTTGGACCTCACCCGTTCGGGCTGAGCCTGTCGAAGCCCTCTCCTTCCTGCGGCAATAAGAAGGAAGGCCCTTCGACAGGCTCAGGGCGAACGGAGAGTGGTTCAAGCCAGCTGGATCACTCTCCAGAACGCCGCACCGGGCTCAGGCCCAGGCGATCGACTCCACCACGCCCATCGCGACCAGGATCAGGGTCATCAGGGCCAGCAGCGCCGTGTTCATCCGGCGGTTGCGGATGATGATGAGCGCGATCAGCAGGAAGAGGATGGCGAAGCCGCCGCCCAGCGTGACCCATTCGTAGAAGCCGAGCTCCGCCTCCTCCATGGCGGGGCCGGCGGCCGCGATCGCGGCGGCGGCCTCGGGCGCGGGCCAGATCTGCAGCGCGGTCTGGCCCAGCCAGCTGCCGAGATTGGCGACGAGCATGCCGCCGAGCACCATGCGATTGTGCCGATCGTACCAGTCGTCGAAATCCGGCCACGCCTCGGGATCCTCCGGGAAGATCAGGGTGGCGGCGAGATAATAGATGCCGACGATGACCAACACCGCGGTGAGCGTGATGTAATCCGCCCGCAAATAGGCCCGCGCGTCATAGGCGACGATCCAGAAGGTGGTCAGATCGAGGATCACGAACAGGCCGAGCAAAGGCGTGAGCCAGCCGATCCGCACCCCTTTCGCGCCGCGCTTCAGCTTCAAGGCGCGCGAGAAGCCGCCGAGCACCTCGGCGATGGCGAGGCCGAGCAGCAGGCCGAAGACGGCGAAGACCAGTTCGAACGGACTCATCGGCGCTCACCCCCTTGCGACCCGCTTCGCCCTGCCCCGGTCGCGGCGCGGGGGCAACGACCTGGATCAAGCGGGGACGGTTCGGGCGGGTTTCCGCCGGCTTCGGGGCTTGTTCGCGGCGGCGCGCCATGCGAGAGGCCCGCCCGAATCGGCCATGCTGGGCGACTCCGCCCCGATTCCCCCGACTTATCCACGTTATCCACGTTATCCACAGGCTGGATCGCCCAGATTCCCCTTTGCGAGACTCGGAAGACCGAGTCATTCTGATCTCTCGCGGTCAGGAGTGACCAACCGGAAACGGGAAGAAACTCCGAAACGCCGCCAGTGCAGAGAGGGTCGAGATCCTTCGGGAAGGAGACCAGGGACGCTCTGGTGGGGCAGCCGGGAAGAAGCGCGAGGCGGCGGGGAAACCCAAAGCCGAACCCACTTTCCCGGAGTCCGGCGGAACCGGCGCCTTCGGGCAAAGGAACCGCGAAAGGCCGCCCGGAGAGCTTGCTCGACGGGAGACCGGACGGAAATCGAAGGGTTCGCCCGGAGAGGAACGAACGGTCGGGACACCGGGTTCGCCCGGTGGAGAAAGGGCCGAAACGGACAATCGCCGGCTTGCCGGAAGGATGTTCGAGGGAAGGTCGCCGGCTTGCCGGAGGACGCCCACGGGAAAGTCGCCGGTTCGCCGGATGGACGCCCAAGGATGGTCACCGGCTTGCCGGGAAGACGTCCAGGATGGTCGCCGGTTCGCCGGAAGACGTCCGAACGGATGAACCGGGAGCTTGCTCGCGGGGAAACCGACGGGATCGGCTGAAGCTTGCTTCGAAGATCCCGGATTGGGCGATGCTGGAGCTTGCTTCGACATAGTCCAATTGGGAACCGACCGGGGTCGCGAGACCCCGGCCGGAACCTGAGATGGGGCCGGTGGCAACACCGGCCCCGTTTTGCGTCCGGGGCCTTGCGGATGCAGCGCCCGGACGCGTGGGCGCCGTGCCGGGTGTCGCACCCCGTGCCCGGTCTCGCACCTCTGGAGACGCTATTCGAGCGGCTGCGGCGTGCCGTGCCCTGCTGGCTCCGCGGCTCTGGAGGCGTACTCGATCCCCTGCGGACATGCAGCCTTGTCGATGGTCTGCAGCCCTGGCGGCGATAGTCGATCAGCTTCCGGTGGGGCTCGATGGCGGGACCGTCCCCTCGGTAGCCTGAGGGAGCGCAGGGTGATTCCGGTCGGAGGCCCGGGGTCCGGACTCAATTGGCCTTTGCGGAATTGTCAGTAATTTCAGCGTCATCCCGGCGAAGGCCGGGACCCATGAACTCCGAACAGACAGCAGGACGAGACACTTCCGCTTCTCTTCAATCCAAAGTGTTCGTGGGTCCCGGCCTTCGCCGGGATGACTCATTGAGATTCCGTCCTCGGGCGTCCTCCAACCAAGTCCCGACCCGCAGGCCGGACCCCGCGAATTCGGCTTGCGGACGTGACGGGCGCCCGAGTTCAGGACGTCCGGATGGTGCATGGGTCCCGGCCCTCGCCGAACGACATCCCGGCCCGGTCCCGGGATGCCACGCACGCGGCATTCGCGCATTGCCCCGCGTCCGCCGCCTGCTATTCTCGCCCGCGCCACCAGCGGAGACCCCCATGCGCATCGTCCTCGCCCTCGCAGCCCTTCTTCCCGTCTTTGTCGCCGGGTGCGGCGACCGTTCGGGCAACGGCCAGAACCAGGCCGCCCAGAATGCGGCCGGCCTGCCGACCCCGGGGCCGCGGCCCGCGCCCAATCCGGTCGCCGGATCGAGCGGCGACCAGGCCTTCCGGCAGAGCTTCCGCGACGTCGGCATCGCGACCTGCGTGAGCAGCGCCCAGAGCCGGGCGGCGCAGGGCGGCGGCCCGCCCCCGGGCACGGATTTCCGCCCCGCCTGCACCTGCTATATCGACCGCGTCATGGCGGGCCTCAACGCCGACCAGCTGGCCCAGCTGCGGCCCGGCCCGCGCGAGCAGGCGATCATCCAGCAATGCGGGCGGGAGCACGGCCTGATACCCGGCGACGGCGGCGGCGGCAAATGATCCACCGCGCCGCCGCGATCCTGCTCGCGCTGGCTGCGGCCACCCTGTTGCCGGCGGCCAAGCCGGTGCCGCCCGCGGACCCGCCCGGCGGCGGCGCGGACGACGCCCGCGAGCGCTGGCGCGGCCAGGGCATTTCGGTCTGCGTCGCCGAGCTGCGCGCGGTGCCCGAGCTCGGCCCGGACGATCTCGAGGGGATTTGCGGCTGCGCCTTCGACCGCTTCCTGGAGATGCGCCGGACCGCGCCGCTGCCGCCGATCGAAAGCGGCCGCTTCCAGGGCGTGATGGAAGGCCCGCTGATGACCTGCACGGCCCGGACCCGGCCGGACCTGGCCGGCGCGGTCATGCGGCGCAGCCGCGCGGCGCCGCCCGTCGCGCCACCCACGCCCATCGCCGAGGCCGCGCCGGCGGCGACCGGCGACAAGCCGGCCGGAGAGGGCGAAGAGGGGCCGGCGGAGGCCGAGGGAAGCGACAGCGGCGGCGGTTTCCGGGCCTGGCTCGCGACCCTGTCGCTGCCCGCCTGGCTGAGCGGCGCGTCGATCCTCTGGTGGATCGCGATCGGCATCTTCGTGTTCGGCGTGCTGATCCTGAAATTCCGTGCCCGCGACCCGCGCAACGACCTGACCGCGCCGCCCACGCATCTGCGCCGCGGCGCCCCGCCCCAGCCGCCGCGCCGGCCGGACCTGCCGCGCTAGAGCAACACCTCGATCAGGTAGCGCAGGCTGAGCGCCACGAGCAGGAGGGCGTTGGCGAGGCGGCTGCGCACCAGCATCGCCGCGATCATCAGGCCGAACAGGAGCAGCACCGAAATGCCGACCCGCGGCGAGGTCAGGTAGGCGGCCATGCCCGGCAGCGCCGCCATGAAATAGCCGATCTGGATCAGCGCCAGGGCGATGAGCGGCCCGAGCACGACCCGCCGGACGCGGAAATAATGGGCGTCCAGATCCCCCTGCCCGCCCGGATCGTCGGGAATGACGAGATGCGCCGCCAGATAATAAGCGCTGGCGAAGAGGAGGCCGCCGATCATGGTGGCGCCGGTGACCTGCAGCTGGTCGCGCAGCAGCCAGGCCGAGATCCAGAAGGAGAGAATGTCGAGCATCACGAAGATGCCGAACAGAGGCGTCAGCCAGCCCGCGCGGAAATCGCCTGCCCCGGCCTTGGCCCCGGCATGGCGCGCGCCGAGCGCCGCCTCGATCACCCTGGCGAGCCCGCCCAGCACCTGCACCAGCGAGAAGCCGAGCAGCAGCCCGAACAAAGAGAAGACGAATTCGAACGCGCTCATGCCCTGCCCCCTTGCGGCGGACCCTTATCCGCTCCGCTTTGGCCGGCAAGCGGATTCCCGGCCGCGCTTGACGGGCAAGGATCGGCGGCGAACAGTGCGGCCGCCACAGCAAAGGAGCCGCTCATGATCCTGTCCGTCAGCCTGCTCATCGCCGTCGCGGCACTGCAGCCCGCCCCGGCCGACTGGCGCGCGCTCGGCCAGGCGGAGAGCATGCAGCTCTCCTGGGATGCCGGAGGCGTGACGCGCAGCGGCGACATCACCACGATCCGGATCCGGACCGTGCCCCAGCCGCCCCGCCAGGGCGAGAACGCCTATGCGATCTCGCGCGTCGAGCTGCGCTGCGCGACGGGCGAGGCGCGGGTCGCGGACACCACCAATTATGCGTCGGACGGCACGGAGGGACTGCGCGACGCCACCAACCTCTCGTTCAGCCCGATCCCGCCGGAATCCTTTTTCGCCACGGTCAGCACGGAGGTCTGCGCGCCGCCGGCCCCGGCGCGCTGAGCCCGGCGGGAGCGGGACGATGCGGCTGACCGGCGGCGGCGACAGGCTGAAGGTCAACGCGCTGGGCTGCATCATCCTGCCCGCGTCCCTGTTCATCGGGCTCATGCTCGCGACCGCGGGCGTCGCGGTCTGGCCGCGGCTGGCGGCGCCGGGCGCGGCGATCCTGTGCGGCGGCGGCGACGTGGTCTATCAGTCGCACGGCGCCTCCTACCGGCCCGGCGAATATACGATCACGCGGGAGATTTTCTGCCAGAGCGGCCCGGAGAAAGCGGCGACGCGCGAGGAGATCACCCTCGGCGCGATGGGCGTGAGCTTCCTCATCTACGCCTTCGCCGCCTTCCTGCTGCTGCAGTTCGCGGTGCGCCCCCTGGTCGCGCGGCGGGTGCGCCGGCGGATGGCGATGCTGGGGCTGGGCACGCCCGAACGGCCGACCTGGTCCGGCCCGCAGCCGCCGCCGACCGGCCTGCGCGACATCTTCGCCCGCGTCGAGGAAGCGATGCGGCGCGGCGAGGCGGACGTGCAGGTGCGCAACGTCTCGATCGACCTGACCGGGCAGCAGGAAGCGGGCGGCGACATCGCGGCACGGCTGGCGCAGCTCAAGGCGCTGCGCGATCAGGGCCTGATCACCGCCCAGGATTATGAGGCCAAGAAGGCCGAGATCCTCGCGGGCCTCTAACGAAACGGGGCGGACCCGAAGGCCCGCCCCGCACGTGCTTGTGACGATGGCGCCCTGCGTCAGGCCGCCGAGGACGAGCCCTTCCAGGCCATCGCCCCGCCGACGAGCAGGATCACGGCGCCGAGGCCGAGCACGCCCCAGCCCAGGAAATTGATCGCCGGCAGCTGCGCGGCCAGCTCCGGCGGCAGTTCGATGCCGGAGGGAATGGCGGCGCCCGCATCGTCGAGGGCGCCCTTGGTCTGCAGGAACCGCCAGACGACGATGCCGAGCGCGACGATGCCGAGCCAGACCGCATGCTTCGCCTGATTGAGCAGGCCGAGGATCGCGCCCAGCGCGCCGCAGGCGATCAGGACGATGCCCGACCATTCGATGCCTTCGCCGCCGCGCGACAAATAGGTGAAGCTCTGTCCGCCGCTGCTGACGATCGGCAGGAACAGGCCGATGACGAGCACGATGCCACCGATGACCACAACCAGCTTCTTGTCCATCTTATCCCCCTTCTTCTTTCCTCTACCGTTACGATTATGCCGTTCTGGAGGAGCGAGCGCACGATTTTTTTCCCCATGCGAGTCAGTCGGTTGCCGCGGCCATCCCCGAGCGGGACGTCCCTGAATTCGTTTCGGAGGCTTTACATTCCGCCCGATTCGCGCGTTTCTGCCGGGCGGGCGCCGGCATGGGCCGGCCGCAACAGGGGGGATCTCATCATGCGCATCACCATCGGCCTGGCCGCCATCGCCTCGCTCTGCCTGCTCGCCGGCTGCAATCGCGGCGCGGCCAATAACAGCGCCAATGCGCCCGCGCCCGTCGAGAACGAGGCCGAACCCGCGCCCGCGAGCAACGCGCCGGCGCCCGCCGCCGCGGGCGGGGCCAATCGGGACAATGAGATCGCCGAGTGCACCGCCGACGTGGGCCGCTCCCTGCCCGCGGGCTCCGACATCGCCGGCTTCTGCAATTGCGCCGTCGACCGCGTCGCGGGCGGTACCGCGCAGGGCGAGGCGATGACGCAATGCGCGGCGCAGCTCAACATCGCGGTGCCGGGCGGGGACGACGCCCCGGCCAACGCGGCCGACTGAGGCGCGGCCCGCCCCGGGCCGGCCTAGCGGCCGTTCGGGCCCCAGCCGCCGCCCGGCGGAGCGCCGTTCAGATAGCGGTCGGCGGAGCGGCTCGGATCGACCATCGGCCGGGCGTCGGTCATCGGGCGGGAGGCGGCGCGCTGCTTCGCCTCGGCCTGCCAGCGGCGGCGGTCCGGATCGACCTCGGCCCGGCCGCTGGAGGCGCGGACGCCGAGGCCGCTCGTGCCCAGCGGCGGCAGCGGCCGGCCCGCCTCCACGTCGCGCACCATATGCTCCAGGAAGCGGGCGAATTGCGCGTCGATATAGGCCTCGGGCACCATCGACAAAGCGACGCCCGCCTCGGTCTGGAAGGCCGAGCCGAGCTCGAACGAGTCGATGTCCAGCTCGGCGGTCAGCCGCGTCTGGCGCTCGCCCTCCGGCGAGAAATTGAGGTCGGCCTCGACCACCGGCCGGTCGTTGAAGCGGATTTCGTAGCGGATGGACTGGGCCAGCACCTTCTCGACCTTGAACGAGACGCGCGGGCCCGGGCCGGTCTGGCCCGGCGGCGTCACCACGCCCTCCTGGGCGAGCCGGGAGAAGGCCGCATAGACCTCGGTCGGCGCCTTCTTGACGACGCGGTCGTAATCCGGGCCGTCGGCCATGTACCAGGCCGCGCCACCGCAAATCCCCGCCACGCCGACCACCAAGGATTTCATCGTCCGCCCCCATCAAGATCAGACGCCGGAGTCTAGGTTTCGGAAGTAAAGAAAGCCCCAATTTTACGAGGCTTGTAAGAACCGGGCTCGGTCGCCTGGCACACCGGCCGGCCCCGCTTTCCGCTGCCCCCTTTGCATGAGTCCAAGCGTTGGACTAGGCAAGCCGCCTGTTCCGAAGCCGCTCCCGAAAGGCCCAGATGCGTCTCCTTCTCGCCGCCGCCGCCTTGTGCGTTTCCGCCTGCGTGACCGCCTCCGCCCCTTCCCCCGGCGCCGGCGCCGTCGCCCCGATCCTGACCGGGCCCGACGCCCGCGACAGCCAGAGCTATGCCCGGCCCGAAGTCGCGCGCGTCACCCATGTCGCGCTCGATCTCGACGCCGATTTCGCGGCGAAGCGGATGGCGGGCACGGCCACCCTGGACATCCAGGCGGCGCCCGGCGCGGAGGAGATCGTCCTCGACAGCAAGGGGCTGGAGATCGAGCGCGTGACCGGCGCGGGCGGCGCCCCGCTCCCCTTCACGCTCGGCCGGAATGACGCGACGCGCGGGGCGCCGCTGACGATCCGGATCGGCGCGGCGCGGCGGATCGCGATCCGCTACCGCTCGGGCGCGGACGCCGAGGCGCTGCAATGGCTGACGCCGGAGCAGACCGCGGGCAAGCGCCATCCCTATCTGCTGAGCCAGGGCCAGGCGATTCTCAACCGGACCTGGATCCCGACCCAGGACAGCCCCGGCATCCGCCAGACCTGGGAGGCCCGGATCACCGCGCCGGCGCCGCTGAAGGTGGTGATGTCCGGCGAACGGCTGACTCCCGAGGGCGAGCCCGCCGGGCCCGGCCGCCGCGCCTATCGCTTCCGCATGACCCATCCGGTCGCGCCCTATCTGATCGCCATCGCCGCCGGCGACATCGCCTTCCGTCCGCTCGGGCGCAGGACCGGCGTCTGGACCGAGCCGGCGATGCTCGACCGCGCCGCCGCCGAGCTGGCCGACACCGAGCGGATGGTCGAGGCGGCGGAGCGGCTCTACGGCCCCTATCGCTGGGGCCGCTACGACGTGATCGTGCTCCCCCCGAGCTTTCCGTACGGGGGCATGGAGAATCCGACCCTCACCTTCCTGACCCCGACCTTCATCGCCGGCGACCGTTCCCTGGTCGGCCTCGTGGCGCACGAGCTCGCCCACTCATGGTCGGGTAATCTCGTCACCAACGCGGTCTGGCCGGACAGCTGGCTGAACGAGGGCTTCACCTCCTATTTCGAAAACCGGATCATGGAGGAGGTCTACGGCGCGGCGCGCGCGCGGCAGGAGGCCTCCTTGTCCTGGGACGACATGCAGGCGGCGCTGACCGAGCTCGGCGCCACCTCGCCGCGCACCCGGCTGCACGATCCGTCCGACGATGCCGACGGCGGCAGCAGCGGCATCGTCTACGACAAGGGCGCGATCTTCCTGCGCACGCTCGAGCGGATCGTCGGCCGCGCGCGGTTCGACGCCTGGCTGCGCGCCTATTTCGACCGGCACGCCTTCCAGCCGATGACCTCGGCCCGCTTCCTCGCCGACCTGCGCGCCAACCTGATCCGCGGCGACGCGGCGCTGGAGGCGCGGCTGCAGCTCGACAATTGGGTCTACCAGCCCGGCCTGCCCGGCAATGCGGCGGCGCCGGACCCGGCCGCCTTCGCGGCGGTGGACGCGGCGCTGCGGGCGTTCAACGCCGGCGGACCGGCGGCCGCGGTGCCCTATCAGGGCTGGAACTGGGCCGAGCGGGTGCGCTTCATCAAGGGGCTCCCCGCCCAGCTTCCCGGCACGCGCCTCGCCGAGCTGGACCGCGCCTTCCGCCTCTCCGAGAGCGGCAATGCGGAGGTGCTGTTCGTCTGGCTGCGGCTCGGCATCCGCAACCGCTACGAGCCCGTCCTGCCCGCGACCGAGCGCTTCCTGCTCGGCATGGGCCGGCGCAAGTTCGTGCAGCCGCTCTTCCAGGCGCTGATGCAGCAGGGCGACTGGGGCCGGCCGATCGCGACGCGGCTCTACGAGCGCGCCCGGCCCGGCTATCATGCGGTGACCACCGGCTCGGTGGACCCGATCGTCCGTGGCCGGCCCGCGGGTTAGGGTTCGGACCCAATTAGACTTGGGGTGGACCAGTCAAAAGAGTCATCCCGGCGAAGGCCGGGACCCATGCACACGGAAAAAACGAAAAAAAGTCGATTGTGTTGGTCACTCTTTTGTCGGCCAAACGTGTTCATGGGTCCCGGCCTTCGCCGGGATGACTACATGTGGCCGATCCGCGCCAGGTCCAATCGAGTGCCGCGCTAGAGCGTATCGACATTCAGCAGGGACAGCATCAGCCCCCTCTCCCCTGGGGGAGAGGGT
>DATJUQ010000072.1:0-4142 GCA_035502235.1 Allosphingosinicella sp.
CTTCACTCCCCTCGCTTGACCCGCCGCATCATGTCGATAAAGCGGCCTTCTTCCAAGCGGAAACATGGGCATGGACAAGACCGATCTGCGCACCTGCCGAAGCCTCCTCTTCCTCCCGGCTTCCAATGCGCGCGCCATCGAGAAGGCGCGGACCCTGCCCGCCGACCTGATCATCCTGGACCTCGAGGATTCGGTGCGCGCGGAAGACAAGGCGGAGGGCCGCCGGCTCGCCATCGAGGCCGGCAAGGCAGGCTTTGGCGGGCGCCCGGTTGCGATCCGGGTCAACCAGACCGGCAGCCGCCATTTCGGCGAGGACATCACCGCGGTCCGCCACACCGATGTCGATCTCGTCGTTCTCGCCAAGGCGGAGAGCCAGAAGGACGTGCACGACGCGGTCGGGCTGATGACGCGGCCCGTGCTGGCGATGATCGAGACGCCACGCGCGATCATCGACGCCGCCGCCATCGCCGCGCTCTCGGCCGGGCTGATCGCCGGCACCAACGACCTCTCCGCCGCGCTCGGCCTGCCCGAGCAGAAGGAACGGGAAGGGCTGGTCTATGCGCTGCAGCGGGTCGTGCTCGCCGCGCGCGCCGCCGGCATCCCGGCCTATGACGGGGTCTACAACCGGCTCGAGGCCGATGCGGGGCTGGAAGCCGAATGCCGGCAGGGCCGCGCCTGGGGCTTCGACGGCAAGTCGGTCATCCACCCCAGCCAGATCGAGACCGCCAACCGCCTGTTCGGCCCGACCGAGGAGGAGTTGGACGCGGCCCGCCGCCTGGTCGCCGCAGCCACCGGCGGCGCCGAGCGGCACGAGGGCAAGATGGTCGAGGCGATGCATGTCGAGACCGCCCACCGACTGATCGCCAAGGCGCGCGGCTAGGCGACCGCGAGGGCCGGGCCGAATCGCTTGCGCGGCCCCGCCGCGCTCCTTAAGCAGCGCCATGTTCAAGCCCCTGATCCGCGCCTCCGCGCTCCTCTCTCTTTCCCTCGCCGCACCGCTCGCCGCCCAGCCGGCCGCGCCCGCCATCGGCGAGGCCGACCTGCTGCGCCACATCCGCATCCTAGCGAGCGACGATTATCAGGGCCGCGCCCCCGGCACCGAGGGCGAACGCCGCACCACCGCCTATCTCGTCGAACAGTTTCGCGCGCGCGGCCTGGAGCCGGCGGGAGAGAATGGCGGCTGGTTCCAGACCTTCCGCCTCGCCTCCCGCCAGCCCGCGCAGGCGTCGTTGAGCTGGACCGGACGCAGCGCGGGCAGCCTCACCGCGGCGGAGATCGTCGCCGTCGGCCGCGAGCCGCGCGACAGCCTGCGCAACGCGCCGGTCATCTTCGCCGCCCATGGCGCGCGCATGACCGACCGGGGCATCGACCAGCTCGCCGGCGCCAATGTCCGCGGCGCGATCGTCCTGATCCTGAACCAGGGGCCCGAGGTCGAGGGCTTTCCCGCCCTGCCGGAGCGGATCCGGGCCGTGGCCGCGGCGGGCGCCGCCGCCGTGGTCGTGATCGTCAGCGACGACACCTCGCTGGCCGAACTCCGCACCGGTCTCCAGCGGACCCGGCCCCGCGCGGACGACGGCACGACGCCGCGCTTCACCGCCTTCCTCCAGATGGCCGCGGCGCAGCGCCTGATCGCGGGCGCGGGCGGCGACATGGAGCGGCTGCTGAACGAGCAGCCCGGTTCCTCCTTCCGTCCCGTGACCCTGTCCGGCCGCGCCTCGATCGAGGCGACCACCACTGTCAGCCGGGTCGAGACCAGCAACGTGATCGGCCGATTGCGCGGCACCGGCGCGCCCGGCGAGAATGTCATGCTGCTCGCCCATTGGGACCATCTCGGCCTCTGCGCGCCCGAGGGAGCGCCCGACCGGATCTGCAACGGCGCGGTGGACAATGCGAGCGGGATCGCCGCGCTGATCGAGATTGCCGGCCAGCTCGGCCGCGGCAACCGCCCGGCCCGCGACCTGATCTTCCTCGCCACCACGGCCGAGGAGGTCGGCCTCGTCGGCGCCGGCTATTTCGCCGACCATCCCACGGTGCCGCTCACCTCCATCCTCGCGGCGATCAACATGGACACGATCGCCATCGCCCCCGCCGGCACGCCGGTCGCGGTCATGCGCAGCGGCGTGGCCGGCCTGGACGCGCTGGTGACCTCGACGATCGCCGCCGCGGGCCGCACGCTCGATCCGGACGACGAGGCCGCGGCGCTCGTCCGGCGCCAGGACGGCTGGGCGCTCGCCCGCAAGGGCGTCCCGACACTGATGGTCGGCGGGTCCTTCTCGAACATGCAGCTGCTCGGCCGCTTCCTGGCGGGCGGGCGCTATCACCGCTTCGACGACCAGGTCGACGACCAGCTCGTGCTCGACGGCGCCGCCGAGGATGCGAACCTCACCGTCGCGCTCGTCCGCCGCCTCGCCGATCCCGCCCAATATCAGCGCCCCCAATCGTCCCCAGTGCAAAGGCCCGCCCAATGACAGTCGCCGAAATCCCCCTCGGCCTCACCTTCGACGACGTGCTGCTCAAGCCGGCCGCCTCCGCCATCGTGCCGAGCCAGGCCGATACGCGCAGCCAGCTGACCCGCGAGATCGCGCTCAACATCCCGATCCTCTCCTCGGCCATGGACACGGTCACCGAGGCGGAGATGGCGATCGTGATGGCGCAGCTCGGCGGGCTCGGCGTGCTCCACCGCAACTTGGACGTCGAGGCGCAGGCCGATGCGGTGCGCAGCGTGAAGCGCTACGAGAGCGGGATGGTGGTCAATCCGATCACCATCCGCCCCGACCAGGACCTCGCCGACGCCCGGGCGCTGATGGAGCGGCACAAGATTTCCGGCATCCCCGTGACCGAGGCGGACGGGCGCCTGGTCGGCATCCTCACCAACCGCGACGTCCGCTTCGCCGAAAATCCGCGTCAGCCCGTCTCCGAGCTGATGACCCACGAGAATCTCGTCACCGTCGGCCCCGGCGTCGGCCAGGAGGAGGCGCGGCGCCTGCTCCACCAGCGCCGGATCGAGAAATTGCTGGTGGTGGACGAGGACAATCGCTGCATCGGCCTGATCACCGTCAAGGACATCGAGAAGGCGGTCGCCTATCCCCACGCCACCAAGGACGGCTCCGGACGCCTGCGCGTCGCCGCCGCGACCACGGTCGGCGACAAGGGCTTCGAACGCTCCCAGGCGCTGATCGACGCGGAATGCGACCTGATCGTCATCGACACCGCGCACGGCCACAATGCCGACGTCGCGGCGGCGGTGGAGCGGATCCGCAAGACCTCCAACGCCGTCCAGATCGTCGCCGGCAACGTGGCCACCGGCGAGGCGACCCGCGCCCTGATCGGCGCCGGCGCGGACGCGGTGAAGGTCGGCATCGGCCCGGGCTCGATCTGCACGACCCGCGTCGTCGCCGGGGTCGGCGTGCCGCAGCTGACCGCGATCATGGACAGCGCCGAGGCGGCGCGGGCGACCGGCACGCCGGTCATCGCCGATGGCGGCCTGAGGACCTCCGGCGACGTCGCCAAGGCTTTGGCGGCGGGCGCCTCCGCCGTCATGATCGGCTCGCTGCTCGCGGGGACCGAGGAGGCGCCGGGCGACACCTTCCTCTACCAGGGCCGGGCCTACAAATCCTATCGCGGCATGGGCTCGCTCGGCGCGATGGCGCGCGGCTCCGCCGACCGCTATTTCCAGCAGGACATCAAGGACCAGCTGAAGCTCGTCCCCGAGGGGATCGAGGGGCAGGTCGCCTATAAGGGCCATGCCGCCGACGTCGTCCACCAATTGGTCGGCGGGGTGAAGGCGGCGATGGGCTATACCGGCGCGGCGACCATCGGCGGGCTGCAGCAGGCCGAATTCATCCGGATCACCAATGCGGGGCTGCGCGAGAGCCATGTCCACGACGTCACCATCACCCGCGAGGCTCCCAATTACCCGCTGCGCTAGGCTGGCGGGATGACCCCGCAGGCGCGCCTCCAGGCGGCGGTCGAGCTGGTCGACGAGATCCTCGCTTCGGCCAAGGCCGGCGGGGCCGCCGCGGACACGCTGATCGCCCGCTATTTCAAGACTCGGCGCTATGCCGGATCGAAGGACCGGCGCGCCGTCCGCGACCTCGTCTTCCGCGCGATCCGCAGGGCAGGGGAGGCGCCCGCCTCCGGCC